>CACYWZ010000046.1 GCA_902778325.1 uncultured Spirochaetaceae bacterium
ATGGCTGCTTGTCCTGGCTGTGGCGCGTGTTCGGGTATGTTCACGGCTAACTCTATGAACTGCTTAACCGAAGTTTTGGGCTTAGGACTTCCGGGAAACGGCACAATTCCTGCAGTACAGGGCGCACGTATTGCACTCGCAAAGCACGCGGGTATGGCTGTTATGAAGCTCTATGAAAAGGGAATTACAGCCCGTCAGATGATGACAGAGGACAACTTCAAGAATGCTCTCACTGCGGATATGGCTTTGGGCTGTTCTAGCAACACGATTTTGCACGTTCCTGCTATTGCTCACGAAGCTGGCGTGAAGATTGACCTTCATATGATTAACGAGATTTCAGACCGCACTCCGAACCTCTGTCATCTCGCACCTGCGGGACACACCTTTATGTGTGAACTCAACGACGCTGGCGGTGTGCAGGCTGTTTTGGCAGAGCTTGACAAAAAGAAGCTCATAAAAACAGACCTAATCACTGTAACAGGTAAGACAATCGCTGAGAACATCAAGAATGTGGTTAACCGAAATCCTGAGATTTTGCGCCCGATTGAAAATCCATATTCAGATAACGGCGGTATTGCTATTCTTTTCGGAAACCTTGCACCAAACGGTACAGTCGTCAAGCGTTCTGCTTGCGCAAAGGAGCTGATGAAGCACACAGGACCTGCTCGTGTATTCGACTGCGAAGAAGACGCAATGAAGGCTGTTCAGAGTCAGCAGATTCACAAAGGCGATGTTGTTGTTATCCGCTACGAAGGACCAAAGGGAGGACCTGGTATGCGCGAAATGCTCGCTGTTACTGCGGCTCTTGCGGGTCAGGGTTTGGACAAAGATGTGGCGCTCATTACAGACGGTCGTTTCTCTGGAGCAACACGCGGCGCGTCTTTGGGACACTGCTCTCCTGAGGCTGCTGTTGGCGGTCCTATCGGCTTGGTGAAAGAGGGCGACAAGATTACGCTTGACATCAACGCCTATAAGATTACGCTTGAAGTAAGCGACGAGGAATTGGCAAAGGGAAAGGCTGAATGGAAGCCGCGCGAGCCAAACGTTACAGTTGGTTATCTTGCCCGATACGCAAAGTTGGTTTCTTCAGCAGACCAAGGCGCAATACTTCAGTAAAGGATTTTTCAAAATGCAATTAAACGGTTCACAGATTGTTATAGAAACACTCATTGAGCAGGGTGTTGATACGATATTCGGCTATCCCGGCGGTGCTATTCTCAATATATACGATGAGCTTTACAAGAACTCTGCTCGTATCCGCCACGTTTTGACCGCGCATGAGCAGGGAGCTTCACACGCTGCTGACGGCTATGCTCGCTCTACTGGTAAGACTGGAGTAGTGTTCGCAACTTCAGGACCTGGAGCTACAAACCTTGTTACAGGTATTGCGACTGCTTATATGGACTCTGTTCCGCTCATCGCTATCACTTGCAACGTAGGAACACCATTACTCGGAAAAGACTCATTTCAAGAGGTCGATATTGCTGGCGTTACAATGCCAATCACAAAGCACAACTTCATTGTTCGCGATGTAAACAGGCTTGCAGACATTATCCGCCAAGCATTCCGCATTGCAAACTCTGGTCGCCCTGGTCCTGTTCTTATCGATATTCCAAAGGACATAACGGCGGCAGTTGCAGAGTTTACGCCTTTGAGCGAATCAGAAAAGAAAGAGCTTTTCACAAAAGATAACTACAACAAGTTCTCATCAGACGATATAAAAGCAGCTGCCGAGCTTATCAACAGCGCACAGCGTCCTGTGATTTACTGCGGCGGTGGCGTGTCGATTTCTGGAGCAGAGAAAGAGCTTTTGGAGTTAGCAGAAAAGGCGAATATTCCTGTAGCTGTTTCTCTGATGGGAAAAACGGCTATTGCATCAACACACCCGCTTTGCACTGGTATGATTGGAATGCACGGAACAAAGGCTTCTAACACAGCTGTAAGTCAGAGCGATTTATTGATTGCAATCGGAGCGCGCTTTAGCGACAGAGTTATTTCAAATCCAAAGACTTTTGCTAAAAACAGCAAGGTTCTTCACATTGATATTGACCCTGCTGAAATCAACAAGAACATTCAGACTTATGCTTCTGTCATTGGCGACGTGAAAGCGGTGTTGAAAGAGCTTAATCCGCTTGTGAACGAGCGAAAAGCGACAGAGTGGAACGACAAAGTAAACGAGTGGAAGAAAAACGTTCCGCCGATGTACACAGCACTTGAAGATTTGCACCCAAAAGCGATTTGCGAGTATGTTCACTCAAAGATTGACGGCAACGAAATTGTTACAACAGAAGTCGGACAGCATCAGATGTGGATTGCGCAATTCTATCCGTTCACGACTCCGCGCTCATTCCTCACTTCTGGCGGTCTTGGCACAATGGGCTACGGCACTGGAGCAGCGATTGGCGCGCAGGTGGGAAACCCAACAAAACACGTTGTGCATTTTGCGGGCGACGGCTCTTTCCGTATGAACTGCAACGAGCTTGCAACAATCGGACACTATCAGCTTCCGATTATTATCATTATTCTTGATAACGGCGTTCTTGGAATGGTGCGACAGTGGCAGAACCTCTTCTACGAAAAGCGATTCAGCCAGACGACGCTCGACTTTGGTCCTGACTTTGTGAAACTCGCGGAGGCTTACGGAATCAGCGGTATCCGTGTTTCAAAAGAGGCGGACTTCAAGGCTGCATTCGACAAAGCTCTTGAGAGCGGAAAGCCTGCGATTATCGACTGCGCAATTCCAAAAGACGAGATGGTTTTGCCTATGGTTCCTGGCGGAAAGTCTATCGATAATTTGATTATGGAAGTGGAATCCTAAGCGATTTTATAAATCACCAAAAAAGAGCCTTTCTGTTTTTACGGATTGGCTCTTTTTTTTGAAAAATGTCATTTTCAAACTTTATTCGGATTATTGCAGATGCTGAAACGAGTTCAGCATGACAATATATTATCTTGGAAAAATGATTTCCAAGTTCGGAAATACAATTTCCCAAAAAGGAGGAAGAGTTTCCAAAGTCGGAAATGAGGTTTCCAAGATTGGAGATATAATTTCCTATCTTGGAGAAGAGATTTCCAAAGTTGGAAATAGAATTTCCTAAGTAGGAGGAAGAATTTCCAAGTTAGGAGAACGAATTTCCTTGATATAAAAAGACGAAGGTGAAAAAAATACTTGCAGAATCACAATAAAAATGCTCAAAAAATATGCTATAATAAAAAAAAGGCAATGTTTTTTGCTTATAAATCTTAGAAAAAAATAGAGGTAAATGATGTACGAATCAGGAGAAGATTATCTTGAGGCAATTTTGATGATACAGGAGCAGAACGGGTCTGCGCGCTCCATCGATGTGGCTCGAAAATTAAATGTGTCAAAGCCGAGTGTCAGCCGTGCAATGGGCATTTTGCGAGAAGGCGGGTTCGTTGAGTTTTCGGAGACAGGCGAGCTTGTTTTGACACAATCAGGACTTGAGAAAGCGAAGATGATTTACGGAAGACACGTTCTTTTGACGAAGTTCTTGCAGAAAATCACAGGCGTCTCGTTTGACCAGGCGGAAGAAAACGCCTGCCGCATTGAGCATGATGTTGATGAAGATATCGTGCACGGTATTGAATGTTGGATGGCGGTCAATCCTTAGTTGCATAAATATGCAAAAATTGCTATATTTATTGCATAAATTTTTGTGAGTAAGGATAAGAGATTATGATTGTTATGAAATTCGGCGGTTCATCGGTGGCAAATGCCGAGCGAATCAGGCATGTTGCTTCGATTATCAGCGCATACAAAGAAAGTCGCCCTCTTGTTGTTCTTTCTGCGATGGGCGACACAACTGACCATTTGCTCGACGCAGCAGAAGATGCTGTTCGCGGCAAGGTTGATATTGCAAAAATCGAAAATCTTCACTATGAGACAGCAAAGGCTCTTGAAATCGAAGTTCCTGCAATTTCGGAACTTCTTGGCGAGCTGAAAACGCTTTTGACCGGTATCTCAATGCTCCGTGAACTGACAAAGAGAACTCGCGATTATCTTGTAAGTTTTGGAGAGCGAATGAGCGTCAGAATGATGGCGGCATATCTTAACTCAAAAGGCGTTGCCTCGTCGTTTTTTGATGCGTGGGACGTCGGTTTCGTGAGCGACAGCAATTTTATGCAGGCAGAGCTTTTGGACGAAGTCTGGGACAATATCCCGCGCGCTCTTTCGGCATACAAGGACGGCACAGAGAAAGCAATTCCGATAGTCACAGGCTTTATTGCGAAAGACAAAAACGGAACGATTACAACGCTCGGACGGGGCGGAAGCGATTTGACCGCAACAATGCTCGGAGCGGCTCTTGGTGCTGACGAAATCCAGACATGGAAAGACGTTGACGGCATCATGACGACGGACCCTCGCGTTTGTCCGAAAGCGCGGACTGTCAGCGAAGCCACATATGAAGAGGCGCAGGAGCTTGCAATGTTCGGCGCTCAAGTTTTGCACCCGCGAAGCATGGTTCCTTGCCGAAAAGCAGGCGTTCCTGTTCGCGTGAAAAACAGCTACAACATTGATTCTCCTGGCTCGATTATCGTCGAGAAGCACACAGGAGAGCGCCCTCGCGTCACAGCAATCACATGCGTAAAACACGTGACGCTCATCGATATCGTGTCAACGCGAATGCTCGGTGCTGCGGGCTTTTTGGCACATATATTCAATCAGTTCCTCAAGTGGAATATCAGCATTGACGTGATTGCGACAAGTGAAGTTTCTGTATCTTTGACCGTGAACACAAAGGCTGATTTGACAGGGCTTATTCAAGACCTACAGCGTGTTGCCGACGTCAACGTTCAGACAGGAAAATCAATCGTTACGGCGATTTGCGATGTGTCGCACTCAAGTCGCATTTTGAGCGAAGGCTTTAAGGCGCTTGATGAAGAGGGCATAAACGTTGAGATGATTAGCCAGGGCGCAAGCAAAGTCAATATTAGTATGATTGTTTCTGACAGTGATTGCGAAAAAGTCGTAAAGACGCTTCACAGAGCATATTTCGAGCAATAAGAAAAAGAGAGGTGAGAAAATGAGAATTGCACTTGTAGGTTACGGAAAGATGGGACACATTATCCGAAGCGTAGCAGAGCGCGCAGGACACAATGTTGTTCTTACTGTGGACACAATGGCAAAAGACGCTGATGTTATCATTGAAGGCTCAGACGCGGCTCAGGCTGCGAGCGCCGTTGTATCCGCAGGCGTTGACGGCGTTATTGAGTTCAGCCATCCAAGCGCTGTTATGTCGAACATCGAGGCTCTTCTTCCGCTCGGACTTCCGATTGTCGTCGGAACAACAGGCTGGAGCGACAAAGAAAGCTATGTCAATGACTTGGCGAAAAGGTGCGATGGCATCATTATGCACAGCGCCAACTTTTCGATTGGCGTGAATATTTTTTATCGCATTGTGCAGGAAGCGGCCTCTCTCGTGAAAGATTTTGACGAATACGACACAGCCGTTTGGGAAATGCACCACAACCAGAAAGCCGACAGCCCAAGCGGAACGGCTCTTGATATTGCGCGCCGAATCATGGAGGCGAACCCGAAGAAAAAAGAGATGGTTTTCGATGCTTTCCACCAAAAGCCGGACGCCTCCCAGCTTCACGTTTCGTCAACCCGTGCCGGAAGCGTGCCTGGAACGCACACCGTATTTTTCGACAGCCCTGCCGATACAATTGAATTAACGCACAGAGCGCGAAGTAGGGAAGGCTTTGCCTCAGGCGCTGTCCGTGCGCTTGAAAGACTTGTAGCTGGAATCGAAAGCGGAAAGCTAAAACGCGGAAAACTCTACGGAATGAGCGACCTTTTTGATTTTTGACATTTTGTACTTTTGTCGAATTTTGTGTTTTCTTTAGAAGTCAATTTTGATTTTTGAAGAAAGCACTTGAAAACTAAAAAAGTCAAAGTTGACAAAACAGAAAATCATGTGTTTTTAGTGAAAGTCAGTTTTGACTTTTTAAGGAATTCTGCAAGGATTTTCGAGTCAAAACTTATTTTTCTTTCACACAAGTTTGTTTCACAAAAGTCAAAACTGACACAGTAAGAAATTTCTACTTGAAAGAGCGTGTCAGTTTTTTCTATCGGTCTGTCGAAAACTTTTTGTAACAAAAAACAAAATATGCGATTTCCGCGATTGACGTGATAATCCACGAAAAAACATAAAGCAAGAAAAGCGACTCGATTGTCCTGAAATGCGCAAAAACTGTGTAAAGCCAAACAATGCGAAACACGCAAGAGCCGGCGATGACGATGGCGGAAGGGACGAGCGTCTTTCCAAGTCCGCGCGACGCAGCAATAGTTGCGTCCATGAACGCTGACACGCAATATGAGAGCGCCATGACGCCGAGACGCTTTTGTCCCGCAATGATGACTCTTGCGTCAGTGGCAAAAAGGCTCAAGAACTGCTGAGAAAAGAGCAGAGCCGCACCGCCCAAAACAAGCCCAGTCAAAAAAGCGTAGAGAGTGCTGACAAAATATGAGCGCAAAACTCTTTTTTTGTTTCCAGCGCCTGCGTTTTGCGCGATGAAACTTGAGCAGGCAGTGTAGAAAGCCGCCATAATGTCATAAATCAGTGGGTCTGCGTTCGCTGCCGCGGCGTTTCCTGCGACCATTGCAGCGTCAAAAGTGTTCACGCCTGTCTGGATAAATACATTTGCAAAAGCAAAAATCGCATACTGAAACCCCGACGGAATCCCGATTTTCAGGATTTTTCGCGCCTTATCAACATTGAGCTTCACGTCGCAAAGACGCAGTTTCAAAATTCCCACACCATGAAAAAGCGCTAACAAAACAAGGATAGCAGACACATATTGTGAAATCGCGCTTGCTGCCGCAACTCCGTCCTCGCTCATGTGCAACACGAGGACGAAAAACAGATTCAAAATGATATTGATTGCACCCGCAATACTCAAGAAAATAAGCGGTCTGCGAGTGTCTCCCAATGCGCTCAAAACGGCATTTCCAAAATTGTAAAGCGATAGGGCAGGGAGACCAAGCATATAAATGCGAAAATACAACACTGCACCAGAAAGTAATTCGCTTTTTGTCCCCATGAGCGACAAAATCGACTCAGAAAGAGCGAGCGCTGCAATCGCAACCGTCCCCGAAATAATCAGGCAGAGCAGTAACGCTGTGTGCATCGCTTCTGCTGCGTCCTTGTGTTTTTTTGCGCCAAGGAAATACGCTGTTACAACGTTTATTCCCGCACCAAGCCCGATAAGAATACCCGTGAACAACAAAATCAAAGTCGAAGTTGAGCCAACTGCTCCCAGCGCTAACGCTCCTGCAAACCTTCCGACAACGGCTATATCCGCCATATTAAAAAGCACTTGCAACAAGTTTGACAGCATCAAAGGAACGCTAAAACTCAAAATATTTTTGTACAAATTTCCATTGCACATATCGATTTTGCAATTCATTTTTTTTCAAAGCCTCATTTCTTGCGATATCCTACCACATTGCACTAAAACACTCAACGAGATTTGTAGTATTATAACTTCTCATAATACTAACTAAAACAAATTGTCTACTAAATATAAAACAACTCAAGCCTACTCAACACAAAAAGGGGAGAGTATTAGAAATAAATAAGCAAAAAACACCAAGAATTTGAGTTATTAGAAAATTGTATTGTTTTTTCTCCTCATATCAATTATGATAATAATTGTTACAATGAATTAGTCTATAGGAGTATAAGTATGAATTCTCCAGCAGAAATTGCAAAAATCTATTCGGACGTTGGAGCGGGAAAAACACGCATTTCGTTTGGAAGATTATTCGTTCTTTCGATACTTGCAGGAGCTTTTATCGCTCTTGGAGGTTTTGGAAGTTCAATCGCATCTTGTGGTGTGCAGCCGTTGGCATTAGGTCGCTTTATGAGTGCTGCTGTATTCCCAATCGGACTTATGTTGGTGCTTTGCGCAGGTGCAGAGCTTTTCACAGGAAACTGTCTTATTCTTCTTTCTGTTCTTGATAAAAAAGCCTCTGTAAAAGGAATGCTAAAAAATTGGCTTGTTGTCTATCTTGGAAATGCTGTTGGAGGAATTGCAATTGCGTGGTTTGTGGTTTTCAGCAATTCGATTGCACTTTATGATGGTCAGCTTATAGCGATGACTGTAAAAACTGCTGTTGCAAAATCAACAATTCCTTTTACTGATGGGCTTCTGAAGGGTGTTTTGTGCAACTTTATGGTTTGTCTTGCAGTTTGGTGTGCATTTGGTGCAAAAGATTTGCAGAGCAAAATAATAGGTTCTTATCTGCCAATTTTCCTTTTTGTTTTATGTGGATTTGAGCATTGTATTGCAAATATGTATTTTGTACCTGCAGGTATTTTCTGTTCAGCGCTTTTTAAAATTGATGCGAATGGTCTTTCTTGGCTTGCATTTGTTGTGAAAAACCTTATTCCAGTAACAATCGGTAATATTATTGGAGGTTCTCTTTTTGTTGGTGCTGCTTACTGGTATGTTTATCTACAGGGAAATACTGCAAAAAAATTCAGATAGGGCAAATTAATGTCGACTTTTTCTTATAAACCATCTGGAGTTTGCTCAAAACTTATTGAAATTGACTCAGATAATAATATAATTCAGGCTGTTCGCTTTACAGGCGGTTGTAGCGGAAATACTCAGGGAGTTGCATCTCTTTGTGTTGGACTTGATGCAAAAGAAGTTGTGAAGCGACTTTCTGGCATCAAATGCGGAACAAAGCAGACTTCTTGTCCAGATCAACTGGCAATGGCTATCTCAAAAATGCTCAAGGAAAAAGCATGAAAGTCTTTTCGCTTGGTGATTCTGGAAATAATATTTTTCTTGCAAGCTCTCATGTTTTTTTTAGCCAATGTAGCAAAAATAAGAAATTGAGTTTGACCGAACTTTTGCGACTTACTTCTGATATTGCTGTTGAAGATTTTGCGCAAAGAGGGCTTACTCGTGAATTTCTTGCTGAGCGGAATATTGCAATTCTTGTTTCACGAACATCATTCAAAATCCACAAAATGCCAGAAGAAAATCAAGATATTATGCTTTTTACGTGCGAAGAAAAGCCCGAAGCGTTTCAGCTTTTGCGCTCCTACGAGATTAAGGCTGAAAATGGAGAGCCACTTGTTTCAGGTTTAAGCACATGGATTGTAGTTGATATTGCTTCAAGACGGATAATCCCAACAAAAAACTTTACACTTCGAGAAGAACCAACAAAATCATTAGAGCATGATTGCGAAATGCCAAATCGTATTGCAGTGCCTTCGAATGCAGTTGAACTTTGCCGTCGTAAAGTTGGGTACTCTGATTTGGACAGCAATGGCCATGTAAACAATTCTCGATATGGAAACTATATTCTTGATGCGCTTCCAGAAAATATTCTCGAGCAAGAGATTTCAGAGTTCAAAATAAATTATTCAAAAGAAGCCTTTCTTGGTGAAGAAATAACAATCATTGCTTCTTTTTCTGATGACAGGAAAAAAGTAATCGTTGCTGGTCGCACAGAACGCGGCACTTCATTTGAATCACTTTTAGCATATAAATAAAAAATGTTTCCTCCTTTCCCAGAACAAGACGCATATACTGAATGCCAAAAAGTCATAGGGCTACTTGAAGACGGTTTCGCTACACTTGATTTAGTCACAAAAGAAAGCGAAGAGAGAAGCGGAAACGGTCTTATGCTTGGCGTTCTTGTTTGTGAGGACGAAAGCGGAAAAAGGGTAGTGCTGAGAACAGTTTCGGGCATCAGCCGAAAATTAACGATATCGAGCGATATTGTTGATAGCGCTGTGTTTGTGTCTCCGATTGTGTCAGCAGAAAAAGTCTCCGAAGCCCTTTCTGATAATGACGAAGAAATCCATTCTCTGACAAAAAAAATCAATGCAATGAAAAAAAAAGGACAAGATTGTTCCGAGTTGGCATCTCGTCGCACAAAACTTTGCGAACAATCGTTGAAGAAAGTTCATGCTCTTTACGCTTTCCATTGTATTGATTCAAAAGTGAGAAAATTAACAGATATTTGTCCCGAAAATCCGCCAACAGGAACAGGAGATTGTTGCGCACCAAAGTTACTTGATTACGCCTTTTCTCATTTTTTGACACCGATTAGTATGGCTGAAGTCTTTTATGGGCGAAGTAGCGAAAAGAAGAACTCAGGTTGTCTTTATCCGCCTTGTGATGAGCGATGTGCGCTTTTACTTCCAGCAATGCTTGGGCTAAAAATCATATACAAAGATGAAAGTGTAGTTGTCGTTGAAAAACCAAGCGGGCTTTTAAGCGTTCCTGGAAGAGGCGAGGACAAACAAGATTGTGTCGTTTCCCGTGTAAAAAGAATATATCCTCAATGTATTGAGCAACCGTCTGTACATCGACTTGATATGGAAACAAGCGGTCTTATGGTTTTGGCACTCACAAAAGAATCTCACAGAGAACTAAACAGACAGTTCGCAAGTGGAGAAGTGAGCAAACAATATGAAGCAGTCCTTGACGGAAATATGGCAGAGCGAAAAATAGCCAAAAGCGGAGAGATGACACTTTATTTCAGACTTGATATAAACAATAGACCTCATCAAATATGGGACAGAGAAAACGGAAAGGAATCAATCACACAGTGGCAAATCATAAGAATTGAAAAACTAAAGTCCAAAAGCGGAGAAAAAAGAATAGTATCGAGAGTTTTGTTCACGCCGCTCACAGGTCGCACCCACCAACTCAGGCTCGCAAGCTCTGACATGCACGGATTCGGCATTCCAATCGTTGGCGACACGTTATACGGAACGTGCAGAGAAGGCGAGCGCCTCCTTTTGCACGCACGATATCTTTCCTTCACGCACCCAACGACTGGAAAAAGAATGGAATTCACGAGCGCTTGCCCGTTCTAAATCGCCTCTTTGTCAGTGAAACTGATATTGCAATAATCATCGAAAGCATGCTCCTGAATCACAGTGTCATTCGGAACAAGAGCTTCCTCAAGCGCACAAGAAGCAAAAGCCATAAAGCCGATTTCGCGAAGCCCTTTGTGGAAAATGACCTTCTTCAGCGACACACAAGAATTGAACGCCGTTGAATCAATCACCTTCACACTGTTAGGGATTTCAACTTGAGTGAGAGAAGAACATCCGAAGAACGCATCGTCTCCGATTTTCTGCACACCGTCAGGAATCATTATGCTAGACAAGGAAGGACACACACCGAAAACATAATCCTCGATACTTGGCAAAACCTCCGGAAGCACAATCGAACGAAGAGATGTGCAAGAACGGAAAGCGGCCGCTCCAATGTGAGTTACGCTTTCGGGAATGGCAATCTCCTTTAGCGAAACACACTGCTCAAAAGCGCTGTCTCCGATATTTTCCACAGAGTTCGGCAAAACCACCTTCTCAAGATTCTTCATCTCGAAGAAAGCAAAAGACCCGATGCTCGTAACACCTTCAGGAAGCGTGAGTTCGCGAAGAGCCTTCACCTTGTCGCTTGCCTGATAAAGCAGAGCCTTTTCCTTCTTGTTGATATAAAAGTCATTGACCTTTGCATAAGAAGGATTGTTGTCGAGAATCTCGTTTATGTTGTCAAAAGCCCCGTAGCATTCGATGAGAGAGTCATTTATAATGATGTCATCAAGCGAAATGCACTTGGAAAATGCCTGATAGCCGATTCTTTTCACAGTCGAAGGAAGCTCCACGAAATCTAGCTTGTCGCACCCGAAAAAAGCCATCTTCCCGATAGTTGAAAGCCCTTCGGAAAACTCTATGGAGCGAAGGTTCTTGCACTTGCTGAAGGCGTTTCTTCCAATCTCCTCTGTCGCACCCTCAAAAAAGACCTCTTCAACATAGCTGTTATTCTGGAAAGCGCCGCCGCCAATCACAACAATATCGCTCGGAATAGAAATACGGGAAGATTTGCCGTCATAATGCTTCAAGGTCTTTCTGCCAAAAACGTCCAGCCCTACAATCATTTCAGATAAGTTTTCCATAAATATCTCCTCGTAAAAAAGTATTTTCTCCTTCTGCCTTTCCTAAGTATACAACACCTTTTGGATATTTTGGAAATTATTTTCATAATTTTGCCCATGCCTCGTGTCATGTTGAGCGAAACGAAGTGAAGTCGAAACATCTAATATGAGCAGATTCTTCGACTCCATTCGCTCCCGCTCATTCCGCTCAGAATGACATTTCTTCTCACTTTTCTCAATCTTCACTTGAAGATTCTTTCCCTACACGTGAAGATAACGCTCCTACAGATGAAGATTGTCTTTCTCCATCTGAAGATTGTCTTTCTCCATGTGAAGATTCGTTTTCTCCATGTGAAGATTCGTTTTCTCCATGTGAAGATTGCTTTTCTCCATGTGAAGATTCGTTTTCTCCATGTGAAGATTGCTTTTCTCCATCTGAAGATTGCATTTCTCCATGTGAAGATTGTCTTTCTCCATCTGTAGATTCACTTTCTCCATGTGAAGATTCGTTTTCTCCATCTGTAGATTCATTTTCTCCATCTGTAGATTCTCTTTCTCCATGTGAAGATTCATTTTCTCCAGATGGAGAAAGAGCTCCTACAGATGAAAAATGGAGAAAATGAGGTGAATATGAAAGAAAATGAGGTCAAAAATGAAAAAAATTAGATGATTTTGTTGTTTTTTGATGTGAAGAGGCTGTAAAATCAGAATAAAAGAAGAAAAAATGAGATGTAGAGGGGAAATTTTTAGATGCAAGTTTCTGCAATGTTTCTTAGGGCTGTGATAATCAGTCTTATTACAATTTTGCTCGGAGTGGGTTGTATTGGTTTTGGTCTGTATTTTTTGCTTTCAAAGAAAGCGAAAAAGGAAAATAAGACGAAAGGAATTTTTCTTTTGGTAGCGGGTTTTTGTTTGATTTTTAGGAATTGCTTTTTTATCTTTTAAGGACTTTGGGGAAAGAAAATGTTTTTCAAAAGTGAGATGGAAAAGCGAAAGGCAAAGTCGATAGCGGTCTTGAAGAAGCACAATGTTCCTTATATCGAGCATCTTCCTTGCATAGAAAGCAAGAAGGAAACAACGCTACGCACTAAGGAAGAGGTGTCGGAGAGGGCAATTTGTCTTTCGCTGGTGGCGGCCTTTGCGGAAGGGCTTGAAAAAAGCGTTGTCTTGCAGACGGCGAAGGAGTTCGCCGTCGAAAACGCTTTCAGCGCAGAGGAGAGCTCTTTTTTCGAGATGAAGGAAATCGATGATTTGACGAGGGCGAAGTTTCTTTGGAGATATGAATCGCTTTGGGTTATGCTTTGGGCTCTTTCGTATGTGGAGAGTCTTTCGTTTCCGACGGGGATTTGTGATGTTCCTTTCGCAGTGAAGACCATTGTTGAGCGCGGTCGGGAAAAGTTCCTTTCGGACGCAAAGCTCCGAAGCAAAGCCGAAATTCTCGACGAGGCGGATTTGATTTATCGTCTGCACTGGGCGACAACAGAGGCGAGAATTCACGGTGAGCAGATGCCAGCGAATCTTGACAATGACACAATTTTTGAGCGCCATTATGCGCTTAACTGGCTCATCGGCTTCGGCGGCGATAACTGGGACGATGTTGAGACGAACACATAAAAAATGAGCGGGATTGAAGAAAAAACAGAAGAAAGCAAGAACAAAAGCGACGATTTGGCTCTGGAGATGAGAATAAAGCTGACACTTGTGATGGGTGCGTTTCTCACTCTTTTCTCCGTGCCGTTCTTTTTGATGCTCGCAACGATTCGCGATTACAAAGAAGAGGTTTCAGAGAGGCTTTTCTTGATGAGCGGACTCGTTTTGCTCTATCTTGTTTTCTTTTTTGTATTCTCGCACATGCTTTGCTGGCTTGAATACGACGAGAAAGCGCTCAGAGTGAAAAGGTGCGGCTTCAGGAACAAAATCCAGATGTACGAGATTTCGTTCAAGGACATCGAGAGCGTCAGAATGCGCATAAAGTCTTGTCGCCCTAGGCACTCTGTCAACACTTATTGGTATGAGGACTGGACGATAATGGTGAGAAAAGAGGACGGCAGGCTAAAGAAATACAAACGCGTTCCAATCGAAGACCTTTCCGAGATGAAGGCGGATTTTATCCAGAAGATGAAAAGCGCGAACGAGGGCATAAAATGGGATATCCCTCGTGAATATGAGGTTTTTTTGAAAAAACTTTGTCCGACTTTCTGATGGACACATGATTTCCAGCGTCATTGGAGAACTTGTTTGGACTCTATGAGCAATAAATAAATGGATACTGAATCAAATTCAGCATGACAAAGCAAAAACAATGTAAGGAGAAAAACATAAATGTGGAAATTTTCGATAATAAAGGCGTTCAAAAACAACAGGCTTCTAAGTTATTTATTTGGTTGGCTTCTTGCTGCCATTCTTTACCTTGTGTTTCATAAAGATGATATGCACTCAGTCATTTGTATACTTTCATTGATGATGATTTTGATTATTTGGATGGGGCAAAAGGTTCTTTCTATGCTGCACCTTTTGAAGACTGGCTATGACATCGAGGGGGAAATCCTTGAAGTGAAGCGATTTTTGAAGGGTAGGGCGGAGATGAAAATCGCCTATCAAGTTGATGGCGAAAGAATAGAGAAGACTCTCAATGTTTTTAGCACCTCCGACACAAAGAAGCTGGAGGAAATGGGGCGCGGGACGTTTTGTGTGAGCAAGAAGAACAAACAAAGAATAATCATCAAAGAACTTTATTGCTCAAAGCTGTAGGGTATCGATTTTGGTGTTTTGACTGCCTGTGTACATCTTGTATGCGGGCTTTTTTTTGTGCTTTGTCTTTGTTTGTATCTTCTTGAAAGAAGCTTTTATGTGCAGGAAAAAACTTTTTTTGTCAAAAAAGAGATAATTTAGAATAAACCTATTGACATAGTAGGTTATATTTTGTATATTGAGCTCATAATTCAGTATGAATAAAACTTTTTAGAAAACTCTATACAAAGGAGGTACATTTATGGCGATTTATTTTGAAAAACTTGTTCGCGAAAACTTTAGAAACGGAAGGATGTACCTCTGTTGTTCTTGTCGCGGCTGAAAGTTCTTTAGCCTTTTGTAATCTTACAGCATCAGACTCTTTCGCAAAATGAAAAAACGATTATTTATCCCAAGGAGAGAAAAGAGGATAAGTGCGGGGGAGTCATTTTTGAAAAAACATACTTTAGGAGAATTATTATGTCAGATAAAAGAGAACTTGTTTTTAGAGCATTTAACAACGAAAGTGTAGAGCGCGTTCCTGTTGGATTCTGGTTTCACTATGCACAAAAGGAAGGTGGCTCGGCTTATGAGCATCCAGAGTATCGCGAGCAGAATATCAAGGGGCACAAGCATTTTGTTGAGTCTTTCAAGCCTGATTTCGTGAAGCTTATGAGCGATGGCTACTTTTGGGAGCCAAAGACAACGGAGGTTTTAAAGAGCGCCAATCATGCTTCTGACCTTCGCGCTCTAAATCCGATTGCAAACGACGACAAATGGATTTTGGATCAGATTTCGCTTGTTAAGGAGCTGACGACAAGTTTTGGAAGTGAGGTTGCAACTTTTTATAACATTTTCTCTCCGGCGACAGCGCTGAAGATTGCAATCGGAGGGGATAAAAGATTTGCCGAGTTCATCAAAGAGGACAAGGAATCTGTGATTTACGCGCTTTCTGTGATTGCGCAAAACACTCAGAAGGTCGCATCTGGTGTTATCCGAGAGGGTGGTGCTGACGGTATTTATATTAGTGTTCAGAGTGTTCAGGATTTAAGTGTTGGTCCTGATTTGTATGCTGAGGTTATTTCTCCTGCGGAACTGAGTGTTCTTGCTGCGGCAAATGCGGTAGGTGGCACAAACATTCTTCACGTGTGCGGATTTTTGGGAAAGCGCAACAACTTGAGCTGGTTCAAGAATTATCCTGCAAAGGTCATCAATTTTGCTTCTGTTGTTGAAGGTGTTTCTCTTTCAGAAGCAAAGAAGATTTTTGGCGGAAAGGCTGTTATCGGCGGTTTTGCAAATGGTGCTGACGGTGTTTTGTATTCAGGAACAAAAGAGGAGATTCAGGCAGAAACAAAGCGTCTTCTTTCTGAGGCAGGACGCACGGGAGTCATTCTTGGCGCAGATTGCACAGTTCCGAAAGACATCGATTTTGAGCGTTTCGAGTGGGTTCGCGAGGCTGCAAAAGAGACAATTGCAGAAAAAGCGAGCGCATAAACGAAAAAGCATTTTGAGGGAGAATATTTTATGAAGAAGATAATTTTTACAGCGGCAGTATTGGCTTTGGCGATTGCGTCGGCTTCTGGTGCCCCGAAAACAAAAGTGCAAAAAGTGCGTGTGGCTCACACAAGCAACTATGTTCCTTACGATTTTGTGAATGAAAAAGGGGAATCTGACGGCTTTGAGGTCGCGGTTCTGAAAGAAGTTGACAGGCTTCTTCCAGAATACGAGTTTGAGTATCACCCAACTTCTGACGATGACCTTTTAATCGGTGTTTTGCAGGGAAAATATGCGTTTGGCACAAAAGGAATTTGGGTTACTGAGGAGCGAAAAAAGAAGTATGCGTTCCCAAAAAATCCAATCGGCGCGAGTGTTATCGGCATTGTTATCCGTAGCGAAACGGCTGACCAAATCCACGATTTGCCCTCGTTTGCAAAGTATTCAGGAAAGCTTGTTCCAATCGGAGCAGCGAATGCGCAGTACGCTGTCATCGATGATTACAACAAGTCGCACCCTAACGCACAGGTGAAGCTTGTGGCGGGCGACCAGTTCGGAGCAAGCGACGGCTATATCTGGGTTGCTGAAGGCAGATATGACGCCTTTGTTGCGATAAAGCTCTCTTTTGAAAACAACGTTTTGAAGGACGGAGCGGCTTATAGCAATTTGCGCGACAAGCTCAAGTTCATCACTTACAAGGGAATCCCGACTTGGCCAATTTTCAACAAAAAACAGCAAAAACTTGCTGACGCTTACGACAGAGCAATCGAGCAACTTTTGAAAGACGGCACGGTTTCTCGCCTTGCAATCAAATATTTTGGCGAAGATGTTTCAGCGCTTCTAAATAGCAACTAATGGCTTTTGCTGGCGGAGATTAAGGATTGAATCTCCGCCACATTTTTAAGGAGATATGATATGGACAGACCGTTTTATCCTTCAAAAATCATCTCTGTAATTCCACAGCTTCTGCCGTATCTTTCTGTTACGTTTGAAATAATGCTCGGAACAATTGTTGCAGGTTTGGTCTTGGGCTTTTTGCTTGCGAGGGCGCGTCTTTCGAGCAAAAAATGGGCGAATAAAACAGCGGGATTTATCATAAACTCGCTTAGATGCACTCCTGCGATTGTAATGCTTTTCGTTATTTTTTACGGGCTTCCGAGTTTGTTCTGGGCGCTTTTCCAAATCGATATAAACGACTGGTCTAAAAGTGTTTTCGTGATTAGTGCGCTCTCGCTTTTGTTCAGTGCAAGTGCAGCAGAGATTATGCGTTCAAGTTATCTTGCAGTTCCAAAAGGGCAAAGAGAAGCCGCTCTGACATCAGGATTGACCGAAACACAGGCGTTTTTGCGGATTCTTTTGCCTCAGGCTTTTGTGGTGTCGCTTCCGAACTTGGCAAACAGCTTGATTGCGCTTTTGAAAGAAGGCTCTCTTGCATTCACAATCGGGCTTGTAGACGTGATGGGAAAAGGAAACTTGATTATCAGCAAAAACTATGGCGCTTATGCTGTGGAAACTTACACAGCGCTTGCAATTATCTATTGGATTTTGACGATTATTTTTGAACAATTGTTCAAATCTCTCGAAAAGAAGTTTTCAAAAGGAAGAAAATCGCTTTCATAGCAAGGAGTTAAAAACAAATGTTTGATGTTTCATTTTTGATAAGAACGTTCTTTTTGCTGTGGAAAGCCGTTCCAACAACGCTTTTGATTACGGCTGTTTCACTTGTTTTGGGCGCAGTCTTCGGCTTTTTGATTGCACTTGCAAGAATCCACAAAGTCAAAATTTTGGGCAAACTTTGCGCGCTTTACGTTTCTTTTATGCGCGGAACGCCCGTAGTTTTGCAGATTCTGGTGGTGTATTCAATCTTTCCATCGTTCTTGAATGTGCTGTTTAAGCGCTCTGGAAGCACTTTTAACGTGTTTGAGCTAAACCCTATAATTTATGCGTTCGTGGTGTTTTCGCTCAGTATGGCGGCAGGTCTTTCAGAAGTGTTCCGCTCTGCGCTTTTGACAATCAACAAAGGGCAACTTGAGGCGGGCTACACAAGCGGTTTGACTTACGCGCAGACATACCGCCGCATAATTATTCCGCAGGCACTTGTCTCAGCTCTTCCGAACTTGTGCAATGCGACAGTAGGTCTTGTGAAAAACACATCACTTGCTTTTATGATGACGGTCAAAGATGTTACGGCGGTTGCCAAAATCGAAGCATCTTACGGCTATAACTATCTTGAAGCATATTTGGATATCTTTGTAATTTATGTGATTATCTGCTCGGCTGTGCAGTTCGGATTCAAAAAATGGGAGGCAAAAGCTTCCGTGTTCAAAAGGAGTGGTGCAAATGCTTAAAGTTTCAAATGTTCATAAATCATTCGGTAAAACAGAAATCTTGAAAGGCGTAAACTTGACGGTTGAAAAAGGTGATGTAGTTGTAATTCTTGGACCTTCCGGCTCTGGAAAAACAACGCTTTTGCGAACGATTGATTTTCTTGAAAAAGCAGACGCTGGCGAATTGGA
>CACYWZ010000047.1 GCA_902778325.1 uncultured Spirochaetaceae bacterium
ATAAGCGTAGATATGGGCTGCGTGGGCGACGGACTTTCTTGCACAGAGCGTCAAGTGTCGATTTGCGCAAAAGACAGCCGCGGACCTTACTCCTACGAGGTTGTAAAGGGCTTGGTGGAAGCTGCAAAGAGGGAAAATGTGGATTATGCGGTCGATGTGTATCCGCATTACGGCTCTGATGTGGAAGCAACGCTTTCGGCGGGTTATGATATAAAGCATGGACTCATAGGAGCGGGCGTTTATGCTTCACACGGCTACGAGAGAAGTCATAGATTGGGCGTTGAAAACACGCTAAAGCTCTTAATCAGCTATATAAAGTGAGTTTTTGCTTTGCACAGAGCAAAATTCAGATAAAGGAGGAAGGATGAAGAGAAAAATTTTTGCTGCATTTTTATTTTGTTGCGTGCTATCCACACAAGCGTTTTGCGAAGAGATAAGCGATTGCAGAAAATGGGACGCCGTTCTCGGAATCGAGAGCTATATGAAATGGGTTCGTTCTTTCGATGGCGAAAAATATGCCGAAGACATCGCTCCAGAAGATTACGCGCTCATCGGAAAGAAGGAAGCGTTCAGCGCATACAAACAAAAGGCAGACGCTGGCGATGTTCGCGCGATATGTGCCGTGGCAGAATGTTACGATTATGGCGTTCTTGACAATCCTGATTTTGAAAGCGCGTTCTATTATTGGAATCTTGCAGGCGAAAAAGGCTATGCACCAGCCCTAAACGCCCTTGCGACATTCTTCGTTGAAGGCTCGTATCACGCCATCTCAAGTGAAAGCGACGAAGAAAAAGCAGACGAGCTTTTTGAAAGAGCGGCAAGCGAAGGCTATTGCAAAGCGCTCGTCAACTTGAGACGGTTCGATGAAGCAGCCCAAAAAGGCTACAAAGACGCTTATCTTTATGAGGCGATAGACGAAAGCGAGAAAGGTGATGTCGAAAAAGCAATTCTCGCTTTTGAAAAAGCCGCAAATGAGAGCAATTCCATTTATGCACTTCGCTCGCTTTTGAAAATCTTCACAGACGAAAAGACATTCGACAGCGAAAAAGCGCAATATTGGGCAAGGCGATACAAAGACGAGAGATACAAAAAGATTCTCTCCTCCCGCGAAAAAAAAGCCGCGCTCCTGCCACTGCTCAAAAAAAGAGCCGATGTAGGAGACATTTATTCAATGTTCGACCTCTCTCTCCTTTATGGCTCAAACTCATTTGACTTCGACAATCCTTCCTATCGCGCTCTTCACATCTACTACCTGAAAAAAGCCGCAGAGGGCGGACACAAAAAAGCGCAGAAAACGCTCGCTCTTTACTACGACCGTGGCGACGGCGTTTTGCAAGACAAAAAGAAAGCCGCCGACTTATACCAGAAGTCAATGCGCAAAAACGACAGCGTCGTTGAAAGCGCCCTTCGCGACATTTATATCGAAGCCCTCCCCGCTCCAGCGCGCTCCTACGTCAACTATCGCGCACAAGAGCGGGACGGAGAGAGCGCGCACTATTATTCAAGAATGTATTCGGACGCTTACGACGAAATCGATTTTGAGTGTGCCGCAAAATACCTTTTGTCAATGAGCGAAAAAGACAGCGACGCAAGAAACGCAGCCGCTTTTTGCTTTGAGTTCGGAATCGGGCTTGAAGAGGACAAAGCAAAGGCAGGAGAGCTTTTCTATTCGCCAATTCCGAAAGAAAAATCAGAAAGCGAAGAGCAGTACAACGAAAGGAGAGACGAGTTTTTGAAAAACCGCGCTCAAGAGGAGGCGCGGCTCATCGAAAACGCAAAGGAAAGCGAGAGCGAGGAGGATTATTATTCGCTTTTTGAGTTCTACAACGATGTCTATAACTTGTCGCTCGAAGAAGAATCGAGATGCTTTTTGCTTTTGACGAAAGCCGCAGAAAAAGGCAGCATCGACGCGCTAAGAGAGCTTTCTAGATATTATAAAGACGGAAAATCCTGCGCGGTTGACGCAAAAAGAAGTGCAGACTGCCTCATAAAAGCAAGCGCAAAAGGAAATGCGAAGGCAAAAGAAATGCTTAGCGAGTATTATTTTCAGGGCTTCGGCGTCCCTTACGATTTTGACAGGGCAGTCGAACTTCTTGAAGAAGCAGAAAGTCTCGGAAGCGAGAGCGCACGCCTTTCGCTGAAGGCTCTTGGCTTTCCGACAAAGGAATTCGATGAGGAAGGCTTGGACGATGATTACGACGCAGGCGATTATGGCGCAATCTGGGGAAATGCGGCAAGCGGCGACACGACAGCGTTGAGCGAGGAGGAGCTTTCCGAACTCGGAGAGGCTACGGTGATTTCGCTCAAAAGCCAAATCGGGAGCGAAACATACAGCCAAGAAAGCGCAAAGGACTGCGCCATCAAGTTTTGGACTTCGGTTTTGAGGGGAGACACGAACGGCTGGAAAGAGTGCTTTGCCTCAAGAAGCGAGAACGGAGTTTCGACAAGCGGAGAGGCAATTGAAAAGCAAAAAACAATGCTTGAGAATGTGTTTTCTATCGCTCGTGTTTCGGGAAATCTTGAAAGAGTCGAAATCCGCTTCTTTTTTGAAAGTGCGAAAATCGATGGCGATTTGACTTCAATTCCTGCCGCGCTTTATCAAGACGGCTCTTTTGTCTGCGCTTCTGATTTTGAGTTTTTCTTTGACAATCTGAGCAAAAAATACTTTGTTGTGTTCTAAAAATAGCCTCCCTTTCACCAAAACGCTCATCGTTTAAACTACGATGGAGGATTTTGGTGCGCGGGAGGCTTCGTAGTCGCTACGATTGAAGAATTTGCGGAAAATCTTGCATCGTAGTCGCTACGATTGAGTTTTTTGGTCGAAGTCTTAAAACGTAGTCACTACGATTTAAGGAAATTAAGCAGGACGACAATCGTAATAGCTACGTTTGTTTTCCATACTAAAAGTATGCTGTTGTAGAACAGTGTCATTTTGAGCGGAAAACGGCGATTAGCCGTTTGGAGTCGAAAAATCTGCTAAAACACTGTCCGCAGCGTTGTTTTTGTGCGGAGTAGATTCTTCGACTTCGTTCGCTTGCGCTCTCTACGCTCAGAATGACAATATGGTTTAGCATACTTATTGTAACATCACCTTTAGTTGAAAACCTGCCATTCGCCGTCGTCTGAAAGATACCAGTCAGAAACGACTGCGGCAAAGGTCGGCTTGTACCAAGAAAAACTTCCGTCGCGGTTCAAAATGAGGAGCATCTCAGGGCTTCGGGCGACTTTGAGCGGCATCGAAGCGGAGCGTTTGAACAGCAATGTCTTTTTTGTTTGTGTGTTGAATGAGCGAACTTGGCTTTTTCCGATGTTCGTGTACAAAAAGTTCTGATAGAGCGCCGTAAACGCTTCTGGGTCCTCGTCAGAAAACTGCAGCACCGGCGAGAATGTCTTTGAGACGGGTTTGTAGGAGAAGACGGTTGTCTTTGTTGTCTCGCTTCCCGCTGTCTGCTGCACGCTGATTCCAAAGAAAGACTTTTCTTTTGACTCGGTATCGCTCGAAAGTGAGTATGCGATTGAGCCTTTTGCCTGAACGGAAACGGTCTCGAATGTTGTCGTGTCAACGTGGATTAAAGGCGACAAGCCCGCTTCGTCTGAGCCGATTGATTTTGCAACGTATAGCTCGCGGTCATTAAAAAGAACGGCGTCCTGAACGGCTGTTCCTGTGTAAATCTCTTTGTCCTCGCCTGTGATGAGCGAGCGGGAGCGCACACTTGCAGAGCCTTGAATGTAGACGAGGCGCTCGCCAAAGAGTTTCATCACTTGAATCGGGGAAGTCGGCGTGAAGATTGGGGTCTGCTCGCCTGTTTCGACGTTCGCCATAACAACGGCGCGCCTTGAGTCTTTTGTCCAAAGGATAACGCTGTTTCCGTAGCGAATGAGATTTGTGCTTCCATTATTTTGAGCGACTTTGTACGCTGCTGGAACGGCGTTTTCGATGTAAGCGGTGCGATAAACGGAGTCTGCGGTGAGGAAATAAAAATCGTTTCCGTCAGCAACTGCGTCAAGGATTTTCTGATATGCTTTCGATGTGACTCGTCTTGCATTTTGTGTTGCAGAGGAAGCGATTGCTTCGACTTCAAAGAGGTTTCCGCTTTTTGTTCCGAGCATTATTTTTCCGCTCTGGCGGTTCGTGTCGCTCGCCATTCCTTCCGCCTCGCCAACAACAGGGATAATGCGGTCAGCGAGTTTTATTCCGCTGGTAATTGAGTCGCGCGAAGAGAGTCCTGAGAACGAGGCGATGTTTTTTAGTGAAACTGTCTTTGCGTTTTTGACGCTCTCTTTTAGTTCAATGTTGTCAATGTATTTTAGCGTGAATGTCTTTCCTTCGCGGTCGATGAAAAACAAACCTGTTTCGGCTTCTCCGCGGGACGGCAAAAGGAGCGGGTTTGTCGCGGAGAATGTCGCGATTTTCTTTCCTGTTGTTGCTTGAATGATATAAACAGCGCTGTCTTTTGTGCCTGCGAAAAACTCGTTGTTTGCAAAAAGGCAAGGCTGGAAAAGAGAGGCTTCTGTTGCCATTCGAGCCTTTTGCGAGCCTGTTTCCATTGAATAATATGTCAAATAGCCGTTCGGCGAATACATTACGCAATTCTTTTCAGAAGCGCCAGTTTCCGCCATCGAAATGATGCCTGTGTTGTCTTTGATTTTCTTTACGACGCTTCCTTTTTGGCTGTCAAGGAAGTATGTTCCGTTGACGGCTGTCGTTCCGACGATTATGTATGAGCCTTTTGCTGTGTACGAAAGGGAAGTGATTGTGTCGGGAAAGCGTTTGACGAACTTTCTCTGAAGGCTTTTCCAATCCCAAACGCTGACGGAATGGACTTTTGCGTTGTCTGTTTCGTAAACTGCAATTTCTTCGGTGGCGGGGTTTTGGGCAATGAGCTTTATTGAAAGATTTGTGATTTGGAAATGCTCGCCTGTTCCGTCATTCCGCCATTTGACAAGAAATCCGTCATCTCCTGCTGAAAAATAGGAGCCGTCAGCGAATGTTCCAGAATGAACTGTGGAAAAACTCGTTACGGCTTCTTGATGTCCTTGTGTTGAAATGTGTCCTTCGGCAAAAAGTAATGAGCTTGCGGCAAAAAGTGCCGCAAAAACGCACTTTTTCATCATCTTCATCTCCTAAAGTTTTGAGTGAAATAGTGTATGTCGCCGTAAATTGCGACTGCAAAGAGGAGCGCGATAAAAACGACTCCGATTATTTGGATTCTGTACAAAAGAAGAGGCGGAAGTTTTCGTCTAACGATTAGCTCGACAAACGAAGCAAGGATTAAGCCGCCATCGAGTATCGGAACTGGCAAAAGGTTCATCATAAAAAGAGAAACGCTTATGAGAGCTGTGAACTCAAGTGTGTTTACGATGCCCGCTTTTATGCTTGAACGAAAACTTTCTTTCACTGTGTCCCCCAGCATTGTTGTAATGCGGGCAGGTCCTGAAACAGCGTTAGTGACTTTTACGCCTTTGAAAAGTGTTGCGATTCCAACTGCTGTGGCTCTGCAAAGTTTTATCGTTTCAACAACGCCTTTTCCCATCGCCTGAAAAAACGAATAGCGCTTGCTTTCGCGCTTTTCAATGCTTTCTGGATAATTTGCAACGCCGATTAAGCCACCACCAGTTTCTTTGTTAAGTTCTGTCTTGATTTTGAACTGCAACATTTCGCCAGCGCGCTCAACGTCAACTGTTATTGTTTCGTCTGGGTGTATTGATACGATGCTCACAATGTCGGAAAAATCAGCAACGCTTTCTCCGTTTATCGCTTTTATTATGTCGCCAGTTTGCATTCCCGCTTCGTGTGCTGAAGAATGAGTGCCTTCATAAACTTCATCTGCCATACGGACAGCAGCACTTGCAGAGTAATATGAGTAGCCAATCATTGAAACAATTGCAAACGCAATTGCGGCAAAGATAAAGTTTGCAAGAGGACCTGCAAAAGCGATTGCGGCACGCTTTAGTGGATGCACTCCATAAAAGGAATCTTTGTCAGCTTGTATCTCGGAAAGTCCCATTTCGACAGCTTTTTGGAAATCTTGTTCACCTTTCATTCCGCAATATCCACCAACAGGCAAAAGGGATATGCGATAATCTGTATCACGTATTTTTTTGTGGAGCAAAACAGGTCCCATTCCAATGGAAAAACTTTCAACTTTTACGCCACAAAGTTTTGCTGCAATAAAATGACCACCTTCGTGAAAAAATACAAGGAATGTGAGGCACAAAAGCCCTATTATAATGCTGATTGCAATGCTCATAAGGCTTTCTCAAGGGCTGTAGCAGCAATTTTTCGTGCGCGCGAATCTTGCGAAAGCACTTCTTCAATCGAGGAAGGCTCTGTATCCCAATTTTCGTCTAATGTTGCACGAACAATGCGAGGAATATCAAGGAAATTACACTTTCCATCAAGGAAAGCATATGCACCAACTTCATTTGCAGCGTTATATGCAATCGGAGTTGATTTTCCGCGCTCTGCTGCTTCAAAGGCATATTTCAAAAGCGGGAAATCCTCGTAGCGCGGTGGGAAGAAAGACATTGTGTGTTTCGTGATGTCAAACTTTGGAAGATAATTTTCAATGACAGAATCCCATGTTAGAGCAGATAAAATCGGGTGCTTCATATCAGGTTCTGAAATCTGCGCATATAGTTCACCGTCTTTTGTTCGAATCATCGAATGAATCAAACTCTGAGGATGAACAACGACTTCAACTTTGCTTGATGAAAAGCCAAAAAGACGGCATGCTTCTATAACTTCAAGTCCCTTATTTGCAAGGTCGGCAGAATCAAGAGTGATTTTCTTTCCCATCTTCCAAGTAGGGTGCTTGAGGGCATCTTCTGGCTTTACCAGAGCAAGTTTTTCTTTTGGGAACTCACGAAACGGTCCCCCACTTGCTGTTATAACAAGAGATTCGATATTATCAGTTCCAAATCGTTCAACAAGATTAAAAATCGCAGAATGTTCTGAATCTACAGGCAATATTCTTGCATTGTGAGCAATTGCAAGGGCTTTTATCAAAGGATAAGCCATAACTACGGTTTCTTTGTTCGCAAGCGCAAGGTCAATGCCATTTTCCAAAACTTTAACGGACGGCATTAAGCCAGCCGCACCAGCTACACCATTAACAGCTATATCCGCTTTTGTTGATTTTATAAGACGCTCAAGACCTTCTTCTCCTTCTGAAGAAAAAAGTGTTGCTGGACAAGAAAATTCATCTGCGAGTTTTTTTAACTCTGAAGCACTTTTGTTTGCACTAAGTCCTACAACCTCAAATTTGTCACGCATATTGCGCACAATATCCAATGTGCTAGAGCCTATAGAACCTGTGCAACCTAAAACGAGAACTCTTTTTCGCATAATATTATATTTTCCTTATAGCGTTTGTAAAACTGCTGGGTAAATAAGCACAGAGAGTGCATAAAAAACAGGAGCAGCCATAAGAATAGAATCGATAGAATCCAACATTCCGCCTCGTCCTGGCATAATGTTTCCAGAATCTTTACAGCCTGCACTACGCTTAAAAACTGATTCGGCTAAATCACCTATACTTCCTGAAAGAGCAATGACGATTGCAAGACAGATTATTTTTACAATAGAGCCTGTGAAGATGTTGCTCCAAATGAGTTTCGCAAGTATTGCCGCAAACACTGAGCCTAACAAGCCTCCTATGAAGCCTGCAACGCTTTTGTTTGGACTTGCTTTTACAACTCCTCTATTATTTTTCCCGAATAAATTACCAAATAGCCAAGCAACAGAATCATTCATTGAAACCATCACAAAAAAAAGCGCAATAAAGTATATTGAATTATTAAAAAGAGTCATTCTTGAAACAAATGTGCACAAATAGCCACTGTATAATACGACAAACACAGAAGATGATGTAGTTACATTTGAGTCTTTGAAATCACTTGTTGCAAAAACACTTATGGCCAATATCAGTAATAGTTCAAAAATAAAAGTGTAAGTTGTTATTTCAGGATTAAAACCAAAATAGGTTGTAATAAACGTTACTAAAGGAAGTAAACCACTCAAAACAATTAATAGTGGCTTAGGAAGCAGTTTAGAAGTCTTTGAAAAAAGGTTGTACATCTCATTTGCTGCCAATAATGATACTATGAGCACTACAAAATGCAATGCAAGATGATTTATTGCATCTAGTGCCACTATTGCAACGACTAAAGGCAATCCTAAAAAGAATATTAGCAATCGTTGTATAACCTTATTCATCAACTTCCCTCTTATACAGCACCAAATCTTCTAGTGCGTTTATAAAATTCTTCTATATTATTATTAAATTCAGTTTCAGTATAATCTGGCCATAGCGTATCTGTAAAAAGCAATTCAGCATATGCAGAATGCCACATCAAAAAGTTGCTAAGCCTTTTTTCTCCGCCTGTGCGGATAATCAAATCTGCATCAGGAACTTCAGGAATATCAAAACGAGAAGAAATATCACTTTCTGTCAAATTATCTGCTGTAACACCGTCTTGAATAATCTTCTTTACGGCTCTTCTAATCTCATCTCTGCCGCCATAGTTTATTGCAAGGATAACTGTAAGTCCTGTAAAATCCTGAGTTTCAGCCTCTGCTTTTTCAATTTCAAAGCGAACATCTTCTGGCAATCCCAATAAATCGCCTAAAACTTTTACGCGAATAGAATTCTTCTTGTAAAAAGCAAACTCTGCACGCAAATGAAGACGGATAAGATTCATTAAAAAGCCGACTTCTTCTTGAGTGCGCTTCCAGTTTTCTGTTGAGAACGTATATAATGTTACATATTTTATGCCGAGTTCAGAGGCTTTAGCTACAATCTTCTTTGCAGCTTCAAGCCCCTCTTTATGACCGGCAGTGCGAGGAAGACCTCTCTTTTGCGCCCATCGTCCGTTGCCGTCCATTATTATTCCGACATGAACAGGTGCTTTATGTTCTGCTGTCATATATTCAGCTTAGTCCATGATTTCTTTTTCTTTAGCTTCATAAACCTTATTGACTTCTGCGATATACTTGTCTGTCAATTTCTGAAGGTCGTCTGTGTCTTTCTTAAGCTGGTCTTCTGTAATCTCTCCAGCTTTCTGTTGTTTTTTAAGCTCATCATTTCCATCGCGGCGGATATTGCGGATAGCTGTTCTTGAGTTCTCTGCAATGCCTTTAGCCTGTTTTACAAGTTCTTTGCGTCTGTCTGCTGTAAGTGGCGGAATAGAAATGCGAATAACTTTTCCATCATTAGACGGATTGAGTCCGAGTTCTGCTTTCTGAATAGCCTTTTCGATTGCACTGATTAAAGTCTTGTCAAACGGCTGAATAACAACCATTCTAGCTTCTGGAATAGAGATAGTAGCAACCTGACTAAGTGGTGTAGGTGTGCCATAGTAATCTACGCGAACTTTGTCAAAAATAGACGCAGAAGCTCTTCCTGTGCGAATTGTGTTAAATTCATCTTTCAATGCAGCAACGGATTTTTCCATGCGTTTTGTGCAATCTTCAATAGCCATAATTTTTTCTCCTGTTATACAGTTAATCGGCAATAAAAAGCAAAGGCAGCAGAATATTATACCCTGCTGCCCTTGAGTAAAAGTCAGCTTCTAACAGCTAAAAGCATTTACTTTCCAAGAATGAAAAGCTCTGCCTTGTTGAAAGACAAGGTTGCTCCAACTTCTTTTCCAATCTGCTCCAACTTCTTAGCAACTGTAACTTTGTCGTCTTTAACGAATGCCTGGTCAACGAAGCAAATCTCTGCGAGGTGCTTTTTGATTTTGCCCTGCAAGATACCTGCTTTTACGTTGTCTGGCTTTGCAGCCATAGCTGGATCTTCCTTCATCTGAGCCTCAGTCATAAGCAAAAGTCTTTACAACTTCTGCATCAGAACCGTTGATTACTACAACTGCACCAGTCTTCTTATCTGAATGAATATAGAATGAACCTGTTGAGCCTGCAGGAATGTCGATAACTGCAACCTTAGAAACGTTCATATTCTCACGGATAGAAACCTTGAGATCTTCGAGCATCTTATTGTGCTCATCTTCAACCTTTGTATATCCCTTAGCGATTGTAACATCAAGCATTTTCTCGCCAAGAGCAACAAAATCTGCATTGTTTGCAACGAAGTCTGTTTCGCAAGTCATTTCAACAAGATAAATTTTATTATTGTTCTGACGTACAAAAATTCTTCCCTCTGCAGTAGCTCTATCTGCACGCTTTGCAGCAGCAGCAAGTCCTCTTTCCTTCAAAAGTTTCTCTGCTGCGTCAGCATCGCCATTAGATTCAACAAGAGCCTTCTTACACTCCATCATACCTGCGCCAGTTTTTTCACGCAAAGCTTTTACATCTGATGCTTTAATATCCATTATAGTAATACTCCGAGATTAGTTCTTGCTGTAAAGGTCGTCTTCGTTTCCGATAAGATCATCGTGATCTTCTTCAGCTTCGATATCCTCTTCTTTCTGCTCTGTTGGCTGATAATTCTCGTAGTCTGTAATTTCAGCATCTGCACTCTTATTAGAAGCATCAGTCTGAACACCATCTTCATCATCAAGAGTTTCAACAACTCTCAATCCTGTGTCATTGTCAGCTTCGATAACAGCGTTTGCAATGATTGATGTGAAGAGGCTGATAGCACGAATAGCATCATCGTTACCTGGGATTGGGAAATCAATTCCCTCTGGGTTACAGTTTGTATCTACAACAGCAATAATCGGGATACCCATGCGACGAGCTTCTGCTACTGCGATCTGCTCTTTGTGTGTATCGATGATGAAAAGTGCGCCTGGCAAATCCTTCATATCCTTGATACCGCCAAGGTTCTTATCAAGCTTTGCCTTTTCCTTCTGGAGAGCAGCTACTTCTTTCTTTGTAAGCTTCTCCATTGTGCCGTCCACTTCCATCTTCTCAATCTTCTTGAGTCTCTGAAGTGATTTTTTGATTGTTGAAAAGTTTGTAAGCATACCGCCAAGCCAGCGATTGTTTACATAATACATGCCGCAGCGCTCAGCTTCTTTCTGAACAGCCTGCTGAGCCTGTTTCTTTGTTCCTACGAACAAAATTGATTTGCCTGATGAAGCAATCTTGCGAACTTCGTCATAGCTGTCTTTGATAGCTACGATTGTCTTCTGCAAATCGATGATGTGAATTCCGTTTCTTTCTGTGAAGATGAATTTCTTCATTCTCGGATCCCAACGCTTAACCTGATGACCAAAGTGTACACCAGATTCAAGCAAACTCTTCATGGTTACTACTGCCATAAAGACACTCCTTCACTGAGATTTTTTTTCTGTAAAAAAATCTCTTCCAAACTCTATTTCTCATGCATACGCACGGAAGATAAGAATTTTGAATAAAACATATTGATTTGTCTTACAAAAATTCTTGCAAGAACTACAAAAAACTGTAGTTCTGTTCTTTTAACATATCATAAAGCTCAAAGATAGGCAAGCCCATAATAGAACTTGTAGAGCCCTCTATTTTTTTTATAAAACAAGATGCTAAACCTTGAATTCTGTAACCACCAGCAACACCATGCCAATCTCCAGAATTTATATAACACTCAATTTCATATTCACTCATATTTGCAAAAGTAACTTTATTAACACTTGTACGAGTGCAAATAGAACGCTCTTTCCCATTATATAAAGCTATACCTGTTACAACTGTATGAGTATTACCTTGCAAAGTCCTCAAAAACAACTCTGCTTCATCTTGGCTTTTTGGTTTGCCAAAAATTTTATCTTCAAATAAAATAAGAGTATCTGCACTTAAAATCCAAAATGTTTCAAGATCCTTTGAAAAAGTTTTCTGAACACTTTTTACTTTTTGAATCGCAAGATATTCAGGAATTTTTACATGCTCAATATCATCTGGATAAGACTCTTCATCGTTCGAAGGAATGACCTTAAAAGGAATATTTAGTTGATTTAAAATTTCTTGCCTACGAGGAGATGCCGATGCTAAGATTATAGGTTCCATAACTACCTCTTCTTGACATTCTAATACTTTATTTATATATTAACAACACAATAACTGAGAGATTAGCTCATTTGGATAGAGCGTTGGCCTCCGGAGCCGAAGGTGGCAGGTTCAAATCCTGTATCTCTCGTGTCAAGAATCAGTATAGTTACTGATTCTTTTTTTTGTAAAAATTTCTTTACAATAAAAAAAACATTGCTGAGTCAATTTCTTGAAAGCAGCAATGTTTCGTTATCCAATACAAAAAATTTCTTATTTCTTTCCAGAATCGTCACGGAACTTCTTAAGAAGAGCCTTTGCTCTATTTCGAACAGACTTTGTATAGCGATTATTAGCAGCAATCTTCGAAATTTCTTCAAGCATAGGCTGCTTATTTTCTACAGTTGGAGCAAGCATTTCATATGCAGTCAAAACCTCAAATGCCATACTACTTGTAGGATTCAACGCCATATTGCGCTTCTGAGCCCAGTTAATTGCAGAAATAACTTCATCACCCTCATTAATACCAATAGTACCAAGCGACTTTATCGCAGCAGAGAGAACCATTGGTTCATTATCATTCAACGCAATTGTCTTAAGGATATTCTTAGACTCTTCTGTTTTCACAGAAGCAAGAATTTCACAAGCACGTTTTCTGATATCAGGATAATTATTCATAACACGACCGCCAGTTGTACTGCGATTTGTAATTCCCTCACCAGCAAGACGATCGAGCGTATTCATCATATCAGGTGTAACACGACCTTCAGCCGCTGCTTCCTCAAGCATCTGCAATGCTACAACTTTATCATCACGACTTTCATTGTTTGCAAGCTCAGAAATAACTTGATCCTCTACTGACTGCATGTATTCTGCTTCAACGTTAGTTTCTTCTTTCTTTTCCTGTTCTTGAGCAGATAAAACAGACGTGCACAACAAGAGTCCACAGATCACACAAGTTCCATATTTCGCCAATCTCATACTAATTTCCTCCTGGAATTTACTAATATTATAACTTGCCTATAAAAAAAAATCAACGTTCAATTTATAACTATTACATAGTCGGAAGGAAAATCTTCCATTTTCCGTTTTCTTTTCTGAAATAGTAATAAACAATATCTTTATCGTCTCGAACTTGAACAGCTTTTATATTTTCATTAGAAATATAACGAATTTCATCAATAGTTTGTCCCTTACGCGATGGAACAAAAACCCATTTGAAATAATCTTTCAACGTTTTCATGCGAACAGTTTTCTGAGGAAGTTTCTTTGAGTATGCAGCAAGATGACTTACATCGCTCCAATACTGAAGAGAAGATTTTTCAACATAATTACGCCATTTTATGTCATCACCATCTTTCATAATCACAATAAGTTCCTCGATTATTTTCATAATCTGTTTTTTATCTTCCGCAAACGTATCGAAATCAATTGTAGTATTTTCGGCGACAGAACGCTTGTACTCCGCCATATCTTTATTTTCTTCTTTGGCAGGAGCTGGAACTGGAGGCTCTTCTATTTTTTTAGGCTCTTCAACTTTCTTTGGCTCTTCTTTTTTCTCTATAACGACAGGCTCTGAAGGAGATTCTACTGGCATATCTTCTTTTTTTCGAATAATCGGCGTTACAGGAATTTTTTTGGTAGGAGCAGGTTCCAAAACTTCTTCAACAGGAACTTCTGCAACAACTTCTGACTCTTTTTCTTCTATTACAGTTGTATTATCAGTCTCTGTATCAGACTGCAAAACCAAAAAATCATCTTCTGCTTTTTCTTCGACAGAAGTCTCTGTCACAGAAACCTGCTTGTTTGTACAGCAAAAGAAGAAAGTACCAACAAAAATTGCAATAAAAATTGTTACGAATAGTTTATTAAGTGTCATACAGTCAATGATATACTGCTGCTCAATTTTCGTCAAATGCTAAATATTGCTCATCAATTTTTTTGCCATGTATTTTTTTTCAGTAAAAAAGCGAAACACAAATTTGAAAAAACTTGCTAAAAAAACACATATTTACAAAAAAAGAAGAGCCAAAAATGATGTGATTTTTCAAAAATTATTTTGCTATTCCAAAAAATAAGGAAAATTCTTAAAAGATTATTTTGCCATTTTAAGAAGATAGAAAAACATTGAAAAATTATTTTGCCATTTTAAGATTTCTTGATTTTCGTTGAAAATTATTTTGCCATTTGCTGTTTTGACGAAATTCTTAAAATGTAATTTTGCCATTTTAAGAAATAACGTAAAATCTTAAAAGATTATTTTGCCGTTTTAAGATTTCAAGGATTTTGGGAAAAAATATTTTGCCATTCGCTCATTTTGCCTTAAAATGCAGAATATTTTTTTTATGCAATACAAAAAATAATTTCACAAACAAAATAAAAGAGCTTTTCACACTAATTTTTCTTATACTTGACTTCTAAGCCAAAAAAAAATACCATCTGACTCATGGCTTTAGCAATATTTGCGGGTTCTTTTGACCCACCTACCTACGGGCATTTGAATATAATCGAACGTGCAAGAAAAATGTTCGAAAAAATTGATGTTGTAATCGCTGTCAATCCAGGCAAAAAATGTCTTTTTTCTGACGACGAGAGACTTGAAGCACTAAAAACGCTTGTTTCCCAATGGGATAACGTATCTGTTCATCTTTGGAATGGTCTTATAGTTGACTATGCCTCCTCAAGAGGTGCAAAGGTAATGCTTCGTGGCATCAGAAATGTAACGGATTTTAGTTACGAATTTGATTTATCGCTAATGAACAGAACGCTCAATAACTCTATTGAAACACTTTTTATCCCAACAGAGCAAAAGTATGTTCTCTTAAAATCAAGTTCAATAAAAGAACTTGCTTCATTCGGAGCAGATGTTTCTGGAATGGTTCCACCTTTGATTGCAAAAATGCTTTCTGACAAGTTTCAAAAAACTAGATAACACCTTTCTTTTTCAAAACGTCATCAAACGCTGACGCTATTGAATAAAGCCAATGCAAAGTGTCGTTGAAGTTTTCAGAGTTTAATCCGCCTTCAAACGACATAAAATACTCAAGACGAAATCGTCCGTTCCAGAAAAACACTGTTGAAAATACAGTTTCAGAGTTCCATGCATTGACAATTTCATAAGCGTCAGACATCGAAATACTTTCAAGCGCTTTCCATTGCGACGAAAACTTTAAAAACGCCCTGTCTGAATCGATTTGAATAAGAAAATAAATACCATCATATTCAGTTATCAAATCATTTTCATCATCAAAGAAAGCATTTTCACCAAACTTTTCATCAATTACCATCAAAAGCATATTTGAGTTCACGTTTTCTTTTGCAATATCATAGGAAAACAAAGGAAAAACTACCAGTAGCAAAACAAAAATGAAAATTATTATTCTTGGTAAACATTTTTTGTTTTTCATAAATTCTCAGTTCATAGATTTTTTCAATGTACAATAAAAATACTATTGCGAATTAAAGCAAAAAACAACCTATAACGTTTTTTTTGACACTTTTTACATATTTGTCAAGATTTTCGTTTGACAAACATTATAAAAATGCTATAATTATTGACACGCGACGGGTTTCTGTTGTAATATGAGCAACGTTATATCGGTAACATTTTTATAGCGAGGTTTATAAATGGCAGTACCTAGAGCGAAAACATCAAAGGCTCGTACACGCAGACGCCGTGGCGTAAATATGCATCTTGAAGCACCGCAGCTTGTTGAGTGCAGCAATTGTGGTAACTTGACTATGCAGCATCGCGTATGTCCGAAATGCGGATATTACGGTGGACGCCAGGTAATCGTTCCTCAGGCGTAATCTACGTAAAAGAGCGCAAACACACACAGGAGTATTGATATGGACGCAACGTTCGAGAAAATTCAGAAGCTTATCGCCGAGAAGCTTGAGATTGACCCTTCAAAGGTAACAATGGAGGCTTCTTTCCGTGGCGACTTGGGAGCTGACAGCTTGGACACCTACGAGCTTGTGTATGCTATCGAAGAGGAAATGGGTGTTAGCATTCCTGATGAGAAAGCAAATGAGTTTGAGACCGTAAAAGACGCCTACGATTTCATTGTTTCTCAGAAGAAGTAAATTTTTCTTTCAATGTGCCTTTTTGGTACAAAGAGTTGAGAAAAGAATATCGATTCTGAAAAAAGAAGACACAGGTTTTACAATCTGTGTCTTTTTTATTTGATTTTGAAAACTTTCATTTACGGAGAAAAATACTTTGGCTAATTCAGTTTTTTCCGACAACAAAAAATTCCACATTGACGATGACAGGCGAAAAGCGCTGAACGACTTTTGCGCTAATTTGGGCATAAAGTTTTCCGACATCGCACTTTTGGATCTTGCGTTTCATCATCGCTCTTTCTCAAATGAAAGCGCAGAGTTCAGGCATTACAACAACGAGCGCATGGAATTTCTTGGCGACTCAGTGCTAGGAATGTCAACAGCCTCATTTTTATATGATGATATGGTAGAAAACCCTGAAGGTGATTTGGCAAAAATAAAATCAGTGGTTGTTTCTGAAAAGACGCTCGCGCCAATCGCGAAAGCGATGGGAATTGACAAGCATCTCGTGTTCGGCAAGGGCGAAGAAAAAAGCGGCGGTCGCGAAAAGCCTGCGATATTGGCAGACGCGTTCGAGGCTGTAATCGGAGCATATTATCTTGATTCGGGCTTTGAAGAAGCAGAGAAACTCGTGCTGAAATACATTGTTCCTGAAATCCGAAAGGTTCAGCAAAACCGAGGACAAAAGGATTACAAAACGCTTTTGCAGGAGCTTTATCAGAAAAAATCAAAAACTTGTCCGATTTACGAGCTGGTGAAAGAAGAAGGCCCTGACCACGACAGAACGTTCTGGGTGAAGGTGCGTCTGAACGACAAAGAATACGGGCCGTGCAGCGGCAAAAACAAAAAAACTGCCGAGCAAAGCGTAGCCCGACAAGCATACGAAGCGCTCATCGGGCTAGAAAAATAATTATCTTATGTTTCTTTTATCTGCGGCGGTTTCCGAAGAGCCGAAGCAGATACAGGAAAATATTTATAAAATCCAAATACAACTCCAACGCTGCGATAATCGCAACATTCTTGTAAGCCTCTCGTCCGTCCGCATACTCTGCGGTTCGGGCGACGCGGTATGTGTCGTAAGCCGTGAGCGCTGTGAAAAGCGCAACGCCTGCGAACGAAACAATCCACTCAAGCATTGAAGAGCGCAAGAACAAATTAATCAAACTTGCAAGAATAAGACCAATCAATCCCATCACCAAATAGCGACCGACAGACATCAAATTGCTCTTTGTGAACATTCCGTAAATGCTCATTGCGCCGAACATCAACGCAGAAACGAAAAACACGCTCACAATGTTTCCGATTGGATAAACAAGAAACACAACCGAAAGCGTAATTCCGTTCACAATCGAATAGACAAGGAACGCTATTGCAGCCGCTCTTGCCGAAATCTTTTCGATACTTGCCTTGAGCCACCAAACAAGAGCAAGTTCGGCAAGACACAATGCGTAAAATCCGAACGCGTTTCCGAAAATCAAGCGCATTAAAACAACACTTGTCGGAGTGAAAAATGCCACGACTGCGCTTATTAAGAGCGCCGCGCACATCCAGCCGTAAACACGGGCAACAAACTTTCTTGAAGCAGAGCTTTGAGCCTGCTGTGAATAAATTCTTTCCATACATTAGAATATAAACATAAAATCCTTTTTTGCAAAGTATATTTTCTCAAAACTTTGTGCAATTTTTGCTCAAAAACACTTCCTCAAAAGTCCGAAAGAGACAAGAAAACGTGCTTTCAAAAATGTTTTTGATAAAAAGTCAGTCATTTTTCCTCATTTTTCAATAATTTAGCGCAATATTTTTCAAAAGAAGCCATTTCAATGGCGGTTTTCAGCAAAAAATGAATACGTTTGAGCCGACTCACTATTTATTTTGCCAAAACGTACGTACGTTTGGCTTCACTCACTATTGATTTTGCCAAAACGTACGTACGTTTGCCCTCACTCACTGCTGATTTTGGCAAAACGTATGTACATTTGCCTCACTCACTGCTGTTTTTGGCAAAACGTGCGTACGGTCGCGCTCACTCACTGTTGTTTTTGCTCAAACGTATGCAAAAAAAATGGCGCGAATCTGGATTTTGCAAATCTGCAATGCTATACTGTTTTTGAAAGTCCAAATTATTGAGGAAAAGTATGAAGAAAAGATTTTTTTTAGCAGTGGCGACGCTTTTGTCCCTCGCCCTTCTCTCGCCCCTTGTTTCAAGCGCGCAAAGTGAGGCTGTCAAAGAGAACGCGCCTGTTACGGCGGACAGAATGAAGTTCATCAACATGGCGAACACAATGCTCGGGGTCGCTTTCCGACTGAACGGAGAGAAGCCTGAGACGGGCTTCGATTCTTTTGGTCTCATAAAGTATTCGGCGCAGAAAAGTCTTGGCAAAAAGCTTTCGAAAGACGCGCAAAAACTTTACGACTCGATGGAAAGCCACCCAAAGAAAAAAGACCTTGTTCCGGGCGACATCGTGTTTTTCAAGAGCAATCCGAACGGGAAAATCACCGACGCTGGCATTTACCTCGGCTATTATCAGGTCGAAGGAAAATACTTCGGGAAGGAGGTTTTTCTTTACGCCTCGCCGCGTCCTGTCAAAATCGGAAAGCGAAAGAGAACGAGAGCAAGTGTCGCCCTCGGCGATATGAACGATTACGTTTTCAAAAATCAATATTTTTCTGCGGGACGCTTTTTGAGCACTCAAGATGCGACGCTTTCGGCGATGGTCGAAAAGGAGACGACGGACATTTTGCAGGAAGAAAACGTGAAATCAAGCGATTTTGAGGACGTTCAAAAGGATATAAACAGCGCTCAGCTTGAATCGGGCGTCGGTGAGCAGTTCGCCGAGGCAGAGCAGAAAGCGGCACAAATCGCTAGCGACTTGAAGAGCGAAGTGGTGAAGATTGCAGGCGGAGAGCAAAAGTTCAAAGCAGCGAGCGCGGAGAAAAAGATTGAGTGGCTTGAAAAAGCAAAGGAAGCTGTCAAAAAGCTCGAAAAATACGCAGGTGATTTTTCCGATTCTTCTGCACAGCCTTCATCAGCAACATCGAACTCAACTAAAATCACGCAAACTTCCGTCAGCGCGCTCGACACGAACGACGCTAGTGAGCCGCGCCTTGAGTTTGTGCAGTACAGCATGAAGTTCGTGGACAACCCGCACGTCCCTTATGTCTGGGGAGGCACAACGCCAGCAGGCTTCGATTGCTCCGGCTTCGTACAATACTCGGCTTTGCATGGCGTCAACATCGTTTTGCCGCGAACGGCAGCCGCCATGAGCAGTTACGCGCAGCCTATCCCAAAAAGCAAGCTGGAAGCGGGCGATTTGGTGTTTTTCAAGAGCCACGGCAAAGTGAGCCACGTCGGCATTTATCTTGGAAAGTATCGCGGAGGCGGCAGGCTTTCGGGACGCGAGGTCTTTGTGAACGCGGCGAGCGCAGGGCCAAGCACGGGCGTCACGCTTTCGGCGCTGGACGAGCCAACATGGAAGAGAACGTTCTGCGGCGGCGGAAGGATAATGCCGGCGGCATCTGATTCAGCCTCTCAACTTGATTTTGCGGTCGCAAAGCTCCTGGAATAAAAAAAAATTGCAAAAAAAGTGCGCTAAGTGCTTTACAAAAATAAAGCTTTTATGATATAGTTCCTTTCGTAAGCGCACGGGACAGTAGCTCAGTTGGTTAGAGCACCGCTCTGATAAGGCGGGGGTCACAAGTTCAACTCTTGTCTGTCCCACCAACGGGGAATTAGCTCAGTTGGCTAGAGCATCGGCTTTGCAAGCCGAGGGTCAGGGGTTCAAGTCCCCTATTCTCCACTATTTTTTGGCGGTTAGGTTTTCCTTTCCGCCTTTTTTTATGCACTTTTTCATTTTCGTTAGTTTGAAAAGGAGATTTTTATGAAAAAAATTTTGATATTGGCTTCTCTTTTCGTCTTTCTTGCCCAGCCGCTTTTTGTCTTTGCGCAAGAAGAGAGCGTATCTCAAGCTCAAAGCATCAATCAAGAGACAGAAGCGGAGAGCGAGGAAAGCGCGGAAGAGTCGGGCGACTTGACTGAAGCCGAAGAGGATAAAAATGAAGAGAGCGAGAAAGCCAAGAAGCATTATCTTGCGGCATTGGGCACAATCATAGTGCCAAGCATCTTCATCGGAAGCTACAATCGTTTCGTCAGCCGCGCTCCGTGGGCGCAAGTCACTTGGGACGACGCATCTCACTTCTACGAGCATGAGTTGAAGTGGGACACAGACTGGTATTGGACAAACTTCGTGCTGCATCCCTATCAGGGAAGCCTGACCTACATGGGCGCACGCGCTCTCAACTTGAACCTCGCAGAATCCGCCGTTCTCACTACAGCGAGCTCTTTTGTCTGGGAGTATTTCTTCGAGACAAACTCGCCGAGCAAGAACGATTTGATTTACACGTCGCTCGGAGGCGTTGTTGTCGGCGAGATGTTCTACCGGCTTTCAAAAGAAGCGGACGACTGGAACAAACTCGTCTCCTACGCGCTCAATCCGACACGCTTTTACACAAACCTTTTTGAAAAGAACTATCCCGGCACGACAGGAAACATTCAGGAGCTTTCCTTCCGCGTTTCGATGGGCGCTTCCCACGCTTACACGATGTACGCCGAGGACGCAAGCGGCGAGAGAACAAGCCGCCACGAAACATTCCCGATTTATCTCGGCCCTGAACTCTCCGTCGTCTACGCAGACCCGTACGGACACGACACAAACAGCCCCTACAGCCAGTTTGAGCTTGATTTCGGCGCGGAAATCGGCAAAGGCTCAGGAGAAGGCGCTGACAAAGGCGAGCAGATGATAATGTATCGCGTTCAAATCAGGAGCAACGGCGTGCTTTGGTCAAGAGCGCCTGAGTTTTCAAAGCGCGACACAACGATTGGCTTCGTTCTTGACTACGACTTTTTGTGGCACTCATTCGCTGAAATCTCCTCTCTCGCGCCCGCTTTCGCAATCAAGCAGCGCATCAACAAAAAAGAAAGCCACATCGACTATCAGCTCCACTTGGGCTGGAACTTGCTCGGAACGGCAGACAATTATTACTACAGAAGAGCCGTCGTCGATGCCGAAGAATACCGCGATTACAGCTACAACATGGGGCCTGAGTTCGTCGCAAAATGGCGGTGGGCAAGCGACGCGGGACACACGTTCGACCTTGACCTTCACGCATATGGTTTCTACGACTTTTATGACCAGCTGCAAGAAATCGACTCGACAGGATACGAGGCGGCAGAGTTTCTCACTGTCCGCTACGAGCACCCGGTTTCCGAAAACGTGCGGCTCGGACTTGACAACGAGTTTTACTTCAGACAATCGTTTTTCGACAAATACTACGACGATGTTTATTCGTTCATGTATTCAGGAAAAATCTATGCGCGCATAATGCTCATAAAATAATTCGTCTGCTGTGAAAAAATTCACACGACTTAATGAAAAAAATTTTTTTTTGTCGTTAAGTGCACTTAACGAGCCGCTTTTTTTTCTGGCAAGCCGTTAAGTCGACTTAACGACCTCCTTTTTTTCTGGGGAAGCGATTAAGTCGACTTAATGGCTTCCTTTTTTTTCTGGGAAGGCGTTAAGTGCACTTATTTGCTTCCTTTTTTTTCTGGGAAGGCGTTAAGTGCACTTATTTGCTTCCTTTTTTTTCTGGGAAGCCGTTAAGCGCACTTAATGCCCTCCTTTTTTTTCTGGGAAAGCATTAAGCGGCAGTTGACGGGCGTTTTTTTTCTGGCGTTGACAGCAAAACGGGATTTTCATATCATTTGAGCCATGAAAAAGAGATATTCTCACTTTATAAAACTCATTTTTGCATTCTCACCGCTTTTCTTCTGTCTTTCGTGCGCGACAACTTCGGCACAGTTCTACAACGAGGAAATCGAGGCGGTCAGAACGCTGGAGAGCGCGCTGGAGAGCAGCGAGCAAGAGACGAACATCAACGGCGAGTTTCCTGACGACATTGCGATAAAAACAAGAACGCAGACGTTCGCGAAGGGCTTTTATTTCACTCTTCACGAGGGAAAAATCTATGTAAAGGGCGAAAAAAGCTCCTCGTGGGCGCTTTTCACCTCAACAGGTCTTCCGCACCCCGCCTCCCCTTTCAAGAGTTTTGAAATCCCTGAGAAAATCGTCGAAATCAGCGCTGACGGGGACGTTCTGGCGGCGTTCGACGAAAAGGGAATGATGTATGAGTGCTATCTTCGCCGCACGGCGTTTGAAAAGCCTTTTCGCTGGAAGGTGATTTTCGGTTTTCCGAAGAACCGCCCGCTCGTTCAGAACATTCAGACAAAGGGAAAGCTCGGCTGGGCGATTGCGGCACGAAGAACCGACGTTCTTTGGTACACTGACATTTTCGGAAACGACCATCACTACGGAACGATGGGGCTTGAGAGCATTTATCTTCTTGGAGAGGACGGACAGACGCTCTTTTTCACGGACTCAGGGCTTCCGCCTGACTGGAGCAAGAACATTCTTGGCCCTGAGCGCGGGAGTTTCACTTCGGTGGGCATCAGCGCCTCAGGCTCGACGGTCTTTTTGATAAACAAGGCGGGCGAGATGTACACGAGGCTCATCGACTTTGATACGATGGGAAGCGACCCGATGTTCTTCAAGTACACTTACAAGCCGTACAAGCAAAAGTATTCGGGCAAGAACTATCTTTCAAATTACACGCCTTGGGGACTGCCGAACGAGGCTTGGAGAGCGCAGAGCGAAATCCCTCTTGAAGAGGGAGCGCGCCTTACGAAATATATCACGATTTTCCAGAACGGGCAGGGAAACAACGCGAGAGTCCTTCGCGTCGCGGGAACTGACAAGGACGGAAACACGGGTTATTACGAAAAGACGCTCACAGGCGAGGCGTGGACTTTTCATCAGCGATTTCTTTTGCTTGACGAGGGCGCTTTTTTGGACACGAAGGCTGACAGGGCAAGTCTCCGCGGCGAAAAACAGGAGAATCAGTATTCGGGTTTTATCGCCAAGAACGGTCTTCGCGACAGCACGCTCACTCTTTCGATTCAGGATATGCCTCTGACGAGCGAGGGGGACTGCACTCTCACGATTTCGGACGGCGAGAGCAGCGCAAGCATTCTTCTTTATCTTGTCGAGTTCTGGACGTACACTTCCCGCTTCGCTCCCGGAAAGGACGGCACTCCGCGCTACTATTTCGCAACTCCGCACTTCAAGGAGAGCGAGCTTGAGAAGAAAGGGCATCTTGGGGAAGTCTTGCGGGACATTTTCGCGCAAAACGACCTTTCTCTTTTTGTGTTCACGGCTGAGGCGACGGATATTTACTGCGAAATCGGTCTTGGCAGCAAGAAAAGCGTAAACTCATACAAGGCTTTTTTGACGAAGGACGGGGGAGAAAGTGTTCACCCGACGCTTTTTAAAATCTCCATGCTTTACGAGCAGGATATCATAAAGGAATATAACTCAGAAAACTTGAAACTTGATAAGTCGAAGGTCTACACACAAGCCGATATTGAAACAGTGAAGCGTGTCATTGAGGCGAATGAATATTATCGCGATATTCTTCAAGGTGAGATGGATTCTTACAAGCTGCTCAAGAAAAGCACTTCACGAACGCGCTGGGGTTATAATTTTGCAGACCTTGTCACATCAATAACTCTGCTCGACCAGATAAATTTCCCGAAAATAAAGAATATAACGTCTTTTGGCGGAACGATTCTGGGAAAGCAAGCCGAAAAGTACAAGGCGCAAGCAGATTACCGAATGCAAGTTTATCCGCCTGTGCTTGCGCTGACGAATGCGCGAATCGGCGAATACAAGAGCGTTCTTGAAAAAATCAGCATTGCTGACGGAACGGCTGTCGTTTCGGGAAGCCTGAAAGACGCTTACGGGGAATATTTTGAGAGCATCGGCTTGCCAAAATATTTTTCGGGAACGCTCCATTATACTGAGGCAAACGCGGACGCTTTTGTGCGTCTTTATGATGAAGCGCCACTTTTTCCGGGATTTTTCTGTCGCGCAACTACAGGAGATACGAGCGAGCTTTTTGAGGTGCTTGTGACTGACAGCCCCGAAAAAATCGCTTCGACTCAAAAAAACAAGGTCAAGCTGAAGGTGCAATATCTTATCATTGACGAAAACGATTTGAGCAAAAAGATTCGCGGAATGGCGCAATTTTCAAGGAAAAAGGGCTCTCTTGAGTGGGACGGGGAAACTTTGAGGCTTTTCATTACTGAGAGCGCGCAAAATGAAAATACAACAATCACGAAGCTCTTGTTCGAGGGCAAAGCAGGGATTGACGACATAAAAGATAATGAGTAAAGTGGGGACAATATGTTTGATATAAAAGAAACCGATTTGTTTGAACTGGAAGACGAAGATTTTGACACAATTATGGAAAGCGATATTGTCTTTACGGGTTCAATCCGATTTGCAAAACCGTTTATGATTCGCGGCAAAGTCAACGGAACAATTACAGCGACAAGCGACCTCGTTGTTGACACAAACGCAAAGGTTGAAGCCGACATCAACGCAGACCGTGTTCTTATCAAGGGCGGTGTCAAGGGAAACATCGTCGGAAAGAAAACTGTTTACGTTACATCAACAGGTTCTGTTGAAGGCGACATCACTGCCGCTCAAGTTGTTCTTGAACCTGGCTCGGCTTTCTCTGGAAAATGTACGACTGTGAAAACGCAGTCAGAGCGATAAAAAAACGGAGCATACTTTATGAAAAACACAGCAAAGAAAATATTATCAATTTCTATTTTGTTTTTGCTTTCGATTCCTGTTTTTGCACAGGCGAAAGTTGACGCGCTCAAATTGTACCGCGAAAAAAAATTCACGGAGGCAATAGCAGCGTGCGAGGCTGAACTTGCGGCAAACCCGAACAATATGGACTCGTATGCGGTTTTGTGCTGGTCTCTTGTAAGAAACAAGCAGTACGTTGAGGCAGAGCAAAGAGCAATCGAAGCAAACAAGAAGAATCCATACGATGTTCGTATTATGGAAATCCTTGGAGAAGCAAAGTTCTATCAAGGAAAAAACACTGGTGCGATGCAGTATTTTCAGGAATACGTTGCGAATGCGTCAAAGGGCGGCGATATCGGAACTGCGTATTATTTTATGGGCGAGATTTACATCAAGCAAAAGAAATATCAGCACGCCGACATTGCGCTTTCGATGGCAACAAGAACAGAACCGCTTCTTGATTATTGGTGGATGCGTCTCGGTTATGCTCGCGAGAACGCAGGAAGTTACGAGAGCGCTCTCACAGCGTATAACAAAGCGCTCGAATTAAATCCGTCACAAGCAGACGCAACTCGCGGAAAAGCACGTTGCACAGCAGCATTACGATAATGAAAAACTACAGCGTACATTTTGAAACGCTCGGTTGCAAACTAAATCAAATTGAAACAGAAGCCCTCGCCCGCTCATTCTCCGACGAGGGTTTTTTGCCAGATTTGGAGCCGATTACAGCCGCAGCACAAATCAGCGAAGACACAATTCTCTGCGTTATAAACACCTGCACGGTGACAACAAAAGCTGAGCAAAAAGCGAGAAGACTCATAAGGCTTCTTCTTTCAAAATACCCAAAGGCAGCAGTTGTCGCTACAGGGTGCTATGCGGAACTCGACAAAGCGATAATCGAAAACATTGACAAAAAAGTTTCTGTAATCCGAGGAAGCAGAAAGGATTTTCTCGCCGCTCTTCCAAAAAGATTCGCTTCATTCATCGAGGACAAAGCCGAAAACGAAATCAGCGCAGACAAAAGCGCGGATTTCGTCAAAGCGCTCTCTCAAGAAGAAAAGGCAGAAAGCGAAAAAGGCACAGAGAAAAAAATAGCGCCGCAGTTTTTGCTTTACACCGATACATTTCAGACACATTCGAGAGCATCAATCAAGATTCAGGACGGCTGCAGCAATTCTTGCACATATTGCCGCATTCATCTTGCACGCGGAAAATCCGTGTCGCTTGATGTTGAGACAGTGCTTGAGCGTGTTCAGCAACTCGAAAAGGCCGGTCAAAAGGAAGTCGTTTTCACGGGTGTAAACTTGAGCCAATACCGCGGAGCGCTCGAGGCTCATCACGAAGATTTTGCAGGACTTTTGAAGATTTTGCTTGAAAACACTTCAAACATCGCCTTCCGAATCTCAAGTTTTTACCCTGAGCACATAACAGAGCGACTTTGCAGCATTCTCAAAAATCCAAGAATAAGACCATCGTTCCATCTTTCGATTCAAAGCGGAAGCGATGAAATCCTCAAGGCGATGAAAAGACAGTACAAAGCCGAAGACGTTTATCGAGCCGTGAACCTTTTGCGCGAAGCGAAAGAAAATCCGTTCATCGCATGCGACATCATCGCAGGATTTCCGGGAGAAAGCGAAGAAGATTTTGCACAGACAAAAAAGATGTGCGGCGATTTGCGCTTTTCGTGGATTCACGCATTCCCGTTCAGCCCGCGCCCTGGAACGCCAGCGTACACGATGACGCCAAAGATTCCTGAGCGAATAAAAGGAGAGAGAGTTGCGTGGCTTACAGAAATCGCAAAGAAAGAAAAAATCGCCTATATTGAATCTTTCAAAGGCAAAAAAATCAGCGCGATTGTTGAGAACAGCCGCGCTGACCGTATTTTGCTAAAAAAGGCAAATGTCATTCATGCCGTAACCGAAAACTTTTTGCACGCCGAAATCAATACGGCCAGAATAAAAGAAAACATAAAGGCAGGAGACGAAATCCTAATCGAAGTGAAAGAGCCTTTGATTCAAAAGATTATGGAAGGAAGCGAGGCAGAACTTTCTGCAGAAAAGAGCCGGGCAGCGGAGTCAATGGTCCAGTATTTCCGCAAAGACGAGAAGGTTGCAAATTCTTCCCTTGCCGGTTTTTCTCAGAAATGTCTTGAAGACAGCATTTCGGATCCTCTGCAGAGTGTTGTTTCAGACGCACTGGCAAGAATCTACCAGAAAGGCCTGATTCCGGAAAAGGATCTGCTGGCGGAGAATGAGCTGAAGGTCATCATGTAAGCATGAAAGTGATTGCCAGAATCGAGAATGACTATACCACCAAGTTTGGTGTGCCGCGCCAGAGCGGACTGGTGGAAGGGCTTGTTTCCGACGTGGCTTTTGAACCGGAATACCGGGTGCCGGAGGCCCTGCGCGGGCTGGAGGAATTCAGCCATGTGTGGCTGATCTGGGGCTTTCACGCCGCGCAGGGCGCCGAATGGCGGCCCACGGTGCGGCCGCCGCGGCTGGGGGGAAACCGGCGGATCGGCGTTTTTGCCACCCGGAGTCCCTACCGGCCGAACCGGCTGGGGCTGAGCTGCGTGCGGCTGCTGGAAATTCGGAACGAAGCGGGAAAGGGACCCGTGCTGCGGGTTCGCGGCGCGGACCTGATGAACGGGACGCCGATCTATGACATCAAGCCCTATCTGGCCTACGCGGACGCGCACCCGGAGGCGAGGGGCGGCTTTACTGAACGCACGGTGCGGGAGCCCCTGCGGGTGATAATGCCGGAGGGGTTTGCGCGGGACTGGCCGGAGGAGAAACGGAGAGCGCTGAAGGAAGTGCTTTCGCTGGATCCGCGCCCGGCCTATCAGCAGGACGCGGAACGGATATACGCGTTTGAGTTCTCCGGAAGGAACATCCGTTTCAGGGTGGCAGGAGACACGCTGACGGTTGTGGGGCCGGAGGAGGAATGCAGCAAATGATCCGTAAACTGGTGCGCCAGATGCTGACGGCGAAGATTTTTTCCGCGCTGGCGGTGAGCCTGTGCCTGCTGATTGACAACGTGATGATCAGCCGGTTTCTGGGCAGCACGGGCATGGCGGCATACAGCCTGGCCAACCCGGTGCTGCTGGGGATCGGCGCGATCGCCAGCCTGCTGGCAGCGGGCGTGCAGGTATCCTGCAGCAAATCACTGGGCAAGGGAAGCCGGGAGGAGACGGACGCGGGATACTCCAGCGCCATTGTGCTGGGAGGCGGCATCAGCCTGGCCTTTGCGGCCGCGGTGCTCCTGCTGCGCAATCCGCTGGCCGCGGTGATGGGCGCCGGAAGCGAGGGCGCGCTGTTTGAGCAGACGAGGGACTATCTGGTGGGCTTCAGCATTGGAGCGCCGGGATCCGTTGGGGCGCTGGTGCTGATTCCCTTCCTGCAGCTGGCCGGGCAGAGCAATCTGCTGATTGCGGCGGTGCTGCTGATGGCGGTGGTGGATATTGCGCTGGATCTGCTGAACGTGCTCTGTCTTCACTGGGGCATGTTTGGCATGGGGCTGGCCTCCTCGCTGAGCTTTTATGCGGCGCTGGTGCTGGCGGCAAGCTATTTTC
>CACYWZ010000048.1:0-17657 GCA_902778325.1 uncultured Spirochaetaceae bacterium
TTGCTTCCCTTGCGCTTTTCATTGTCCTCGTACTCGTCAAAGTAGTCGTCCAAAGCGTCGCGGGCTGTCTGCATAACGCGCTCGTCAAGGTTCTCGTCAACAAGAATTGAGTCGCGCTGCTGATAGATGAAGCTTCTCTGCTCGTTCAAAACATCATCGTACTCAAGCAAATGCTTACGAATCTCGAAGTTTCTCTCTTCAACTTTTCGCTGTGCTCTCTCAATACCCTTGTTAAGCCACGGGTGGTCAATCGGCTCTCCCGGCTGCATACCGATTCGGCTCATAAGAGTTTTCATTTTCTCGCCGCCGAAAAGCCTCATCAAATCATCGTCCATTGAGATGTAGAACTTACTTCGTCCCGGGTCTCCCTGACGACCAGAGCGTCCTCGAAGCTGATTGTCGATACGGCGTGATTCGTGTCGTTCTGAGCCAATGACGTAAAGACCGCCAAGAGATTTCACTTCATCGCAATCTTTCTGCCATTTCTCTGTTTCGATTTTGAGTGCTGCCTGATACTCTTCGTCGCTCGCCTCTGTTCCGACTCGCTTTCTTGCTCTCATTTCTGGAGAACCGCCAAGCTTAATATCAGTACCGCGTCCAGCCATGTTCGTAGCGACAGTAACTGCGCCCTTTGCACCAGCTTCCGCGATAATCATAGCTTCGCGAGCGTGGTTCTTTGCGTTCAAAACTTCGTGGCGGATACCTTTCTGTGTGAGCAATCTTGACAAAAGCTCAGACTTTTCAACGCTGACTGTACCGACCAAAACTGGCTGACCTTTTTTGTGAGCAGCATCGATTTCCTTGACGATAGCGTTCCACTTGTCCATCTCGTTCAAGTAAACTTCATCGTTCTCGTCAATACGCTGAACAGGCTTGTTCGTTGGAATTACGACGACATCGAGGTTATAAATCTTGTAGAACTCAACTGCCTCTGTTTCTGCCGTACCAGTCATACCAGAGAGCTTTGAGTACATTCTGAAGAAGTTCTGGAACGTAATCGTTGCCATTGTGCGATTGCGCTGAGCAATCTTCAAGTTCTCTTTTGCTTCAATAGCCTGATGAAGTCCGTCGCCGTAGCGTCTTCCTTCAAGGATACGACCTGTGAACTCGTCAACAATCTGCACCTGTCCGTCTTTTACAACATAATCAACATCGATGTGATAGAGCTTGTGCGCGCGGATAGCCTGCGTGAAGTAGTGGACATAATCAAAGTTCTCTTCGTCCTCAACGCTTGTTCCTTCTGGAATAAGGTGCTGAGAGAGCAAAATGTTGTTGATTTTGTCCATACCCTTGTCGGTGAGAGAAACGCGGCGGCTCTTTTCGTCGAGCTTGTAATCACCGTCGAGTTTTGCTCTCTCTTCTGGGGTCATATTGATTTCATCTTCATCGATGTACTGGTCAGTTTTCGGGTCTTTCGCCATTTCGGTGAACATACCCACATATTTGTTGACCTCTCGATACTTGATTGTGTCGTCTTCGCCTGCTCCTGAAATGATGAGCGGAGTACGCGCTTCATCGATAAGAATAGAGTCGATTTCGTCAACGATACAGAAATTAAATCCGCGCTGAACCTTGCGATTGATGTCAATCTGCATATTGTCGCGAAGATAATCAAAACCGAACTCATTGTTTGTTCCGTAAGTAATATCGCAGTTATAGGCAGCTTTGCGGGCTTCTGTGTCCATATTAGAAAGGATTGAGCCTACAGTCTGTCCCATATAAGCGTAAACAGGGCGCATCCAGTCCGCATCGCGTTCGGCAAGGTAGTCGTTTACTGTAACGATATGAACGCCGTTGCCAGTCAAGCTGTTAAGATAAGCCGCAGCAACGCACATCAAGGTCTTACCTTCACCTGTTTTCATTTCGGTGATTCTGCCTGAGTGCAAAACGAGAGAACCCATAATCTGCACATCATAGGCTCTCTGACCTAAGACACGATAAGCGGCTTCGCGAGCGACTGCGAATGCTTCTGGCAAAATGTCGTCAAGAGTTTCGCCCTTTTCAAGTCTTTGCTTGAAAATCTTTGTCTGTTCTGGAAACTGTTCAGGAGTAAGGCTTTTTGCCCATTCCTCTTTTGAATTAACTTTGGCAACAATCGGAAGCAACTGTTTTACATCTCTTTCCCTTTGTGAGCCAAAAATGAAAGTCAATATATTATCTAGCATAATAATAAATAGTACGATATTTTTGCGCTATTTACAAGCATATTACCTAAAAATGCGCTAGAAACCCGCTTAACACGAAAGTTTACTCTTCTTCAAAAACTGTTTTTTCCAAGTTGCAAATGTCTATTTTCTTAAAAAGATTATTTCAAAACTTGCAAGAAATCTTTTTACTACATATATTTTAGATAAGCGAATGATAAAATGTTTCGTATAAAACTTTTATAAACTAAGTGAAAGCAAAAATATCTATTCATTTTTTGCATACTTTTTATAACTTTTTAAAATACATCTTTCGCTAAATAAAATAGTCTTGTATACTGTAAATTAACCTTCACGGAGGGAAATTATGGATTCAATTACCGAGTATTACGAGAACAATCTCGATAAAACAATCGATATCGACGGCACAATCGATTATTCTGGTGGATTTTTGCGGCACAATCTTTTTTTGCCTTATGAAACAATAAAAGCAGCACTAAAATTGGACGAAAAATTGAGAGCGCTCGATGAAATGCTCTTGAACACATCTCACTCTGCAATAGAACGATACATTGACCGTATTATAACACTTAGAAAAATAGAAGAAGATGTTATAGCAAAAGATGGTATTATCTATCCACATGAAACGCCAATTAAATCTGTGATTTTTTTAGTTGACACAGAGAGTCAAGAAGATGCAGATTCTTCTTTGTTCGAGGTTTCCAGTGACAAAATCAATATTGGAACAACTGAACATGACACACATATTTGTCGTCTTTCATATATTGCAGGTTACAAAAGTGGCGAAGGTCCAGAAGAATTTGTTGAAGCTATTATAAAGACTTTTATTGCAAAACGTAGGCAGTTGTATCGAGAAATGAACGAAAGTCCATACTTTTATGAAGAGGACAAAAATGTATTTTCTCTTACAGATGAAGTTAAATCGCTGCTTGAGCCTTTCAAAAGATAAAGCGAAAATGTTTTTCGCAAAAAATTAGTAGCAGCACTTGACATAAATTTCTAAATTGTATAATATACGAACATCACTTATGTGGTGCCTATAGCTCAGCGGTAGAGTCCCAGATTGTGGATCTGGTTGTCGTGGGTTCGAACCCCACTAGGCACCCATTTTTTATTTTAAATGCGCCCGTAGCTCAACTGGATAGAGCAACGGACTTCGAATCCGTAGGTTGCACGTTCGACCCGTGTCGGGCGCATTTTTTTTATTTTCATACTCCTTAACAACCCGAATGCGTTATAGCGTTCGGGTTTTATTTTTTCACTTTCATATGGCTGTAATTAGAATGTTTGATAATAGCGTAGAGATAAAAAAAGAGAGGTAGCACCTCTCTTTTTTCATATGGTTAAGACAGTTCTATTTCAGAAGCGATAAAATATCAGCACCCCGCTTCCATCGCACTGCAACAGCATATGGAGTTTCGCCATCACGGTTCTTAGCTTCTTTATCGAGATTTCGCGCAAGAAGTTTCTGGATTGTTTCAGCGCTCGCTGTTTTCGCTGCATAATGCAAAATGTTTTCGCCTTGAAAGTCCTGAGAAGAGCCAGTGTTCTCAATCACGGACTCAAGGACAACTTCGTTACCTTTCTTCAATGCAACAGTCGCTGCGTTCTCGCCTGAATTGTCGAAGATGAACGGGTCTGCACCATTTTTGAGGAGCGAAACGGCGAGTGCGGTCTGCTTCATCATTATCGCTTCAAGAAGTGGCGTCAAGCCTTTGCCGTTTCGCTGGTTTATCGGGTATCCCTTGTCGATGAGCATTTCCAGAACATTTGCACTCGCCTTTGTTTCAACGGCGATATGCAAAGGTGTGTTTCCGTCGCTATCCATGAGGGAAAGGGAGTCGCCTAAAACAGCATTAATAAGGGCGTTATTCTCTTTTATGACGATTGAGAACGGAGAGTTTCCATAACTGTCGCGGGAAAGCGGGTTCGCACCTGCGTTTCGCACGATAGTTATCAAATTGGCATTGCGGGTTTTCGCTGCTTCGTGATACGGGTTTGCGCCATACATATCTTGAATGAGAACGTTTGCTTTGTGCTTCAAAAGAAGTGTGGCAATTTCACTCTGACGGCGCTCTACTGCATCAGAAAGAACTGGGCGTCCTGTCGCGTCTGTTGCGTTCACGTTAGCGCCTGCGTCGATGAGGATTGTCGCGACTTGAAGTTTTCCAGCGCGAGCAGAGACTGCAAGAGGAGTTTTTCCACTCGAGTTTTTGGCGTCAACATCGGCTTTGTTATTAATAAGGATTTCCATCGCTTTGACGGCATTCCAACTCACTGCATGGTGAAGCGGTGTGTTTCCAAGATTGTCGTGAGCATTTACGTTTGCCTTGCTTTTCAAAAGAAGCTGCACAAGACGAGGATTATCGGTTTGGACTGCCGAGAAGAGCGGTGTTTCTCCGCTTGAGTTTGAAGCGTTCACATCTGAGCCTTTTTCAATTAGTGCTGACACAGCGTCGGTGAGCTCCCAGCTGGCAGCATAATGAAGCGGTGTATTTCGGTTGCCGTCTCGCGCATTTATGACAGCCGATGTCAAAAGCCACTGCTGTTTTTCACCGCCGCTCTTAAACGCAAGGCGAAGCGGACTGTCGTTCTCGCTATTTGTGGCGAACACGTCCGCGCCACGAGAGAGAAGAAGGCTCACCGCCTCGCGGTTGTCGGTCTGGATTGCCACATACAAGACGGAATCCCCGTTTTGATTTCTGGCGTTTTCATCAGCACCACATTTCAAAAGATATTCGATGTCGCTTATCGAAGCTTTGTGCAAGAGCGCAATGTGAAGCGGTGTGTTTCCGAAAGAATCGTGCATATTCACATTGGCTTTATTTATGAGCAGTGGCAAAATGCCTTCATGCTCAAATGCTCTTGTCAGAGGTGTCAGACCTTTGTTGTCGAAAGCGTTGATGTCTGCGCCTTGTTTTGCAAAAAATTTTATCTGTGCTGCGTCTGCTCTTTCAACAGCGATTGCAAGTGGTGTGACACCCTGCTTATTTCGCTCATTGCAAGACGCACCAGAATCGATGAGCATCGACAAAATCTCTTCATCACTTGAGTTGAGTGTCGCATTGTGAAGTGGTGTGTCGCCAAAAGAATCCTTTGCAACAACATCAGCTTTTCGCTCGATTAAAATCTGGTAAATCTGCTTTTGTGCAGGCTTTGGAATAATGAGCAATATAGGTGTTTTTCCAAGTCTGTCTTTTGCATTTATGTCCGCGCCTCCGTCAAGAAGCGTCTTTACGATATCGGCTCTTCCGTAGCGAACAGCCTCGTGGAGCGGAGTCGAACCAGAACTGTCCTGAACAGCAAGACTCGCCTTATTCGCCACAAGATACGACACAATTCCAGAATGCCCGCTGATTGCCGCGATATGAAGCGGTGTCTGCCCGTCGTCAAAGCGAAGGTTCATATTATGAATGCGAACAGCGTCCTCAAAATACGCAAAATCCCCACGAACAGGCTCCGCGTTTGCAAGAATAAGGGAAGAAGCAATGCGGATAGATGCGGCATCTTTTGCGTTCTCAAAGGCGTATGCAAGAGGAGTTTTTCCGTCATCGTCCTTTACAGAAAGAGCGAGTTCCTTTTTTATGCACAACTGAACAGCCTTTTCGTTTTTGGTTATCACAAAATAATGAACAATGGTCTTTCCGTCAAAGTCAGTCGCTTCTCCTGTTTTTGGGCTTATCATAATGTCGTTGTATGCTTCGCCCTTCTGCATTGCAAGGCTAAGCGCTGTGTTGCGCTCTGCATCTCGTGCAAAAATATCTGCGCCAGCGCCGACCAAAAGGCTTGAAACTTCCTTGCTGTCATTTTTAAGAGCTGTCAAAAGAGGTGTTTCATTGTTGTTGTTCTTCAAGTCAAGAGATGCGTCGTTGTCGATTAAGAACTGCGTCATTTTCACGTCATTGTAACGAGCAGCGACATGAAGAGCAGTGTTTCCGTCAGCGTCGGCGGCATCAATTGCGCTTTTTGAAGCGAACAATTCGATAGCCTCACTGTCACGCCCTTGTTTTATGAGTTCCTGAATGGAAGTTTCATTTTGACTTGGAGATTTTGAAGTTGTGGCGCAACTGGCAAGAACGAGAGCCGCCATAAAAATCGCCGTCTTTGAAGCGTAATTGTTTTTCATAAATGCTTCCCCGAAAAAGAAAAATGTGAAAAGATTTTTCTTTTATTATCGGGAAAAAAAATGCGGTTCTTAGCACATTTGAGCCGAACCGCAAATATCAAAAGCCTATTTTCCGAAATATCGCTTCAGAAGACCAACAAAGCCACAGCCATGTCGTGCCTCATCTTTCGCCATTTCGTGAACTGTATCGTGAACTGCGTCGTAGTTGAGTTTCTTTGCCAACGCTGCAAGTTCCATCTTGCCAGCACAAGCGCCCTTCTCTGCTGCTGCACGAAGCTCAAGATTTTTCTTTGTGGAATTAGTTACGATATCGCCCAAAAGCTCTGCAAACTTTGAAGCGTGCTCAGCCTCTTCGAATGCGTATCGCTTGAACGCCTCTGCAATTTCAGGATATCCCTCGCGGTCAGCCTGTCGGGACATCGCCAAATACATTCCGACTTCGCTGCATTCCGCTGTGAAATTGTCTTTGAGTCCCTGAACTACAGCAGGGTCATAATCTTTTACAATTCCGATAACGTGTTCTGTTGCATATCCTGCGCCGTCTTCCTTTTTCTCTTCGAACGCATTTCTTGCCTTACACTGAGGGCAAACTTCAGGCGCATTGTCTCCTGTGTGGACATACCCACAGACTTTACAAACCCATTGTTTCATAAAAACAGCCTCCACAAAATGATAAAAAATGTGCTATGACTGCAAATCGCAATCACCTAATACAATATGAAGCATAAAATATCAGGTGTCAAATAAAAAGCTGTCATTTCTGCTCGATTTGAGCGCAATAGTGGTAATACGCGCCCAAAAGATTCGCGTCAGCCCGATAAGCGCAGACCGTGACAACAGGTTTTGGCAATCCGCCGTTCATATAAATCGCCGGAGCGATATTCATAATTTCATCGATGTCGTTTTTCAGATACTCAATCAACAAGTTGCTTGCACTGATTCCGCCACCAATTGCGATTGCGTCCAAATCAAGAAGCATATTCAGATTGAACAAATGCCCCGCAAGCGCTCTCGTAAACTCGTGAACAGCCTCAACAACAGCCTTTTCACCCTTCTCTGCGCGAGCAAAAATGATTTCACCATTCAAATCTTCTGCCCTTTCTCCAGTCTTTGACGCAACAAGCTCCAAAAACGGTGCGTTTCCACAGCTTCCTGCCCAAGTTGCTCCCCCATTCTCTGCGATTGCAGTGCGCGGGTTTTCCATGACAAAGCTGTATTCGCCAGCGCTTCCGTGTTTTCCTCGGTGCAACTTTCCGTCGATAATGAGTCCGCCTCCGATTCCAGTTCCCAAAATCAAGACCGCGCAATTTTTGCAGCCCTTGAGCGCGCCAGAGCGGTATTCTGCAAGAGCCGCGCATTTTCCGTCGTTTTCAACAGAAACAGGAAGCGAATATCGCTCAGAAAGCGCAGTTCCCAGCGCCGTGCCCTGCAAATACATCAACGCGCCTGCCGTGTGCATAAAGCCGTCAGTGTCGTCCAAAATGCCGGGAGCGCTGACCGCAATGCCAGAAATGAGCTCGCGAACAGGTGAAACAATAGAATCGATTGCTGTGAAAAAATCATTTTTTGTGCTTTTTGGGTATTGCGGTGTCGGGACTTTTCCCTTCTCTGAAAGTGTGCCATCGTCGGACACAAGCGCGTACTTGAAGAATGTGCCGCCCAAATCTAATGCCAAAAGTTTTTTAGTGCTCAAAACAAGACCTCCGTAGGATTTTCGACATTGTATCACTGAATCAAAAATCTTTCACCGCCTTACACAAAAAAACAAAATAAAAATCAGCATACCTTTTTAATGAGCCGTGTTTATCAGCCGTAATCCAAAGAATTCATAAAATTTTCTTAAACGAAAAACGGCACACAAAGCGAAACCTTAAATGTAGGTAATAAAATTGGCTCCTGCACGTTGCGGAAAGCAATTTTACAAGTAAAACGCACTCCTGCACTCTGCGGGAAGCCGTTTTTGAAGTAAAACACGTCCCTGCATTCTGCGGGAAGCAATTTTGCAAGTAAAACGCACTCCTGCACTCTGCGGGAAGCAATTCTTGAAAAAAAATGCGCCAATTCTGAGCAGAAAAGGCGCATTATGCTAGATAAAAGTTTTGAAAATTACTTGTTCAACTTGTAGCGGTTTGTTGAAACAGTGTGTCCGTCGCTGTAGATGTCGAACCAGATTTCGTTTCCTGCGCTATTCATCGCGTCATAGAACTCTTTGACGCTCGAAACCTTTTTGTCGTTCACAGCGGTGATAACATCGCCTGAGCGAAGATGAAGAGCGGCAGCAGGAGTCTTTTCGATGACGTGACCTACAACAATACCCTTAACTTTCTTGTCGATTTCGTATCTTGAGCGAATATCGTCTGTAATCGGGACAGCCAAGAAACCTGGCCACAAGTTCGTGTTGTCAGCCGCGATTTTGTCGCTTCGCTCTTCGATTTTCACAGTGACGTCCATCTCTTTTCCTGCGCGAATCACGCGGAAAGTCGCAGTGTCGCCCGCAAGCAAGCCGCCGACTTCGCGAACAAGCTGGTCGGTGCTCTTGATGTCGTGTCCGTTGAGCGCAATGATGAAGTCGCCCGGCTGAATGCCGCCCTTTTGTGCCGGAGAGCCAAGGAACAAGTTCTCTGCGAACGCGCCGTTCTTGCCTTCAATGCCAAGCTCTTTCTTGTAATCCTTTGAGACCGCGCTGATGTCAAGAAGCGAGACACCCATCCAGCCGTAAGAAACTTTGCCTTTTGAGATAAACTGGTCGATTGAGTTTTTGATGTTGTTAATCGGAATTGCAAATCCCAAGCCCTGAGAACCGCCTGTATTTGACGCAATCCAAGTGTTGATTCCGATGATTTCGCCATAGATGTTCACGAGAGGACCGCCAGAGTTTCCCTGATTGATTGCGGCGTCAGTCTGGATAAAGTCGCTGATTGAGCCGATGCCCGTGCCGCTTCTGCCTGTCGCGCTGACGATTCCTTGCGTTACGCTCTGGAAATAGCCGAGAGGAGTTCCCATCGCCAGACAAATATCGCCCGTCTGAACCTTTCCGCTGTCGCCGAGTGTCGCAACGGTGATGTCCTTGTCCGCTGTCTCAAAAGACACGAGCGCAATATCGATTCTCGCATCTGCTCCGACGAGTTTTCCCTCAAACTCGCGCCCATCGTTGAGCTTTATCGTGATTGAGCTTGCAGCGCCTGCAACGTGGTTGTTCGTGAGGACGTAAATCGTCTTTCCATTTCGGCGAACGATTACGCCTGAACCTGTTGCGCTCTGCTCATATTCTCTTGTGTTTCCTTTTTTGTCGCCCTGCCCTTCTTCAGGCATTCCAAAGAAGAAGAACGGCCAGCCGTCCATTGAAGGCGCTTGCACGCTTTTCTTTTCCTTGACGTCAATTTCAACAACAGCAGGCAAAACATTGTTGCTCACGCTTCTGAATGTTGACTGCAGTGCCTCTGTTACCCCAAGCGCATTTGCAGGAACGGCGCTTGTTCCGCTTGTATCCGCGAAAGCCACATTTGCGCTTCCGCCGTGTGCTTTGCAAGAAAGTGAAATCAAACCAAAAGAAAGCGCCACCGCAGCGGCAGTGCTTATGATGTAAGTTGTTTTGATTTTCATAAATTTATGCCTCCAGAAAATTATTCTCATTGACTTTCATAAAAAAAATACTGAAATCGTCCAGTTTGTTACAACACTATACTATATATTAACGAAATTTTATAGTGCATACGCTATTTTTGTTGAGGTATGTAAGTGTATTCAAAGTGTATTCAAAGTGTATTGGAGGAGTATTCAAAGCGTAAAAGCAGATTGGCAGAAAAAAAATTGTATACGCTTCTTTTAATAGAAAAAGTAAGCCGTATACAGTTTGTATATGAGCCAAAAATGCGCTGGGGAAGTCGTATACATATTGTAGAAGAGGAGAAAACACTTAAAGTCAGCTCGTATACACTTTGTATACGAGTCAAAAACGCTTCGGGCGAGTCGTATACATATTGTACATGAGGAGAAAACACTCAAAGTCGACTCATGTACATATTGTATACGGGCAGAAAATTCTACAAATCAGAGCATATACAATTTTTTTCACATCACTTCGTAATATATTTTCTGCATTTCGCACAAAGAGTTTTCGAGCGAAAAGGTCTTTGCTCTCTCTATGTTGCGATTTCCCATTTCAGTGCGCAAGGCTGGATTTTTGTAGAGCAGAATGATTGCATCTATCATTTCTTTTTCAGATTTCGGGCTGAAAATAAAGCCTGTTTCTTTGTCTATAACAAGAGAACGATGCCCTCGGTTATCACTGCAAACAACGGGGATTCCGCACGCCATAGCCTCGATTATATTTACAGGAAGACCTTCTCTCAGACTTGCAGAAAAAGCGATGTCGCTTATCTTCGTGAGTTTATCAACATCAGTTCTGTAGCCTAAAAATTGTACAGTATCAAAAAGATTTTCCTTTTCGACATATTCACGCACAATCGGCAGAGTTTCTTTTCCAATCAACAGAATTTTCAATGTCGGAATTATTGCTTTTAGCTCTCTTACTTTTTGAACAAGCATAATCTGATTTTTGTTCTTGTTGAGTTCTGCAACGACTGTAATTATAAAATCTTCATTGGAATAGCCAAGTTCTGCACGGAGCAAAGATTTTTCTTGTGCTGAAACAGAATGGAATCTTGACAGATTCACGCCTACACCGTCGATTTTGTAAATCTTAGAATGATTCTTTTGCTTTTTCATAATCTTCCTCGTTTATCGTTACAATCACATCTGTGCAATGCGAAAGCCATTTTTCCATCGGGTAATACAAAAGCCAGTTCAAAAGCGGCGCGCCTTTGTAAAAATGAAAGCCGTGAGCTGTGTAAATGACTTTGATTTTGCCCTCACGCCAAAGTTTTTTAGCAGCCATTCTGCCGATAACACCACCCATTGGCGTGTGGCAATGAAGAATGTCATAATGATTTTCTTCAAGCAGTTTTTTCAGTTCTTTTAATGCACGAAAATTTTTCAGGCTAAAGGGGCTTCTCGCGATTGAAATCGAATATTGATTGTCGCAATCTTGTACTTGCTCTTCGCCTGCTGAAGCATAATCCACCTGCCAGCCCTGCTCTTTGAACCAACGCATATATGGGCGATTGAATTTTGAGAAATTGGCTGTGTTTGAAAGAAATAAGACTTTTTTCATTTTATAACTCCTATTTTTCTGAAAATAGAGGAAAAACCAGTTTCCTTAACAATGCAAGCACATTGCATAGGCAATAAAATGATTCTTGCAACTTTTCCGCCGACGACTTGTGCAAGTTGAGTACGAGCTTTAACATATTTTTTTCTGAGCGGAATTGTCCAAGAACCATCATAATGATGAATTGAGCAAGAGTTCTGCGTTATTGTAAGCTCTCCAGTACGCACATCTTTCGGGCAGAAATACTCACTTGGATATATGAATGTATCAGCAACGTATTGCAGAGTATCCGATTCGAAAAAGCCATGCTTTACAAAGATTTCAGAAACACGCTCCACAACTGTTTTCAGATTTAATGAGCCGTCTTCTTTTACAAATTGTTCTGAGTTATACGAATCAAGGATTTCGCTATAAATCCCACTCGCCGCAGGACTTGCAATGCCGAGCCCTGCGTTGAGAAGAGAACGAGTCCCCTTCTCAACGCCGATAAATGCACCTTTTTGAATAATAGGTCGTAAATCTTTTATCACTTCAACATCTGTATCAAAATAGACTCCGCCATACTGGTACAGAATGTCAAAGCGAGCATAATCGCTTACAAAAGCATATTTTTTTGCGTCATAAGCCTGTGAAATATATTGAATTTTCCGAACATCATAATTACGTTCGTTCCATTCCTTGATTTTGTAATCAGGCAGGAACTTTTTCCAAGATGCGATGCATTTTTGAGCAAGTTCTGGTAATGGATTTCCCCCAAACCAACAGTAATGAATAATTTTAGGAATCATTTTTCAAGACTCCTATACAAGTTCTGATATTGTTCATAAATAGATTCACTTGAAAAACGTTTGGCATTTTCAATTCCTGAAAATACATATCTTTGATATAAATCTTGATTTTCCAAAAGAGAATGGATTGCTTTTTTTATACTTTCAACATCATTAGGATTGATATAAAATACACCGTTTCCTCCTACTTCTTTTACTATTGACAAATCACTTGCAACAATTGGCTTTTGCATTACTTGAGCTTCAATAATAGGTAATCCAAAACCTTCATAAAAGGTAGGAAATACAACGATTTTAGCACGATTATAAGATTCAACTATTTTTTCAAACGAAACATCAAAATAATTTTCATATAAAATATTATTTTCATTTAATAATCTGATTTGATTTTCATGTAATTTTCCAATTATCAAGAGTTTTGCATTCAAACCTATCATCGCCTGTATTGTTGATTCAAGATTTTTTCTTTTACCTGTTCCAATTTGCAAAACAATAGGTAAAATTTCACACGAAGATTTATCATTACATATCAAACGAGCATCATAAGTATTGTAAATTACTTGCAATTTTTTTCTTTTATTCCATTGCTGTTTTTTAAATTCTTCTTTTGTTTGCTTAGAAACAAAAGTAATTACGTCTGCAAAGTATTCTGCACTTTTTACATAAAAAAGAATTTTTAAAACTTTATAAATTAAATTGCGAGAAGCATATAGAGTTTCAAAGTCATGAAAAGTTATAATTTTCTTGCCATGTAAAAAAGGTGCAATATAACTTTCTGTCTGAGCAATTATATGATTTACCTCACCTTGCTCCTTTTTTGCAAAATCAATATTTTTTTTCATTCCTCTTATTGTTGTAGAACTAAAAGGCAGAACTTTTACAATTGCACCAGTAGACTCTGCAACATGATATGCAACTTCTTCAATAGAGTTTTCACCTTCAATTTTTTTTCGTAAGAAAATTACATGCTTATTCATAATCAATAAAAAATATTTCCTCCATTATTGAAAAAATTCTGTCTAAAAAAGATGTAAGTATTCACCACAAGAAAAATAGCAATAATGATTATTTCATTTCTTTTATGCTTGAACTCATCAAGATAAAATGATGAAAGAGCTATGTTTCCTGTTAAAAAAATCTGATTAATCCTTCCAAATGAAGCAACAGTTGAAAAAGCAATCATAAAATATGCTGATAGAATCATAAAAAGAGAACTTTCACGTAGGAAAGCACTTTCTAGCCGATTATTATAAAGAGTTATAAATGTCAAAAGAAACGGAACAGAATACACAATAATAGTTTTTATTCCACCTGCCGATGATTCACCTTTCAAGTAATTTACCATCTTAGCAGATACCATTTTTATTAGATGACTATCTATGACTTGAGCGATAATAGGAAGCAAGTATAAAAAAATTCTGTCACTGAGCAGAAAAGCAAAAGGAATCAACATAAAAAACTTTGGTGAGATTTTTTTATTTGTTATAAAAAGCGGAATCAATCCGAATATTGCTACCGTATGAACAGAAAACGCAAAAAACATACAAAAAAGTGCTTTTTTCTGTTTATGTTCGGATAAAAAATACAATTCAAGAAAAATAAGCGAAGAAGCAAGCCCGTGCCGTAAAACGATAATTTCGTTCAAGAAATAAAAGCAAGATACATAAGTAAAAAGAGCTATAAAAATATTTCTGCAAGTTTTTAGAATTACATATCGATAAATTCCTATTGTTACAAGTGCTAAACAAATAAAAAATATATGATATGAAAATCCAAATATGTTAAAAAATCTACATAACAATTCCCATCCAGGTTCATATCCTGACAAGTACGGAATAAAACGTCCTACTGATTGCACGCTATTATACAGCATCACATAATTATTCGTGTCATAACAAGTTTTCTCTGTTTTCATACTTGCAAATGCAATCAAAAACAAGCAAGCAGTACTAAAAATATACTCTTTGTATTTACGATTAATATTAGTAAAGTCAAAAGCAATGAGAAAAAACGATATACAAAAAATAAAAAGACCTAATATTGCAGACATAAATTTTTCCTAAAATGCATAAAACTAAACAGCTTTACTATTGGCTCTTTGTTTTTTTGAAAAACACTTTTTATACATTCTTAGCAAGATTTTTGCGATAAAATAAAGGTGAAAATATACAAAAAAGTAAAATATAGAAAATTTTTCTTTTCTTTTTAGCAATAAGTTATTGATTTCAGGAAACAAATTGCGACAAAAACTGAAATTAGGAGTTTTCAGCCCAAATAATGCATGTAATTTCGCTTTTTTCTTTTGCAATAAAATAAATTCATCAAAATTATAATCTTGTTTATTGCAGATTTGTTCCATAATTTTTACAGCGGCAACTTCCTGTAAAATCATTTCTTTAGATATTGAGTCAATTGCAGAATTCTTACGCATATAATAGTGATAAGAAACTTCATCTAAGTAAAAGCATTTTCTAGCATTTAAATACAGCAGAAGAGAGAATACACTGTCCTCTGCAAGTGCAATTTTTTCTGGAAATTTAATTGAATTATTTTGTATTAAACTTTTTCTAATAATTTTGTTCCAACAGCCAGATTCAAAATATATTTGTGATTTCGCAAAATTAAATACTTGAGACTTGCCTTTTGTCCAAATTTCCAAATCACCTTCATCAGAAAATGTCTTTACTTTCCATTGAACTAAATCAACATCATGCTCATTTGCAAGACTCAAAGCCATTGCATAACAATCTTTGTCTATCCAGTCATCACTATCCACAAACCCAACCCACTCGCCGCGAGCTGCATCAAGACCTGCATTTCTTGCTGCACTTACGCCTGCGTTCTTTTGGTGAATCACACGGAAACGGGAGTCTTTTTCTGCATATTCGTCGCAGATTGCGCCACTGTTGTCTGGAGAACCGTCGTCAATCAAGATACACTCCCAGTTTGTGAAAGTCTGTGCGACAATGCTGTCAAGACAACGACGCAAATATTTTTCCACGTTGTACACGGGAACGATAATTGAGATTTTTGGTGCTGTAGAATCGCAGGTTTCTGCCATAACGACGCTCCTTATAAAGATAGCGTTCGTTTGACATTTCTATTTTTTGGGAAAATAGATAAAAGACAATAAATCAGTTCAAAAACATATCATCTATGGAAACTAGAGTTACATTATTTTCAGCTGCATGCTCACAAACCCATTTTGTAAAGCCACTTTTACTGAATGCGTAGAAATATATTTTTCCTGTATTCTTTGCTTTTTGAAAAATCGATGACCTAGAAATCATTGATTCAAATTCCTCTTTGTCAAATTGGTCATTTCGAAATTTACATTCGCAAATGATTATTTTTTCTTCGTTTTTGTCGGTCAAAAGCACATCAATATCATCTTGCATCTTACGAGCAGGATTGTTTCCCCACCATTTACCGTACTGTACAGGTACAAACGGCAACTTCTGTTTTTTCGCCAGACGAATCATATATTCAAGTGCAATCTCTTCAAACACTTTACCCAAATGCGTATTGATATTTTCAGGCTGCATTATCTCTTTTGCAGAGTTTTCCGCACCTAAAATCTCATAATAGCTTTTTTGCTCAAATAAAAAGTGATACCAAAACAAAAAATAATTGTCAGAAATTCGATAAATTGATTTTCTGGAACTAGAATCTTCGCCGCAAGGAACACATTTTTTTATAAGCCTTATTGATTGAAGAGTAGACATATATTTGGAACATTTTTGAGCTTCTTCGTGAATTTTCGATGCAACATCGTTTATTCGCGTAGCACCTCCCGCAAGTGCTTCAAAAATACTATTGTAAACAGCAGGTTCTCGAAGTTCTTGCCTAAGCAAAAAAATGGGTTCATCTTTTAAGAATGTTCCTTCTTTCAGAATTTTTGATGCAATATTCTGCGTTATACTTTTTTTGTCATCAAAAGTTTCCAAATAACAAGGAACACCGCCAAGAATTCCATATGCAATCAATTTTTCAAGATTTGAATAGCGCGGGAAAAACGCAGAGCTCTCAATATAATCAAAAGCTTTCAATTCTATATGTGCTGTAGAACGCCCATACAAAGGACTTTTGTGCGCCAAAACTTCATCTTCCATAAAACTTACGCTAGAACCACAAAGAATCAGAAAAATATTTTTTTGCTTCCAAATATGGTCAATCGTATGCTGCAACATGCTCTTTATCGCAGGATTTTCTGATGCAATAAACGGAAACTCATCGATTATTAAAACAAGTTTTTCATTATTGAGTTTGTTAGAAATATATGAAAAAGCAGTATTCCAATCTTTGAAATCAGAAAAAAACTGATTTTCAAAATACATTTGGACCGCTTTTGAAAAGTCAGAAAGATTCAGTGCATCATTTTTTTCTTGTGCAGAATAGAATAGTGTTTTGTGTAACCGCGAAAACTCTTGCAATAAAGATGTTTTTCCAATGCGACGACGTCCATACAACACCAAAAACTCAAATTTTTCAGAGTTATAAGCGTCTTCCATTATAGAAAGTTCTTCTGTCCTGCCCAAAAACATAGACTACTCCTTCAGTTTATATACTTAAAAGTATTATACTCTAAAGTATATAAAATCATCAAGTCAGACCTCAAACTTACAACGAAAATGCCACAAGTTATCGATAAAACTTTTCTTCCCTAAAAAATAGAAATGTCAAAGAACGTTGCAAAAACCTCAAAGAGATTTTTACTATTTTTAACAGCTATAGGCTGTCTATATAACGATTTTCAAAGTTGTACTTATTCAGCAACTCCGTAATTCTCTCACTTCGTTTCTTAAACGAAAGTACATAAAAGGGCTTTTCAAATAGAATGCTGAAGGCTGTTCCATGAAAACTTGTTGTTATCACATAATCAGCATTCGCAAAATAGCCTACGAATTGCTCTGGAGAAATGGATTCAGCAAAATGCTGTTTCTTATAAAATAGCTTTCGCAGAGATTTTACATATACAATCTGAATGACTTTCTTTCCAAGTTGTTCACCTAGTTTTTCAGTCTGCTCATCAAAATCTGGTCTGTCAGAGATTTTATATGCAAGAACATAATTCCTTTCTTTTGGAAGAACTGCAATTTTGAGCCAATCTTCTTTTGAAAGAAAAAATACAGGGTCTGAAACAGCAGAAACAGGAACAGTGACTCCAAGTTTTTTTATCTTTTCTGCAAGAGATGTTTCTCGACAAGTAATATATTCAAAAGAATTGAGCAAATCTTTTATCTCGTCAGAAAACTCTATTTCCCCGCCATCGCTTGCACCATAAGCGATTTTTTTGCCGTTAAATCCTTTTCCGAAAAACGTCAAATCCCCATTGGTGAGCGATGTGTTCCAAATCTGGTCGCTTCCGTAATAAATCACATCGTAAGCAGATAAATCAGAAGTTCCCA
>CACYWZ010000048.1:17676-20852 GCA_902778325.1 uncultured Spirochaetaceae bacterium
CAAATTAAGATACTTGTTCTTAAAATCTTTGAAATGCTTTCTTTTTTTCAAAGCAATGGGCAAATAAAAGAATTGTGTAAAATTGCCTAAAAGACTTTTTCTTATAGCCAAAACTTTATATGAGTGTTCAATCAGAGCATTTTTGTAATCAATCACAAAGATTTCATCACTCGGGTATTGCTTTTTAAGATGCTCCTGTAAAGCATAGCACTGGAGAACTGCACCAAAATTATCTGCATTGTGAAAAGTAAGAATTCCAATTTTCATTTTTTGACAATTCTCCTAGCAATACGAAATACTTTTCTCACAGCTCTAACTGGCAACGTAGAAGAAAACTGTTTACGAAGCATATATTTTCTCAAGATATATTCTGCTCCGTGCTTTTTGTATTCTCTAAAAACGCGCTCACGCAGCCTAAAAGGCACAGACGGATGATTCAAAGGAATATTTCTCGCTTGTGCATCAGACAAAGGAACTTGCTTAAATACAAGCGATGACTCACATTTCGAGAACAATTCTTTTCCTTTTTCCGTGTTTACAAGCACAAGAGAAACACCTTTGTTATCATTGAACATATCTGCGTGTTTATCTTCTATTCCCCAAAAATCCGCAATTGTTATATCTTCAGTTCTCTTCTTTCCAGCAAAACGACAAGAAAAGCAGCTAGGGCGCAAAATGCAATCTGTTCCTTGGAACAGATTATTGAACGCGTCAGCGTTCAATAATTTAGCCGCGTTAGAGCCATCAACGTAACAATGCCTTATGAGCGGCATTTTCCAGCCGTTTCCCTTATCCCGAAAAACAACATCTTTTATCTTTTTGCCAACTTTCTTTTCTTCCGCCGCAACATATTCCGCAAAAATCTTTGGAGAAGGAACTCCATGACAAACAAGCGCAACCGTATAAAGATTTTCAGGAAGATTTTTTCCAAAACTCTTTCTCACAGCATCAGCCTGACAGGGCGTTCCTGTAAAAAGCACTGACTTTCCAGTCTGAACAGCAGATTTTATTTCTGCATATATATTTCCCATGTCGCTTTGCACATATTTTGAACCGCACATTTTATTGCGTTCTTCGCTGGTAACAGCACTTGCACAGACAGCTCGGCAATTATCATCATAAATATGCCCGAATACAGTTCCTCCATTACTTAAAATCACATCTGAAAGAACTGTGAACATTCCACCGCTTGCACTATGCTTCAAGATTTCATCAGATTTTGAAAATGCGGCATAAGTCTGATTTTCTTCAACTATTGTTTCTAAAGGCTTTTCATTTAATGGACAAAGCAAACGGCATTTGTTGCAATGAATACATTTTTCATCATCAATCTGAGGATACCAGAAGCCTTCATCGTCAAACGAAAATGAAATCGCTTCTTTCGGGCAAACAGATGCACATAATTTGCAACCACAACAATCAGCTTTTTCAAAAGAATCCAAATAGCAACTCATTTAAGCAGCCCTCTTCAAAAGCCGATTTTTTACTGTCGAAACAAGAGAGAGCCTTTCTTGCTTCGACATACCGAAAAGCATTACACAAACAGAAACTGATAAAACAGAAATAAGTATTGTAAGGAAGAGTCTCAAAAATGATTCTTTAACATTCAAGCAAAAATAAGCTGGCAGAACAGAAGAAATTATAGCGACTAAAATACAAGGAAATACTGTATTTTTCATAAACTTTCTGATAGATAGACCAGCAAGATATTTCGTTATACAAAGCCGTGAAATAAACGCAACACTTTCAACAGCGATAGCAATAAGCATAACAACATAAGCAGAAAAGCCTAATTTTAAGAAAATCCATGCTATTGGCAGATTCAAAAGCAAGATTCCACCCACAACGCCTTGATACAATTTTATTTTTCCTGTTGCCTGTGAAAGTGTCATAAGAGAATAACTAACCGAAATTAAAACAGACTCCGCTATAGCAAGACATGTAAATATGCTTGCATATTCAGGAGGATTTTTTAGCCAAAGTTTCAACACAAGGTTCATTTCAAGACAAAGGGGCAAGGCAAATATATACATCATGAAAAAGCTGAATTTGCTTCCACGGAAAACCAATCTAAAGCAATTATCTCTGTCTGATGATGCATAGCTTTTTATAATCTGAGGACGCAACGCTGTTGTAAAATTATTTGCAAAACTAGCAACAGCTCCATTTACCTGCATTGCAATTCCTCGAGCAGCGTTAACTCCAGCACCAAAATAGATATTAAGCAAAATATTTATAAGCTGGTTCTTAAAGACCCCTGCCACACTTCCAAACAGATTCCAGCCGCTGTAGCTCACAATTTCTTTGAACAATGCGACATCTTTCACAAACTTTGCTTTGCACTCCGCATAGTGTTTTCTGCAATAAAATCGATAGATACTCGTGTTAATCAGAGCAACAGTCGCAAGCAAAACGCCGTAAACAATCAGCTTATCGAATGCAAGTGCTTTGAGCAAAAACACAATACCGAGCTTTAGCGCAACTTCCACAATGCTGACATAGGCGTACACGTTCATATTTTCGTGTGCGATTATGCTCGCCATATACGGCGTTGTAATCAGAGTGAGCAAGAATGACACAATAGCCGCCTGGTAAATACAATTTGCCGCAGTCATTCTCTCTTCAGGTATCACGAGCTTTGAGTTCACAAACCATAAGCCCGCTGTCTCTGCCAGAAGCACAATAACAAGCGCAAGCAAAAGGTAAATCTGGAATGTAACAGAGAATGTAGTTTTGAGATGTTCTGTATTGCCTTGTCCGAGGTCAAAAGAGAAATATCGTTGGCTAGCCGTCGCCATTGCGCCAGACAAGAAGCCGAACATCGTAACCACGCCCGCCACGACGTTATAAATGCCGTAATCTTCCGCGCCGAGCACATTCAGCACGACACGCACGGTGTAGAGCGACACCGCCATGATGAGTATCTGGCGGAAATAGAGCATTAGTGTGTTTTGGGCGATTCTTCGTGTATCACTCATTGCGCCACTCTCTCCCAGCCCAAAGCATCTTCGCTTACAAAATCCCCGTCACAGTCGTATAACGTACAAAACTTTGAGCCGATTTTCTTTGCCAAAGATTCATAATACGAAATCACATCAAAGCGGATTTCCTCATCACGAAGAAAAAAAGTATCAGAGCCTTTCTTTATGCTCTCAGCGCAAAAATACAAAAAGATT
>CACYWZ010000049.1 GCA_902778325.1 uncultured Spirochaetaceae bacterium
GATTGCGATAAGGAGCGTTTTTCACGGTAGTATTTTAGATTCATACGAAATTCATCATAAACTGAACTCATACACTTATTTTAACGAAGTATAAAATCAAATTTTCTCTTTTCAAGAAGTAGAAGTTGTTATATACTTTTTGAAAGTAAGCAATTTTCGTTTTTCACTTACTAGCAAAGCAAATTGACGCGACAAAAATGCTGTCTTCAAAGAGAACAAATCATTTTTTTTGGAGGAAAAATGGCTCAAAAAGTTATGTTAAACCGTAAAGAAAAAGCACAAGAAATTCTTAAGCAATTAGGAAGTAACTGTACTTTTGAAGAGTTCTATGAGAAATTCAAAGAGTTGTATCCAAAAGATTGGACACAAATAAAGGCAAAATACAATAAGGAGGAAGAAAATACAAAAGAAGGGAAAACACACCCAATGCCACATCCTACTCAGTATGTGAAAAATCTTTATAACACATACAAAAATCAAGCGTAAGCAAAGATTTTACTAGGTGAAGGAGTTATTAAAACGGTCTGCCTAGTAATACCTAGTAATACAATAACAACAAAAAAGGAGAAAAGAATGTCTACAAACAGAGAAGAAAGAAGAGCTAACAAAGATTATATTTGTGCTAGTTGCGGAAAAAAAATAGAGAAAGGTTCGTACTACATTTGCATTACAGAGCACAATACATCGAATATTCCTGTAAGCAATTCAAAAAAACTTTATCACGGCAAACAGTATTACAATACGCGTCATTACAATGATGTGAAACGCTATCACAAAGAATGTGAATAAGGATGTTCATATGTATTATTCTTTTAGAGATAGAGATGATGATGGAAGTTCTGGTGAAGAATTTTTCGAAAATCCTGCTTCACATTATATTCACGAAATAAAACATTGTTTGTTTGAGAATGAAGCAGAACTTGTCTTTCTATATAATAATCTGTCGACTTCAAGTGGCTACGATAATGATAATGGCTATGGGCCAGAATACGATGACCTAATTTATGCAAATGATTTTTCAGATCCGATTCCACACGGTTGGTCTATAGTCTTGAAATCTCATGATAACAACATATTTTCTTATAGTGAAGATGATTTTCTTGATAAAAAAGCACATCAAATTGATAAGATTGAGGCTATGCTACATTTCTATCAAGAATTATACAATATTCTAAGCCTTGAAGAATAGGAGGTCAAGTATGGATTTTGATGCGGTTGCTATGAACAATATTGAGGATATGGAATTTTCTACAGTCTTATTATCAGGGGATTGGCACGAAATAGACGATGAATGCTGGTTTGATTGTGATCGCGATGATTAGGAAAGCCTCGATTTTTTATCTTTATATGCAAATCTATTTTGTGCTTTCTTTGGATTGTAATCTACATTGTTCTCATTGTATTCGGAACTTTAGCAACAAGTGCGACGAAAGTATAGATTTACAGAGAGCGACAAGAGTCTTGGAGGAGATTGCAAAAGTCGATTCAAAGTCTCAAATCGTTTTGACAGGCGGAGAGCCTACACTTCACAAAGATTTTTACGACATTGTTGAAACAGCTCAAAAGAACTTTCATAATGTCGTAATTTGCTCTAATGGTGTTTATTCACAATCGACGTTAGAAAAGCTATGCACTCTCAAAAATGTTGCTATACAAATATCGCTTGACGGCTCAGAAACAACTCACGACAAAATCAGAGGCAAATGCAATTTTGCAAAATCGTTGAACTCGATAAAAACTCTTATTGAACATTCCATTCCTGTAAGAGTTTCGTCCACAGTTAACACATAAAACATTAATTCGATGTTCGATTTAGCAAAAACACTTTCAGAACTGAAAATCACAAAATGGCAAGTTGCATTAGAACAGGCATTTTCTGAAATCGAAGCAAAACGACAAGTAGATACACAAACTTGGAACAACTTTGTTGATGAACTTTTAACAAAAGCAAAATTAAGAGTGAAAATAAAAAAGCTATACGACTTTGCATTGTTCGAGAAAATGGAACTGAAGTTCGGAAAAGATTTTATAAAGGCTAACTCTGTTCAAAATTGTGGTTGTTGCGTTTCCAAAATGTATATCTATCCAGATTTGTCAGTTAGGGCTTGCACTTGCATGGATTCTTTTATTTTGGGCAATCTAAAAGAAAACTCATACTCTGAAATATTGGCTTCAATGAAAGAAAAGAAAGATATTTTGAGAGTAAAAGAAAACAGCCCTTGTGCAAAATGCGAATGGAAATATTTGTGCAATGGTGGTTGTGCAGGATACTCAAAATACTATTTCGGAGAAATCGGCTACGGCGATAAAAGATGTCCGAAAGTAAAGGCATTTTATGGATTATAATCGCTTATTCTACATGAATATAACTTATGAATGTAACAATCGTTGCATTTTCTGCATTTCTCACAACACAAAGAACAGAACTAGAAAAGTAGAAAATCCACTTGAGATCATAAAATCTGTAAACGAAAAATACAGCTTTGCTCAAAATGATTTGTTTATCGTAAACGGTGGAGAACCTACGACATCGCCGTATTTTGCAGAGCTGTTAGATTATCTTTTAGAAACACCTATAAATATCATAGTCTATTCAAATGGTCGCACCCTATCAAACTATTTACACTACACCGGAAACGATAAAATAAGATGGATTGTCGCTTTTTATGGGCTTCAAGACCTTCACGATAAATACACAGGGGTACAAGGCTCGTTTTTAGAAACGTTTAACTCATTGCAAAGCATTTCAAGAGAAAACAGAAAAAGAGTCAGCGTAAAGTTTTTAATAGAAGACGAAAAGCAAATAGCAGATTTCAGAGAATTTGTAAAAATCTTGGCAGGCTATGAAGAGATACATGTTTCTTTGATTTTGAATAAGAACAGAGAAAAGCGATTTCAATTATCGAAAGCTGTATCGTCTTTTATCAAAGAATTAATTGAAACTCATACAGTAAAACTCTCAAATTATCCGCTTTGCTCTTTATTTTCAAATGCAAACGAGTACAAAGAAACAAAAATCGAAACTTACTATTTCATAGACGAAAAAGGAAACGTAAAACAGATAGATTATGACAAAAATCATAGTTGGCTAGAAAAATGTAATGATTGTGCAATGCTTTCGATTTGTTGCGACAACTACAAAAAATACAGAGCATTGAGAATAAGCAAATCGGAATTGAGATTGGAGGAAGAATGAACAAAGTAAAACACAAGGCTATGCGTGTTTATGTAACAGAGCGATGTAACGCAAAATGCCCTAATTGCTTCAATGCAAAATCCAGAAGCAACAACGAAATGACGCTCGAAGATTTCAAAGACTTATGCGAATATTTGAAATCAAACGGCTTTACCTTGCTAAAGATAATGGGCGGAGAACCAACCATTCACGCAGATTTTTCAAAAGTCATTGAGATTGCACAAAACAATTTTGATTCTATAGTCATATTCTCAAACGGAACAACGAATTCTATCAAAGACATAAAGCTAAGAGAAAATGATTCAGTTGTATACAATTTCACGTTTAATAAAGTCTTTTCAAAAGAGAAAATGCACATTGAAGTCGGTGGAAAAAGAACTTTTGAAGTACAAGTGAAGAAAACTACCGACGAGAAAGAACTTGTAGAACGCCTAAAAGAGCTGACTCAAGACGCTAAAGTCAGAATATCTTTGACATTGGACTGTACTGCAAACATATTTATTGAAAAGCCAATTGTTTTGCCAAAACTAAAGTATATCGAAACTGAACTTTTAGAGGCAAAACTTGATTTTAGCTATGACCACATGATTCCGCTTTGTTATCTCTACAAAACAGGGCTTCATGTATCCAAAAATAGTTGTATGTGCACAACACACACCGCAGGCTTAATAAGTTCTGATTTGTTTTTCAAATTCTGCAATCAGCACTCAGCTTCTTTAGTTTCACTGAAACAAGATGGAAAATTTATTCCGTGGAGCATTGTCGAGAACTATATGCAAAAAACGTTTTACGAACTTCGTGCAAAGGCTTTGAAGGAATATTGCATGAACTGCGTATTCTTCAATAAAAAATGCAATGGCGGTTGTTGGATTCCGAAAGATATTATCTCCAAAGATGATATTATGAACAACACTTCTTTCCCTGTGAAAAAATCCTGAATGAACAATCAAAAAACCGCCTGACCTCAAAAAGAAAATATTGTATAATCCAAAATATGTCTCTTAATTGCAATGAAATCGATGTAGCTTTAAATGAACTTGACTTGGAGGGCGCGTTCGTTCAGGACGTTGTGCAGCCCGGATTTGACTCGCTCTCACTGAACGTGTACAAAACAGCAGAGCCGAAAACAGTCTTTATTTGCATTGCCGCAGGCTCGTGCCGTATTCACCAGACTTGGCGAAAAGTGCCAAAAAACACGAAGCCGCTCAGGTTCATGGAGTGCCTGAAATCGCACATCAAAGGCGCTAGAATCGAGCGCTGCCGCCAAATCGGAAAAGAGCGTATCGTTGAGATGAGCCTTTTGCGTGCTGGAAAAATCTTCGTGATGAACAGCGCAAACGAAGTTTTGGGCAAAAAAGGCGAAGCGCAAGAAAGCGAAGACGAGCGCTACAGGCTTTACATCAGGCTTTGGAGCAACGCAGGCAACGTGATTTTGTGCCGCGAAAACGGCGAAATCATCGACTCGATGTTCCGACGCCCCGCAAAAGGCGAAGTTACAGGTGGCATTTTCAATCCAGAGTCTCTTTTGGAAAAGGCAAAGAACAAGGCAGAGCGCGTTTGGGAGGTTCGCGATTTTCCAGAAATAGAAAGCAAGAACGGAGAGCCATTGAGTTTTTGCCGTAAAGTCGATATTTGGTACAGCGAGCACGCAACTGCTCTTTCTCGCGAGGCGCTTTTGGCTCAAGCAGAAAGATGGTACAACGTCAAAAAGAGCAAGATGAGCGCTGCCCTTGAGCGCTTGGAAGCAAAGCGCGAATCGTTTTTGAGTGCGGAAAAACTGCGACATCAAGGCGATTTGATTATGGCTTACGGCTTTGGCGCTGATTTTTCTTCGGGCTTTTTGGAGTGCGAAGATTACGAAAACGGAGGCAAAATCAGGCTCAAAGTGGACGCCAAAAAGAGCGTGCAAGAAAACGCTGGCATTTATTATGAACAATACAAAAAGGCTGTCAGCGGCGCAGAGGAGCTAGTTCATGACATCGAAAGCGCAAAGCGTGAAATCGAGGCTCTGGACGCACAATACAAGAAAATCGTTGAAGAGAAGAACGTCCTCAAAATTGAGCAGCTTTTGCGAAAGACTTCTACGCCAAAACAGCAAGAAACAAAGACACACCCCGGACTTGATTACACTGTGGACGGCTGGTATATCCTTGTCGGACGCACTGCCTCAGAAAACGACGAGCTTTTGCGACACTTCGTCAAAGGTCAGGACTTGTGGCTTCACACGCGAGACTTTGCAGGCGGCTACGTTTTCATCAAGGCGCGAAAGGACAAGACTGTGCCTCTTGACATTCTGCTTTTTGCGGGAAACTTGGCGGTCTATCATTCAAAGGCGCGCAAAAACGGCAAGGCGGATTTGTATTACACGCAGGTCAAGCACTTGCGACGGGCGAAAAATGGTCCAAAAGGCTTGGTTTTGCCGACGAACGAAAAAAACTTGAGCATCACGCTTGATATGAATCTGCTTCGCAAAATGGACGCTCAAGCGGAATGACAAAAATGCAAATTTTGTCATATTGACACATTTTTAGAATGTGTATAGAATGACGGGCGTCTGGTTTTCAGAAAGGTTATAGTGATTTTACACAATAATTTTCGGGGGTTTTTTATGGCAGAATATAATATCGAAAAACAGCACGCAAAGGGCAAACTCCACGCAATCGAGCGCATTAACGCACTCGTGGACGCGGGCAGTTTTATGGAAATGTATGCCCTTGCACGACACCAGTGTACTAATTTTGGTATGGACAAAAAAGAGATTCCATACGATGGCGTTATTACAGGATTCGGCACAATCAACGGAAAGAAAGTTGCAATTTACGCACAGGATTTCACTGTTCAGGGCGGTTCTTTGGGAAAGGTTCACGGACAGAAAATTGCAGAGCTTATCGCTAAGGCTATCGAAGTAAAATGCCCAGTTATCGGCGTGAACGATTCAGGCGGAGCGCGTATTCAGGAAGGCGTTGACGCTCTTTGCGGTTATGGCGATATTTTCTATCAGAACGTGCGCGCTTCAGGCGTTATCCCGCAGATTTCTATCGTTGCAGGTCCTTGCGCAGGAGGAGCTGTTTATTCTCCAGGACTTACCGATTTCATTTTCACAATCGACCAGATTTCTCACATGTATATCACAGGTCCAAAGGTCGTCAAGCAGGTTATGTTCATGGACATCTCTGACGAGGACTTGGGCGGTGCTTCAATCCACAGCCAGAAATCAGGCGTTGCGCACTATCGCTGTGCAAACGAGAACGAGTGTTACGAAAAAGTTCGCAAGCTCTTGGACTACATTCCGCACTTCTATGGCGACAGCGAGCCATTTGCTTCAAAAGTTACGACACACAAAGGACTTTTCGGCGAAAAGACAGAAAAGAACTTTGCATACACCGAAAGCAAAGAAGCAGAGCTTAACAACATTCTTCCAGAAGAAAGCCACAAGGGATACGATATTCACGAGGTTATCAATCGCGTTGTAGACGACGGCTCATTCTTCGGCGTTATGGAAGAGTTTGCGCAGAACGCAGTTACAGGCTTTGCAAAAATCGAGGGCAAGACAGTCGGTATCGTTGCAAACAACCCGGGTTATCTTGGCGGCATTATGAACTGCGATGCTTCTGACAAAATCGCTCGCCACGTTCGTTTCTGCGACTGCTACAACATTCCGCTTTTGAACTTCGTTGATGTTCCGGGCTTTGTTCCAGGTCCTCAGGAAGAGCAGAAAGGCATTATCCGCCACGGTGCAAAGGTGCTTTATGCTTACTCAGAAGCAAGTGTGCCGAAAGTTACCGTTATCACTCGCAAGGCTTACGGCGGAGCATACATCGCAATGTGTTCAAAGCACTTGGGCGCAGATATGGTTTTCGCTTGGCCAAAGGCAGAAATCGCGGTTATGGGTGCTGAGGGCGCAACGGGTATTTTGTATGCAAAAGAGATGAAAGACCCGAACAATGCCGCCTTAGTCGAGCAGAAGAAGGCTGAATACAAAGAAACATTCATGACACCGACAATCGCAGCTCAGAGAGATTACATCACGGCTGTTATCAATCCGTCTGAAACTCGCGACAAGGTTGTAAAGAGTTTTGCTTTCCTTGAGTCAAAGACTTCTAGCGACAATCTTTCAAGAAAGCACGGAAATATTCCTCTCTAACGGGCAAAGACCGTCTTGAAAAAGGCAGAAATCAGCTTAAATGCAAGCTGTTTTTGGAATAGTCCATAAAATGAATCCCTCTTGTTTTCGCAAGGGGGATTTTTTATAGGGATTAGCGACGCTGCGATTTTTTGCACAACTTTCCGATAATATAATTCAGCGCAACCAATAGGGGCTCTAACGAGTTCCGACAAATTGGCGGTTAGTCTTTCTGGCTCTAGTGGCGAGTAGCCGTATGGTAAAAGTCATATTAAACAGGCTGGGAGGGCGTGCGGTGAACAGCAAAATCGTAATGATTTTAGTGATAATCGTAGTGCTTTTGGTGCTGGATTATCCTGCTTTTTAACCGGCCTCTTCGCACAAAAAAAGCGAAAGAGCAAAAAAATAACCGCCTAGTCTAGCACACTGAGGCGGTAAGTGCTCGAAAGAGCATTAATGTTTCATGTATGAAGGCTAACCGTAATTTTGGTTGCGCTTCTTTTTGTATTCTAGCCCACATTGCCCTATTTGACAAGGGGCATTGCTAAAAACTATTTTCCCTTCGTCAACTCCTCGTATCGCTTGAACAATTCTGCCACGATGTCCGCTTCGCTCATATCCGTCTTGAAGCCGTACGCCTTCAGCACTGCCGCGTCATTGGCTTGGTGAGCTTTGACAAGTTCTGGGAACAAAAACGCGCTTTCACCGTAGAGCTGGGCTAATGTGCAATCTGCGTATTTTGCTCTTGCGTCAAGAATAGCTTGCGCCGTTTTCTCTATCGCTTCTTTCTGTTCTTCAGTCGGATTACACCACGGGAATGTATTGTACACCATTGCACCAGAATAACGATAATCGCTCTTTAAACGACCTGCAACAACACGCATCCACGCATTATGAACGTTAGAAGTAAGAACACCAAACATATAAAGAGAAGCGTCTAAAACGATAGAGCAAGAATCCGCTGCAATAACATCAGGAGTCATAAAACCAATCGGAATATATTTTCTTCGTTCAGACGAAACACGAGGAATTATCAAATAATTCGTGTTTTTCTGTGGCGTAGAAAAGAATTTCCATGGAGTTTCAGCCGATTTTCTTGTAGGTGCAGCCGAGCTTTTTTCTCTGAAAGCCCTTATTGCGTCAAGACGGTGTAAAATCTCTTTGTTGTTGATATACTCGCTCGGAGAAACGTCTTTGAGCCACAAACAATAACGGATTTCGTCATTGTTCAAAAAGTCCTTTGCACCCACATAGCGATGAACGAACTTTGCTTCTTTGGGATACTTCGCTACAAAGTCTTTGTATTCTTCTTCTGAAAAGATAAAGTTTCCGTCATCTGTCGGTTGATTACCTTTTGTCATTTTCGGCACATCACAAATAGGAGAACTTACACTGTCAATCAAAACATTAGGAGCGTCAATCAAATACGGATTTATATTCTCTGCTTCTTCAATAGAGCCATCGGCGTTGTAAATGTGCTTCAATTCATTCGAGATGTTAGAATTTGACGTTTTCGAAGTTCTTGCAACGCTCGTTGCGTGTCCTTGGCAAGAGAAGCCTATGATGACGCAATGCACAGCTGCTTTTTCAGAAGATTCACTATCCCACTTAAACGTGCGATAAGCAAAATCAATGCCGATTCCATTTTTTAAGAGCGTATTCCACAAAGGGAAAACTTGCTCGCCCTGTGTGATTGAGTTTGTTGAAACAAAGGCACATTTAGTATTTGTGTTTTCAATCAATGCCGCAGCTTTATGATACCAAGCGCCAACATAATCAATGCTGTTAGAAAGGTGTATTTTTCCAAAAATATCAGTTGCTTCTTTCTTTTGCTGTGTACTCATCATGCTTGCACCCACGAACGGCGGATTGCCCATGATGTAATCGTATTCGTGCGCTTTTCCGTCTACTTGCGTGGTGAAGCCAGAGAAAAGCCCGCCGAGATTGTCTTCGTTTTCCTCAATCCCCCCCCCTCTTGTGCAATCAAGAGGCTTTAGTGTCGCCCAATCCATTCGGAGCGCGTTTCCTTCCACAATAAAGGCGTTCGTGGTGAGAGGGAGAAAGTCTTTTTTGTTCTCGATTACTTCGTTGACTTTCTCGTTCACTTGGCTTTCGGCAATCCACAACGCCGTTTTGGCAACTGTTACCGCGAAGTCGTTTATCTCGATGCCGAAAAACTGGCTGATGTCCACTTTGGGCTGTCCTGCGGCAAAAAGCTCTCCTGTGTCTTTTGTTGCCAAAAGCGCCTCGATTTCAAGCTTCGCAAGGCACAGATAGCTTTCGGTCAAAAAGTTTCCGCTTCCGCATGCGGGGTCAAGGAACTTGAGGGAGGCGATTTTGTCCTGAAACTTCTCAATCGCCTTCCGTCTGTCTTTTATGCTTGTTATCGCCCTGATTTGTGAAAGTTCTGCTTTGAGGTCGTCCAAAAAGAGCGGGTCGATGACTTTGTGAATGTTTTGTATGCTCGTGTAGTGCATTCCGCCCTTGCGCCTTGTTTCTGGGTTGAGAGTGGACTCAAAGACTGCGCCGAAGATTGTCGGGGAAATCTCGCTCCAGTTGAAAGGCGCGCACTCTTTTACAATGACGTCTATTATCTCTTGCGTGAAGTTTGGGATTTCGATGTTCTCGTCTTTGAACAATCCGCCATTGACGTAAGGGAACGGCTTTAGAGTCTCGTCGTATTGGTCGCGCTCGGCTTCTTTTGTGTCGAGCGCCTTGAAGAGCTCAATCAAGCCCTTCCGCACGTTCGGGAGGTTGAACGACTTTATGTAATCCTCGAAGGCTGTCCGTGTTGCGAAAAGTCCTGCGTCCTCGGCATAAAGGCAGAAGACGATGCGGACGCAAAGGATATTCAGGCTTCGAAGGCTTTTTTCGTTTAGCTCTTTGTACTGCGGCAAGATGGCAGAATAGAGCTTGTCGACGAGTTTTCCCGCCTCAATCGAAAGCGCTTCTTCGCGCCTTATGTTCTCGTTCTTCTCGTCAATCAAAAACTGCAATCGATAATATTCTTTGCCCAAGTCTTTCAAGAATATTTGCTCCGCTTCTGCTTCCGGCGTTTCAAGGTCGTAGACCAAGAACTCGGCAAAATTGCAGACGACAATCCATCTTGGCTTCTCGCTCGCCTTCATCTCGCTAACGTATCGCTTTGCCTGCTCGAACGGGGTGAGAACTGCGCCGTCGCTCTGCTCATAGGCTTTGTGCAAGTCGATTTTTGCGCCTTTTTGTTCAATCAAGACTTTTGTGTCTGCGATATAAGCGTCAATGTAGCTTGTGTGGCTCAGTTTCACGCGCTTTTCAAACTCGATGTAATTGGCAGGGCTTACAATGCCGAACACATCGCCCAGAAGCCCAATCCAAAACCGCTGCGACTCTTGCTTTTCGTCGCCTTTGTCTTTCCAAAACTCCGCGAACTCTTCAGCCGCTTTTCTTTGCTCACCTTCAGTTTTCATGTTTGATATTGTATCATCTTTTTCAACGTATTGAAATCCGATAATTGTTCTAGTAAAATGGACTTATCGGATTTTTTTATTGACCAAAGGCTTTTTTATGAGAACGATTTATAGATTTTTTTTCGCAGTGCTGTTCGTATTTTTGATTGGAGAAAGTGGCTTTTCGGACGACTTCTTTTCGGATTTCGACCTCGTGAGGCTAGGGCCTGCATCGGGCTTCGACACATACAAAATCGGCGAAAACTGGTATCAAAACCCTCAGTTTCGCTATATCCGCTCGTTTCGCATCAACAAGTTTGAGACGACATATAATCTTTGGTATTCAGTGATTTCGCAGGCAGAGCGCGACGGCTACTTTTTCGGCAATCCCGGTCAGGAAGGAAGCGAGGGCATTAGAGGCAGAAGACCGACAGCCGAAGGAAAGTATCAGCCTGTAACCGCAGTCAACTGGTACGACGTTATCGTCTGGTGCAATGCTCTTAGCGAACAGCGAGGGCGAACGCCTTGCTACACGTACAACGGCGAGGTTTTGCGCGATTCGACAGACCCAGCCTGCGACCTTGCGGAGTGCGATTGGAGCGCGGACGGCTATCGCTTGCCGACAGAGGCGGAATGGGAATATGCAGCGCGAAAACTCGGCTCTGGCGGCTATCAGCGCGGGGATTTGGCGAGCGGGCTTACTGACAAGACGAGCGCGGAGCAAAAAAGCGTGGTTTCAGGCGATGTTGCTTGGTACGACACAAACACAAAAGGAACGCACATCGTCGGAACTGCGGGAAACCTTGACGAGAAAGCCGAAGCGGGAAGCGGGCGCAAAAACGCGATGGGACTTTTCGATATGAGCGGCAACGTCATGGAATATTGCTGGGACTGGTATGATGAGGCGTATGAAATCGTTGAAAAAGGAAAGCGAGCACAAGGCCCTGAGTTTGGCTATGCGCGGGTGAGCCGTGGCGGCTGCTGGAACCCGTACCCGGGACTTGCGATTGCGTCTGCTAGATTCAAGTACGACCCGAACGAAAACTATAATTATCTCGGTTTCCGCTTCTGCTCTTCAAAATAATCCTCTTCGGGCATTGCCCGAAAGGTCAAATTCACAAAAATGGTGTTTCGGGCGTTTGCCCGAGAGCAAAAATCGCTAAAAATTGGCTTTGGGCGTTTGCCCGAGAGCAAAAATCGCTAAAAATTGGCTTTGGGCATTTGCCCGAAAGGCAAAATCACAAAAAATTGGCTTCGGGCGTTTGCCCGAAAGGCAAAATCGTCAAAAATTGGCTTTGGGCGTCTGCCCGAGAGCCAAAATCGCTAAAAATTGGCTTCGGGCGTTTGCCCGAAAGGCAAAATCGTCAAAAATTGGCTTTGGGCGTTTGCCCGAGAGCAAAAATCGCAAAAAATTGGCTTTGGGCGTTTGCCCGAAAGGCAAAAAGTTATTTTTCTTCTTCGGAATAATTCTTCAAAAGAGGCGCGTCATCGCCGACGAATGTCTTTGCAATGTGATTGTGTGCGGAATACCAGATGATTTCGCGTTTTTCAAAGGCCTCTTTTATCAAATCATCGATTTCAAGATTCTTGTAAATTTCTTCGGCTTCTTCGATTGTGCCACGCAAAACAGGGTGCTTCGGGCTAAAAAGAACGCAGCAGTCCTCGTATGGCAAAATCGATGTCTCAAATGTGCCGATTTCCTCTGAAGTTGCGATAATCTCTTCTTTGTCCATTCCGACGAGAGGGCGAAGGAGCGGATAATCGGCAAAATGCTCCGTGACGCTCATGTTTTCGATTGTCTGGCTTGCAACTTGTCCAAGGCTTTCTCCTGTGATGATGCACTGTGCGCCGATTCGCGAAGAAAGCAGGTTCGCGACTTTCATCATGCAGACGCGAAGCATAAGCGTCGTCCAGTTCTGAGGCGACTTTTGCTTTATCTTCATCTGAACGTCGGTGAACGGGATAACGTTCAAATGTGTGTCGAGTCCGAAGAAAGAAAGCGTCTTTGCAAGTGTTTCGACTTTCTGCTGAGCCTCAACGCTTGTGTACGGGTATGAGTGGAAATAGACGCACTCAACTCTCATTCCTCTTCTCATCATTCTGTATCCTGCAACAGGGCTGTCGATGCCGCCTGAAAGAAGGAGCAGGCCTTTGCCGCTCACTCCGACAGGAAGACCTCGCCGTCCTTTCTCGGCATCAGAATAGACATAGCAGCACTTTTCGCGCACTTCAACGCTGATTGTAACGTCAGGTTTGTGAACATTGACGCTCAAAATGCCTTCATCAAAAACAGGGCCTGCGGCTTCGCAGTTGATTTGGTATGAATTGAGAGGAAAGTTCTTGTCGCTTCTGCGCGATTCAATTTTGAATGTGGTGCAGCCTCTTTCTTTTGCCTTCAGAGCCTGAGCTTTTACGGTTTCTTTTATCGCCTCGATGCTCTTTTCGCAAACAATTGTCTTTGCCCAGCCAGTGATGCCAAGCAAATGCGAAAGCGCAAACTCAACAGCAGCGCAATATTTTTCGTCCACGTCAACATAAAGGCGTCCGCTTGCAACTTTGACTTTTGCGTCTTTCACGCCACCAAGCGCGAGTTTGAGATTCAAAGAGAGTTTCTTTTCAAAAGCCTTCAAGTTGCTTCCTTTTAGGGTCAGCTCACCCACTTTTCCAAGATAAGTAACAGTCATAGCTTTGAGTATAATGATTTTCCCCGCCCTCGCCTACTGCGCAATAAAAATATAGGTGTTGTCTATAAAATCAAAATGCTATAAAATCGCAAATTATGAATATCGCATTATTTTCAGACAGTTATTTGCCAACAAAAAGCGGCATTGTTACTGTCGTAATTCAGTTAAAACACATTCTGGAAGAATTAGGTCATAAAGTTGTAATCGTAACTGTTTCAAACAAACATTCATCAGACGTGGACTTTGAGGAAGATGAAGATATTCTCCGCGTCAAGTCGATTCACTCTTTCGTAGGCGATGACCAGTACATCGGCATTCCGATTCGCCACAAAGTCGTCGAGTTTCTTGAAAAGCACGAAGTCCGCTTGATTCACGCGCACACGGAGTTTTTCATTGGACAGATGGCAATTCTTGCAGGAAAGAAAATCGGAATTCCTGTTATCGCAACGACTCACACGATGTGGGAAGATTACTACAGGCATTATTTTACGATGGGCGCTCTTGTTCCAAAAAGCGTTGTCCGCCAAATCGTCAGACAGCTCTACAAGCACTTTTATGCGCTCATAAATGTTTCAGAAAAGGCAAAAAATTATTTCACGCTTCCAAAAATGCTTCCGAACAAAGCATGCGCGATTATTCCGAACGCAATCGACACTGAAAAGTTCATCTCGCACGAATGGACAGACAGCGAAAAAGCGGAGATTCGGCGTGAATACAAAATAGAGCCGACAGACAAGATTATGCTTTATGTCGGTCGCGTTGTTGAAGAAAAGCGCGTTGAGGAAATGCTTGATGTGATTATCCGCGTCGTCAACTCAAGGCGCGACGTGAAGATGCTTTTCGTTGGCGCAGGCGGTGCGCTTTACGACTTGGAGCAGCGAGTTCAAAAAGAAGGGCTTACAGACAAAATCATTTTCACGGGATTTGTCGACTGGTTCAAAGTTTCAAGCCTTTATTCAGTCGCCGATGTCTTTATAACAACGTCGCTTTCAGAAATGCACTCAATGACAATTCTTGAAGCTCTCTCGCTTGGCGTTCCAGTTGTGTGCCGCGAGGACACAAGTTTTTCTGACACTGTCTTTCAGGGCGAAAACGGCTTTATGGCAAAGACCGACGAAGAAATGGACGGCTTCATAAATCGAGTCTTGGACGACGACAAACTGCGCGCTTCAATGTGCAAAAAGGCAAAAGAAGTCGCAGGGCGCTTCACGTTGCGCCTTCACGGACTTCGCACGGTCGCCTTCTATGAGGAAGTCCTAAAGCATTATCCGTACAAAATAAAAAGCGAAGACTTAACTGCCGCAGTTTCTGCGGTCAAAGAATAAAATAATAAGAGGTCGATATGGAAAACAAATCAAAAATAAAGGCGATGGCACTGAGCATAATCGTGTCAGGTGCGATTTTCAGCGTTCTCAATTTGTCGCTGTGTCTTGACGCGTCACTTCTCGCTCTTCCAATCTCGATTGTGTACACGCTCGTTTTGTTTCTCTGCTTCAGAGCTTTGTTCAACAGCGGAAAAGCAAATCTTCTTTGCGTGTTCAAGTATCTTGTGCAGTACGCGCCTATCGTCTATCTTGCCTCCTACATCATAAGGAGAGTTGGAGCGTGGAGCGTTCCGTTCGCTCTTGACGTTCTTTGCATCGCGACATGGCTTTACGTTTTCGTGATGAACTTCGTGCTGATGAGCGCCTTGAAGCCAAAGAGACTTGAGGCAGTGGACAAAGAATGGAAATTTGCCTCAGACAAAATAGCAGAGAAAATCGCGAAAAACAAAGCGCTGAAGACAACGCTTTGGACACTTGAGTGGGTTGACGCTCTCGTTCAAAGCGTTTTTGCCGTCCTTTTGCTAAACATTTTCATTGTGCAACTCTATGTAATTCCGTCAGAATCGATGGTGCCAGAGTTCTTGATAGGCGACCGCGTCATCGTTTTCAAGCTCTTCAACGGGCCAAAGTTCCCGATGTCGAAAATCGGTCTTCCGTATATGCGAAACTACAAGCGAGGCGACATCGTTGTATTCAGAAACCCGCATTACGAAAGCACAAACGTGAGCGAAATGCGCACCGTTCTTTCAAACTTCGTCTACATGATTACGCTCACAAAAGTGAACCTCAACGTTGACAAAAACGGCGCACCAAAGGCAGACCCGCTCGTAAAGCGCGTTGTTGGCGTCCCAGGTGAGCAGCTCGTTATGCAAGACGGCACGCTTTACCACAGAACAGCCGAAAGCAATGAGTTTACGCCTGTCGCAGAGGACGCAACATGGGCAGCGTGGAACTTGAACGCTGTTCCAAAAAGGCTTCACTCAGGCATTCAGGTCTTTCCTCTCCCAGAAAACATCTATGAGTTAATGCTCGATGTTGAAAAAATACGCCGAGAGCTTTCTGTTCCGGACTCACTTTCTGAGTGCATTTCGCTTTCAAATCGCTTCAGCGCGCTCGTTGAGAACAGCGGCAAAGAAGCAAAGAGACTTTCAGATGACGAAGTGAAATCGCTTTTGCAAAAGAACGAGCTTTACGCGCTCACAATGCTTTCCTCAAGCGACCAGCTCGCGCGAAAACTTCTTTCGGCAGAAGGCGGTGCGCAATGGTTTGAAGCCTTTATGACATCATGGTCAAAAAGCGATGTCGGAGAAGGCGCTCTCAACGGAAAAGTCGTCGGAGGAAATCCTTATGATGACGCTTCTTTCCGCCTCAATCTTCTTTCAAAACTTGCAATCGGTCGAAACGTCGTTCGCTGCGCAGAACTCACAGCCGCAGGCATTCCGTACAGCGACTGGAAAAACGACGAGTACCTTTCAAAAAGCAAGGCTCTCAGCGATGCGCTCGGTATTTACGTCCGCATTTTGGATTCCCGCAATATGCCGCTCTTCCCTGCAAACAACGACGATGGAAGCGCGCGCTACATTCCAGAAAACTGCTACTTTATGATGGGCGACAACCGCTTCAATTCGCTGGATATGCGACATTCTTACGATTTTTCGATAAAGAGCCTCACTCCTTTCGACGAGTATTCGCTCCTTTACGAAAGCAACATCGAGCCGCAGTATGTCAACCGCGAAAAAATGCTCGGAAGCGCAAGTTATCGCTTCTGGCCAGTTTCCAGACGCGGTGTTCCGGGCTTCACAGGCTGGATTGAATAATTTTTTATCAAGGCGGCTGAGCATAGTCAAAGTCACCTCAATGTTTTTCAAAAAAAATCCCCTCCCAAAACGGCGAGGGGATTTTTTTGCTTTGGGAAAATGCCCGAAGCGCCAAATTCAAAAAGAATGGCTTTGGGAAAATGCCCGAACGCTAAATTTAAAAAAAATCGGCTTTGGGAAAATGCCCGAACGCTCAAATTTAAAAAAAATGGCTTTGGGAAAATGCCCGAACGCTCAAATTTAAAAAAAATGGCTTTGGGAAAATGCCCGAATAGAGATTTTGGAGATTTTATGTTTCGGGCAAACGCCCGAAGTGCCAAATTCAAAAAAGTGAGCATTCGGGCAATGCCCGAAAGGCAAAATTCAAAAAAGCGGGCTTTGGGAAAATGCCCGAACGCTAAATTTTAAAAAGATGAGCTTTGGGGAAATGCCCGCGGTCAAAAAACTTTTTTTTCAAAATTAGTGAACTATAATAATAGTTAACAGTGTTGCAAAATATTTTTCAACAAGGAGCATTTTGAAAATGGGCATTGATTGGTCAAAGAAAAGCATAAAAAAAGAAATGTCGCTGAAATTGGGAGCATCGCTTTTCGCTCTGTTCATGGTATGCGCGTTCATTTTGATTAGTTCTGTCAGGCGCAATTTTTCAAGTATTTCCAACAAATATCTTTCGGGGATTTCTGTTTATTACACGGAAAGCGCAAAGTCGATTCTGTCGCACGAATACAGCACTTGCGCGGCTTTGCAGGCAACTGTCGAGCAATTCGAGACAATTCCCGAAGAAAACAGGAGAGAATATCTGGACAACATTCAAAAGGCGATTCTTGAGAAAAATCCAGATTTTGTTGATGTTTGGGTCGTCTTTGAGCCGAACGCGCTCGACTCTCTTGACAGCGAATATGCGGGAACGCCTTCCAGCGATGAAAGCGGGCGCTACATTCCGTACTGGACGAGAGTCGGCTCTTCGATTGAGTTTTCGCCTTTGACGGATTACACTGGCTCTTTTTGGTACGACGAGCCACGAAAGCAAAATCACGGCATTTTGATTGAGCCAAACCCGTACGAGATTGGCGAACGCTCACAAACATGATAAGCGAGGTCAAACTTTACAAATCAGGCTATTTGACGCTTTTGTCAGCTCAAGGGCTTGTTGCGGCTGACAAAGACGAGAGCATTGTCGGAGAGACTTTGAGCGGCTTTACTAGCGGAGAAAGCGCTCAGCTTTTCAAGAACGCAGCCTCGACGCTCTCACCGTTCTCAACTTTTTCAGAGGACAAGAAAATTTATCGAATGTATGTTCCTCTCAAGGTGCAGGACGCTGCTCAGGTGTGGTTTTTGGGCTTGAACATTCCGCTTCGTGAGGTGGAGCACGATTCGTTTGTTATTCTTAATCTTCTTATTGGCATTTTCGGAGTAACTATTATTGTGATTATGATTCTCACGTTCTTTATCGTTGGCACATTCTCTTCTCAGCTTGAAGTCGGAATGAACGCGATGAAGAACATCAGCGAGGGCGACGGCGACCTTACTGTTCGCATGGCGGTTCACTCAGAAAACGAACTTGGTCTTATGTACAAGTATTTCAATGCCACGATGGAGAAAATCCAAAACTCGATTTCGACTGTCAAACACGAAACGCACGATATTCAAAAAGCAACGCAGACGCTTTCGGACGATATGAACGAAACTGCCGCCGCTGCAAACGAAATCACTGGAAACATCACATCTGTGAATCATCAGATTCGCCTCGACAGCGAAAACGTTCAGGCAACGCAAGTGAGTGTCGAGAGCATCAACAAGGCGATTTCGTCGCTTATCCAGAACATCAACGCTCAGTCGGCAAGTGTCGCAGAAAGTTCTTCGGCTGTTGAACAGATGGTCGCGAACATCAGAAGCGTTACGTCAATTCTTGAGAAGAACGCGGAGCAAATCCAAAAACTTGAGGGCGCGAGCGAAGAGGGAAAAACGAGTGTTGTGTCTTCTGTTGCTTCAACTAAGCAGATTCAGGAACAAAGCGAAACGCTTCTTGAGGCGAGCAAAGTTATTCAAAACATCGCAAGCCAGACGAATCTTCTTGCAATGAATGCCTCTATTGAAGCGGCGCACGCAGGAGAAGCAGGAGCGGGATTCGCTGTTGTTGCTGACGAAATCCGAAAACTTGCGGAAGACTCTAACGTTCAAGGAAAGAAGATTACGAAGAACCTCAAGCTTGTTCTTGATTCGATTAAAACTGTCGCTCTTTCAACAGAGACGCTTCAGACAAAGTTCAACCAGATTTACGACATAACGCAGAAGGTCGCCGAGCAGGAAACCACGATTATGAGGGCAATGCAGGAGCAGCGCGAGGGTGGCGGTCAGGTCTTGAGCGCGATGAAGCAAATCAGCGACATAACGGTGAGCGTCAAGAGCGATGGCGGTGTTATGCAAAAGTCAATCGATGATGTTAACAAGAATATGGACGACTTGACGCGATTGACTAGCGAAATCACGGCAAGTATGCAGGAGATGGAACTCGGAATCGAGAACATCAACCAGTCAATCAACAGTGTCAACGATTTGACTCACCAAAACCGAGAGAGTATCGACCGTCTTGATAATGTTGTCGAAAAGTTCATTGTCTGACGACAAAAAAGCGACCCGACAAAAAGCGAGTCGCTTTTCACTGCCCTACTCTTTTTGAGAAGGGCTTTTATTTTGTCCATTCAGCGAATTCTTGCTCAGTTGCATTGACATAATGCGTTCCAGAAACAAGACGGCGCTCTCCTTTGTCGTAATCGATTCCGCTTGTGCGATAGTCATATGTGATGATTTCGCGGCTTTTTTCAACGGCAGGATTTGCGCGCGGGATAGCGGAAAGAAGGCTCTTTGTGTACGGGTGGACAGGGCGCGAGAATATTTCTTCGGTTGTTCCCGTTTCAAGAAGATGCCCAAGGTGCAAAACGCCAATTCTGTCGCTTATGTATTTGACCATCGACAAATCGTGAGCGATAAAAAGATACGCTGTTCCTGTTTCTTTTTGAATTGCCTTCATAAGATTGACGACTTGAGCCTGAATCGACACGTCGAGAGCGCTTATGCACTCGTCTGCGATTATAAGGCGCGGGTTCATAACAAGAGCGCGAGCAATTCCGACTCGCTGTCGCTGTCCGCCTGAGAACTGGTGCGGATAGCGGTCGATATGCTCGCGGGAAAGCCCTACTTTGTCGAGTATCTTATAGATTTTTTCCTCGCGCTCAGCACGGTTCTTGTAAAGATGATGGATATCAAGTCCTTCTGCTATTATTTCTCCGACTTTTTTTCGTGGGTTCAAGCACGCCATCGGGTCTTGAAAAATCATCTGCATATTTGTGCGCAAAAACTTTTTGTCGTCTCTGCTCATTTTTCCAGAAACATCCCGCCCGTCAAAAATAATTTTTCCAGAAGTCGGATTGTAAAGGCGGATAAGGCTTCTTCCAATCGTAGATTTTCCGCTGCCAGATTCGCCAACAAGCCCGTAAGTTTCGCCAGGGAAAAGAGAAAACGATACTTTTTCAACAGCCTTCACGACTGATTTTCCGCCAAGCGAAAAATGCTGGCTCAAGTTTTCAACGCGCAAAAGTTCTTGTTTATCTGCCATATTTTTGTGCCTCCGCTTTCATTTTTGCAATGCGCTCTTTCAATTCTTTTGGCATTTCCACTTTTGGAGCGCGAGAATCCAAAAGCCACGTTGATGCATAATGGGTGTCCGTGATTTTGAAAACTGGCGGTTCAAGGCGTCGGTCAATGTTCAGAGCATAGATGTTTCGAGGCGCAAAAGCGTCTCCTTTTGGTGCGTTCAAAAGATTTGGAGGGCTTCCTGGTATCGTATAGAGTTGCTCGTCCGTCGTATCAAGGTCTGGCATAGAGGACAAAAGTCCCCATGTGTAAGGGTGTCGTGGGTCAAAGAAAACTTCGTCCGCAGTTCCTCGTTCAACGATTTTTCCAGCATACATCACGTTTACATAATCTGCGACTTTTGCAACAACGCCAAGATTGTGCGTGATAAAAATGACTGACAGGTTTCGCTCTTTTTGAATTTTCTTTATTAAGTCTATGATTCTTGCCTGAATCGTAACATCAAGCGCAGTTGTTGGTTCGTCGCAAATCAAGAGTTCAGGGCTACAAGAGAGCGCGATTGCTATAACAACACGCTGTCTCATTCCGCCAGAAAGTTGATGCGGATAGCATTTTATTCTCTTTTTAGCGTCAGTGATTCCAACTTCCTCTAAAAGATGAATTGCCTTTTCTCTAGCTTCGGCTCTTGTCATTTTCGGGTTGTGGAATCGCATTCCTTCCATAACTTGCCGTCCTATGTTCATCGTTGGGTTAAGGCTTGTCATCGGGTCTTGAAAAACCATTGCAATGCGCTTTCCGTTGATATTGTGGCGTATATCGCGTGTTTTCATCTTGAGAACCTCAAAATCAACGCTTTCGCCATCCTTTTTTGAATGATAAACGATTTCGCCTGAGTTCACGATAGAGTTTTGTGCAAGGATTCCCATAACGGCTTTTGTCGTTACAGATTTTCCAGAGCCAGATTCACCTACAATCGCCACAGTCTGACCGCGCAAAAGCTCAAAATCAACACCACGAATCGCATTCACAATTCCAGCGCTCGTCTTGAATGAAATTGATAGATTCTTTACGCTCAATATTATATCTTTGTTGTTTTCAATTTCCGCCATAAATTACCTGTCCTTGAACTTTGGATCAAGAGCCTCTCGAAGCCCGTCTGCAAGCATATTAAAACTCAGCATCAAAAGTGCTAAGACAAAAAGAGGAGGCACAATCTGATATGAATGTGTTGTAAAACTGTTGAAAGCGTCACTTATGAGAGAGCCTAGTGAACACTGAGGAACAGGTATTCCAAGACCGACGAAAGACAAGAAAGCTTCCGTGAAAATCGCTGTTGGAATTGAAAACATTGTCTGTGTCAAAATCTGAGCGATTATGTTCGGCAAAACTTCACGGAAAATAATGTGAAGGCTTCCCGCTCCAAGAGTACGGCTTGCAAGAACAAACTCTCGCTCCTTCAAGTTAAGCATTTCCGCTCTTGCAATACGGCTCATTCCAATCCACTCTGTTATCATAAGCGCAAAAATTATAGTTGCGATGCCAGGCTTCAAGACAAGCATCAAGAGCGTTACGATAACAAGGCGCGGAATTCCGTTTATGATTTCGGCAAAACGTTGCATCACAGAATCAACCCACCCTCCAAAATATCCAGAAATAAGTCCGTAGCTCAATCCTATGAGCATATCGATTATTACTGCGATTATAGAGATATAAAGAGAGATTCGAGTTCCTGTCCAAGTGCGAGTCCAAATATCGCGTCCGAGAATATCCGAGCCAAACCAATAATAAACGTCAGTATCGCCGTTTTTCTCATATAGATTTACGCTGCGGCTTCCTGTGGTTGTCTTCATAACTTCGCTTCCGTTGAAAAACGGCATTTTGTCAAAGCCCTGAAGACGAGGCGCGTAGTTTTTCTGCTTGAGGTTTTGCGCCGAATACGAATATTTATTCATAGAAGGGCCTGCAAAAGCAAAAAACGAAATCAATATTATTGCAATAAGCGAAAACACTGCGCTTTTGTTGCCAAAAAATCTTTTTCGCACTTCTGCCCAATAACTTAATGCTGAAAAATTGCTGTCAGATTGTTCAGTAGCACTGTCTTTTACAAATTCAAAATCATCGGTGAAAAAGCCAGCTTCTTTTTCTTCGCTTTCGATTTCAATTGAGTTTTCGATTGATTGAACAGAGTCAGTCATTTGAGCCTCCCTGAAGACGAATTCGTGGGTCAATTATACCGTAAAGAATATCAACCACGAGCATTATAACAATGTACATCGCGCTATAGATAAACGAGAGAGAAATCACGACATTGTAGTCGTTAGACTGAATCGCCGTTACCAAAAGAGAGCCAACGCCCGGAATTGCAAAGATTTTTTCAATAACAAGAGAGCCTGTCATCAAATCCACAACAAGAGGCGCAAGCACAGTGATTATCGGAATAAGAGTATTTCTTAAAGCGTGTCTTGTTATAAGACGCCAGCCAGAAATTCCCTTGCTTTCGGCAAGCTGCATATAATCACTTCCGAGCGCCTCAAGCATTTCAGTGCGTGTGAAGCGCGCAATTGACGCAAGCGTGAACATACAAAGCGAAACACTTGGCAAAACATAAGATTTTGCAAGTTGCGTCGATGTAAAGAGCATCGGGAAAAGACGCCACTTAAAGCCAAACTGATAGCTAAGCGCAAGCGCAAAAACATAACTTGGAATTGACACGCCAAGAACAGAAATGACCGTTGCAGCAGTATCCCAAATTGTGTTGTGCTTGATTGCAGCAACAATGCCAAGCGCCAAGCCCGCGAGCGTACCAATAAACACAGAATAAAATCCGACTTTTATGCTGATTGGCAAGCGCTGAGAAATCAAAGACAAAATCGGAGTGTTTTTGCTAATGTTATAACTGACCCCGAAATCTCCTCGCAAAAGAGAGCCGAGATAGCGCAAAAACTGAATCACGACAGGCTTATCAAGCCCATATTTTGCATAAAGAAGAGCCTTTTGCTCCTCACTGAGTTTTTCATCGTTAAAAGGAGAACCTGGCATAAATTGCAAAAGCAAAAACAACACAAGTGTTATTGCAATCATCGTAAAAAATGAAATAATAATGCGCTTCAGGATATACTTTCTCATTTTTTTCCTTTTGAAAGATTTTTGAAAAATGAAAGACAAGGTGCTTTTAGCACCCTGTCAAAAACAATCGCAGTTTTACTCTTTTGTTGCGTTCTTGAAGACACGAACAAGAGCAACAGCGTGGAAATCAACACCCTTCACGCTGCTTTTAATCATACAAGCGTCAGACTGCTGATAAAGAGGGAAAATCACAGCTTCATCAAGAATAATCTTCGCAGCGTCCTTCATAGCGCTCCAGCGCTCCACAGGTTTCTGGCATAGAGAACCTGTCGTACACTCGTCGATAATCTTGTCGTAAGAAGCATTGCTCCACTCACCGTGGTTGTTAGCGTTTCCTGTAATCCACATTCCAAGATATGTCATCGGGTCTGCATAATCAGGCCCCCAGCGTGTAAGAGCAAGGTCAAAGTTGCCTGAGCGCATATCAGCAAGACGCTGCTTCTTTGGCTCAACATGCAAATCAACAGTAACACCAGAGAGAGTGCTTTCAATCTGCTCTTTGATAACAGCCGCAACATTCTGCTGAATCACAGTGTCGTCAACGATAAGCTCAAATGTGAAAGATGATTTTCCAAGCTCAGCCTTTGCCTTCTCAAAGTATTCAACCGCCTTCTCAGCATTAGAATCGCAAAGTTCCGGGAACGGAGTCTGCTCTGTTGTAAAATCCTCTCCTAGTGAGTTAAAAGCATAATCGCTTGGAACTGGAACACAAGCTGAAATAGAGCCGTCTTTTACAACATCATCAACAATGCTCTCGCGGTCAAAAGCAAAAGTTAAAGCACGACGCAAGTTCAAGTTTGCCAAATCTGCATTTTTCGCAATATTCGGAGTGATATACCACAAAAATCCTGAACCAACAGTAACAAACTCAGGGTCATCTTTCACCTGGTCAACCTGGTCACCAGAGATTTTCACAAGGTCAAGAGAACCGTTCTGATAATTCATCAGAGACTGCTGGCTGTCCTTCAAAACCTGATAATTCAAAGCGTCGATTTTAATGCGCTCAGCATCATAATACTTTTCGTTTTTCACAAGTTTCATATTAAGAGCCGCTGGCTGATATTCGCTCAAAACGAACGCGCCATTGCTCAAAACAGTTTCAGGGCTTGTTCCAAAACTCTCGCCGCACTTCTCAAAGAATGCTCTGTTCACAGGATAGAACGTCGGGAAGTACAAAATCGAATCAAAATACGAAACAGGAACTTCAAGCTCGACCTGCAAAGTTTTTGCATCAATAGCCTTCACACCAAGCGCATCAAGAGGAAGCTCCCCTGCTTCGACAGCATAAGCATTCTTAATCTGACCGATGTCAGTGAGCATATAAGCATACTCAGAAGCAACTTTCGGGTCTGCCGCGCGCTGCCAGCCAAAAACGAAGTCGTCCGCCGTAACAGGCTCGCCGTTTGACCAGAATGCGTCATCGCGAATCTTGAACGTGTAGACCAAGCCGTCCTCGCTCACAGTTTCAGAAGCACAAAGAGCATCGATTGTTGAGCCGTCGCTGCTCATCTGCTTCAAGCCGTCCGTAAAGTTTGCGATAAACTCAAGCGCGTTGCCGTCTGTCGCAATCTGAGGGTCAAGGCTTTCAACCTCGACCTCAATCATCACATTCAGAGTCTTACTTTGAGATTTCTCTGAAACAGCCTGAGAAACTTCAGTCTTTTTTCCACCGCAACTTGCGAAAAAGACCGCTGACGCTAACACAAGAGCGCTCAATTTTTTCATTTTGTCCTCCATAAAAAAAGGGGTGCTGTTATTTTATTTCTGCAACCCCATTGTATGTTGTGCATTATAAGTAAAAATACACATCGTGTAAAGTTGATTTTGCATAAATATCGATATTTTTTGCATTTTTTTCGCTAAATTCCGTATCTTTATGCATATTTTCGTATATTTCTTTTTCCACTTTGGGGAAAGCAAAAAACAAAAAACGCTTTATCCATTTTGGGAAAAGTCGGATTTTAAAAAGTCAGCGCTTTCCAATTTTGGGCAAAGCCAAATTTTAAAAAGTCAGCGTTTTTCCGTTTTGGGCAAAGCCAAATTTTAAAAAAACAGCCTTTTCCAATTTTGGGCAGAGCCAAATTTTAAAAAGTCAGAGTTTTCCAGTTTTGGGCAGAGTCAAATTTTAAAAAAGCAACTTTTTCCGTTTTAGGCAAAGCGAAATTCAAAAATCAGCGTTTTCCGTTTTGGGCAAAGAAAAGTCGGTCATTGAGCAAAGTCAAAATGACCGATTTTTGCATATCATTTTGTGCTTCGATTTATTTTTATGCGTCCAAAGTCGCTTTGAGTTTTCCAAAAGCCTCCAAAAAAACGCTTCGGGAAAATCCCGAAAGGTGAAATTTGAAAAGTGAGCCTTCGGGAAAATCCCGAAAGCCAAATTTTAAAAAAGTAGCCTTTTGGAAAAACCCCGAAAGCCAAATTTTAAAAAGTCAGCCTTCGGGAAAATCCCGAAAGCCAAAATTTGAAAAAGTAGCGCTTTGGAAAAAACCCGAAGACCAAATTTTAAAAAGTCAGCCTTCGGGAAAATTCCGAAAGCCAAAATTTGATAGTTTTGTCATTGGCGAACTTGTTTCGGTGCTTCGACATTGCTCAGCAACCAAAGATGCTGAAACGAGTTCAGCATGACAATAGTTTTTGGAAAATTGCAAAAAAAAACTTCCCACATATTATTGCAGGAAGTTTTTGTAGTTTATTGATATTTAGATTTATGCATTCTTGCCGTGGCAGTTTTTGTATTTCTTTCCACTACCGCACGGACACGGGTCGTTTCGTCCAATCTTTGGAGCAGCACGCACAAGAGTAACGCCTCTTGGAGCTGCGGCACTTCTCATTGGAGCTGAAGCAGCCTGTGTCTTTGCCCTTTCGCCTGAAAGCGCGCCTGAACTCTGAGCACTCGTGTGAGTTGCCTGAGTCTGTTGAACTCTCTGCTGAGCGCGAGCGGCGGCTTCTCGGTCTTCAACTGGCGCAATTTGGATTTTGACCTTGAACACGCGAGCCGCAATCTCAAGACGGATATTGCCAAGCATTTCGTTGAAGCGGTCAAAACCGTCGATTTTGTACTCTGTAAGTGGGTTTTTGCTTCCATAAGAACGCAGGTGAACAGCCTCACGAAGACCTTCAAGCTCTTCGAGCTGGTCAAGCCACTTGCGGTCAATCATCTGAATGTACTGGAAGCGGATAAACATATTGATGTTTGCCTTTCCAACGAGCTCTTCTTTTGCCTTGATGTCGGCTTCGAGCATCTTCAAGATTTCATCTTTATTGAGCTGTTCTGCTGTAAGCTGCAAGCCAAAGAGCATTCGCAACTTGTCGAG
>CACYWZ010000050.1 GCA_902778325.1 uncultured Spirochaetaceae bacterium
ACCGTTGTATTGTTCTACTATATGTTTTACTGTTTTTTCCTCAAAAGCCTTGCGCAAATCTTTCCAAAGCTGTTTTGCATCTGCTTTTGATTTTGAAACTTCAGGTCCACCTCGTCCGTCTTTGCGGACAAGAACGACTGTAATTGTTTCACCGACTTCTGGCAAGTTACCAGCAAATTCTGCAACAGGAATTTTGCCTTCTGACTTGTAGCCGATATCAATAAAAACGTACTCTGCCGTTACATCAACGACTGTACCTTCAACCAACTGACCATCTTCCAAAGCACCGAGACTTTTCAGAGACTCTTCAAATAATTGTGTCTGAATGGAGTTTTTTGTAGCTTCATTCTTTTCCACTTCCATCTGTTCCATAATAAACCCTTATACGTGTATTTTGCCTAAAATTATCTCACAAACCTGCGTTATGGTCAATAGCGACGTGTCCAGATAAATCGCATCTTCTGCCTTTTTTAGTGCGCCTTCTTTTTTATTTTTATCAATTTCATCTCTTTTTCGTATTGCTTCTTTTATTTCTTCAAGCGAAAGATTGCTGACACCCTGCTTAAATCGGCGTTCTGCCTGCACATCAATAGATGCATCAAGATAGAATTTGTAATCTGCATTAGGAAATACGACTGTTGTCATATCGCGTCCTTCGCAAATTATGCTTTGACTTTGTGTGATTTCTCGTAGTCTTGCATTAACAAAATGTCGAATTTCTGGAATCGAAGATACTTTTGAAACTCTTGAATCTACTTCATCTGAGTGCAGTTTGTCTTCAACATCAGTTCCATTTAATACAAGTCTTGCGTTTATATAATCAAGTTGCTGTTTTTTTGCGAAATCTATAAGTGTTTTGTCATCAGTTATGTCAATGTTCTTTTCTAATGTTGCAAGTGTAATTGCGCGATAGAAACTTCCACTGTTCAAATATGTTATACCAAGTTTTTCCGCGATAATATGAGCTATCGTGGATTTTCCAGTTCCTGCAGGTCCGTCTATTGCTATAACCATAAAAACCTCTCTAGTTAGTTTTGCAAAGATTCATAAGCCCTTTAATTTCTTGGGCAGTAAGTTCTCTAAATTGTGATTCTTTTAAAGAATCAATTGTGATGTTTCCGATTCTTATTCTTTGAAGTTTTCGAATCCCAATTCCTAAATGTTCAAAAACTCGTCGTATTTCTCTATTTTTCCCTTCAATTAATGTAATACGAATTTTATGACTGTTAATTTCTTTGGCAAATTTTGCGCGATAGAAAATATCGTCAATTCTTAGTCCTGAACAAAATTTTTCTGCTAAATCTCTTGGAAGCGGAAGACTTGATTCAACTTCGTATTCTTTTTCAATTTCAGCGCTTGGGTGAGATAATGTTGAGGCAAATTGTCCGTCATTTGTGAAAATGATAAGTCCTGTGCTATACATATCGAGACGTCCAACGTTATATAGACGTTCTGAATAAGTATCTTTTAGTAAATCAGCTGCAATGAGTCGTCCTTTTTCATCAGCCATTGAACAAACATATCCTGCAGGTTTATTCAATAGTATGTATCGCTTCTCTGCTTCAATTTCTACTTGTTTTCCATCAACTAAAATTTTATCGTTTGTACAAACTTTTGTTCCTAAAATAGAAATTATTTCACCGTTTACACTGACACGACCGTCAAGTATAATTTTTTCGCATGCTCTTCTACTTGCAACTCCGCATTTTGCTAAAAAAAGTTGCAATCGCATCTTGTCATCTTGCAAGGGTAAACCTCTCTTCTTCCGCTTCATCTAATTTAGGTAAATCAGCGATACTATTAAGATGGAAATATTTCAAAAATTCGTCTGTTGTACCGAACTCTGTTGGATGTCCTGGAATATCTTTTTTTCCAACCTCGCAGATAAGTTTTCGCTCTATAAGAAGTCTAATCATATTATCTGCACTTACACCTCGAACTGCTTCGATTTCAGCTCTAGTTACAGGCTGAGAATATGCGATAATCGATAAAGTTTCAAGAGCTGCTTTACTAAGTTTTCCCTCATTTTTGTTTCCATAACGCTCTCTAACTAGTTCCCAAGTTTCTTTTTTTGGAACTAGCATCCACCCACCAGCAATTTCATCGAGTTGAATACCACTGTTTTTTGCACGATACTTTTGTTTGAGATTTTCGATTGCATTTGAAACGATTTCTTCTTGAAGGTGTGAAATATGTGAAATTGATGATATGCTTCTAGGTTCACTTTCTAAAAAAAGGACTGTTTCAACTAGTGCAATTTCTTTTTCAAAATTATTTTCATTATTGTCTTGTGGCATATCAGTGTTCCTCTAAATTTGTAATAACATTGTCTTTTTCACGAGGACAAATCTTTATATCTTCAAAGAGTTTATGCTGATAAATTACAGCAAGTCTGAACTTAACAGCTTCTAACACAGCCATAAAAGCACAAATCATATCGAGTGCATTGCCAATTCTTGTCAAAAGTTCTGAAAACATGCAAAAACCATTTCTGCTCATGAGTTCTGTCATAAGAGTGATTTTTTCGTTTACAGAAATTTCTTCGTATACATCTAGAATTTTTGTATCAGATACAGATTCCATAAGTTTTTTGTAAACTTTTTGAAGTGAAGATAGAACTTCTGTTGCATTAACTTTTTCCCATCCATCAGAACTTTTTGGCAAATATCGTTCGATATTTTGTCTTTCAAATCTCCATTCTGAAATATCTTCATTCAATTCCATCAATGCTGATAGTTTTCTGAATTTCTGATATTCAATAAGTTTTTCTACGAGTTCTTGACGGGGGTCTTCATCGTAATCAAAAATATCATCTTCGAAGTCATTTCCAGCCGGTAGCATCATTCTGCTTTTTATATAAATCAATTTTGCTGCCAAGCTATAGAAATCAGACAAATCTTCTAAATCTGTTTCTTTTAGTGAGTCAAGATAATCAAGAAATTGGTCTGTTATTGTTGCAATTGGAATATCATATATATTCACTTTATTGTCATGAATTAGTTTTAAAAGCACATCTAATGCGCCTTCATAATTCCCTGCTCTAAAAATATGTTCTGCCATTTTTTTAGAGTTCTCCTAATTTTTCTGCACCGTTTATGCCAATTTTTGATAATGCAGAAATGTATTTATTTGCATTTGGAATTATAACTTCATTTTCGCTAATTAAATCCACAAGTGGCAAAAGAACAAACGCGCGTTCTAAGAGGCGTGGATGAGGAATTTGTAGTGATTCTGAACAGATCTCCTGTGAACCAAATATTTCAATATCAATATCAAGCGACCTTTGTCCGAATCTAATTTCTTTTGCCCTATTTCGTCCAAGTGATTCTTCTATTTTATGGATTTCAAAAAGCAAATCGTATGCGCTTTTTTCATAAGTACCAGAAACAACCATATTGAAAAAATCTGGTTGGTCATTCACATACATTGGCTTTGTGCGGTATACAGGAGATTCTTTTATATCATCAAGAACAAACGAAAGCGCTCGGCATGCTTCTTTTAGCAAATCTTTGCATGAAAGAGTGCCGAACACTTTGTTTGTACCGAGTCCTAAAACTACGATTTCACTCATTAGAATGGAGCTTCTTCTGTTGAGATTTCTCCTGCTGCAGTGGCTAAATCTTCTGCATTTGCAGGAATGTTCTCAGTTTGTGCTGAAGATGCAGAAGACTCTTCTTTACTATCCTCTGTATCTTTAGGTTTTGCTCCAACTCCTACACCGCGACTGTGCAATTCTGCAATAATTGCGCTTCGTTCTGCATCTGAAATAGGATTTCCCTCTTTTGTGCGCAATATTTGACCAGGGAAAATTTGAGAGCGTATTTTAGATTCCATTGCAAGAGTGAAATCTTGATGGTCTTCAAAATACTGAACAACATTTTCTTTGCCCTGTCCAATTTTTTCATCACCATAAGCGTACCAAGCACCTTTTTTATCAACAAGCCCGTGCTTTACAGCTGAATCCAAAATACTTGCAGTTGCAGAAATTCCTTTTCCAAAATACAAATCCAATTCAACTTTGCGGAATGGCGGCGCAACTTTGTTTTTGACGATTTTTACACGAATACGGTTTCCTGCCGCTTCTTCATCACCCTTTCCATCGATACTTTCGATTCTTCTGATTTCAAGTCTTATTGATGAATAAAACTTAAGTGCATTTCCTCCAGTTGTAGTTTCAGGGTTCCCAAACATAATTCCAATTTTCATTCGAATCTGGTTAATAAACACTACAACGCAGTTTGATTTGCCTACAATAGGGGTGAGTTTTCTAAGCGCTTGACTCATAAGACGAGCCTGAAGTCCCATTACACTATCACCCATTTCGCCTTCGATTTCTTTCTGCGGCGTAAGAGCGGCAACAGAGTCGATTACGATAATATCAACTGCACCTGAACTTACAAGTTTATCTGCAATTTCAAGCGCTTGTTCTCCTGTATCTGGCTGAGAAACTACGAGGTTGTCGATATCGACTCCAAGATTCTTTGCATAAACAGGATCAAGGGCATGTTCTGCATCAATAAACGCTGCGATACCGCCTAGTTTTTGCGCTTCTGCAATAGCGTGCAATGCAAGAGTTGTTTTTCCAGAACTTTCAGGACCATACATCTCGATGACACGACCTCTTGGATATCCACCAACTCCAAGAGCCTCGTCAAGCAAAATAGAACCTGATGGAATTACATTGATTCCTGCAGCATTTGTTTGCTCTCCGAGTTTCATAAGAGAACCTGCTCCAAACTGCTTGTTAATCTGAAGACAAGCAGCATCGAGAGCCTTTAATTTTTCTGCCTTGTCGGCAACCATTGTTGATTCTTGTGTATTAGAACTTGCTTTAGCCATTAAAAACCTCTGCTATATATATTGCGGAAATTTAAATTTTTGACCGCTTTTTCAAAGAAAAAATCTAAAAAATTTAATTTGGAGATTGCTGATTAATCATTTTTGCTTCAATAAGCGGTTCTCCTCGTGCATTAAAGCCTGTAATTTTTGCAAGCACCATTATGTAATCATCTGTTATGGAAGTAAGTTGAATCTTGCTCACACATGTAACATAAGCATCTCTTGAAAGATATTCATTTCCGTATTCGCCTACATGCAAAATGAAATGCACAAGATTATCATCTCCAACAGAAATTGCACTAAGGCGTCCACCCCAAACAACCCAACAGTTACGATAAAGCTCTCCTCCATCAATAACTTGGTCAATTGTGAAGTTTCCTTCAGCCGCCTCTGCATCGTGCATTTTTTCTGCAAAACTCTTGTAGTCCTTGTATCCTTTGAAAAATTCATTGAATGAAGGCTCTTTTATATGCACGCCTATAAGCATTGAGGCTTTTGTTTTTAGTGTTTCTGGTGCGCTTGGGTCAAGCATAAGACGATTATACTCAATTTGTGCTTTATTGTCGCTAATGCCTTTTCTGTATGAATCCAAAAGATTTTTTGTGATATTGTTGTAAAGATTGTCATAATAATCTATTGGCTTCGCTCCACTTTCAGCAGCATTTTTAGCTTCTGCAATTTCAGTTGCTGAAAGTTCAAAATTTTCATAACCAATTGCTTGGTAAAGTTTGTGAGTGTTTTTGTTTCCATAAGTTTTTAGACTTCGAGGCACAATAATAACAATCAAAAGTGCTGCTGCAAGCAAAAATCCAAGAATAGCGCCTATGCACATAACATCGGGATTCACACCAAGAGGAGGGTAGAATTGTTCTATGCGCCCGTCATCGACCCATGCGCTGATTGTTTCAAAATCACTGTTTTTCTGGATAAATGCCATTGCGTTTTTCGCAACCGGATTTGTTGGGTCATTATCAAGAACATCAAGATAATAGGCAAGCGCCTTGTCTGTATCGCCGTTTCTAAGATAAATTACCGCTTGTCCCAAAAGCAAATTCACGTCGCTGTCATCGATTGATGAAGCCCTCTGAAAATAACTGCGTGCATTGCCAATATCGCCAAGATAAAGATATGCGATTGCTATTGTGAGATAATATGAAAAACTGTCACGATAGATTTCACGCCTTGAATCGAGCAGCGTTATTGCATCTGAAAATTTGCGTCTCCTCAAAAGATTTTGTGCGATAATCAGAGTATTTCGTTGTTTCATTGCTTTTTCTGCCTTAATTTTAAAAATATAGCATCGAGTTCTTCGCTCAACTGCCTGATTTCACTTTGGTCAACAGAACCATCCGCTTGAAGTTCGGAAATTCTGTCCAAAAGCGACTGTATATAAACTGGGTCTAATTGCCAGTCAGAGATTTCGATTTCTTTATTGTCAGCGTCATCATTGACAGTGTCTGCTGGCTCGTTTTTGCTCGTCTGAACATCGCCCTCGCTGTCTTCGACAATGACTTCAACAATATCATCTTCATCAATTTCTTCTTGCTCTGTTTGAGCATTAGAATTATTGAGTGCTTGCTGTTCGGCGCGAAGTTTTTCGGCAGCCTCGATAAAAGAGGGCTTTTCTCCCTTTATGCCAGCGCTTATCACGAACGACTGAACAGAAGTTTCATTCGGTGCAAGAACGGACTTTTTCCAGTTGAGAGCCAGTGCAGAATCATTGAACGAGTGTACTGATGAAAACAATTTTCCTTCAGTGATTTCAGGAATCCACTTGCGAGAAGAAAAATCATCGGGAGTTCCAATCGTAAGCGCTTCGACTGCATTAAGACTCATACTATCCAAAGCCACGAATGCTATTGAAAGCGAGCGGTTTGCGCTGATAATCCAGTCCCCGTTTTTCACAGTTGAAATCTTGTGCCGAGAGTTTATCGCCTGACCCAAAAAGTCAAAAGCGTTCGCCTTGCTAGATTCGCCCAAGAATGTATCATAAATTGCTTTTAGCGCATAGACTTGCTTTGTTTTTCCAGTGTTTGTAATAAATGCTGTAACATACACTGTTGCTTCATCTTCAACGAAAGTGTAGTCAATCGCAACTTGCGCTGTGTTTTCAATATCATAAAAAACTTGCGCGCCATATTCAGTTTCTTGAATGCTGCTTTGAGCGCGCCCGCTTCGGCTTCCTCTCAAAAAGTGCTGATTTCTTCCTGCTCGCAGAACAAAATAACTGCTTGCGTATCCATCAGAATATGAAAGGAGTCCGCGTTTTTTGCCGTTTTCATCAAGCACAAAAATACCTGTGCTTCCGTCTTTCGCAGAAATATCAAGAGCAATTTTTCCATTTGAGACAGCAATATCACGCTGCTTTTGCTCTTTTTCCTTTTTCTCTTTTTTGCTCGCTTCTTTTTTGTTGTCTGCTGTTTCTGCGCTCTGTTCAACAGGCTGATTTTCGTTTTTCGCCTTGTTTTTGAGCAAAGCGCCAGCACTTCCACCACCTGCAAGAATGACGAGACACGAAACTAAAAAAATCACAGTTATATTCATACACTACTTTCCGTCATTCTCATTTTTATCACTGCTGTCTTCAGCTTCTGTCGCAGTTTCAGATTCACTGTTTTTCAGCATTTCCTGAATTCTGAGCGCCTTTGCTTTCAGCGCTTCAAGTTCTGATTCTGTCATAATGCCTGTCGCGCTTTTCTTCTCAACCTGCTTTTTCGGTTGCACAATCACAGGTCTTGGAGGCGTTTGTGTTGCCTTTTGCTCTTCTGCCTTAGGCTCTTCGGTTTTTGCTCCTCCCTTCACAGGAACTGAAATCGCGCCTGTTGGCGGCAAAACCGCACTTTGCTGTACGGTGGGAGTCGGTGAAACAACAGGACGGTTTTTTAACTCCGCTTTCGCGCTTTCGTTTTCTGCCTGAAGAGATGCAATCTTTGCCTCAAGTTCCGCAATTTGCGCCGAATATTCGCGAATACGCTGCCTTAGACCGTCAATGTCAGAGTTTTTGTAAATCTTTAGCTCGCGCTCGTAATCTTCTTTTGCCGCAAGATATTCCTCGCCCGTAACTTTGAGAAGATAGAGCAACTTGTCCTCGCGCTCGTAATGCGAAATGTCCTCAAGCCGCCGTTGCGCTTCTTCTTTTTTGGGCGAATCAGGGAAAGAAAGAACGATTCGCTCATAAAATTCCTTTGCGCTGTCAAAATCGTACATCGCAAAGAACGATTCTCCAATCCAGAAAAGCGCCTGAGAATAAAGCTCGTGCCCGACATTCGAGTTGCAAAAATCGCTGAAAAACAAAAGCGCATTATCATATTCGCCACGCAAATACGCGCATTTTGCTTTTTGATACATCACGGGCGCTCTGTAGACGCTTTTTGGATAGAGCGACAAAAACAAATCGCAGTCAAGCAAGACATTTTTGTAATTTTTTGCGTTAATCTCCGAAACAATGAGCATATAAACTAGCTCGCTCGTCCGTTCCGAAGGCATATTCACGCTTTGGCGAAGAAAAATCGCAGCACTCTGCCAGTCTTTTTGGCGAAATGATTCATAACCGTGCTCTGTTGAAGGAGCGAGCGCGAACATTGATGATGTGCCAAGAAAAAAAGAGAACGTTAATGCTGTAATTTTTGCTTTTGGCACAATCTTCATTGCGAAAAATCCTTATTTCCAGCCCAAAGAGCCGCTGAAGAACGCAGAGCCTGAAACGACAACCTCAGTTCCTGCGTCAAGAACGCTTTTTAACGTCTTTTCGTTAACGCCACCATCGACTGACACAAGATATTTGTATCCGTTTTTCATCTTGAGCGAAACCAAATCGCGCACCTTGTCCAAGCAGTACGGAATGAGCTTTTGACCGCCAAAACCTGGATTCACGGTCATCACCAAAACCAAATCGACAAGCGGCAAAATGTTTTCAAGAGCGCTCACTGGCGTTGACGGCACAATCGCGATTCCCGCTTTTTTTCCAAGCTCGTGAATGTGCGAAATCAATCGGTCTGTGTGAACCGTGCTTTCAAGATGGAACGTGATATAATCCGCGCCGCACTCGGCAAACGCGTCTATTTGATTTTCGGGTTTTTCTGTCATAAGATGCACATCAAAAATCAAATCTGTTTTTCCTCTGATTGACTTTACGACAGGCTGTCCGAATGTAATTTGCGGGACGAAGATTCCGTCCATAACGTCGATATGCACAAAAGGCGCACCAGACGCCTCAATTTTTGCAATGTCTTTTCCTAAATCAAAAAAATTCGCTGAAAGAAGCGATGGGGATAATGCTGGTAATTTCATATGTCCTATGATACCAAATAGAGCCTAAGTTGTAAACATTTCTCATTTTTTTCTGTCATTCTGAGCGGAACGAAGTGGAGTCGAAGAATCTGCGTTTTCTTTTTCATAATGCTTGTGGTTTATGCTGCTAGATTCTTCGACTTCGTTCGCTTTGCTCACTACGCTCAGAATGACATTTTTGAGTTTGCTTCCTTTTGCGTCGGGCGAGCAAAATTCAAGTTGAGTTTGCTTCCTTTTTGAATTTTCTTCAATGCTCATTCAATACTTCGCTTCCTTTTTGAAAATCCTTAAAGACTCATTCAATAAATCACTTCCTTTTCGCTCAGGCTTCAATACTCATTCAATAAATCGCTTCCTTTTTCAAATTCCGAGCAAACTCAACTTTTTTGGCAAAAAAAAGGCGCATCAGAAAAATGCGCCTTGAAAAAAAATCTGATACTTACTGATAGAGGAAGCAAGCGACTCTGTGGTCAGTCTTGCCGTCGCCCTTCTGGACGAACTCTGGCTGGTTCAACTTGCAATGCTCGCTTCTGCGTGGACAGCGGTCATAGAAGTAGCAGCCCTGACGCTGAACGTTCGGGCTTGGGACATCGCCTGTGAGAATAATGCGCTTGCGCTTTGCCTCGATTTCTGGGTCAGGAACTGGAGCGGCAGACAAAAGCGCCTGAGTGTACGGGTGGAGCGGATTTGCGTACAAATCTTTGCTGTCGCTGATTTCAACGATTTTTCCGAGGTACATGACGGCAACGCGGTCAGAGATGTACTTGATAACCGCAAGGTCGTGCGCGATGAAAAGATAGGCAAGTCCGAACTCTTCCTGAACGTCCTTGAACAAATTCAAGATTTGAGCCTGAATTGACACGTCGAGCGCTGAGACTGGCTCGTCTGCAAGAATGAGGCGCGGGCGGAGAGCCAAAGCGCGTGCGATTCCGATTCGCTGTCGCTGTCCGCCTGAGAACTCGTGCGGAAAGCGGTTCTTGAAGAAGTGCGAAAGTCCGACTTTTTCCATGAGCGAATCAACGCGGTCGCTCATCTCGCTGTCGCTCATTTTGATGATGCCCGCTCTTCGGTAGATTTTCATCGGCTCGCTGATGATTTCTGCTGTTGTCATGCGCGGGTCGAGTGAGCTGTATGGGTCCTGGAAGACCATCTGCATGTCTTTTCGGGCTTCAAGAAGGCTGCGGTTGTTCATCTCGGTGAGTTCTTTTCCTTCAAAAACAACGCTTCCTGCTGTCGGCTTGTAAAGCTGGGCAATAGCGCGGATAACCGTTGATTTTCCGCAGCCGGACTCACCGACCAAGCCCATTGTCTCGCCTTTTTTCACTTCAAATGAAACGCCGTCGACAGCGTATGTATATTTTTTCTCTCCGCCGAAAAGTCCTGTCTTTCCGTTGAAGAAGTGCATTTTCAAGTCTTTTACTTCAAGCAGATTCTCGTTTTCGTCGATTGTTTTTTCCATTATTCAGCCTCCTTGTCGTCTGCGTAGAGCCAGCATGATGCGCAGTGTCCGTTACCGAACTGCTTGAGCGGCGGATACTTTTTGCGGCAGATGTCTTTTGCCTTTTCGCATCTCGGATAGAACGGGCAGCATGGCGGCAAATCGATAACGTTCGGCGGCTGTCCCGGGATTGAGAAGAGTCGTCCGTCATTTTCTTTGTCCAAGCGAGGAACAGACTTGATGAGTCCTTGTGTGTACGGGTGCTTCGGGGAAGCAAAGAGGTCTTTTGTCGCTCCGTGCTCAACGACGCGACCTGCGTACATAACGTTGATTGTGTCGCACATGCCAGCAACGACGCCGAGCGAGTGCGTAATCATGATTACGGCTGTTCCGAGCTGCTTTGTCAAATCGGTCATCAAGTCGATAATCTGCGCCTGAATTGTAACGTCGAGAGCGCTTGTAGGCTCGTCCGCAATCAAGATTTCAGGTTTGCAAGAAAGCCCCATAGCAATCATTACGCGCTGTCGCATACCGCCTGAGAACTGGTGCGGATAGCAGTCGATTCGCTCTTCTGCCGCAGGGATTCCTGCGAGCTTTAGCATTTCGATAGCCTTTGCTTTTGCGTCTTTTTTGTTCAATCCCTGATGAAGCTGGATTGTCTCAATCATCTGCGTTGAAATGCGCAAGAACGGATTGAGGGAAGACATCGGGTCTTGGAAAATCATAGAAATGCGGTTTCCGCGAATAGAGCGGAGCTTTTTCTGCGACATCTTCAAGAGGTCTTCTCCATGGAAAAGCACTTCACCGTTTTCGATTTTTCCCGGTGGGGAAGGGATTAGGTTCATAATCGACAAGTTTGAGACCGATTTTCCTGAGCCTGATTCTCCTACGATACCGAGTATTTCGCCTTTGTGAAGGTCGAATGAAACGCCGTCAACAGACTTTACGATTCCAGCGTCGGTGTAAAAATATGTTTTGAGGTCTTTGACCTGCAAAATAACTTCATCTGTCATTATTTTTCTCCAAAGATTTTTTTAGACTCTCTTTTTGCTCTGAGGGTCAAATGCGTCGCGAACGCCGTCGCCAAGGAAGTTCATCGCAAAAAGGAAGACTGTCATAAAGAAAGCTGGCACGATGAGAATCCAAGGATAAAGCTCCATACCCTTGACGCCGTCGGAAACAAGACTTCCCCATGAGGCGAGAGGAGCTGAAACACCAAGACCCAAGAACGAGAGGAAACTTTCGCTCATAATGAAGCTTGGAAGCGAAAGTGTTGCATAGGCGATGATGATGCCCATGCAGTTCGGCAAAAGATGGCGGATAATGATATGCACAGGACTTGCGCCCATTGAGCGAGCCGCTTCGATGAACTCGCTGTTCTTCAAGCTGATAACCTGACCGCGAACGACGCGCGCGATTGTGAGCCAAGAAACAAGAGCAATCGCGATGAACAAAATAGCGATACTCTTTCCGAGAATTGCCATCATGATGATAACAAGGAGCATGTAAGGCAGTCCATAGAGAATATCGACGAAGCGCATCAAAAGCGTGTCGAGCCAACCGCCGATGAAGCCTGCTGTCGCGCCGACAAGAACGCCGATAATAAGAGCCGTGACAGTTCCGACGATGCCGATTGTGATTGAAATGCGACCGCCGTAGATTGAGCGTGAAAGCATATCGCGACCGAGTGCGTCTGTTCCAAGAATATAGTGGCGCTGGTGAATCGGGTTTGATTTCACCTCTTCTTTCAGCTCTTCGATTTCTTTTTGCTCTGCCTCTGTCAAAGTTTTGCGGTTCTGCTTTTTCATCACTTTGTTGAAGTAAGCGATTTTCTGCTCGACCATGACGTCTCCTGCGCACTTGAAAGACGGGCGCAAGTTGATATGGTCGATAACCTGCTCTTCGTAAGGGTGGAGCGGAAGAACTGGTGCGATAAGAGAAACGAGAACGTATGAGAGAACAACCCAGAGGCTCACCAAAGCCATCTTGTTCTTCTTGAGACGCTTCCAAGCCTCTGCGTGAAGCGAAACGGCTTTCATCTCCTGATTGAACTCGTTTGTGCCTCTTGATTTCTTTGCGGATTTAAATAGATTCATCACTTTGATTTCCTGTTGCTTTATTTGTAAGAGATACGCGGGTCCAAGAACCCGTAGAGAATATCAACGATAAAGTTCATTACGACAAGAATAACCGAGTACACGATAACAGTTCCCAAAATAAGCGTGTAATCACGGTTGAGAGCAGATTTTACGAAGTAGTTGCCGATTCCAGGAACGAGGAATATCTGCTCGATAACGACAGAGCCTGTAACGATACCAGCAAACGCCGGTCCAAGATATGTTACGATTGGCAAAAGCGCGCCCTTCAAGACGTGCTTAATCAGAATCACTGTCGGGTGAAGCCCTTTTGCGCGGGCTGTGCGAATATAATCAGAGCGAAGCACTTCAAGAACGCTTGCGCGTGTCAGACGTGAAATAGATGCAAAATAAGAAAGGCTCAAAGTGCATGCAGGCATAACAAGTGTTATCATTCCCGCTCTTCCTGTAATCCAGCCTGAAGTCGGAAACCAGTGCAGCTTCATCGCAAACACAAGAACTGCCACAGGACCGACGACGAAAAGCGGAATCGAAATGCCCAAAGACGCAAACGACATCGCCGAATAATCGACCCAGCTGTTTTGTTTCACCGCCGAAGCCAATCCCACGAGAGTTCCGAGAACGACAGCGATGATAAGCGCTGTGATACCCAAAACCATAGAGTTCGGCATACTCTGTCCGATAAGCTGGTTTACTGTGTAATCTTTGTTTTTGAATGACGGACCCAAATCTCCGTGAAGCACGTCGACCATATAACGCAAATACTGTTTGACGAGAGGCTCGTCCATGTGGTATTTGTGCATAAGATTTGCCATAACCTCAGGCGTTACTTTTTTTTCGCTTGCGAACGGTCCGCCAGGCGCAATGCGAATGATAAAGAAACTGAATGTAACAATTAGAAACATTGTAGGGATAAGGCTCAAAAGACGCCGTATGATAAATTTTCCCATAAACAAGACCTCTTCGGTTAGATTTTTTGTACAAGTTTTTCGAATACGGCTATTCAAAGTGTTTGAATAACTGTATTCAAGGGGTCTGAATAACTGTATTCAAGGTGTTTGATTACCTGTATTCAAGATGTTTGATTACCTGTATTCAAAGGGGCTGAATACAGGCATTCGATTTTTCAGCACGCTTGTGCTGGACATAATAATACGAACGTGTTGGATAGCCCAATACGTTCGTATATATTTTCAGCGATATGCTGTTAAGAGCCTATTAGTTCTTTGGTTTGATTCCAACCCATGGGTGGACATCGAGCGGGTTAGTGTACCAGCCGTCCCACTTGTCAAGGTTAATCATGTTCTGTGAAACATAATAGTAGAACGGAACCAAAGCCTGATCCTGTGTCATCATAATCTCTTCTGCGTCGTGCAAGACCTGCATACGCTCTGCGCCAGCCTGCATTGTAGCAGCTTTCTTGATAAGCTCATCGTACTTCGGATTATTGTAGCGTCCGTCGTTGTTTCCTGATGTTGAGAGCATAAGCTCAAGGAAGTTTGACGGGTCCATGTAATCGCCAACCCAACCTGCGCGAGCAATCTCAAAGTTGTTATGCTGTCTTTCGTCCAAGAATGTTCCCCATTCCATGTTTGAAAGCTCTACATCAATTCCGAGGTTTCTCTTCCATTCCTGCTGAACGTACTCAGCAATCTTCTTGTGTCCCTCGTTTGTGTTATAAATAACAGACATCTTCGGGAAACCTGTTCCGTTCGGATAACCTGCATCTGCCAAAAGCTGCTGTGCTTCTGCAACATTGTACTCATTGCCCACAGCAGGAGTGTATCCAGACATTGGAGGGCAGAATGAAGTTGCAGCAATCTGACCGCCCTTTGTTACTTTTTCAACAAGTTCCTGACGGTTGATTGATTTTGCAAGAGCCTTTCTTACGCGAACATCAGCAAGAACTGGGTTGTTCACGTTAAGGACGTAGTAATATGATGAAATCTGAGGTGAAACGTGATAATCGCTGTCGAGCTTAATCTCGTCGAGCATCTCAAGAGGAACTGTTGTGTCCCAATCGATTTCACCGTTCTTGTATTTGTTAAATCCTGTTGTTTCGTTCTCGATTGTGAGGAAAGTAACTTTTGAAAGGAATACGTTTGCTTTGTCCCAATATTTGTCGTTTGGAGTTACGCTGATGTGGTCTTGTGGAACCCACTCGCTAAGAACGAAAGGACCGTTTCCGACGAAGTTTCCAGCTTTTGTCCAGTCGTTGCCGTACTTCTGCATTGCGTGAAGCGGAAGTGGTGCGAATGAATAGTGTGCCATCATATCGATTGCATATGGAACAGGACCTACGAGAGTAACCTCGAATGTGTGCTCATCAACAGCGCGAAGACCGACTGCTTCTTTTCCAGCTTTGCCTGCGTTGTAATCCTCTGCTCCTTTTATAACAGCCGCTGGCATATAAGCGTACTCTGCTGCTGTCTCTGGAGCGAGATAGTAAAGCCATGAATCTACGAATGTCTGTGCAGTGATTGGAGTTCCGTCGCTCCAAGTTGTGTCTCTGAGCTTGAACGTGATAACAGTGCCGTCATCACTCAATGTCCAACTCTCTGCTACACCTGGTTTTGCTTCGCAAGTTTTTGGATCGTAGCTTACCAAGCCCTCGAACAACGCCATGTACAAGCGATGTTCTGGAACACCCTGAATCTTTGACGGGTCAAGAGACTGAGGCTCTGTTCCGTTGTTGAAAATGAACTCAGCACCAGAAGTCTGCGCTGCTTTCTCTCCCTTGTTGCCGCATCCTGCAAGCCCAAGCACCATTGCTGCTGCTACAGCCACAGTAAACAATGATTTTTTCATTTTATACCTCCAGTTCATTTTTTTTGTACCTTATTATAAAATTTGCTCTTATATATGATACAATTTTTTGAACAGTGGCTTAATATTAACAGAGTCACAAAAGTTATTCAATATTTTTGAATCATTGCACTGCTATTTTTATCACAATTTTTTTTAAGATTTCGCTATTATCAGAAGCAAAAAAAATCAAAAAACACTTGACTTTTTTAATTCGTTGTCAACTGTTTGACAAATCTTTTTTCACAAAACTGTTTGCCATACAAGAGCGTTTTCTGCTATATTATGCAGCATGCCAGAAAAAAAAGCTATCTACGATGAATCACAGATTAAACATCTGGACGCTTTGGAGCATATTCGCCTCCGAAGCGGTATGTATATTGGACGTCTGGGCAACGGGTCAAATCAGAACGACGGTATCTATATCCTTTTAAAAGAAGCTATCGATAACTCGGTTGACGAGTTCATCATGGGATATGGAAAGAAAATCGAAGTGTCAATAGAAAACAATCGCGTAAAAGTGCGCGATTATGGGCGCGGAATTCCTTTGGGAAAGGTTGTTGATTGCGTTTCTCAGATTAACACGGGCGCAAAATATAACGACGATGTTTTTCAGTTCTCTGTTGGTATGAACGGAGTCGGCACAAAAGCTGTTAATGCGCTTTCTTCTGAGTTTGTGGTGCGCTCTGTGCGCGAAGGAAAGTTCTGCGAGGCGCGTTTTATCCGAGGAAAGTTGCAAGAAGAGCTAAACGGTGAAGCCGCGCGCGGTGAGAAAACTGGAACGTATTTTGAGTTCGTGCCAGACACAGAGATTTTCGGAAAATACGCGTTCAATATGGAATTTGTTGAAAAGCGCATTTTGAACTACGCCTATCTCAACAGCGGGCTTGAGCTTATCTGCAACGGGCAGTCCTACAAAAGCGAAAACGGGCTTCTTGATTTGCTCACCAACGAAATGGACGGCACAAAACTCTACGACGTTGGTTTTTACAATGGCGACAAGCTCAAATTTGCATTCACGCACACAATTAACGGCGACACAAACAGCAATACCGAAAGCTATTTCAGCTACGTCAACGGACAGTACACCGCGGACGGCGGCACGCACTTGGCGGCTTTCAAAGAGGGCTTCTTAAAAGGAATAAACGCCTTTTTCAACAAGAGCTATCACAGCGAAGACGTGCGCTACGGCTTGAATGCGGCTTTGCTCGTCAAAGTGAAAGACCCCGTCTTCGAGAGCCAGACAAAGAACAAGCTCGGAAACACCGATATCCGCTCTTGGATTGTTTCTGAAACGCAGGCGGCTCTTGACGAATGGCTCCACAAGAACCCCGAAAGCGCGAAAGTGATGCAGGAGAAAATCAACGCGAACGAAAGTTTCCGCACTGATTTGAACTCGCTTCGAAAAAAGAAGCTCGAAGCCACAAGAAAAACGCAGCTCAAAATCGACAAGCTCAAAGACTGCCGCTATCACTTGGGCGACGGCGAAAAAGGCGAGAACTCGATGATTTTTATCACTGAGGGAGATTCTGCAACGGGGTCAATGGTTGGAAGTCGCGACGTTGAAAATCAGGCGATTTTCTCATTAAGAGGAAAGCCTGAGAATATGTTCGGAAAAAAACAGCAGGACATATACAAGAACGACGAGCTTTGCAACTTGATGATGGCGCTCGGAATCGAAAAAGACGACAGCGTGAAAGATGAGGCTTCAAGTTACATCGACAATCTTCGCTACAACAAGATTATCATCGCAACCGATGCCGATAACGACGGCTTCCATATCAGAAATCTTGTAATGACTTATCTCCTGCTTTTCTTTGAAGAGCTTGTTCTGACAGGTCATGTTTATATTCTTGAAACTCCGCTCTTCCGTGTACGCAATAAATCAAAAACCGTTTACTGCTACAGCGAAGAAAGCCGCGACAAGGAAGTTGCCAAGATGGGTAAATCTGCTGAGGTAACACGATTCAAGGGACTTGGAGAAATCAACCCGAGCGAGTTCGGCCAGTTCATTTTCCCTCG
>CACYWZ010000051.1 GCA_902778325.1 uncultured Spirochaetaceae bacterium
TTTGCAACCCTACAAAGAATCTGCGATTGATTATACGATAAGCGCTTATTCTGTTGACAAATATGGAAACAAAAGCACAGAAAATTCATATAAAGTGCAAATCGATAACTTTAATTATTACATACAATCTCAAAAAACAGGGATAACAGAAGATGGAAGCGCAGCGCATCCTTTTACAACGCTATCTGCTCTAGTTCCTATTATAAATAGCTCCGAAAAAATAAGAATTCATGTGAATGGAACGATAAAAGGAGATTTTGCACCTCTTGCAATAACTTCCAACTTTGAAATTATAGGGGAAAGCAATGCTCATATTATTTTCCCTGCGAGTACGCAACTTTCTATAACAAATGCAAACGTTGTCATAAAAAATTGTGTACTTGAAAAAACAGTGGCCGCAGATTATGCAAACACAGATGATGATAGTGCAGTTCATTTTCTTACTTTTACCGATTCAAAAGCGGAGATAATAGATTCAGAGTTGATTTCTGTGTTCTCGCAAAATGGAACAGGAATCGAATTATCATCTTCAGTATTTTCACTACGAAACAGCGGTTTAACAGTCAAAGGCAATACTTATGCAAGCAACCTAAATGCCTATGATTCAGAGATTTTAATCACAGGAAGTCGGATTTCTTCAACAGCAGATACTGCAATAAACTTTTCTGCACAAAGTTGCAAGTTTACGCTCTCCGAAACATTCTGCCAAGTTACAGCGCATCTCGGACGAATTGCGGAACTAGGAGACACAACAGCACGCTTGTACAACAACAGTTTCACAGGAAAACTTTCCGAAAAACGAGGAATAAATCCAATTTGGACAGACTCAAAAACAACAATAAACGAAGACACAGGAACTGCAAACAATGGATTCTAAGATTTTTATTTGCGGCTTTGATGAAGCAGGACGAGGACCTCTTGCAGGACCTGTTACAGCAGGTGCTGTGATTTTGCCAGAGGATTTCCCTATCGAAATCCTAAATGACAGCAAAAAATTATCGCCAAAAAAGCGCGCCGAAGCTGAAAAAGTCATAAAAGAAAAAGCACTTTGGGGAATTGGAATCATTGACCACAAAAAAATCGATGAAATCAATATCCTCAAATCAAGCCTTCTTGCAATGAAAATCGCATACGAGGAATTACTAAAAAAACTACCTGATTTTTTTGAAAAGCACGGAATAAAAAGTGAAGATACTGTTATCGAGGGAATAACAGACGGAACATTTTGTCCTGATGTGAAAATCAAATGCAGAGCAGAGCCAAAAGCCGATGCGAAATATCCTGCAGTTATGGCTGCGAGTATTATCGCAAAAGAAGAGCGTGACAGAATTATGACAGAGTACGATGCGCTATATCCAGAATACGGCTACAAAAAACACAAAGGCTACCCTACTCCTGCGCACAAAAAAATATGCCGCGAACTAGGTCCAAGCCCAATTCAGCGGCTTACATTCAAATACTAGAACTTATTTGTTATCCTGTTCCTCTGGAGCAGGATTTTCTTTTGCTGCACGCTTTGAAACAACATGAACACGCTTTGCACCTGTCTTTCGAGCAGTTCGCTCTGCAACAAGACGGCTTTCACCCTTGCGACGATAAACGCGCTTTGTTTTCTCCTCGCCATTGCTTTCGCGACCAAATTTTGCCTCTTTTGCAGCTTTTTTCTCAGCACGCACTTTCTCACGGTCGCGCAATTCTTTTTCAATAAACTTCAAAGAATTTTCCATTCCCTGAAGGAATTTCTGAAGGTCATCAGCGAAAATAGCAATCTGATGGCGGTCAAAATCTCCACCGTCTCTGCTCTTGCTCTCAACAACTTGCAAAAAAACATCGCCCGTTCTATTCTCTTTCACATTGAAAAAATATGAGCGATTGTCCAACGTAATCTGTGTCGTAAAAAGTTCACCGCGAATTGCCATAAAAAATCCTTCCTTAAAAATGTAGTGGGAAATAATTCATTGAATATCCTAGAAAACGTTGTAAATATATGATATTTACAACAAATAGTCAAGTTTATTTTTGAAGTTCATTTTCACAAGACCTTCATTTCTTCAAAGAACAAAAAAAGAGTTTGACAACGAAGAGAACACCCATAATAATTACAACTAACAAACTACATTGGAGGTTCTTAATGTTTGAACAATACAAATTGCCATTTTCTTTCGACGCACTTGAGCCTGTCATCGACGCGCTGACAGTCGAAACCCACTGGGCAAAACACCACGCGGCATACACGAAAGCATTTAACGATTTTGCGCAAAAAGCAGGACTTTCCTCAAAAAGCGCCGAAGAAATCCTCGCATCCCTTGATGACGTCAAAGACACAGCGCTGCAAAAAGCCCTCCGAAACAATGGCGGCGGATACTACAACCACAACCTTTATTTTTCGACGCTTTCGCCAAAAGACAAAGCGAAAAAAGCGCCAGACGGTGTTCTTGGCGAAAAAATAAAAAGCACATTCGGCAGCTTTGACGAGTTCAAAGAAAAAATCAGCGCCCTTGCCCTCTCGCAATTCGGCTCAGGCTGGGCATGGCTTTCGGCAAAAAGCGACGGCTCGCTCGTTCTCTCGCAAAGCGCAAATCAGGACAATCCGATAAGCCTTGGCGAAGACGCAAAGCCGATTTTTTGCATCGACGTCTGGGAACACGCATATTATTTGAAATACAAAAATCTCCGCGCGTCGTACGTCAAAGAACTTTTCGATATCGTCGACTGGGCAAAAGTCGAAGATATTTACAGCAGCGTTTTGAAATAGTTTTTCATTGGGAGCGCTCCAAAGGTCAAAATTTTCATTTTCTTGCCGTGGGAGTGCTCCAAAGCCTTCCCTAACAAAAAAGGAGAGCGTGGGAGAACTCCCAAGGCTTCCCAAACTCATTTTATTCTATTGGGAGAAACCCCAAGCGCTCCCTAACTCGTTTTCTCGTCGTGGGAGCGCTCCAATGGCTTCCCCAACGAAAAAGGAAGGCGTGGGAGTCCTCCAAAGTCGAAAATATTTATTTTTGCGCTTGGAGCATTGCGTCGATGATAATTTTTTCGGCGTTCTCAGCGCTCATAGCGCGAATATCGATGTCCAGCGCGATTTTCACAGGGCGTCCGTCAAGAAAAATCACGCGCTGAGCGAGCCTTGAGGCTTCAAAAGGGTCGTGGGTCACAAGAGCGCAAATCGCCTTTTTTTCAATTCCATTTTTCATCGTCTCAAAAATACTTAGTTTTCGCGAAAAGTCCTGTGACTGAAAAGGCTCGTCCAAAAGCAAAATGTCAGCGGGAAATGAAAAAGCCCTCGCCATCGAAGCACGTTGTCTCTCGCCTCCTGAAAGCTCATCCGGGAACGAGTGCAATTTTTCTCCAAGCGACAAAGCACGAAGCATTTTCTCGGCTTCAAAAAGCGCCTTTTTTGCGCCAAAAACACGGCAAAGCGGGAGGGCGACATTTTCAAGCACGGTCAAAGAAGGCAAAAGGCGCGGTTCTTGAAAAAGGTATGAAACGCGCATTCCTTCGGCTATGGCGCGCTTTGCGACGACGTCAAGAAGTGTCGTCTTTCCGCGTCCGCTCGGAGCAAGTATCGCCGTGGTGCAGTTCGCTTTTAGCGTTAGGGAAAAATCCTTGAAAAGAAAGCCGTTCCTCAAAACGCTGATACCGCTCACTAAAAAGTCCTTTTCAGCTTTGTGAGGGCAAGAAAGCGCAGATTCTTTGCTTTTTGAAAAATAAAGGAGAGTGAAAAGGCGTGAAGTTTTTCGAAAAGCAAAGAGCAAAAGATTGACGGCGGAGCAAAAGCAGAAACTTGAAAAAACGATAATGAGCGTGATTGCAAAAACGTCCGCTGTTTCAAGGACGACTTGCGCATTTTGCAAAAGTGAGCCGACAGCCGAGCGCGGAAGGCTCAAAACTTCGCCTGCGCAAACGAGTTTCCAAATCATTGCCGAAATGCTCTTCACGCCTGAGCTGACAGCGGGAAAGGAGCGCGGAATATGCAGGAAAAGGAGTTTTTGTGCGCTTGAGAGCGAAAAGCAATCCGCCATTTCCAAAAGTTTTTTTCGCTCTGCATCATTCACCGAAAAACCCGCTCTGACGGAGAGTGTCATAACTGGAAGTGTCATCAGTACGGCGACGAACACGGGAACGGAGGACGATTTTAGCCAGAAAAGCGCAAGGAGTATTATCGAAACGACTGGAACGGCGCGGACAAGCGACAAAAGCGGCTCAAAGAAAGTCTCAACTGAGGGGAAAAACGCAAAGCAAAGCCCAAGGACAAAGCCAAAAAAGGCAGAAATGAAAAACGAGAGCGCGCAACGGGAAAAAGTTGCAACAAACGCAGAGGCGAATTTCTTTGTCGAAAATGTTTGAAAAATGCTTTGCAAAACGCTTTTTGGGAGCGGCAAAACAAGCGGGGAAGCAATTTTTTCCGCCACAATTTGCCATACAAAAAGCAAAATCACGGCAGAAAAAACAAAAACAAAAACTTTTTTAATGCGCAATTTCACGAAACAAGCCCGTTAAAAGTAAAATCCTTCATCAGGAAGTTTTCCGCCGATTGAAGCGGAATCAAAGTCCAAAAAGATTTTGAGGATTTTCTCAACATCTGCTTTTGCGTCTTTTGCCAATTTGAAAGTGTATGCGCAGTTTGGAATGGCAGCCGTCGCGATAGGTGCGGCAATTCCGAGTCCGTTCTTTTCAGCCAGCTTTCCAGCCTCTTCTGCGTTGCTCAAAGCCCAAATTGAAGCAAACTCACTAGCAGAGAGGAACTTCTTTACAGCGTTCGGATGATTTTTTGCAAAAGCAGCATTCACGGCAATGACTGTCATCGGGAAAACGCCGTCTGTGCCACTTGCAGAAGCGAATGCGTCCTGAATGTTGATTGCACGGATTATCGATTTGTCTTTCATCGTCGCAACGGTCGCAAAAGGCTCTGGAACAACGGCGTAATCGATTTTTCCCGCGATAAGGGATGGCGCAATCTGCGGATTCGGGATTGAAAAATCAAGTGTCGCCTCAATTCCATTGGCTTTCAAAAGATATCGCATCATATAATCAGGAGTTGCGCCCTGACCGGCAACGCTGATAGTTTTTCCAGCCAAATCCTTGATGCTCTTCACACTCTGGTCGCGTGTAACAAGGCTCATCATGCCGTTTCCAGCGACGGCTGCAATAACAACAGCGCCATTGTTCGCGTTATAGACCTTTGCAGCAACATTCGGAGGCAAAAAGCCAATGTCGATTTCTCCGCTTATGAGTTTTGGCAAAAGAAGATTTGCACCAGCGAAAATCTCGAAAGAAACGCCGTCATCTTCTATGTCGTTTTCAAGGCAATACACCATCGGAATGCCAGAAGGTCCAGACAAAACGCCAACGTGAGTCTCAACCGCGTCCTCTTCTGCAATAACGTCATCGTCTACGACAGCATCGTGTCGCGAAAGCGAAAAAGATGCAGACGCAAGAGAGAGCATCACAATAGCCGACAAAACTTTACGAATCATTTTCATAAAATATTTCTCCTAAAAAAATTATTTCCTCACAATCTGATAAACACGCCCAGCATTCAAAGCGTAGTTTTCGCTCAAAAATGCGTCAATTTCCTTTGCAATCTCCACAAAGCCCGCCGCATTCGTTGAAAGCACATAATTCGCCAAATCAGGAATCGCTTTTTGAACGTGAGCGCGGGAAGCCAAGCCCGTGTAATATTGCGCGACGCCAGAAACACGGCGCTGAACAGTGTACGCCATAAGTTCATTGTGCATAAGATACAAATCCGACGTGTCATAATCGAGTTCAGGGCTGACACGGTAATAGTTTTTTATGAACGCAAGCGAAGTCCTGTCCATATTGGAATAAATCTCGCTCATCTTATTCCTAAATTCTTCGTGAGTGAAAAAAACACCGTGGAAGCACTCGTGATTCAAAAACTGCCATCTCAAATACTCAGGCGATTCGCGCGAAATCGAAACAAGAGCGCCCTGACCTGCCTTGACCTCGCCGTTTTCTGCGATTAACTGACCGTTCGTAATGAGGATTTTTTTCAAAAGGCGCTCCGAATCGGGAAGCGGGAAGTTTTCTTTTTCCGCCTTGTTGAAAAAAGCCGCCAGCGTTTCAGCGCGATAATCGTGAGCGTTAAAGCCATGAAGATTTTTTATGCGCTCATCACTTGCAAGGCTTCCGCGAAAGCCCGTTTTCTCGGCAAAGAACGAAAGGCGCTTCAAGAACGCGTCCTGCACAGTGTAATCTTTCATGTCGAAGATGAGAACACCGGGAAACTCTTCCCAGTCGAAAACCTCAAAGCCGCTGTTTCGCCATCGATTTTTGTCCCAGTCGGGAATTAAGCCGGGGTCTGTCTTTATCGCACGAAGACTGTCGCTCATTGCGGGGTCGAAGCGAAGAAGAACGCCTGAGACACAAGATGTGTCGTCAATCGAAAGCGGAGAGAAAATGTCTTGGACACAAAGAGAAGAAAGAACGGTCGCGCTTTGCGTTCTCGTTCTTCTGATTTCCAGAACGTCATTTCCACTTTTCACGTTTATTTTGCCCTCGCCTGAGCCTTTTTTGTAGAAAATAGTCAAAGACGTTCCTGCATTGCTTCCAAAATATTCTCGTCCAGAAGCCAAGGTCGTGAAATTTTTGCTCGTCTCAGAAATCCCGCCAGATGCGCCAAAGCCAAGGAAAAGGGTATCTTCGCCCTCATACCAGCCGATTTTGCTTTCTGCGGCCTCAAGGCGCGAGATTGAAACAGGAGATGCCGAGCGCACTCCAAAACCGTCAGGCAAAAAAGAAGCGCAAAGCGAGACGGTAACAATTTTTCCAGAAAAAAGGGAGGCAAGAACGGTCGCACACGCCCTTTTCTCCCCGCCGCTCATAAAGAAAAAGTCAACGTCGCTCGGATTTTCGCCCTGCTTTAGCGCTATCAGAAGCGAGAGCGTTTTGTGTTGTTGATTGAACGATGTAAGAAATGATTTTTGTTTTTCCGTGAACGAGAAAACAACCTCGCCATCTTCTTCTTTTTCAAGCCTTGCAATCTCGCCTGCGAACTCGATTCCGCGAACTTTCTCAGTTTTTTTTTCACTCGTACAAGAAAAAGCGAAAATAGAGACGGCAAAAAAAGCAAAGACACAGCAGATTTTTTTTGAAAACATTTTCATACAACCTCGATTTTACCCATACTATAGCGGGTTTGATTTCGTTTTTCAATTGCATTGACAATTTTGAATCAAAAACTGCTTTCTTCAAAGTGAAGCAGTCAATTTCTAATCAAAAATTGTCTTCTTCAAAGTGAAGTAACCAATTTCTAATCAGAAATTGACTTCTGCAAGACTGCGGCAATCAATTTCTAGCAAAAAATTGCCTTCTTCAAAGTGAAGTAACCAATTTCTAATCAGAAATTGACTTCTGCAAGAGTGAAGCAGTCAATTTCTAGTCCGAAACGTCAATGCAGTCAAATGAAGCGCTCAAGCATTTCGCGGATAAATGCGGCTTTTTCCTTCAAGCCGATGCTGCCCGTTGCAAGCAGAATCTGCTCTGGGTGCAATGGGTCGAGTTTCACTTTTCCCGCGCTCGACTGAATGAGGCTCAACACCTTGTCAATCTGTACTTTTGCCATATCGCCAAACTCCACGCGCACCACACCGCCCTTTTCCTTGAGGCTCACAATGCTAAGCGCACGGCAAATTATCTTCACTTCCGAAATCGAAAGCAGGCTGAAAACCTCGTCAGGAACAGGTCCAAAACGGTCGCACAAATCGCCTTCGAGCGCGGAAAGCTCGGCTTTTGTCTTGACCGAAGCGATTTTTTTGTAGATTTCCATCTTGGTCTGCGGATTTTGCACATAGCTGTCTGGCACAAAGCCCGTGTACTCAAGCTCAAGCACGACTTCGGTTTCCGCCTTGTAATCCTTGCTCGCCGTAAGTCGCGCCACTGCATCATTCAAGAGCCGCAAATACAAATCAAAGCCGACAGAATAAACTTCGCCGCTTTGGTCGCGTCCGAGCAGGTTTCCAGCTCCGCGGATTTCCATGTCTTTCATCGCAATCTTAAAACCAGAGCCGAGTTCGGTGAAATCGCTGATGACTTGCAATCGCTTCATCGCAATTTCGCTCAAAGCACGGTTTTCGGGATAGAAAAGATACGCATACGCCTTTCTGTCGCTTCGCCCGACGCGCCCGCGAAGCTGATAGAGCTGACTTACGCCGTACATGTCTGCGCGGTCGATGATAATCGTGTTCACATTCGGAATGTCGATACCGTTTTCGATAATCGTCGTCGCCACAAGGACGTGAAAGCCACCCATCTTGAAGCGTCGGAAAATGTCGTCGAGCTGCTCCGCTGTCATCTGTCCGTGCGCCACGTCAACCATCATTTCGGGAAGAAGAGTCGAGAGCTTTCGCCTCACGTCTTCCAGCGTTTCCACTCGGTTGTGCAAATAAAAGACCTGACCGCCGCGGCTGACTTCGTTTCGTATCGCTTCGGCAATCTTGTCGTCGCTGTATGCGTCAATCACAGTTTCAATCGGCTGTCGGTTCTGCGGCGGAGTTGTCAAAAGCGACATATCGCGGATTTTCAAAAGGCTCATGTGAAGCGTGCGCGGAATCGGAGTCGCGCTCATCGAAAGACAATCGATGTTGTTCTTTAGCACTTTGAGTTTTTCTTTGTCCTTGACGCCGAAACGCTGCTCTTCGTCGATAATCATCAAGCCGAGGTCTTTGAACACCACGTCTTTTTGAATAATGCGATGAGTTCCGACAAGAATATCCACCTGACCTGCCGCCAAATCAGCCAAAGTCTTTTTTTGCTCTTTTGCGCTCACAAAGCGGCTCATCTGCGCAATCTTTACGGGGAAGTTCGCGAATCGCTCAAGACAAGTTTCGTAATGCTGTTCTGCAAGAATCGTCGTCGGCGCAAGGAAGGCAACCTGCTTTCCGCCCATAACAGCCTTGAACGCCGCGCGCATTGCAATTTCGGTTTTTCCGTAGCCGACATCGCCGCACACAAGACGATCCATTGGCGTGGGCTTTTCCATATCCGCCTTGATTTCCGCGCTAACGGTGGCTTGGTCTGCCGTGTCTTCGTAGGGGAAAGCTGCCTCAAACGCGGTCTGCCATTCGGTATCGCGCGGGAACGGATAGCCCACGCTCGCCTTTCTGCGCGAATACAAATCGATGAGCTTTTCTGCAATCTCCTCGACTTTTTTCTGCACGCGGTTCTTGCGATTTTCCCACGACTTCGAGCCGATTTTGTCAAGTTGCGGCTTTGAGCCTTCGCTTCCGATGTAGCGCTGCACCATATTGACCTGCTCAATCGGCACATACACAAAATCTTCGTCGGCGTATTCAAGCGTGATGTAATCGCGTTCGTTGCCAAGCGATTTTATGCGCTCAATGCCCTTGAACAGCCCGATTCCGTAATTAACGTGAACGACGTAATCACCGGGATTAAGCTCAACGAAAGTGTCGATAACAGAGCTTTTCACGCCTTTTTTGAGCATCTTCGGAGCGGCTTTTCTGCGCCCGAAAATCTCATTTTCTTGAATGACCAAGAGCTTTATTTCATTGACGCAAAATCCCGCCGTAAGAGCCAAAGGCTCTATTTCCAAAAAGGATTTATTGCCGTTTTCATCATCGATAACATCTTTGAGAAGCTCACCAATGCGGAGGGCTTGCTGAGAGTTGTCGGCATAAATGAAAACTCTCCAGCCGTCTTTTTCGTAAGTCGAAAGCTGTTCTTTTAGATAATTGATATTGCCGAAAAAGTTTTTTCCCGCCTCTGCCTCAATTTTGACGCTCGCACCCTTGCTTGTGTGTTTTTCTGCTGAATCCTCATCGTCATTCAAAACGGTGTGAAGCGACTTGAAATAAAGGCTTCGCTTGTGCGCCCTTGACAGCGTCTTAAAATCAAAAATCATTTCGCTCGGCGGCAAGACAGGAAGCGTCAAGCGGGCTTTTCTGTACATTCCCTCGTACTCGCGCAAAATGCTTTCTTCAGCGTTCTGCAGGCGGTCGAAGTCGGCAAAAATCACGCTCGCGCTCTCGCTGATGTAATCCAAAACCGAATATTTTTTGTCCCACAAAAGCGGATAAAACAGCTCTTCGCCAGCCGTTTCTTTGTTCACCGCCAACTCGGTCAGCATTGAATCAAGCGAGTTTCGCGCAAGCTCGGTAAAGCTCAAAATCGCCTCGTCGCCAGAGTCTTCCGCAGAGCCACCAATGCCGTTCTCGTCGATTTCGTGCAGTTTTTTCTCGGCTTTTTCAACAAGCTCATCAGTCCAAATGACTTCTTTCATTGCAGGCACAAGCACGCGCTCAAGGCTTCCCGACGTGTTTTGTGTTGCGACATCGAAGAGTTTTATATGCTCAATCTCGTCAAAATCGAACTGAATACGAAGTGCGCTTTCTGTGTTTGGAGCGTACAAATCCAAAACCTCGCCCCGAAGCGCAAACTCGCCGCAGACCGTAACGCGCGGAACTCGCATATAGCCCAAACTGCTTAGTTTTTTTGAAAGCGCGTCGGAGTCAAAAGGCTGTCCTTTTTGCATATAAAAGCAATTTTTTCTCACATATTCCGCGCTCGGAACAGGAGAAAGAAAAGCCCGCTGGCTCATGATAAAAATGCGCGGTTTTGTGTCGAGAGTGAGCGTTTTTTGTCCGCGCGACAAAAGCGAAAGCACGCCCGCACGCTCGGCAAAGATTTTCGCTCCTTTTGCCACAGGGCGATACGGCACAGTTCCCCACCACTGAAAAACGTAGACTTCCGCGCTGTCGCCCAAAACGCTCTGCAAGTCGCTGTACATTTCGGCAGCGTCTTTGTCGCTTTGCACAACGATAATCGTGTCGCCAAGCTCTTCGTTTTTCTCGCCATACTGCAAAGCGCGCAAAGCCTCGTATTTTCGGGAGCGCACATATTCTGAGGCAAAAAACGCCGAAAGCGAGCCCGTCAAGCCCTCGATTGAAGCAGGAAGTTTCGCATTCTCTGCGCTCAAAGAGCGGACAGAAGTCTGAAAGCTCCCCCACTCCCTCAATATTTTTGAAACGCTATTATCTATATTCATTTTCTTTCCGTCTTGAGTGAATTATAATCTGCAATCATTCGTAATGACCTTTACAAGCGATGATTTTTTTCAATGTTTTTTTGTCCTGCGTCTGCCAATACATATACTGTGCAAAAGCGTCTTTTGTGAATGTAAAATCATTCATTTACTGCTCCATTGCACGAAGTTCAGCCATAGATTTGACCACAGTTTCACCTTGTTCCAACTGCGAAAAACTGTGGTCAAGCATTGCAAAATATTCGGCGTTGTTTTTTTGCTCCGCGTCGGCTTTTTTGCGGCTCTGCAAAACCAAATCCAAAAAATGCGAAACAAAATCAAAATCTTGTTCGCTGACCATTTTCAATTTTTGTTCCAAAACTGCATAACTCATAAAAACCTCCTGGCCTCAGTCTTTATTATACAATCCACAACTGATTTATAAAAGACACGAGTCAAATCTCGTCTTTTATAAATAAACATGCTCTTTTTCAAAAAACAAAAATCGTCAAAATAGTGATATGTAGACTCAAATAGCGTCAATTACAATCAATTTATAGCGGAGAAACCACGATTTTTCGTGAAAAACTCCGCTATAATCACATATAAACAATTTGCTTTATTCTCTTTTCTATTCTCTTTTATTCCCTTTCGAGTTGCTCAGAGATTTCAGCAATTTCGGCTTCGTAGGATTTGAGTTTTTTCTTCTCATCACCAGACGGCAACCGAGCATTTGCTTTTTTCAAAAGAATAGAACCGTGGCGCAATTCATCTTTTGCCATATCCAAAAACGAAACGTCCTGCGTGTCCAAATATTTCTGAAAATATTTCTTCGCACCGAAAATCTCATCTTGAATTTCGTCAACCGATTCCGCTTCTTTTACGACTTCTGCACATTCTGAATTGCACTCGCCAATTTCACAAAGCAAATGCCACATCAAACCGATACGCAAAGCACGGTCAAACTCTGACGTATCGGGATTGTATGCCGCAAAATCAATGCGTTCTACAGCGTCTTTGAAGTCGTTTAATACTTCATCTGCATTGTTCCGTGAATCCATTTGTCTGAACTCCCCTCTTCTTTGCGCTTGTATTTCTTGTGCAATTTGTCGTCAACAACGTGCATATCAAGCGTGAGCCAGTCGCTTTCTGCAAAGCGTGATAACAACCTGCACACTTTTCTGTGGTCTTTCGATACCTTGCACATCGCTTTTTCAACAACACAATTTCGGCTGCCAGTTTGCTCATACATCTCTTTTGCCACGCTTCCGAGTTCTTGAATAGCGTCCAAAAGAGCTTTTTCCCAAGATTTCAAATGCACTTCAAGATTTTCGGGATTATAGCTCAATTCATAATCCTTAAAATCTGCTTTTATTCTGAACTTGTCGAAAAGGTCGTTTGCAAGCTCCGTATCAAGTTCAAAGAAGCAAGTGCTTCTGTATCTGTGCCACCTCTTAAAGCCGTTATAACCAAGCGACTGACAAGCACACATTGCGTGTCGGTTCAGTTTTGTATGAACTGCCAAAACCTTATGCACACGCTCATACAAGGCTTTTACAGCGGTCTGCATTTCTTTTGTTTCTGCGCTTATGCTTACGTTTTCCATTCTCACTCCTTACCGCTTAATCGCAAGCAGTTGAAAGTGTGCTGGGTCGTCAAAGAACTGTACTCTCAAAATCGTGCGACTTGTAAGCGGAATCGGGCGGAAATAATTGCCATTTCTGCGCATTACATCGCCTGTTACAGTGCCGTTCGTGATTTCGATTGTCGTTCCGTCCGTGCCGTCTGGAATCGGAGAGGCAAGCAAAATATCATAAACTTCTCCTGCCGTGAATTCCGCTGTGGCTGGAAGTGTGATAGTCGTTGTTCCTGTTGCAACAGCGATTGTCTGCGCTCTGTATCGTGTTGGATAATTACATCTGCAATTACACATTCTCGTATCTCCTTAAAAAAAATCGGGGAACAAAGACGCTCCCCGTATGTCAACGTCTTTAAGACGGAAATCACCTTGTTTTAAGGGATTAAACATTCGGATAAACCCAACCACCGTTTCCATAGTTGAAAAACGGATTTGCACCTGCTGTGTAGGTTGTTGCGCTTGGGTATCTCACCACGCCCGCCATAGCTTGATTGAGTTCAAGCTGGTTAATGCGGTTCTGCATTGCTTCCTGCTTGTTCTCTGCGAGCTTGTCAAGGATTTTCTGACCGATTGCGGTTGCATTTTCCTTGATTGCGGCTGTGTTAAGTGCGCCGTTGTAGTTTACGCTGTCGATAGCACGGAGCGTTGAACAGCAACACTCATTCTGCTTTGCAAGCAAGTTCGCCTGTCCAACACGGAGTTCCGCATTATCACGCTGCAACTCGTTGTATTTGTCGTCGAGTGCTTGAAGCGTATCGTGGAATGTCTGCTGTGTTGCTGCAATGCCACGAGCCGAAGCGTCGTTAACAGCTGCAAGAATTTCACGCTGATTTGCCATTGTGTTCTGGTTGTCGAATCCACGCTGGACTTCATTTGAAGTAGCAAGGTTCTCATAGCCGATTGCATTTGCAAAGCCGTTGTTACCCCAACCAAAACCGCCGCTGCCCATCATAAACATTGCAAGGATAAGAAATCCCCAAATGCCCATACCGCCACCAAAACCGTCCATTCCACCTACTGAAATAGGTGTGCCGTTTGTTTCTACAGTTGCCATTACTGTACCTCCTCTATAGTTTTATTCCGAACTGACCTGCGACTTCATTCAAATTAAGCCCTCGGTCTTTCGCAATGTTCTCTGCCATTGTCTTTAACTGCTCTTGACTTTTACCGCTTATCATCTGTTGCACATTCTGGAACATTTGCGGATTTTGTCTTTGCATTTTTTGAAGCATTTGCTCTTGCATTGCGCTCATCGGGTTCTGCATAAACCTCTGCATTTGCCCTATTTTCTGAAACGGGTTCATTCATACCTCCGAGTATCTTTTCAATTCTCTCAAGCCGTGCGTTCATCTGTTGCATAGGGTCTGTGTTTGCGCTTTCTGCGTCGTTTTCGAGTGCGTACACAAAATATTCACTCCGCCCTGTGTCTGAATTAAGACGCTTCATATAGATTTTGCCTGTTGTCGTATCGGGAAAAAGATACGTTGCGCAAGGGTCTGGCGGCACTCTCTTCACGTCCTCAAAACTTGCCACTTCACGCACAAAATATTGCGGAGCTGGCGGTTGCGGATTCGGCTGATATTGCGCTGGCGGTTGTCCGAGCTGTGCAAGCTGATTTTGTATTGCCGCCTGTTGTGCCAAAAGTTGATTTCGCTGATAGTCAAGCATTGGATTATAGCCGTTCATTTGCCCTCCAAAACACGCTGCAAGTCTGCACTAAAAACCGCAGGGTCGTTGTCGCTCATTCGTGCATAATCTGCACCACAAATAATGCCGTGATTAAGCATTTCAAGCATTTTCTCTTTTTCGCTGTTTGTGAGTGTCTTAACAAAGTTAATAACTGCTTGCCGTAATTCCATAATCAGAATTGTAAAGCAAAATGAAAAATCAATTTTGTAAAAATCTTGTAAACTTTTTGTAAAAATTCTGTAATTTTGAGAGAAAATAAAAAACGTGTTGAAAAAATCGGAATTCTTCAACACGTTAATGCGTATATGTATAAAAATTGCTGTTGTCTAAAATATTGACATATCAAAGACAACAGCAATTAGCCGAAATTACATATTTCTTATGACTTTTTCAAGTCTTTCTAAGACTCCGCAAGCCCTAATTTCTGAGCCGTCTTTAAGCACGACTTTCTGCAAAACTCCCCAAGAAGAGTTTTTGAAAGCCTCCAAAGTTCCATAGCGATATTCAGAACATCTACCCTCGCCCACTGTCCATATACACTCAACTATATTGTTAATATCTATCATACTTATAATAGAGTAATGTAGACTACAAAAATTGACATAAAATTAGGCAATACGCTTATATATATTGCTTTTTGCTTTGATGATATAATTTACACCTTTTTGTTTTCCGTGAGTTGTTGTACCTGTTCTTGCAAACTTTGTGCTAGTTTGAATCCCGCAATAAACGCTTCTGTTGCAGTCGGCTTAACAGGAACAGCCCTTGCTGGACTCAACGTACCTAAAACGATAGGTTCTGCGTGATATATTGTATTCGCGTTCACCCATTCTTGCGCTAATGCTTTTACATCTGTCATATTGCACTCCTACTTTTATTATAACATTTCGCTCATCTGGAGACAATGCACAAGCGTTTGACAATCAAACAGCAGTGCAAGCACAAGGTACAGCAAAAAATGGACTGACAGCAACCTTTGCTGGTAACAATACTAAAGGTTATATGTATAGTATTGCAGTTGATAATGACGGAGTAACACCTTCCTCTGGGTTTGTATCTGCGTCGAATGGCAAAACTTATAAAGATGAAGGAAATAGTTCGGCTATGAGATATTATGATTTTACATTATCAATAACTCCAACGGGGTCAATTACGATTTCTGGGGATACAGAAACTCGACCGAAAAACTACACCATTAGAATATGGAAAAGAACGACTTAGGCTATGCGCTTCCAAATTTGCACGGTGTAGTTTTTTGGTGCAACTTCTTCGTTGCCGTTGTGCTTCTTTCCATAAGCTACCTTAGAAAGAGAAGCATCGAAATTAAACCCTGACCAACCCTCATATTCCGTTGGCGTATATAGTGAAACTCTTTGCCTACTCTTTTTTGATGAAATTGCACCAGTTCCAGTATATTGACAATCAGGGATAGCCTCATTTGTAGAAGAAGCAGTTAGCGAACCAGTGATATTCGGCAATGACTCACTTTGTGCAGCCGTTTGATTGTTAAACGCTTGTGCATTGCCTCCAGAGGAGCGAAAAAATGCACCGCCAAAATTGAGTTTTTTCCATTTGCTGCACGGATAAACCACCTCTGGCGGTTGCTCATTCGGGTACTGCACGAATGTTGACGCTACGGCAGGCGCAGTGATATTTACCCATTCTGTTCCGTTCCACGCAATCTTAAAATATGCGTTCGGCAAAATAGACAAAATAACAAGCGAAGACGGCGAACGACAAGAAAGCGAATGTGTAACTGCTGATTTGTTGATAATCGTAACCGTGCAACCAAGTTTTTCGCAGTCGTCAAGAACGATTGTTACAGCTTCTGACGCTGTAAAATTCAAAATTGTGTTGTTCTCGATTGCAAAAGAACGCGAAAGTGTTACATTGATTTTATTTTCTGAAAAAACCGGATTGTTCCATTCGCCTGTGGCTGAAAGATATGACGCTGAACCCGCATTATTCGCCGCTGGCACAAGTCCGTTATTTTCTGCTCCAAAAAGATTTGCGCTGTTGACTTTGAGCAAGTCAAAAACTTTGTTTGCAATCGTGTTAAGAGTTGCGTCTTTTACGTCAATGGACTCTGGACGCTCAAGCGAAAGGTCGGCTGGAGTGCGTCGAATAAACGTGATTTCATCATCTGCGTTAATGCTTGCCTGTGTTGCCACATTGCCGTGCAGAGCGTTCAATGCGTCTTGCGCTGTGGTGTTGCCCGTGCCGCCTTTGCTGATAGGCACTGTTCCAATTCTGCGCTCTTCGTTGCGGTTTTGTTCAATCTGTGTTTGTAAGTCTGTTTCAACGCCTGTTGCTCGTGTTACTTCGTTATAGATTGCAGAATCGATTTTGTCGCTGTTGTCGTTCCAATGGTCAATGTTAAACTGCTCTGCTCTTTCTGGCTTATTAAGTTCAAGATGTTCTGTATAGTTCATAATTTCTCCTTACATATCAATTTGCGAATACTGGCTTAAATCGCCGTATGTCAACTCTTCCATTTTTTCATAAGTGTAATTGCGACTAAGATACAAATATGTGTACTGAATCGACAAAATCAAATAAATGTTTGCTGGCACAACTTCACGCACCTGCTGACTGAATTGCAGATAAATCGTCGGGTTGTTCGTGTCGATGTCAACAATCAATTTATAATTATCTGGGTCAAGTTCCCAAATAAAATTGCCCTTACCCCAAATGTTCTCCAAAATGCGTTGCAAGGCTTGACGTGTGAACGGCGG
>CACYWZ010000052.1 GCA_902778325.1 uncultured Spirochaetaceae bacterium
TAAAAATGCAAAAAAAATTAATTGCGCAATGTTGTTCACTTGCAAAACTGGGCTTATCGTCTATAATAAAAGTTATGAATGTATTTGAAAATATAAATAGGCTCGTTTCTTACGGCTTGAAAACTGGGCTTATCGTTTCAGACGACGTGATTTTTACACAGAATATGCTTCTTATGAACTTGTCGCTAGACGGATTCGAGAGCGCAGAACAAGCCGCAACAATTCCCGATGTTGAAGTTTGTGACCTTGAAGAAATCCTCAAAGAACTTTTGGATTTTGCCGTCGAAAAAGGCTTATGCGAAAACTCCGTGGTCTATCGCGACTTGTTCGACACAAAATTGATGGGCTGCCTTGTGCCGCGCCCAAGCGAAGTAATCGCAAAATTCAATTCTCTTTTGAAAAAGAGCGCGAAAGAAGCGACCGATTATTTTTATGAGTTCAGCCAAAACACAGATTATATCCGCCGATACAGAGTTTGCAAGGATTTGAAGTGGAAGACCGCAACCAAGTACGGCGAGCTTGATATTACGATAAATCTTTCAAAACCAGAAAAAGACCCCAAAGCCATCGCCGCTGCAAAGAACGCAAAGCAAGGCGGTTACCCTATGTGTCTTTTGTGCAAGGAAAATGTGGGATACGCGGGCAGAGTCAATCACGCCGCTCGCGAAAATCACCGCATTATCCCGATAAATCTTGCGGGCGAAAGCTGGGGATTTCAATATTCGCCCTATGTTTACTACAATGAGCACTGCATTGTCTTTTCGATGAAGCACACGCCGATGTTGATTTGCAAAAAGACTTTTGAACGCTTGCTCGACTTTGTAACTCTCTTCCCGCACTACACTCTCGGCTCAAATGCGGATTTACCAATCGTTGGCGGCTCAATTTTGACTCACGACCATTTCCAAGGCGGAGCGTACGAGTTCCCGATGGCGAGGGCAAAAGTCGAAAAGACATTCAAAATCGCGGGCTTTGAAGACGTAAAGGCGGGCATTGTCGAGTGGCCTTTGTCGGTTTTGCGCATTTCCTCTTTCGACAAAAGTCGGCTCATCGAACTTGCGGATAAAGTTTTAAAGGCTTGGAGAAGCTACACAGACGAAAGCGCATTTATTTTCGCCGAAACCAACGGAGAAAAGCACAACACCATCACTCCGATTGCGCGCAGACGAGGCGAAAGCTATGAACTCGATTTGGTTTTGCGAAACAACATCACGACGGCAGAGCACCCGCTCGGCGTTTATCACCCGCACGCAGAATTGCACCACATCAAAAAGGAAAACATCGGCTTAATCGAGGTTATGGGCTTGGCTGTTCTTCCGAGTCGCTTGAAAAATGAGCTTTCCGACCTTGCCGACGCAATTATGGAAAACAAAGATATTTCTACAGACGAGGTTTTGGCAAAACACGCGCCGTGGGTTGAAACGATACGCGGAAAATACGGAGAAATCAACGGAAGCAACATCGACAAAATTTTGCGCGACGAAACAGGCTTTGTCTTCTCTCGCGTTCTTGAAGACGCTGGCGTGTACAAGTGCAACGAAACAGGCAGAGAAGCCTTCGCTCGCTTCATCAACAGCCTATAAGATAGAGGCTACTCTCTTAAAAAGCACCCGAAGGTTTTCCTGAGGGTGTTTTTTATAATGGCGCAATTGTGGGAAAAATAAATTATGACAAAGACATTTGAAATCGAAGGGAAGACAGTCAATATTTTCGCAGTTGAAAAGACAAAAAGCCCGCTTGTAATCCTAAACACATATTCAGACGAAGGAGAAGCGGTCTTCAATGCGGCAAATCTTCTTGGCGCCAAGCCCTTCACGCTCGCCACAATCTCAAATCTTGACTGGAACGCTGATATGTCGCCATGGGAAAATCCGCCACTTTACAAAAACGACGCTCCGTTTTCGGGCAAGGCAGATGAATATCTTTCCATCCTTTCAGAAAAAATCATTCCCGCAATTTTGGACAATCTCAGCGAAAAGCCCGCTTACATCGCAATCGCAGGCTATTCGCTCGGAGGTCTTTTTGCCCTTTACGCCTCATACAAAACCGCCCTCTTTTCAAAAATAGCAAGCGCCTCTGCTTCATTGTGGTTTCCGCGCTTTCTGGATTTTGCAAAAAGAGAGCAATTCAAACGAAAGAGCGACGCTGTTTATCTTTCGCTCGGCGACGCGGAAGCAAAAGCCAAAAACAAAACGCTTGCAAGCGTTCAAGAAAACACTCAGATGCTTTTTGAACATTTGAAAAGCAAAGACGTCAAAGCGATTTTTGAGCTGAACGAGGGAAATCATTTTTCACAGTGCGAAAAGCGCATGGCAAAAGGCATAAAATGGATTTTGGAGAATTAAAACATTTTGTATCATTGTCATGCTGAACTTGATTCAGCATCTGCGGTTGCTGAGCGCAGTCGAAGCACCGAAACGAGTTCTCAAATGACAATACATGCATCCGCGCTCCCTGAGCGGAGTCGAAGCAAATATTGCACTAAATTTGCTTTGCTGGACGAATTCCAAGCTTCGAACAAACAAAATTTCGTTTGCTGAGTGTCAGGGACGCTTCGAACAAACTAAATTTGCTTCGCTGAGTGACAGGAAAGCTTTTAACAAACTAAATTTCGTCCGCTGAGCCTCAGGCTTCAATGTACATTTAAGACATCGCTCCGCTGAGCGCCAGCGGTCAATGTACATTTAAGACATTTGTTTACTGTGTGAAATCAAAGGAAATATATTGCGTTTCAATGAAAAAGTGCGTGTGTAGTCGAAGCAGAGATTCCGAAACAAGTTCGGAATGACAATGCGTGTGTCATGCTGAATTTATTTCAGCATCTGCGGTTGCTGAGCGAAGTCGAAGCACCGAAACAAGTTCTCAAATGACAATGAGTGCATCTGCGCTCCCTGAGCGGAGTCGAAGCACCGCAACAGAAAAAAAGTTTTTGAACTCCCTTTTTTCTGATATATCTAATATAATAATAATTAACAACATTCTTAAGAGGTTTTATTACGTGTCTGACTTTACAAGAATTATCAGCATTTCATCTCTTTTATTTCTCTCGTTCTTCAACTTTCAGACAGGGATTTTTTTGTGTTCTGGGCACAAATTAAAGCAAAACGGAAGAAGAACTCTCGTATTTATTGAACTTTTAACAGGATTTTTGCTTCTTTCTGATGCCGTCGCGTATTTTTATCGCGGAAGCACGAGCGAAACGGGCTTCTACATGGTTCGCTCAAGCAATTTTTTTGTTTTTGTGAGCAACTTCGCAATATCATTTTTCTTTTGCTTTTATGTCTGCGAGTTCATAAAGAGAGCGAGGTTGCCTTTTTCGATTTTGCTTAATCCAAAAAAATCAACAAAAAACGGCATTCCGATTCAACTTTTCATTGTTCTTTTTTTGTGTCTTTCTGGCATTATTCTCACTGTTGTCAGTCAGTTCACGAATCTTTTTTACTACTTTGACGAAAGCAATATCTATCACAGAAGCACTTTTTACTCTGTCAGTGTTGTTCTGGGGCTTTTGCCGGGACTTATAACTTTCACGATGTTCCTGCAAAACAGAAAAACGCTTTCAGCGAATGTCTTTTTTTCCATTTTGGTGTACTGCATTTTCCCGCTCATCGGCATAGTTCTGCTGCTTTTTGTCTATGGATTTGCATGGCTGGACATTTCGCTATCTCTTGGCGCATTGCACCTTTTCTTCTCATCAATAAAGCTGATGGAACTTGAGTTTTATTCAGGAGAGAGAACAGCCTCAACTTTGAGTCCCACCTACAAAACGGGCGAGGAAGCAACTGAATCACAAAAAAGAGTCGTGCGAAATCATTTCTGGCAGACGCTTTCCATCAGCTTGGGCGGGGTTCTTATTGTTCTTGCAATTGTCTCAATCACGGGCATAACGCTGCCAGAAAAGACTCTGACAATCGAAAAGCCTTATTTGCAAAACGACGCTTCAAAGTCTGTCTGCATAACTTTTGAGCGAAATGCAGAAAAACACTGGGTTGATGAAGATGACCCCGACAGAACGGGAGCGCAATACGACGGCGTTATCTATAACAATATGAACAGCACAATCATAACTGATTGGAACTTTTCGGTTTTTGTTCCGGAGGGCTGCACGATAGACCCAGGTCCATGGAACGGAACTTTTTCGATTTTGGACGGAACAATGAATGTCAAAAAGCCTCACAAAGATGATGCTGAGAACATTCACGGAGAAGATTTTTACAAAATAACGCCGCTAAAAATGCTTGGATTCGGCTGCATTATGTACACGCCGCATGATTATCAGCCTCTTTCACAAAAAATCATCTTCACTTATTCAAGCATCTTAAAGCCTCTGTCAAACAAGATGTTTGATATTCTGCTGGCGCTGCTTTTTGTGATTTTCATCATTTCGACGACGATTATGCTTTTGGAGGGAAAACTTATCCGCATTGAAGAGGAAAACAAGAAGCTCGAAAGCACTGTAAAAGAGCGCACAAAAGAACTTGAGGCCGAAAAAAATCGTTCAGAAAATCTTCTTTTGAATATTCTTCCAAAAGAAATTGCAAAAGAACTCACGGCTCACCCTGACAAAACTATTGCTAATGAATATCCGAATGTCACTGTTCTTTTTACGGACATCGTCGGCTTCACGAAAATAAGTGGAGAAATGACGGCTGAAGAAGTTGTCACTATGCTAAACAAAATGTTTTCGATGTTCGATGAAAGAGCGCAGCGCGAGGGTATCGAGAAAATCAAGACAATCGGAGACGCTTACATGGCTGCGACAGGGCTTACGCTTGAGAGAGACAACAATGGAGCGGCTAAAATGATTCGTTTTGCACAAGGGCTTTTGGACGATGTTCGCACTTTCAACAAGAGTTCCGAAATCAAACTTCAAATCAGGCTTGGAATAAACTCAGGCTCTCTTGTTGCTGGCGTAATTGGAAAAACAAAGTTCATTTACGACATTTGGGGAGACACCGTGAACGTTGCAAGCAGAATGGAAAGCACGGGGCTTCCTATGCAAATTCACGTTACAGAAACAACAAAAAATCAGACTTCAGCTCTTTTCCAATACAGCCAAAACACAGAAATCGACGTTAAGGGAAAAGGTATGATGAAAACTTACTTCTTATGATGGGAAATTAAAAATGCGATTTTTATTTATTCGACACGGTGAGCCAGATTACGAAAAGGACTGTCTCACGCCAACAGGAACTCTTCAGGCAAAGGCAGTCGCAAAGCGTCTTACAGGCGAAAACATTAGCGAGATTTATTCGTCTCCTTTAGGGCGGGCAAAAGAAACTGCCAGCTACACAGCAGAAAATCTTGGTCTTGAAGTTGTAACGCTTGATTTCATGAAAGAGGTTTTGTGGGGAGGCGACAACATTCCAAACAAGGGACACATTTGGAGCCTTTCTGACAAAATGATAAACGAAGACAATTTTGATTTTTGCAGTCAGGACTGGAAGGAGCATCCATATTTCAAAAACAATATCGTGATGCCGTATTATGAAAAAATCGCGGACAGCATTGACGCTTTTCTTGCCCAGCAAGGATATCGCCATGACGGGCAAAGATTTTTTTGCAATCAAGAAAACACAAAGACAATCGCCCTTTTCAGCCACGGCGGTTCTGGAGGAGCGGCGCTTTCGCACATTCTCTCACTCCCCTTTCCGTATGTGCTTTGCGTTTTTCCTTACGCATACACTTCAGTTATCACGCTCGATTTTCCTTCAAAACAAGGAGAATATGTCCACCCTCATGTTGAGTTGTTCAACGATGTGGCGCACATAAAAGGATTGGGCGATAAAGTAAAAATCCAACAAAAATGTTAATTTAGGGCTATGAAAATACTTCTTGTTTCAGTAAACGCAAGCTATATGCACACGAATATCGCAATACGCGATTTGAAAAATTATGCAGACAAATATTTTTCAGACAGCGAGACAAAACCGCAAATCGAAATCGCAGAATACACGATAAACCAGCCGATTGGCGAAGTTTTGCGCAGTATCGCTTTTTTTAATGCAGACTGGATTCAGTTCTCGACATATATCTGGAATGCTGAATATGTGCAAAAGCTCCTTCCAGAAATAAAAAAAGTTCTTCCTGACTGCATTCTTGGCGCTGGAGGACCAGAATTTGGCTATGGCGCAAAAAAGTATCTGGCCGCCATCGCAGACTTGGATTTCGTTGTCTTTGGCGAGGGAGAACGCACGTTCACGGACATGATAGAAAAAAGCGGCGGAAATGCGGGAAGCGTTCTTTCAAGACTTGAGGAGATAAAAGGCATTTATTGCCGAAGCGCAAACAAAGAGACGCTCTTCACAGGAAACAGAGCCTTTATCGAGGACTTGGACGACATTCCCTTCCCGTATCCTGAGATGATTGAGGGGAAAGCCGATGAAGACCACAAAATCTATTATTACGAGTCAAGCAGAGGCTGTCCGTTCAGCTGCGCGTATTGCCTTTCTTCCGTGGAAAAGCGCGTGCGGTTCAAAAGTCTTGAGCGAACATGCGAGGAGATTCAGATTTTCCTCGACAACAATATAAAGCTCGTCAAATTCGTCGACAGGACATACAATCTTGACGAGGAGCGCTACATCGGAATCTGGGATTACATTCTAAAACATCACAACAAAAAGACGATGTTCCATTTTGAAATTGAAGCCGAGTATCTTTCCGAAAAGGCACTCGATTTTCTTCAAAACGTCCCAGAAGGCGTTATGCAGTTTGAGATGGGCGTTCAGTCCGCAAATAAAAAGACGCTAAAAGCCATAAACCGCTCGGCGAACACGGAAGAACTCGCCGCAAAAATAAAGCGCATTCCCCGAACGATACACCAGCATCTTGATTTGATTGCGGGGCTTCCGTTCGAGGATTTGGAAAGTTTCGGAAAAAGCTACGATTTTGTGATGAGCCTTCGCCCAGACGCGCTTCAACTTGGATTTCTCAAAATCCTGGGCGGCACAGTGATGGAAAAATACGCCAGCGAAAACGGCTGGAAATGGATGGAAAGCCCTGTTTACGAAACTTTTTCGACTCCGCATTTGTCGTTTGGCGACATCGCTTTTTTGAAAGACATGGAGATTGTCACGGACGCATACTGGAACAAGGGAAGTTTCTCATACACGATGAACTATATTTTCAGCCAAACAAGTCCGTGGGCTTTCTTTTTTTCACTTGTCGAGTACGCAAGAAGCAAAGACGCTTTCGTTCAGGCACGAAAAGAATCGTATTGGTTTGAGCTTATGAATGATTTTCTTGAGAGCGGAAAAAGTGATTTTTGCGACAGCGCTCTCGACAAAAAACTGCTTTACGACCTTCTCCGCTACGATTTTGTGCGCTCAGGGAAAAAAGGAAACTTTCCGCACTGGTACGCTCACAAATACAGCAAGGACAAGCACAGAAAGCTTCTTGATGAGAACGGAATGCTCGAAAACTCACGAATAGCGTTTTCGATTTCTGAATACGAAGAGTTTGATTACGACGTTCTGTCAGAAAATCCAAAAAAGCAGCACACTGAATTGCTCATAAAGTACAAGATGCAAAACTAATCAGCCAAGCGCCTTGCAGATGAGGATAATTCGCTCTTTCATCTCCATAAACGCGTCAACAACCTCTGGGTCGAACTGAGTGCCGCTGCACCGCTGTATTTCCGCAACAGCATCCTCAATCGTCCAAGCAGGCTTGTAAACGCGCTTGTGGCTCAAAGCGTCAAAAACGTCCGAAACCGCTACAATGCGAGCCGCAAGAGGAATCTCACGCCCTTTTACAGGGTCTTTCTTTGAAACCTTGCCGCCAACAGTATACTCGCTGTAAGCCCACTTTCCGGGGTATCCCTCTTCGCCGCCGTTCCACCAAGCATGGTGATAAAGAGTCACAGCAAAGCACATCTCATCAAGGTCAGTCTCCGAATCCCCGAAAAGACGCGCGCCAATGCAAGTGTGCCCTTGCATAATCTCGCGCTCATCGTCATTCAGCAGCCCCGGCTTTTTCAAGATTTTGTCCGAGATTCCGACCTTGCCAAAGTCATGACATTTCGCTGCGATTTTCAGATTATCACGAAACTTTTTTGCCACAACCTCAGGAACGCCATGGTCAGCAGCCCAGCGGTCATAGATTTCAAGCGAGAACGCAGAAACGCGCTCAACATGCTCAAAAGTCTCCTTCGGGTCGCGGAACTGCGCCATAAGAGTCATTCGCTTCAAGTAATTTTGCGTGAGATAAGTGCGGTCAAGAGCCTGAGCCGCACTTCCTGCAAAGTGCATCGCAAAAAGCTCCGCGTCGCTGTCGAACGAAATAATATTGCCGTCGCTGTCGAGCGCGTTAATCAGCTGCATGACACCGCGGAGCTTTCCGTTCGAGGACTTTATCGGAATCGTCAGCATTGACTTTGTCTTATAGCCCGTGTCATCATCATTTTTTCTTGAGAACGAATAAGGATAGCCCTCAGGAATATTGTAAGCATCCTCAAGATTCACCAGAACCATATGCTTTGCGCAATATCCTGAAATTGACTCCTCGCAAATCGGATAATGGCGGTTTGACGTGTACGGAAGTTTCTCTCCGACCTTCAGCTTTTTCTGCAAAGTGTCGTTTTGCGCATATTTAATAACAAGGTCCAACCCGTCAACAACATAAATAGAGCCAGCATCAGCGCTGACAATATGTCGAGCATCGAAGAGAATTTGCTCAATAAGAACATCAACATCTTTTATTTCATTGAGAGTTTTTTCACTCTCGATTATCCGCTGGAGTTTTTCTTCGCGAGAATCCGAGTTTGAAAACATTTCCATATTGACCTCTGATATTATTATAATTCAAGAAAAACTCTCCGTCCACGCGCCAGCGCCAAATCTCAAAAATTGTGTCTTTGACATTTTTTTGCGCTCCCTCATTTTTTTATCATAAGCCTATTTCAAGAGAAAGCAAACTCAACGCGTTTATCATAAGCCTATTTCAAGAGAAGCCAAATTCAACGCATTTATTATAAGCCTATTTCAAGAGAAGGCAAATTCAACGCGTTTTCTATAAGCCTATTTCAAGAGAAGCCAAATTCAACACATTTTCTATAAGCCTATTTCAAGAGAAGGCAAATTCAAAATTGAGAACGCTTAAAAACTACAGAATAACCTTTTTTACAGTTCAGCATGACAACAGTTTCTAAATCACATCACCGCTCTTTTTTCTTATGAGCGAAAAATAAAGCGGGCCTGCGCCCTCATGCAAATCAGGCATAACGTGAAAGCCGCTCTCTGTTTTTTCGGCTTCGGGAAGTTTCGCGTCGCAAAATGGAGCGATTTTTTCTTGAAGTGACGCCAGAGACGCAAAATCAGCGAGTTCTGCATTGTCGAACTTCTTGAAAACGCGTGAGACGACGTCGTCGTTCTCGCTTTTGTTCAATGCGCAGGTCGAATATATGAGGACGCCGCCCTCGCGAAGAAGGCGGAACGCTGACGACAAAAGCGCCCACTGCGCCGCCGAGAGCGTTTTTATGCGGGAGGGACTCCAGTCTTTAAGATACTTTTCATCGCCGAGAACGTGGCGCTCAGACGAGCAGGGCGCGTCGAGCAAGATTGCGTCAAAAGGCTCTTTTTCTTTTTTGCAAAGGATTGCGCCATCGGAGCAGGAAATATGCACGCGCTCTCGAACGTCGTCGGTCAAATGCTCGTCGAGGACGCGCGAAAGGCGCTTGTAGCGCTCAAATGAGCGCTCGTTCGAGAAAAGTTCGGCATCGCTGTCCATCAAAGACGCCAGAATAAGCGTTTTTCCGCCAGGAGCGGCGCACATGTCAAGGATTCGCTTTGCGCCTGCGAGCGGGAGCGAAGCGGCGGCTCTGACGCTGCCTGAATCAAGGAAGTACGAGGCTTTTCCCGCTTTCCACTCCGCGTATCGAACTTTTTCTCCGAGCGCTTTTTTCAGCGTCTGCCAGCGCTCGCCAAAAAGAGCGGAATAATATTCGTCAAAACCGCTCTCGCCGCTAAGTTTTTTCGCCGCGTTTTTCTTATTTGACATAAGAATCTCCTTTTTGCTTTTCCTCTTCGAACGCCGAAAGCCGCTCCTCCGCGCTCTTTCTTTTGGCATTCACAATCGTCGCGCTCTCGCCGTCTTCGGCTGTTTCAAGCAAAAGCACGCCCTCTCGCAACTTGAAGCGAATAACGCGCTCAAGCGCTTCGTCCAATTTTTCAGCAAAAGTCTCGTCTTCTTGTGCCTTTTTCCTCAAAACTTCAAGAACGCTCTTGAAGCGCTTCTCGCTGAGCATAATGCAGTCAACGCCAGCCTCAATCGCCATTACGACGGCTTTTTCCGGAGGATAGCCGTTCTTTTCGAGAGCCGCCATAAAAATGTCGTCCGAGAAAATCAGGCCCGAAAACGCCATTTCGCCCCGAAGTACATCGCTCACCCAATAGCGCGAGAAGCACGCAGGCTTTTCTGCATCGTGGGCGGCTGTCCGCGCGTGGCTCATCAGAACTGCAGCAGGATTTGCTGAATCGATAATCGCTTTGAACGGCTCAACTATCATTTCACGCAGTTTCTCGTCGCTCGCTTCAATCTCTGGCAATCCTGTGTGTGGGTCGGTGTTTGTGTTCCCCGGAAAATGCTTGAGGACTGTGCCGATTGCGTTTTGCTCATAGGAGCGGACGGCAATCGAGGCGTATTTTTTGACTTTTGCAACGTCTCCGTAGCTTCTTGTTCCGAGAAAATCGCGATTTTCATCGTCGACGGCTTCGGCAACGGGTGCAAGGTTCAAGTGGAAACCCAAGAGAGAGAGCTGTTTTGCCTGACTTTCATAAAGAGCGGCGGCTTCTTTTTCGCTGTAGTTCGCCGCAATCGTTCTGCAAGACGGAACGCTGCTCGTGATTCCGCGAAGTCGGTTCACAAGCCCGCCTTCCTGGTCAATCGAAAGGTAGGGCGGAACAAGCGAGTTGTTCTCGCAATATGAGGCGACGGAATCGGTGAAGCCTATGATTTCGCTTGCTGTAAAGGCAATGTTGAACGAAAAGAATATGTAGCCGCCGGGGATAATCGCCTTTTCTCCTTCAAACTCAACGGGAGCAAAGTCCTCTTTTCCTTGCAAGTTGACCAAAAAAAGCTGGGAAAGTTTTTCGGTTTGGGAAAGATTTTCCGTGTAATCGCTAATCGCCTTTGAAAGTCGCTCTTCTTCTTTTCGCGCCTTCTCAAGAGCGATTTCTTCTGCAGATGGCTCTTCAACAACGTTCTCGCTCTCGCTGACAATTGCTTCATCGCTTTTCTTTGAGCAAGACACAAAAAGCAGCGCCGAAGCAAGTAAAAACGCTGCATTTTTCACAAAAATATTCTTTTTCATAGCCGAAAGTATCCACAATTCCAGCCTTATTTTCAAGAGGGCAAAAAGGCTGTATAATTCGGCTATGAGAAGAATTATCGTAATCACTGGCGCAAGTTCCGGAATGGGAGAATGTTTTGCCAGACAATTAAAAGATGAGGGCGCAGAGCTTTTTCTTGTTGCCCGCAGGCTCGACAGGCTCGAAAAACTCAGCGCAGAATTGTGCGAGAATGGCGCGAAAGCAAAAGCCGTCCAGATGGACATCTCAGCTCAGCGCGGAGTCAATGAGTTCAAGGCATTTATCGAAAGCGAAAACCAAAAGGAAGAGCTTGAAATCACTTGGCTTGTCAACAACGCTGGTTTTGGCACTTACGGAAAGTTCGCTGACACGCCGCTTGACGCCCAACTTAATATGGTAGACTTGAACTGCACGGCGCTCACAGGGCTTTGCGGTGTGTGCTTGCCGTATATGAAAAGCGGAAGCAGAATCGTCAACGTCGCAAGTCTTGCCTCGTTCTTGCCGCTCGGAAACTTTGCGGTTTATGGAGCGACAAAATCGTTTGTGCTTTCGTTTTCTTACGCGCTCGCAGCCGAAGTAAAAGCGCGGGGAATAAGCGTCACCGCTCTTTGCCCGGGACCTGTGAGCACTGAGTTTGCCGCAGTCGCAAGCGCAGGAGCGCGAAAAGAGGTTTTGCACGGAAAAAGCGCAGAAAAAGTCGTCGCACACTGCATAAAAAGAGCGCGAAAAGGAAAAAAGGCAGCTCTCTTTGCGCCGAAATGGAAAATCACAGCGTTTATGAGCCACTTTATTCCGCGGGAATTGGGCGCATGGTTCACAAACAAATATTGTCCGCGACCGAGAAATAATCCTTAATTTTTTTGTTAAGTGTTTTTTTGCACCGCCGATAAAAAAACAGGGGATTAAACATGACACGTACAGAGATTGCTCAGGCTATGCTTTCTACAATCAAGACGGCACGAATGAATTTGGAACATGCACGTGATTTGCATTATATGCAAATGAAAAGCGCGCCTGATAAATCTCAGTCGATGGATGAAAACATAGGGGCTGCAATCCTGTCGTGTTTGGTCAGTGCTCAAGTAAGCATGGAGCGGATGCACGGCATTCAGAAGATGGCGCAGCGGATTTATCCGGGCTATCCGAAAATGACTCGTACAAGACTAACAGCTGAAAAATGAGCGGTTTTGATGGAAGACTTCTTGGGTGGGGAGTGCATAAACGAGGCAAGGGAGATAACTTGATTATCTCCCTTTGTTTTTTCTCGCCAAAAGGCGATAAAAGCGCGTAAAATCGCAATTTATACAAAAAAAATACTTGAAATAATGAATATTCAAGTGTAAGATAATTATTGTGCATACGGGAGCCGCAGGTTTCACCTGAAAGCCCGATTTACCGCGCTAAAGCGGAATGTTATTCTTAAGGAGAATTGATTATGAACAAATCAGAACTTGTCAGCGCGATTGCAGCAGACACAAAATTGACAAAGAAAGATGTGGAGCTTGCAGTTAAGTCTTTCGTCGACACTGTTTCAAAGGCACTCGAAAAGGGCGATGATGTTCAGCTCGTCGGATTCGGAACATTTACAGTTGTTGACCGCGCAGAGCGCAAGTCTATCAACCCTGCAACAAAGCAGGAGATGATTGTTCCAGCTTCAAAGAGCCCAAAATTCAAGCCAGGAAAAGCTCTTAAGGATCTCGTAAACAAGAAATAAGCGAAAGAGTTTCCTTATCGTGTAAAAAGCCCCGCAAGGTTGAAAGACCCGCGGGGCTTTTTATTATCGTTCTAGTTCAATTTGCGAAGCTGAAGATAATCAATCATCATTCCAGTTTGTCCAAGGTGATGAGGAGAGTTCGCCTGAACAGTGATAAGGACAGTTTTTGCCTTGTCGACCGAGAACGTCACAGGAAAACGCGTCGTCATCTCGAACGTTCCAAGCGGAGGCTCTGATGGAGAAACGCGATACGGCTCATTATCAACAAAAATGTAGAACGCAGCGTGTCCGCTGTCTTCCGCTTTTTCGCGCGCCAAAATCTCGTAACTGCCAGCGCTCAAAGTAACAGCGGCTTTTGCAGAAGAAACAGCGCTTTTTATCACGGCAGCAAACGATGAAGAATACTCGTCGCTGTGCTCGAATGCGATATCCTCCGTGTACATATTCTCAAGTTCGATTTTCATCGTTGAGCCTGAAAAAGTGATTTGCGGAATCGAAGTGACTGGAGTTCGCTTGATTTCAGCTTTCACGTCGCTCTTTTTCTCGCTTTCCTTTTTTCCGCCTTTCGCCTCCTCGCGCTTTTCGACCTTTGCGCCCTCCTCTTTTTCAGCAGGCAGCGCCGTCGTTGTTGCGCAAGAACAAATAAATATCGCGGCAAGAAGAACCGCAGTCATAAACAAAATCTTTTTCATAAAAACACCTCCTGTGTTGTTTTTAAGCCAATGGCTGTTTTTATCAAATAAAAGTTTTTCGAACTTCTAACGAACTTTGGAGCGCCAAAAAATTGTTTTCCGAGCTTCCAATGAAAATTATCGTGCCAAAAAACACTTTTACTACATGCCAAACTTCTTTTTCATCTCCTCAAGAATGTTGTGCGCAGTTTGGCTGTCAACTTCCTTGGGCGGCTCGTGGTATTGCACCAGATTCGCTGGGATTTCGTCAAGAAAACGGCTAGGAGTCGCGTCAATCTGCGCTTGCATGCGTCGGCGATGCTGGCACGACGAGAGAATGAGGCGATTTCGCGCGCGCGTTACGGCGACGTAGAAAAGTCTGCGCTCTTCCTCAATCGCCTCTTCCCTCTCCTCTTCAATCGAACGCTGGTGCGGAATAATTCCCTCTTCGACGCCAGCGATAAAGACGACGGGGAACTCCAAGCCTTTTGACGCGTGAATTGTCATCAGGTTCACAGTGCCCTTGTTCGTGTCGTTTTCCATATCGTCGCGGCTAAGGAGCGTAATGCGATTGAGGTACGTGTAAAGGCTTGTGTCGGTGTTGTCGGGGTTGTTTTCCCAGATGTCCATCGAGTTGATGAGGCTTTCGATGTTGTGCATTTTGTAGCGGGCAGCTTTTTCGCTCTTGGGATTGTCTGCGATGAGGTGTCCCCAATAATCGATTTGGTCAACAAAAGCGCGAACCTTTTTTGAAAGCCCATGCCCCGAAAGCATTTGCTTTTGCCCTTCGATAATGTTCTTGAACTCTTCAAGGTCGGCTTTTGTCTTGTCGCTCACAGGGCACTCTTCGCCAGTCGTTTGCAAAATTGATTCGATAGCCTGCCACAGCGACACGTCCATTTTCTTTGCGACTTCGTTAATCGCTTCAATCGTAACGCGCCCAATTCCGCGTCGTGGAGTGTTGATAATGCGCAAAAGATTCACGTCGTCGTCGTGGTTCGCAATCACGCGAAGATAGCTCACGATGTCTTTTATCTCTTTACGCTGAAAAAAACTCGTGCCGCCGCTCATCGTGTACGGAATGTTGTTTTCAAGGAACGCCTCTTCAATGGCACGGCTCTGCGTGTTTGCGCGCATTAGAACACCAAAATCGCTGTAAGGGCGCTTTTCTTCCATCGAAATGCCCTGAATGCTCTCCACGATGAAATCCGCTTCAGCAGTTTCGTTTTCTGGCATAAAAATCTCAATCGGACGCCCGCTGCCGTTGCCGCTCCAAAGCGATTTGTCCTTGCGGTTCGTGTTGTGGCTGATAACGCCGTTCGCCGCTGCCAAAATCGTTCCCGTTGAGCGATAGTTTTGCTCAAGGCGGATTTCAACAACATTCGGAAAATCCTTTTCAAAGTTCACGATGTTCAAATAATCCGCGCCACGCCAAGAATAAATGCTCTGGTCATCGTCACCGACAACCGCGATATTCTTGTCGGCAAGCAATCGCATAAGCTCGTACTGCTGATGGCTCGTGTCCTGAAACTCGTCGACCATAATGTAGCGGTATCGTGCGCGATATTCTGCCAAGATGTCCGGGTGCTCCTTAAAAAGCCGAATCGGAAGCGTGATTAAATCATCAAAATCCACAGCGTTAAAGAGCTTCAAGCCTTCTTGATAGCCCTCGTAGAGCTGCTTGTAGATGCGTGTTTCTTTGTCCCAGTCTTTGCGCCCTGTTTTTATGTCAGAAAAGAGCGTGCCGATTTTGTAGATGTCCATTGAATCCGCGCTGTATTTTAGTTCTCTGCCTGTTTCTTTGATGAGCGAGTTTCGGTCTGTTTCGTCGTAAATCGAAAAGTTGCTTCGCCAGCCCAAAGCTTCGATGTGCTGCCGCAAAATGCGGACGCCGAAAGCGTGGAACGTGCTGACCGTGAGCGCTTGCAGTTTTTTTTGCGTGAGAGATTTGACTCGCTCTTCCATTTCGCGTGCGGCTTTGTTTGTGAAAGTGAGTGCCAAAATTGCGCTTTGCGGGATTCCCATCTCAAGCATATGCGCAATGCGGAAAGTGATAACTCGCGTCTTGCCGCTGCCCGCTCCTGCGATGATTAAGATTGCGCCGTCAATCGTGGAGGCGGCTTTATATTGTTCTGGATTAAGTTCGTTCTTCAAATCAAGCATAGCAAAGAGAGTTTACATTTTTTTTTAATTCACGAAAACCCCCGCTTTTTGTAAGGCAGTTCAGCATGACATTCTTTTTTCTTTCACAGCAGCACTTTGTTCTGTTTTATAGAAATTTCAGTCTCCACCGCGTGCGGTTTTTCTTATAAATAGAAATTTCTGCTTCCACCGCATGCGGTTTTTTCTGATAAATAGAAATTTTGACCTCAACCGCGTGCGGTTTTTGCTGTCCAAATGGAATTTCTGCCTCCGCCGCATTGGGTTTTCGCTGTCCAAATGGAATTTTGACCTCCGCCGCATTGGGTTTTCGCTGTCCAAATGGAATTTCTGCCTCCGCCAAGTGCGGTTTTTGCTGTCCAAATGGAATTTCTGCCTCCGCCGCTTCGGTTGCTTCAAAATTACAGTTCTGCAAAAATGCGGGAAAGCGCAAAATCAAACGCTTCGGTTTGCTCTTTCATCTCCTGCAAGAACGAATTGTCCTCAAGAGTGCCAAGAACAGCCGTCATCTCGTCGTCGTTTCGATAAACGATTTTGCGGAAATAATCCGTGTAATCCTTTTCGCGCGACACAACGCTGGATTTGTACATGCAATCAGAAACGTTCGTGACGTCGGCAATGATGTCATCAAAAATCTCAGCCGAGAAATTGGCAATATTTTGCTCATAAATGCGTTCGAGCAAATACACAGCGTACCGCGTCTTGTACTCAAGATAATGCAACTCAACATCGTCGTAAAATGCGTGAACAGCGCGCCAATCGCCGATTTCGTAGGATTTGATTTTGATGAAAAGCTCTTCGGCTTTTTCTTCTGGCATAACCTGTCCGCCTGCGTTTATCCAAGTCGTATAAAGCGGAACAGCACGGAGTTTTTCGATATCTGCGCGCGAAATGCTCTCTTTTCCCAAGTTCTTGCAATAATCGAGCAAACACGAAACTGCAAAATATTTTACGATTTTCTGGTATTCCAAATAGCCTTTTGTCGGCTTGTAGATTTCACCGCCGTATTTTTTCTGGCAATCAGCGTCAAAAAGCGTAAAGTTCGGGTCTGTGTTTTCCAAAAGATAAGATTTTGCGGCAGAAAAACATTCGTCAAGCGACATTTCATCAAAATCGAACTTGCTGCCGCTCTCGTGCATATAGCTG
>CACYWZ010000053.1 GCA_902778325.1 uncultured Spirochaetaceae bacterium
AATCACCTCAAAAACACAAGAACAGACGTTTTCAGCGTCTCGCGGCTTATGTATGGCGCTGTCGTGAACTGGTCGGAGATGCGAATGCCGCCGCTCATCGAAACGCGAACGCCGCTGTCAAAATCGTAAGACGCCAAAAGAGAATACTCAGGAGAGCAAAAAAGCGGATATCGGTAAAAAGTGTGAGTGCCGACAAAAGCGCCAAGCGTCAAGCCAAAATCGAATCTCTTTTTCGCCTCAAGCCGAAAAGAAAACGACGTGTCCCAAATGCGCTCGCCCAAAACACAAAGATGGGTCAACTTTGCGCCTCCGCCCGTCCGAGCCGTGAACGAAGCGCCCTTGTTGCCCTCAATCGAAAAGCAAAAATCCGAGAAAAAATCGTTCTCGCTTGAAATATTGACGCCCTTGTAATCGAAGTTTTGAAAATGATAAATCGCGTCCGCGCCGTATTTTAGCGAAAGTCGGTCAAGACGCTGCAAAAAAATCCAGAACGTTCCCTCTGCACAGACGTCATAAATCAAATCGTTCGACTGAAAGCCAAAAAGAGCCTCATAGCGCTCACTTTCAACGCCATATTCAACAGCAAGCGAAGTCTGCCCTCGCTCTATGCCTTTTTTTGCATTGTATGAAGAAGAGACGCTCGCAAACTTCTCGCATTCTGCGGCGGCATTTTTCGAAAAAAGAAAAAAAAGCGGCAGCAAAACAACAAGACGAGCCGTTTTCGCGCCGCACAAAAAGAATCTTGTACTCATCAAAAAAGATTATACCGAACGAGAGTTTTTTTTTCCATAACGTTTTCCGAAAGTTTTCCCGCAAAACCGCATTCCGAAACTGGAATTGACCAAAACATCGTGTAATGGGCAATTATGAAATCATAATTACAAAAAAGCAACACTGAAACATACAATTCTTTTACATCTGTCTTGTCAGATAATCGCTTTTATGCTATTCTCATTCTCAAAATGAAAAAACGCGAAAGCCAAAGAGAGAACGGCTTTTGCAAAAAGTGCTCCAAGGAAGAGACAAATGCAAACAACACAAGAGATAAAGCGCGAAATACGGGACTTGGCAAAGAAAAACGACGCTGTGATTCTGGCTCATTACTATGTGAACGGCGATGTGCAGGACGTGGCGGATTTCGTGGGCGATTCATTCTTTTTGGCGAAAAAGGCGAAAGAAGCGTCTGCGAAGAAAATCGTGTTTTGCGGCGTTACGTTTATGGGCGAGAGCGCGAGCATTTTGAACCCGACAAAAACGGTGCTGCTGCCCGCTCCTGACGCTGTTTGTCCGATGGCGCTGATGGTTGACAAGGCGGACATTGCCGCAATGCGAGAAAAATACGAGGATTTGGCTGTTGTGTGCTACATCAATTCGATGGCGGACGTAAAGGCGATGAGCGATGTGTGTGTAACGTCGTCGAACGCGGTCAAAATCGTAAAGAGCTTGCCAAACAAAAACATCTTCTTCATTCCCGACGGAAATCTTGGCCGCTTCGTTGCCGAGCAATGCCCTGACAAGAATATCATCTTGAACCGCGGTCATTGCCACGTTCACACAAGCATAACAGAGCGCGACATTGAAGAGGCGGCACACGCTCACCCAGAAGCCGAGATTATCGCGCACCCTGAATGTTTGGGCGAGGTTTGTGATTTGGCGGATTTTTTGGGAAGCACGAAAGAACTGATTGAGTATGTAAAAAACTCCTCTTCAAAAGAGTTCATTGTCTGCACGGAGCGTGGCGTTGAGCACGAGATGAAGAAAGTCGCGGGCGAAAAGACTTTTGTGTTCGTTGGCGCAAAGCAGATTTGCCCGAACATGAAAAAGATTTCGCTTGAAAAAGTGCGCGACTGTCTTTTGACAGGCAATCCAATTATCAAAGTTGACGACGATTTGCGAGCAAAAGCAAACAAACCGCTTGAAAAAATGCTGGAACTTGCAAAGTAGAGAGGCAACAAAATGCAACAAAAAAATTGCGATGTGATTATCGTGGGCTCTGGCGTGGCTGGGCTTTACAGCGCGCTAAAGTTGGACAGCAAAAAGAAAATCATCATCATCACGAAAGCAGAAAAAGCCGAAGACTGCGATTCATATTTGGCGCAGGGCGGAATCTGCATGCTCAAAAGCGAAGACGATTATGAAGCATATTTTGAAGACACAATGCGCGCTGGGCACTACGAAAACAGGAGAGAAAGCGTTGATATTATGATTCGCTCATCGCAGAACGTTATCCGCGACCTCATCGGCTTTGGCGTGGACTTTGAGCGCAATGCTGACGGCTCTCTCAAGTTCACGAGGGAGGGCGCGCACTCTTCTCCGCGTATTCTTTTTCACGAGGACATCACAGGGCAGGAAATCACAGCAAAGCTGCTCGCTCAAGCGCGCAAACGAAGCAATATTGAAATCATTGAAAACGAAACGATGTTAGATATTATCGAGCAAAACAGCGAATGTTCTGGCGTTATCGCACGGAACAACGAGAGCGGCGAGCTGACGGCTTTCGTTGCACCCGACACGATTTGGGCTTGTGGCGGTATCGGCGGTCTTTTTGCGCAATCGACGAACTTCCCGCACTTAACGGGTGACGCGCTTGCGATTTCGCTCAAGAGAGGCATTGCGCTTGAGGACATCGATTATATCCAAATCCACCCGACGACGCTTTTTGTGAAAAACCAAAAAGGCAGAGCGTTTTTAATCAGCGAGTCTGTGCGCGGAGAGGGCGGCATTTTGCTCGACAAGAACGGCAAGCGATTTGTGAACGAGCTTTTGCCGCGCGATGTTGTTGCGAATGCGATTTTTGCGCAGATGAAAAAGGACTCAACGGAGCACGTTTGGCTTTCGATGGAAAACATTGCCGAAAGCGAAATCCGCACGCACTTTACGCACATTTACGAAAAGTGTCTTGAAGAAGGCTTTGACTGCACAAAAGAGCCAATCCCCGTTGTTCCAGCCCAGCACTATTTTATGGGCGGAGTCGCGGTGAACTCTGACAGCAGAACCACGATGGCGCATTTGTATGCCGCAGGCGAAACAAGTTGCAACGGCGTTCACGGAGCAAACAGACTTGCAAGCAATTCGCTTCTTGAAAGTCTTGTGTTTGCTGCTCGTGCTGCTTCAAAAATTGAGCAAACACAGAAGGCAGAGCCTGTTTCTCAACTGACAACAGTAAATATCAACGAAGAACTATACAAGAACGCAGACAAACTCGAAGAAGAATATAAGAATGCCGTTCTTAACGCTATTCACGAACAGGAGAAAAAACGAAATGAATCCAATCACAATGAATCTGAATGTAGACACTCTGCTTAATCAAGCGCTCAGAGAAGATATTTCAAGCGAGGACGTTTCAACAAACGCGGTTATGCCGTGCGCAAAGGCTGGCGAGGTTGAGCTCATCGCAAAGCAAGACGGCATCATCGCGGGCTTGGACGTGTTTGCTCGCGTGTTTTATCTTCTGGACAAAGACACAAAGGTCGCTTTTAACGTGAAAGACGGCGATGAGGTGAAAAAGGGCGACAAGCTCGGCAAGGTTACGGGCGACATTCGCGTGTTGCTTTCGGGCGAGCGGGTTGCGCTCAATTACTTGCAGCGAATGAGCGGCATTGCGACCTACACGAGAGAAACCGCAAAGCTCCTTTCTGGCACTGGCATAAAGCTCTTGGACACGCGAAAGACAAGCCCGAACAACCGCATTTTTGAAAAATACGCTGTGCGCGTTGGCGGTGGCAACAATCATCGCTACAATCTTTCTGACGGCGTTTTGCTCAAAGACAACCATATCGGCGCTGCTGGCGGGGTTGCAAAGGCTATCAAGATGGCGAAAGATTACGCGCCTTTTGTTCGCAAAATCGAGGTTGAAGTTGAGAGCTTAGAGCAAGTGAAAGAAGCCGTGGAAGCGGGTGCGGACATCATAATGCTTGACAATATGAGTCATGAGGCAATGGCTGAGGCGATGAAGATTATCAACAAGAAGGCGGAAGTTGAAGTGTCGGGCAACGTTACAAAAGAGAACATCGCTCGTCTTGCTGACTTGGGCGTGGATTATGTTTCTAGCGGTGCGCTCACCCACTCCGCTCCGATTCTTGATTTGTCGCTGAAAAATCTACACGCAATCTAATCTTTTTTGTATAATACGCTTATGGCAATTCGTGGAGAAGAAAGAAGAGCAAAGATTATAGAGATTTTGACAAACGCCACTTCTGCTGTGAAAGGCAGCGAGTTGGCTCAAACTTTCGGCGTGAGCAGGCAGGTTATCGTGAACGACATTTCGATTTTGCGAGCCTCTCACCCCGACTTAATGGCGGTGAAAGCGGGATATTTGCTTTTGAAGAACGCCGAAAACCGCCGCGTGTTCAAGGTGAAGCACACTGACGAGGAAACCGAAGACGAGTTGACGCTCATCGTGAATCTTGGCGGGACGGTGCTTGATGTGTTCGTGGAGCATAAGGTTTATGGAACAATTTCTGCACCCTTGAATATTGCGTCTGTCCGCGATGTCAAGAACTTTATCGCTGATATGAAAAGTGGTGTTTCGACTCCGCTCAAGAACATCACTCACGGCTATCATTATCACACGGTGAAGGCGCGGAGTGAAGCGATTTTGAACGAAATAGAGGCGGGTTTGAAAGAAAAGGGATATTTAATCGAGGTTCTTTCCAAAACTAATATCTACACCCCAAAAGACTACAGCGAATCATAGGCACAGCCTACTTTTCACTGCACACAAGCAAAACGGCGCACTTTGAAGAAAAACTCAATGTGCGCCGTTTTGTTTTTTCCGCTACAGTTCCGCTTCGCCGTCCGAGCACTTCACGCTCGTTGCAGGAACGCCATCGTTCCAACGGATACCTTTTTCCACCGATTTCCACTGAGCCACCGTTCCGCTGAACGCCACTGACGTAAGCGACGTGCAGTCTTTGAACGCACCCGCGCTGATTACCGTGACGCTGGACGGAATCTCTACCGACGAAAGTAACGTGCACCCCTCGAACGTACTCGCGACGATTACCGTGACGCTGGACGGAATCTCTACCGACGAAAGCAACGTGCAACCAAAGAACGCACCCCCGTCGATTTCCGTGACGCTGGACGGAATCTCTATCGACGAAAGCGACTTGCAACCATAGAACGCCTTATAGCCGATTGCCGTGACGCTTGACGGAATCTCTACCGACGAAAGCGACGTGCATCCACAGAACGCCTCCTCGCCGATTTCTGTGACGCCCTCAGGAATCACAACCGACGTAAGCGACGTGCAGTCACGGAACGCCCTCTCGTAGATTTCCGTGACGCCCTCAGAAATCACCACTGACTTAAGCGACTCGCAGCCACGGAACGCACTCGTGCCGATTTCCGTGACGCCCTCGGGTATCACCACCGATGTAAGCGACTTGCAGCCACAGAATGCCTCGAAGCCGATTTCCGTGACGCCGGGCGGAATCACCACCGACGTAAGCGACGTGCAAGCAAAGAACGCACTCGCGCCGATTTCCGTGACGCCCTCGGGTATCACCACCGACGTAAGCGACGTGCAGTTACGGAACGCCATTCCGCCAATTTCCATGACGCCATCGGGTATCGTGACAGAGCCGCTCTGGCTTGCACAATACAAGACTTTGCTGCCCTTGACCACGAGTCCGTCCTTTATAGCGAGGAGAGGATGCGAAAGCTCGTTGATGTTGCAGCCCATGAACGCCTCCTCGCCGATTTCCGTGACGCCGGGCGGGATCACCACCGAAGAAAGCGACTTGCAGTCATAGAACGCCCAATTGCCGATTGCCGTGACGCCCTCAGGAATCACAACCGACGAAAGCGACTCGCAGCCATAGAACGCACCCGCGCCGATTACCGTGACGCCTTCGGGAATCTCCACGCTCGTTGCTTTATTGTAAAGGCATTTCACGGCGATGCCGTCTTTCACAAAAATGACGGGTTTCTGCCATTCGCCGTCCGAGCACTTAACGCTCATTGCGGGAATGTAGTGAAGAATATTCACTTCTTTGCCTTCCACCTCTTTCCACTGTGCCACCGTTCCACTGAATTCCACCGAGGTAATCGACTCGCAGTACTCGAACGCACCCTCGCAGATTTTCGTGGCGCTTGACTTTATCACCACCGACTTAAGCGATTTGCAGGTTCTGAACGCATACTCGCCGATTTCCGTGACGCTCGACGGGAGCACCACCGACTCAAGCGAAGAGCAACGATTGAACGCCCTCTCGTCGATGTACCTGACGCCTTCGGGAATCTCAACCGACACAAGAGAAGCGCAATCAAGGAACGCTATTCTGCCGATTCTCCTGACGCCATCGGGTATCACCACGCTCGTCACGCTCTTGTCCGTGCATGCTCTTAGCACGCCGTTTTCAATTTTCAAAATATCTGTCATAAGAAACAATATAATGGAACTTTGTGGGCTTTACAAGTTTTTGAACTCATTCGGGATTTTCCCGAACGCTATTTTTTCAGTTTTTGGCTTTCGGGGTTTTCCCGAACGCCATTTTTTCAATTTTTGGCTTTCGGGGTTTTCCCGAACATCATTTTTTCAGTTTTTGGCTTTCGGGATTTTCCCAAACGCCATTTTTTCATTTTTTGGCTTTCGGTTTTTTTCCCGAACGTCATTTTTTCAGTTTTTGGCTTTCGGGGTTTTCCCGAACGTCATTTTTTCAGTTTTTGGCTTTCTAACGCTCCGAAAGTGTCCGGTCATCTTTTTTTTCTTCAAGCCGCTTTCTTTTGTGAACTCGCCGCCTGCAATACTACATTCTGCGCATATCCTCGTGGCTTTTGTAGAACGCTTCTTTCGTTTCGTACATCGCTTTGTCGGCGCGGTCGTAGACGTTCTTGTATTCCCTGTCCACGCCTTTCTCAAAGCTCGCGTATCCTACCGACACGGCAAGTGTGAAATCACTTCTTTTCTCTTTGTCTTTGCACTCGTTTTCCTTGTTGAACTCGTCAACCGCCTGGACAAAAGATGCCATATTGCCCTCGATTTTGTCGCGAGAGCTTTCCGTAATGACAGCGAACTCATCTCCTCCCGTGCGGAATATCTCGTCTTCTGAAAACACCGTCTTTATCGCACCCGCCGCGGCTTTTATCAGCTCGTCGCCAATCTCGTGACCTTTCGTGTCGTTGATGCGCTTCAAGCCGTTCACGTCGAACACATACACCGTGAAATCCACCATGTCTTCGGCGATGCGCTTCTCGATTTGCGAGAGCTTTTTGAGATACGCGCTCTTGTTCCTGCAATTCGTCATAGAATCCGTGTAGGACATCGAGCGCAGTTTTTCAATGTATTCAGAGAGAGACTCTTCGATTTTGAGAATGGAAGAGGCAAGCACTCCGAGTTCGTCTTTGGACTCTATCGGGATTTTTGTGCTCAGCTCGCCGTGGGCGATGCATCCCGTGGCTTTCGTGATGATTTCTATCGGACGCACGATTTTGTCGGTAAGGTAGTTCACGATGAAAACCGCTGTCATCAGCGAAATGATAAGCAGCAGCATCATCTGGAAGAGCATTGTGTTTTGGAGCGCGAACAGCTGCTTTTCAGGCACAGAAAGCGCGATGACCATTCCGTTGCTAAGGCTTTCGAGCATTACTCTGTGCTTCTCGCCTTTGTATTCATACGCATAAGTTTTTTGGCTGTTGACGTATTCATCAGAAAAGAACTCGCTGACGCTCTCAATGTCTTTGTTCTGATGAAAATCGCTCGACCAAAGCCCCTGCAAAAAATCCTTGTGATAAATCAAATCGCCCGTGCTGCTCACCAAAAAGATAAAAGCCTCTCCGTAATCAAGGCTGTCTATGCAGGAGCGGATAGAAAGATTGCTGATTTCCACGCCTGTAACACCCGCGAAAGCCTTGTTTTTGTAAAGCGGCTCAAAATATGAAATCGTAAAACTTTGCTGCTCCGTATTGAAGTTGTTGTATGGTCCTATCCACTGCGGGAACGGGTTTTCTTTTGCTGCATAGTACCACGGAATGAACTTCTTGCCGACCTTTTTGCCGCTCTTCACGTCAAAAGACACGTCGATAAAATCTTCCTGAAGCTCAATCGCCCTGTACGTTCCTTGTGCGTTCATGATGTTCAGCATGAACAAGCATTTTGAGTTGTCTGTCGTCTCAAAATCAGGACACAGATAAAAAGACTTCACGAACAGCTGGTCGCCGAGCGTGAGAACAGCGCGCTCTTTCACCTTGTCATAAAAATCGTCGTCGTACACATTGCTTTTTTCGATAAAGTCTTTCATGCCCTTCACGTTCTTCGAAAGCGAGTGGAAAGCGTTGTTCAATTCAGAGACCTTGCTGTCCAAAATAAAGTGCATGGAAGTCGTGGCGTGCTGCATTATGGCAGAGCGAAGATAGAAAACGCTGATTGCGCCGATAGTGAGCCACAAAGCAATAATCATCAGGATATAGGACAAACTAAGTCTTGTACGAATGGATTTCATTTAGTCTTTTTTCACTCCGTTTCCGCCGATTTCTTTCACTTGGTAGCAATAGCGCGCCGCTCTGTGATAATTCGTCTTGATGTTGTCGAAGAGGTTTATCGCCGTAAGCCCGACAGACACTGTTATCATCTTGCCTTCTTCTATCTGCTTGCAGAATTCCTTGCAGATTTTGTACGCCTTTTCGATTCCCATCTCAAAAAGCACCACGAACTCATCGCCTCCCCAGCGGAGAATGACGCCGTTGTTTGAAAGCAGGGCCGACATCGTTTTCACCACAGAAAGCAATGCCTCATCTCCGTTCAGGTTGTCGTTCGCCTCTTTGAAATAATCGATGTCGAAAACCGCGATGCATTTATACGTCGTCGTGTTGAAATAGCCGCGCTCTCCGAGCTGCTCTTTGAAATAGTTGCGGTTCGCAAGTCCCGTAAGGCTGTCGATGTTTTCTTTCGGCTCAAGCAGAATCTTTTTCTTGCCGTGCAAGGCAGTTCGCGCCGAAAACAGCACCAATAAATCAAGCGCAAAGAGAAGAATCGAGACAAGATAAAACAACTGCGAACTGTCTTTTATGCCATCTCCGTCGCTACGGACAACAAAATACCAATCCAAATTTGGAATATACTGAGAAGCCACAAAGCCAGAAATTCCCTTTTGCTTGTAACACAGCCCCTCTTTTTTGCAAAGCAGATAAGCAAGGCTTGTGATTCCAATATCTGAATAATTATTATCAAGCATGACAGTTCCCAAATCGTCTGTCGTGTTGATTTTGACATTGTATGTCTTTTCAAGCTCGACTATGAAATCGATAATGTCCTTCAAGGCAAAAGCGGGACTTGAAACGCCCAAAAAAGTGCCGTCGTCGTCGTTAATACGAAAGTTGATGTAGAGCGAAGAATATTCAAATCCTGACGGGCTTCTGTAAATGTTGAACGCATAATCCACGTTGCTCTGCTCGAACTTATTGAACCACACGTCGTGGCTGTCGCCCAAAGGATTTATGATTTTGTGCATTTCATCGTCGCGATAATAGCGGTGGGTTTTCGCGCTGATAAGCGTCGCCTGCGAAAAGCCGAATTCGTCTTTTATGCGCGAAAGATACTCTTTCATGACCTCTTCGTCGTGCTTCAGCTCGCCCTCGTTCCGCAAGAAATCCAGAAGAAAAGAATCCTGCGCCATCATTCTTGAAATGATAATCGGCTCATTGAGCTTTTCAAGCAGTTTTGTGAAAATCTCATCGCAAAGGATTTTGTTTGACGACTCAATTTTTCTATCGCCGCCTTTGGCGATAAAAGAAAACAAAACACAAATCAAAACGAGATTTACAAAGATAACAATAGACGAAAGAACAGTTATAGATTTCTTCAGCATAAAATTTCCCTTCTGGATATTTTTAAAACATTTTTCGTTGCCAGTATCTTTTTGGTATTTTTCTTAGGACCTGTTAAAATAAAAAACTTCTCCACAAAAGACGCTATGCGTCCTTGTTGCTTGTTGCTTGTTGCTTGTTGCTTGTTGCTTGTTGCTTGTTGCTAAGATTATGGATGCAGGGGTCTGCGAGTCAAGTGGTCTGAGCATGGAAATATTATATATGTTTAATATTTCATTTGACAATAGAGTTTTTTGATATTTTAGAGAAAAAAACACATCGAAATTTGTTTCCCCGATGTCGGAAAAAAGATTTCCCATCTTGGAGGAACAATTTCCAATGTCGGAAAAGGAATTTCCCATCTTGGAAGAATAATTTCCAATGTCGGAAAAGAGATTTCCCATCTTGGAGGAACAATTTCCAATGTCGGAAAACGAATTTCCTATCTTGGAGGAACAATTTCCAATGTTGGAAAAGGAATTTCCTATCTTGGAAAAAGAATTTCCGATGTTGGAAAACGAATTTCCTTGATATGAAAAACAAACCTCTTAATCGCTCTTTACAATGCGTTCTTTTTCAGGCTGTCGACTAGGCTTTGACTTGCTCCGCCAGTTGTTGAATCTGTTGCAAAGGCAAATCAGCGATGTCGGCAATGCGCTCTAATGGCATAGAGCCATCTTGAAGTAATTTCTTTGCAACCTCAACAGCTTTTTCTTTTCTTGCTTCTGCCGCTTTTTCATTTCCGTACTCTTCAAACGCTCTGCACACTGTGTTCACCTTATAGCACGAACTTACGTCTTTTTCTATAGTTATCCACCTACAAAAGCGCAGCTTGTAACGCCCTCGCCGTCGCTGTTGCCGCAAGACCACCCTCCGCAGTTTCCTTTAGGCTCTTCGGAAGCGACAGACCGACAGACTTCATCGCCTCAAACACCTCGTCAGCAGGAATCCGCGACTTTATCCCAGACAAAGCCAAATCCGCAGAAGTTACCGCATTCACCGCTCCAATCACGTTCCGCTTCACGCACGGCACTTCCACCAAGCCCGCCACAGGGTCGCAGACAAGCCCCAGAAGCCCTTTCATCGCGATTGCACACGCATTGCACACCGTCTCCGCGTCCCCGTCCTGCAAATACGCCAGCGCACCCGCAGCCATCGCCGAAGCAGTGCCGATTTCCGCCTGACAGCCACACTCCGCACCCGCAATGCTCGCCTTTTTCGCAATCACCTCGCCAATTCCGCCTGACACAAACAGCGCCTCGATGATTTTCGCTTCGGATTCAGCCGAACCGCCCGCACGAGCCGCAAACGGAATCAGCACCGCAGGCAAAACACCACAAGAACCCGCTGTGGGAGAAGCCACAATGCACTTCATACAAGCATTCGATTCAGCAATCGCAAGAGCATAATAAATCACACTGCTCAAAAAATCCCCAAAAAAAGCCGACTTGTATGCTTTGAACTTGGCAGCGTCCCCGCCAGAAAGCCCGCTCTGAGAACGCAAATCCCCGTCGTAGTTCTTTGCCGATTCTTTCATCACGCTCCAAAGCCGAGCCATCTTGCCCAAAACTTCATCTCTGCCAAGCCCGCCGTCAGCCATCTCCTCCGCCACAGCCGCCTCAAAAAGCCCTTTGTCCGCGCCCGCCTTGCACCATTCCGCCATGCTCTCAAAACTCATTCTTTTTCTCCTAATTATTCCAAAAAAAATCACTCGTCGCGAATATTCAAATAAGTAACCTTAATCACGCCTTCCACGCGGTGAAGCCACGCCAGAGCCTCAGCAGGAATGGCTTGGTCGGTTTCGATAATCATAACTGCGTAGCCACCCTTTTTGTTGCGATAAAGTTTCATCGTCGCGATATTAACGCCCTTGTGAGCCAGCATTGACGCGACTTCGGCAACGTGTCCGGGCTGGTCAAGATTGTGCACAATCAGCGTGGGATAATCGCCCGTGAAGTCGGTTTCGATGTCGTCGATTTTGTCAATGCAGATACGCCCGCCGCCGCGAGAAGACGCAAGGATTTCAAGAGAGCGGTTCTCGGATTTGAGCTTCAAAAGCACAGAATTGGGGTGTGCGTCCTCGATAAAGATTTTACTGATAGAAAAATCAAGATTCGCTTTTTTGGCAATCTCAAAACTGTTCGGGATTTCAAGATTGTCGGTGTCCATTCCCAAAAGCCCCGCAATCAGAGCCTTGTCCGTTCCGTGTCCCTTGCCAGTTTCAGCAAAAGAGCCGTGCAAAAAGATTTCTGCGTTTTTTACATCTTCGCCCAAAAGTTTTCGGCAAACGTTCCCGATTCTGACCGCGCCCGCCGTGTGCGAGCTGGAAGGGCCTACCATCACGGGGCCTAAAATATCGAATATGCTCATATTTTCACCTGTAGGATTTAAAATACAGCATTATCGTATATTTTTCACACAGCCTTTTCAAGGTAAAAAAATTATATCTCTACCCTCTTGACATTCTTTTAACACTCTTTTGACAAACACAGGCACAGCCTAGACCATGCCTGTGATTTTGAGAAAGCAACATGTGACGGCTATAAACCAAGCTCACTGTGAGAATTTATTCTGTAAGCCGTAATAATCAAAACATCGTTTTCTTTGCCGTAAATCAAAACAAGATCGGGCTTTACATGACAATCACGAAAGTCTTTCAGATTGCCTTTTAGCTGGTGGTCGCGATATTTTTCTGGCAGAGGCTCACCCGAAAGCAACATCTCAACAACAGAATCAACAATTTTCTTGTCGCTTTCATTCAATTTAGCATATTCTTTGTCAAATTTCTTTGTTGTTGCAAACTTATAACGATTGGGCACGGCGATATTCCTCCATTGTGGAATATGTTTTAAGTGTTCCTGATGCAATCTTTGAACGGATTTCTGCTCGCTCGCTCAATAAATCATCTTCAAGAGAAGAAGTATTTTCTTTTACAAGAAAGTTTTTGAGTTTTTCGGTCAAAATCGAAATTGCAGAAACAAGCTCTTCGCCAGAAAAAGAATCAGTTATCCTCATAAAATCAGCCATTGCCGTATCAGACATATTTCACCTCCAAAAACTCATCGTCTTTATTTTACCACACACCACAAATCATTGTCGACAAGCAAACACAAGCACAGCCTAGACCATGCCTGTGATTTTTGTGAACTCAGACCTCGTCTTTGAGAAACAGGCTGTGCCTGTGTTACTCGATGTATTCGTGACCGATACCGCGGAGAACAGCCTCGTGATAGACCTTCAAGTATTCGTCTGCCGCAATGTCCCAGCCAAACTTCTTGTTCATGCCACGCTGCTGCATTTTGGCGATGTCGTCCTTGCGGTTGTAGTACGCCCAGACAGCCCAGCCCACCGTGTCGTAAATCGCATTCGGCGTGAGAGAGTCGAACAAGAAGCCGTCGCCCTCGCCTGTGTCCTGATTGTACTGCTCAACAGTGTCCGCCAAACCGCCAGTTCTGCGCACAATAGGAAGCGTTCCGTAGAGAAGAGAGTACATCTGATTGAGTCCGCACGGCTCGTATTTCGACGGCATCAAAAAGAAGTCTGAGCCTGCTTCAACAAGGTGGCTCAAACTCTCGTCGTAGCCGATGAAAGCGCGGAAGTTCGGCAGCTTTGCCTGAAGAGAGTAAATCTCGCTCTCGCACCATTTCTCGCCACTTCCCAAGACCACAACCTGCACGTTCATCGTGGTGCAAAGGCGATACAAACAGCCATAAGTCGGCGCAAAGACTTCGGCGATACCCTTCTGGTCAGCCAAGCGCGTAACAATGCCAATCACAGGAACATCTGGGTTCACGTCAAGCCCCATTTTGCGCTGCAAAGCCTCTTTGCAAACCTTCTTTCCGCTCAAGTCCGCCGCGCTGTAGTTCGCTGGCAAATGCTTGTCAAGCGACGGATTCCAAACTTGAGTGTCCACGCCGTTCAAAATGCCCCGCAAAACCTCGCTTCTGTGCCTCAAAAGCCCGTCAAGTCCAAAGCCGCCCTCTGCGCTCTGCACCTCGTTCGCGTAAGTCGGAGAAACCGTCGTAATCATATCCGCAGTTGTAAGACCCGCCTGCAAGAAGTTCATGCCACCCTGATGCTCGAAGCCCGCGCCATAGAAAAGCCCCCAGTCAATGCCGAGGTCTGCAAACTTGTCCTTGCCGTACTGACCTTGATAGCCCAAGTTGTGAATCGTGAAGACAGAAGCCGTGTCGCCAAAGCCGCACCATTTGCAAACGTGCCGCGTGAGAACGTTCGCCAAAGCCGCAGACCAGTCATGAGCGTGAACAATGTCTGGCATCCATGCGATTTTGCGACAAATCTGGAACGCACCGTGCGCCAAAAGCGCAAAACGATACGGGTTGTCGTGGAAATCTGGCTCTGATTTTGAGCCATAAATGCCGTCGCGACCGAAACACTGCTCGTGGTCAATAAAATACACCTCAACCTTATCGCAGCCTGGCATTTTCGTCTTGTAGACCGCCGTCCACGCTCCGCCGTAGCCCGTCGCAACATGAAGCGGACCTTCTAGCTTTTCAAGATTATCGCGGTTGATTTTGTAGTATCGCGGCATAACGATTTTCACATCATGCCCTTTTTGCGCCAACGCGATAGAAAGCGCACTCACCATATCCGCCAAACCGCCCGTCTTTGCGAACGGAACAGCCTCTGCCGTCACCATCAAAATTTTCATAAGAGTTCCCCCTTTCATTACTCAGAATATATACTCTCTGTATCACAGTTGTGATAATCGCTTTATCAGCACTAGGATTGACACCTATTCAGCCATCGCAAGCATAAAGGCATTCTTTGAATTGACAATCGTCTTCTCGCTCACGCAGTAAGCAAGGCGAATCCAGCCTTTTTTGCCAAAGCCTGCGCCAGGAGCTGAGATGATAAAGAACTTTTTCAAATGCTCGCTAAACGCCATGTCATCACCGTTCCACTTGTCAGGCACTTTGCAGAAAATGTAGAATGCGCCCTCAGGCTTTGCGTATTCGATGCTCGCTGCGTCGAGAACAGCCATAATTTCGTTGCGTCTCTTTTCGTAAGACGAATAGTCAACTTTGGCGTTCCAACTTTTCGCCACGACTTTCTGAAAAAAGGCGGGAGCGTTTACAAAGCCAAGAATGCGATTTGCAAAGATACACGCCGCAATAAACTCAGCCGCGTCTTTTGCTCTTGGGTTCACGGCGATGTAGCCGATACGCTCGCCTGGGATAGAAATGTTCTTTGCGAATGATGTTACAATCACAGCCTCGTCGTACACTGGGAAGGCTGGCGCAACCTCGCGTCCGTCGTAAGCGATGGCGCGATATGGCTCGTCAGAGATGAGATAAGGCTTGTAGCCGTATTTTTTCTCGTGCGCGTTCAAGACTTCGGCGAGGGATTTGATGTCGTCTTCGCTATAAATCTTGCCTGTCGGGTTGTTCGGTGTGTTGATGAGAACTGCGGCTGTCTTTTCGTTTAGGGCTTTTGCAATCGCATCTGTGTCGAGCGAGAAATCCGCTTTTGTGGGAACTTCGATTAGCTCTGCGCCCTGATTATGCACATAATGGCGGTACTCGGCAAAGAACGGAGAGGGAACGACCACGTTGTCGCCCGCGTTCAAAATCGCCTTGAACACGCAGTTAAGCGCACCTGCCGCGCCAACTGTCATGCAGATATTCTCAGCTTTAACGTCAACGCCCTGCTCTTTTTTTGTCTTTGCTGCCATGGCTTTTCGCGCTTCCATGTAGCCCGCGTTCGGCATATAGCCGTGTGCGCCGTGGCTTTTGTCTTTGGCAATCTCTTCTATCGCGCTCAAAACCTCTTCTGGTGGGTCGAGGTCCGGGTTTCCGAGGCTGAAATCAAACACGTTGTCTTCGCCATATTTGGCTTTCAGCGCGTTTCCTTCTTCAAACATCTTCCTGATGACAGAAGCACCCTTGCTGTTCATCGTTTCTTTAATATATTGTGCTATTGGCATAATGAGATTATAGCACAAATGAGCGCATTGTAAAAACAAAATCCCTCTTCCAAGGGGGAAAAGGGATTTTGATGAGTCAAAGGCTTAAGTTAGAACTCGATTTTCTCTTTGATGCTCGTCATATCGCGAAACTCAGCCGTAGCGTCTTCAAGATAGAACATGCCCATCTTCCAGCCGTTCGCCTCGTAGAGTTTCTTCACAGCAGGAAGAGCGTCGAGCGCTTTCTGGCTCAAAGCCTCGTTTTCAACGATTTTCGCCTTGCCGTAAAGCCTGAGCCAACCGCCTGCGCCCATCGCAGAGATTTCGATGTTCGGGTTCTTCTCAAGCTGCTTGTAGCAGTCCTTGAAAGTGCCTGTTCCAAAGAAGAGCTTTCCGTCTTCAATCATCGAAAAGCCGAACGGGCGACATTTTGGCTTGTCGCCGTCAACTGTCGTCAAATAAAAGACTTTTGCCTTATCAAGATAATCTTTGACTTTCTCAACGTCTGTCATTTTTATTCAATCTCCTTTTCTTATTCTGCCCAGAACACGCGACCTTCTTTTCTTTCAGGCGCGCGAGGTGGCTCGACATCTGCAAAGCCGAGAGCGCAGTGTCCGATTCCTTCCCAATCGCCCTCGATTCCGAGTTCCTTGAGAATAGCCTTTCCCTCTTCGCTCTCGAACTCTTCTTTTGCGCGATGAATCCAAATGCTTCCCAAGCCTTCGCTGTAAGCCGCATTCATAAGATTGCCCATCACGAGAGAGCCGTCATAAAGATAAGTGCCCACGTTTTTGTCGCCCAAAACGATGAGGATAACAGGAGCGCCATAGAACGGGTCAAAACCGTCGTGTCCCATAATCTTTGCATTCATCGCCGCAATCTTGTCGCGGAGGTCTTTTCGTGTTACGGCAACGATAGCCGCCCCCTGCTTTCCCATACCGCTCGGAGCATACAAGCCCGCTTCGATGATGGCTTCGATTTTGTCTTTCGGAACAGCCTTGTCCGAAAACTTTCTGATACTGCGACGTTCTTTGAGCGCCTT
>CACYWZ010000054.1 GCA_902778325.1 uncultured Spirochaetaceae bacterium
TTACTCAGCTATTCCCCAATTTCGGGCTTGGGCAGGAGAGCTCCATCCGGCCAGCTGGTTTTCCCTGCCCAAGAAGAAGCTAATTCCAACAAATAGCTCTCGTTTTTATAAAAGCTGAATTGATAGAATTTGTTCCACGGTCTCTCTTCGTAGTCATATCCTTTTGTGTTAACATTTCCCAGATATACTAAACGCTTTTTCGGATAATAATCTCTCTTATCAGACAAATAGAACAGCCCAACGATTTCCTTTTCTTTAGAAAACTCATAATACTTATCTTTATCCGTAAACCACCTTGAAAATGTTTCGTATGACGGCATTATTTTCACCGACGACAGCGGAGCGTACTTCAACCTTGAGTGCAGCGACACGTTCGAGATGAACGGCTATCACTACCTCACCTACTCCGCGCAGGACGACACGCACTTTTATGCAGTCGCAAAAACGCCTTACGGTCAATATTCAAATCCACGACGCCTTGACGGAAAGCTCTTGTATGCGGCAAAACACGCAGAAAAAGACGGCGAGAATTATTTTGTGGGCTGGGTTCGCCGAAGCGAAGAGCCGTCTTTTATAAGCGCGGTTACAGGTTGGGCGGGAAATATCGTCGCGCTCAAAATAAACCAGAAAGATGACGGCAGTTTGTATCTTTCCATTCCGTCCTCAGTTCTCTCCTCTTTCACGAACGAGGAGAAAACGCTTCTCAAAGGCTCAAAAACGCTCCTGAACGCAAAGAAAGATAACGCAAAAAAGAGTCTTTGCATCGCGAGCGACAAGTTTTTGCTCAAAGGAGAGTTCAGTTTTTTTGAAAGAGGCTCATTTGGACTTCATTTTGCGTGTGAAGACGAAGAGCAGAGCAAGCTGATTTTAATCGACAGCCAAAAAGATATGATTTCGCTCCTTGCAGACGACGGAGAGACGCTTTTGACCTATGCTGACGCAGAGCTAAAGACAAAGCAAAGTTATTCGTTCACTTATTTTCAAGAAGGCTCTTGCTTTGTGTTCTGCATTGACGGCGTAACAAGCCTTACAGGGCGCGTTTACAACTCTGTCGGCTCTTTGCTGAGTCTTTTTGCTTCAAAAGGCTCGGCGGTCAAGTTTGAGAATCTCTCACTGCTTTTGCAGCAGCAAAAATGAAGCATAAGCGCTTTCTCTCACGACTGCACGAGCAAAAATCTGTTCCCGCAGTACAAAAACGCTTTCGGCTCAATTTTTGTGTTTCCTCGAAGAATGACTTTCTCCAGCTTCGGACAAACAAAGAACGTATTGTCCCGCAAGACCGGAAGCGTGCTTGGAATCACGACCTCTTTGAGAAAATTGCACGATTGAAAAGTCTCTCCCGCAATTTCGCGAAGCCCCTCGTTCAGCTCAAGGCGCTCAAGCCTTGTGCAGTAAAAAGCAGCCTCGATTTTCTCCACGCTGTCGGGAAGTTTCAGCGATTTCAGAACCGAGTTGAACACAAACGCACGCTTTTTGATGATTTTCACACCGTCCACAAGCGTCGGAGCTGCACAACAGGGGGTGAAAAGCAAAGTTGACAAGTCCTTCGTGTAAAGAGTGTTCCCCACAGTGCAAAAATGCTCGTTCTCAGCGTCCACCGTCAGCGCCGAAAGCCGCATGCACCTCCAGAAAGCCCGAGTGTCCAAAACCTCAACGCTTTTCGGGATTTCAACGCTCTTCAGCCAGACACACCCCGAAAAAGCCCTCTCTCCCAAAACCTTAATCCCGTCAGGAATCCTGACTTTGCGGATGAGCCTGTCAGCACGCCTCAGCACACCGTTCTGCACCTTCAAAAGCGAATAAATCCGCACCCGCATCGCAGGCGAATCGAACGAAAGCAGCTCCTCGTCGACAGCCCCATCCCTGAATGCCGCAACGAAATCCCCAAGACGCCTGCACCACACACGCGTCCACGCCGTCGCAAGCGAGACTTCCACAACAGAACCGTCGTCACGGTCGAACCCCAGCGCAATCCTCTTTTCAAAGTCGCTTCGGGAAACCACCATAGAAAGCGTCTTGTCGCTGTCGTACAGCAGCATGTCAGCAATGTCACAGAAAAGGGTGTCCAGCACGGCTCTTGCCTCCGCAAAGCGCACCTGCCAAAGCTTTTTCTCCTTCGCTTTCTCAAAATCATTTTCTTCGACGCTCATTTTTTATTTATCGGCAAACTTTTTTCCCCCCGTTCCTCCCGCCCCTCCCCGTTTTTCGCAATTCCAGTTTCGGAATTGCTCATTACAGCGTGTTTTGGGCAATTCCAGTTTTGGAATTGGTCATTTCAAAGTGTTTTGGGCAATTCCAGTTTTGGAATTGGTCATTACAGCGTGTTTTTCGCAATTCCAGTTTCGGAATTGGTCATTACAGCGTGTTTTGAGCAATTCCAGTTTCGGAATTGGTCATTACAAAGTGTTTTGGGCAATTCCAGTTTTGGAACGGCTTTTTTTGAGAAATAAAAGTCTTGCCATAAAAGCGCAATGGGAGTATTTTCTCTCTTAGCAAGTTTTGGAGGGCTTATGAATCAAGTTTCAAAAGTCAGCAATGGTATTCAGGTGGCGGAGTTCGCTCACCTGACGGGGAAGTTTGCAACGTGGTACGATGAATACCCCGCGCCAAAAGAAGACAGATTTTGGACAGCGATTAACACCAAAGTCTCCGATTTGACAAGCAAACTTGTGGTCGCAATCAACAAATCCAAGGTGATTTCACGACTGCCGGAGGCGGACGCAAGGCGCGATGCTGCGCTCACTGCGATTTTCAGCGCTTTGGAGGGCTACAGTAGGCTTCCGATTGCCGAAAAGTCACAAGCGGCGGCCGCTCTTCTTCTGGTCGCGAACAAATACCGCGGGATTGCGCGTCTTGACTTGGCGAGCGAGTCGGCTCAGATTGAAAGTTTCCTGACCGACTTGCAAAGCGACGAGGCGAAAGCGGCTTTGAAGGCGCTCGACGGCGTTTCTTCCATCGTCACGGAGCTTCGAGAAGCGGAGGACAGCTTCAAGGCGGAGGAAAAGACGCTCACGGTCGGCAAAACCGAAGGCGGCGAGAGCGCCACGGAGGTGCGGAAGACGCTTCTGGCGGTGGTCAACGACGAGCTTGTGCCGTATCTGAATGTCGCAGTCAGGCTTGACAGCGCGACTTATGAGGAAGTAGCGAAAAAGATTTCGCATGAAATCAACGAGGCGAACAGCAAGGTTTTGCAAAGAAGCAAAAAGACGGTAAGCAAATAATTTTCAGATAAAAAAAGCGGGGACTGATTTTTTCGTCCCCGTTTTCTTTTTAGTGCGAAAGTGTCCTGTACATCTGACGCGCCTTTTCGTGTCCGCCGTTGAGGTCAAGGCAGAATCTCAAGACGCTCAAAGCATTCTCAACGTCGCCTTGCGAGCGATGAATGCCCGCAATTCTGTAAAGAATCTCAGCCTTCACAAAATTGTCGTCGGTCGAAATGGAAGCGTCGCGATAGAGTTTGAGCGCGTTCTGCACTCTTCCCTGAACTTCGTAAATAACTGCCAAGTTCACCATCGGCTCGACCGCGTAATCGTTTGCATTCGCGCTAGAAACGAAGTTCACCGATTTTCGCTGTCCGTGATACACAAGATACTCAAACAGCGTCTGAGCCTCATCAATATCGCCTTCAACGCAATCAAAATATGCTTGGCACTCGCCTTCCCAGTAATCAAGTTTCTCAGGCGTCTCAAAGATTTTCTCGTCTTCGTAGCGCGCTTTTATGTAATTATCAAAAAGAGTTTTCGCCTCTTCATACTGCCCAAGTTCAAGAAGGCGCTCGACTGCGTACTCTGCCAAAAGCGGCGGATAGAGATTTCGGGAGCGCTCCGTTCCTTCAAGGACTTCATAAACGTTTGCGATTTTCTCGTTGAGCGTTCTTTTTGTGCGTCCTGCGTCCAAAAGCCGCTGGCGAATCGCAACAAGCTCCGGTGAGCGCAAATCGCGCATTTGATACAGCGCATCTTCGATAGGAATCTTGGTGATTTTGTCGTACTCAATCATATCGAGGGACTTCAAGCCAGTCTGCCGCACTGCGACAGTAAGCGGGTCGTTCTCGCTCATTGCCGAAGTGTCGAGCGCATAATTGCTGTACGCGATAAGACCTGGAACGAATGTCGGAAACTGCGAAATGAGCTTGTTGAGCGTCGTGTAGCGGCTGATGTAATCGCCATGTTTTTTGTCCCAGTACGCATTGTTGACAAGAAGCGACGGCAAAAGCGAATACGAAGAATCATCTTCTGAAAGAGATAGTGAATAAGCGCTCAAGAACGCACAGCGAATGTCGTAAGACTTTTTCTCATCGCCGAAAAGTATGTACGAATCGCTTTCAAGTGCAGTTATCGCGGCATCTATTTCTGCAGATTTCTTTTCATAGGCACTGATTTTTTTTGCTTCGTCAAGGACATTGAGCGCGCTTCCATAATCGCGTCTGTCATAAAAGACGCAAGCCCAGAAGATAGCATCAGCCCTCGACTGAATGCTGCCCGGATAAAGCGACGCGGCTTTGTCTTTTTCGCCGCTTCCCATATAAAGAGAGGCAGCATTTCTCAGCCAATATGAGTTCTTTGTTCGCGTGAATGAATCGATGTATGTCTGAATGTATCTTGAATCGTGATAAGAAGCGCTGTCAACAGAGGAGCGAAGCATTGCTTCTGCGTTGAGAGAGCCGTAAGATGTGCCCTGCAAGACAGAGGAGATTTTCACGGCCTCTTTTGTCTTTCCGTGTCTTAACAGATACTGCGTATAGACAGCGGTTAATTCGGGATTTCCTTTCAGTACTTTGACACCTGCTGCAAGTGTCTTGCCTGCTTTCGCGTCCTCACCGAGCAGAACATAGCGCTTGTAAACGCTGAGTCGAGCCGAGTAGCTGTACGCCTTTTTCGCAACAACATTAAGTGAGGCAAGAGCGTCCGCCGTTCTTCCCACGCTTATATAAGAATCGATTTCATTTATAAGCGCGCCAAAATTCTCGTCATCGACTTTTTTTGTACATGAGCAGACAAAAAAAACCGCCAGCATTATAAGAAGTGGCTCTAACCTCATCAGGCTTTGAATTCTTCTCTTATCTGGCAGTTTCATATCGTGCTCCTTGTAAGTGTATTTGCTTAATTATCGGATTTATTGCCAGTATTCGATACGTCCTTACTGATTTTATCAAGTATAGCGTTTATGAATTTAAAGGAATCGTCCTGTCCGAACTCCTTTACGATGGCAATTGCTTCGTCTATTATAATTGTCGGATGCAAATCGCGCTGATACAAGAGCGAATAAACACTCATTCGCAAAACAGCGAGCGTTACTTTGTTCAATCTCTCCATTGACCATGACGGCGACAAATGAGAAGAGATTTGTGAGTCAATTTCACTGATTTTGTCCAATGTTCCGCTAATCAAAAGCCGTGCGAAATCTTTTTCTCCGCCATCAACAGCGTTTTTCTCTGCTGCGCTATCAGCCCATGAAAGCGACAAAATCTCTTCTTTTGAAGTTTCACCCACGTCCCACGAATACAACGCCTGAAATGCCAGAATTCTTCCTTTTCGTCTTGACACGTTACCTTTCCTTAAAAATTACTGCTAGTAAATTACCAATTCAAAAGTTTCTCAAGGTCTTTATCTTTCTTGAGACGCTCAACGTTCGTTGGCGTGTTAAGTTCCCGCGTTACTTCCTGAATTGCCTGCAAGAATGCTCTTTGCTGTTTCTGAGCACCAATGATATTTTTTATGTATTCATAAACAGTCGTCGTTGACTCAGGCTGCATTGAATCAGAAATAGAGAGTGCCTTCTTGTTATACTTTTTGCTGATAACAAAGAAATACCACTCATTTTTGTTTTCGATGATGTCAGAAACGAACCCTTCTTTCTCCTTGAACAACTCAAGAAGATTTGCAAACGGCAATCCAAGCTGACGCGCCGCAAGTTCAGTTTTTCCGATGAACATATCGCCGACTTTATACTCAGATTTCTCTTTCTGAGACTCTGCTCTCATCTGCGCGTCTGTAACTTTTTTCGCTTTATAATCGCTGCAAAGTTTTGTAAGACGAGTTTTTGCTGCTTCTGCATCATTTGCTTTCGGAACAATCGCAATGAAAATTTTGAGCGTCTCAGGCTGAACAAGCTCCGACTCTTTCAATTCATAATATGAGCGAATCTCACTGTCCGTAGGCTCTGAAAGTTTTGCAATCTCGTCTTTCTTTTTTGAAAGCACGTAATTTCGAGCCAAAACCTGATTTTTCAAATAAACCTTGTACTCAGAAAGCCCCATTCCTGTCTGGCTTTTCAAAAGTTGGTCAACGCTCATCTTGTAATTGGCTTTTACAATTTCGGCAAACTCAGCCTCTGTCACGTTCTTTCCAACCATCTGCGAAATCGCCTGCTGATAAATCTGGTCAGCCTGCGTTCCCGTAATGCTCATTCCCTCTTTTGCCGCCGCCTGAATAACGAGTTTTTCGTCAATCAGAGCCTCAAGAATCTGCTTTTTATCATCAACACTGAAAGCCTCTGCTTTCGTCTGCATTTTGTATGTTTCAACGCGATTTTTAAGCTCTTTCAAAAAAATCGTTTCTGGCTTCGAGGCATTCAGTTTTATTCGCACAAGTGGCTGCATATCAGCCGACTGCGCAAAAAGACTCGGTAGAACAGCAGCAAAAAATAAAACTCCGAGAGCTAAAACCTTCATAATTATGATGACCCCTTTTAAATTAAAATATGGCTTTTAGCAGAAAACCGCTATTGAAATAAACCAAAACAGTCTAAACACGTTACTGCAAAAAGCCGTTTTTTCTTTTTTTTATGCTTCAAGCGGCAATCCGCCAGAAATCACAGCGCGAATGCGGCGAACACCAGAAGATGATGACTGCTCTTTTTGAATCTTGAACTCACCAATCTGAGCCGTGTGCTGAACGTGTGGACCACCGCAAACCTCTTTGCTGAACCAGTCATTCTTTGAGTCTTTTCCGATGGTGTAAACCTTGACGTTTTCGCCGTACTTGCTTGCGAACAAAGCACGAGCGCCTTCGGCTTTCGCCTGCTCCAAACTCATCACTTCCATCGTTACAGGCAAATCTTCCTTGATTTTCTCGTTCACGATGTCTTCGACTTTCTGGATTTCTTCCTTAGTCATAGCGCGCTCAAAAGTGAAGTCGAAACGCATGCGCTCATTGTTGATGTTTGAGCCTTTCTGCGCGACTTGGTCGCCCAAAACTTCGGTCAAAGCCTGCTGCAAAAGATGAGTTGCTGTGTGATACTTTGTTGTAACTTCGCTCTGCTCTGCCAAACCGCCCTTTGCCTTTCCAGCGTCAAGCGATTTTGAAGCCTCCTGATGCTTTTTCTCAGCCTCTTTGAAGCCCTCCACATCAACAGTGAAGCCGTTTTCAGCTCCAAGCTCCTGAGTGAGCTCAAGCGGATAGCCGAATGTATCGTAAAGACGGAAAGCAACCTTTCCAGAAATCTCTTTCTTCGGGTTCTTCATCAAGTTCGGCAAAAGTTTCTGGAACTCAGCCTCGCCCTTTGTGAGCGTCTGGCGGAACTTCTCTTCCTCAGCCGTAAGCTCCTTGTAAATCTTCTGCTCGTTTGCTTCGAGCTCAGGATATGCGTTCTTGAAGTTTGCAACAACAACAGAAGCGACAGTCGCCAAGAAGTCCTTGTCGATACCGAGCTTCATTCCGTGGCGGACAGCGCGGCGGATAATGCGGCGAAGAACATAGCCTGCGCCAACGCGGTCAGGGCTTACGCCTCTCTGGTCGCCGATGATGAACACAGACGCTCTTGTGTGGTCAGCGATGATACGAACACTTCTGTCCTTCTCTTCGCTCTCGCCATATTTATAATTTGACAATTCTTCGATTTTCGCGATAATCGGCTGGAAAACTTCTGTGAGATAAACGCTCTTCTTTCCCTGCAAGATGCAGTTTGTTCGCTCCAAGCCCATACCAGTGTCGACGTTCTTCTTTGGAAGAGGCTCAAGAGTCTTTTCGTCAATGCGGTTGTACTGCATAAAGACGTTATTCCAAATCTCCATCCAGTTTGCGCTGTCAGTTCCCTTGTTGCTTCCCTGTGGCGGAAGTCCCTCGCCAACCCAGTAGAAAATCTCTGTGTCAGGACCGCAAGGACCTGTAGGACCTGCTGACCACCAGTTGTCGCTTGCTGGAAGATATGCGATTTTGTCCTCTGGCATACCGTTCTCTTTCCAGTAGCCCGCAGCCTCCTCATCGCGAGGAGCGCTCTCATCGCCTGCAAAAACCGTTACAGACAACTTGCGCGGGTCAAGAGCGAGCCATTTCTCGCTTGTCAAAAACTCATAAGAAAATGCGATTGCTTCTTTCTTGAAATAGTCGCCCAAAGACCAGTTTCCGAGCATCTCGAAACAAGTCAAATGACTTGGGTCACCAACTTCTTCAATATCACCAGTGCGGATACATTTCTGATAATCTGTAAGACGTGTTCCACTCGGATGAGGCTGTCCCAAAAGATAAGGCACGAGCGGGTGCATACCAGCCATTGTGAACAAAACAGAAGGGTCATTTTCAGGGATTAAAGACTGTCCTGAAATCTCAGCGTGGTTCTTGCTCTTGAAGAACTCGATGTATTTTGAACGTAATTCGTTAGCAGTCATAGTGTTTCAATAGTATTGACAGACGCGCTTTGTGTCAAGTTTATTTAAGAGAAAAAGAGGAAGACACTTCTTTTACGCTCTGAAAAAAGTTGAGTTTGCTCGGATTTTCAAAAAGGAAGCAATTTATTGAATGAGTCTGAAAGGATTTTTCAAAAGGAAGTGAATTATTGAATGAGTATTGAAGCCTGAGCAAAAAGGAAGCGAAGTATTGAATGAGTATTGAAGGATTTTCAAAAAGGAAGCAAACTCAACTTGAATTTTGCTTCCCCGACCAAAAAAATAAAGGCGTTTTTGGGCTTATTGAAAAATTTTTATCAGCATGAAAATTGTATTTCTTTTTCAAACGCTCTAGCATTTTCATCGATATTTGTGCGAAGCGCACAAGGAGGAAAAAATGTCAGAGAGGGAAAAATCCCCGTTATCAAGGCTTTTGGACTTTGCAGGTCCTTACAAGATTCTCACTTTCACAGGCTTGGTTTTGTCGGCGGTGGCACAATTGTTTTCGCTTGTGCCGTACATCAGCGTCTGGCTTGCGCTAAAGGCACTAATCGCTGCCGCCCCGAACTTTTCTGAGGCAAAGAGCATCATCGGCTACGGCTGGGCTGCTTTTTTGTTTTCAACAGCGGGGATTTTGCTTTATTTTGCCGCTCTGATGTGCACTCACATTGCTGCATTTAGGACGGCAACAAATATCCGAAAGCAAGGAATGGCGCACTTGATGAAGACGTCTTTCGGCTTTTTTGACACTCACGCATCAGGGCTATTGCGAAACAAGCTCGACAACGGCGCAAGCGAGACGGAAACGCTTCTGGCGCACAATCTTGCCGATATTGCAGGAACAATCACGCTTTTTGTTTCGATGGTCGTCCTGATGTTTGTTTTTGATTGGCGAATGGGAAGCGCGTGTCTTCTTGCTGTCGTCATTTCAATCGCAATGTTGTTTTCGATGATGGGCGGAAAAAACACAAATCTAATGCGCTCCTATATGGACTCTCTCGACGAAATTGCAAAAGCGGGAACTGAATATGTGCGCGGCATTCCTGTCGTCAAGGTGTTTCAGCAAACTGTTTATTCGTTCAAAGCGTTCAGGCAAGCAATCGAAAAGTACAGCGAAAAAGCAGAAAATTACACCGACAAGGCATGTCGCCTTCCGCAGTCTGTGAATCTCACGGCAACGGAAGGCGCTTTTTTGTTTCTTGTGCCTGCCGCTCTTTTCATCGCTCCCTCTGCGCTTGAAAGCGGAAACTTTGCGTCTTTTGTCACCGATTTTGCATTCTACGCGATTTTCTCGGCAATTATTTCGACAGCGCTTGCCCGCATTATGTTCGCTTCAAATGGCGCAATGCTCGCAAAGAGCGCTCTTGAGCGAATCGACATTGTGATGAGGGCGAGTGTTTTGCCTTCAAGCGAAAATCCGAAACACATGAAAGACAACAGCATTGAGTTCAAGAACGTTGATTTTCGATATGAGGGAAGCACGACAAATGCGCTAAGCAATGTGTCTTTCAAGGCGCAAAGCGGAGAGACGGTGGCGCTTGTTGGCGCTTCTGGTGGCGGAAAGACGACAATCGCAAGCTTGATTCCGCGCTTTTGGGACGTGGAGAGCGGAGAGGTTATCGTTGGCGGCGTGAACGTGAAAGAAATCGAGCAAAAAGAGCTTATGCAAAATATTTCGTTTGTTTTTCAAAACACTCATCTTTTCAAAACTTCGATTTTGGAAAATGTCCGGGCGGCAAATCCAAATGCAACGAAGGAAGATGTTGAGAGGGCGCTGAGTTTTGCGCAATGCGACGACATCATAAAAAAGTTGAGCGACGGAATCGACACCATTATAGGAAGCAAAGGCGTCTATCTTTCAGGAGGAGAGCAGCAGCGAATTGCACTCGCCCGCGCTATTCTCAAAAATGCGCCGATTGTCGTTCTTGACGAAGCGACCGCGTTCGCCGACCCGCAAAATGAGGCGCTCATTCACAAAGCACTCAAGCACCTCACAAAAGGAAAAACCGTAATTATGATTGCGCACAGACTTTCGACTGTTGTCGGTGCGGACAAAATCATCGTTCTTGATGGCGGAAAAATCGTTGAAAGCGGAAAACACGACGAGCTGAAGAGCGCAGGCGGTCTTTACGCAAAAATGTGGGAAGATTACAACAAGGCTGTTGAATGGAAAATTTCTAAGGGAGGCGAGTTATGAAAACAAGGGAAAGTTTCAAAGACAGGTTCAAAAGAGAATATGCGCTTTCTGACAAGGGCGTAAAAAACATAAAAAGTGGCGCTTTTTGGACTGTCATTGTGAATCTCATCGTCATGGGCGGAATGGGGATTTTATATTTTCTTATGGAAAACTACATGGCAGTTCTCACGCAAAACGCTGCTCTAAAAAGCGCTGTGTTTTTCATAGTGCTTGTTGTTGTTTTTGTTTTGCTTTCGCTTCTTTCGCATTTGCAACAATATCGCGCAACATACGGACTTGTCTACGGTGAGGTGAAAACAATGCGTATCAGTCTTGGCGAGAGTCTCAGGCAATTGCCGCTTTCATTTTTCGCCAAGCGCGATTTGGCGGACTTGACCGAAACGATTATGAGCGACGTTAACAGAATGGAGCATGTTTGGTCTCACGTTTTGGGCTATTTGCACGGCTCTTACATTTCGACAGCGATAATCGCAGTGATTATGTCCTTTTATGACTGGAGGCTGACGATTGCGTGTCTTTGGAGCGTTCCTGTGGCGTTCTTGCTGTTGTTCGGCAGCAAAAAACTTGCAAGCAAGCACGCAGAAATCTCAAAAGCGGCAAGTCTTGTTGTTTCTGACGGGATTCAGGAAACAATCGAAAAGATTCACGCAACAAATCAAGAAGAAAAATATCTTCGCCTGATAAATGAAAAAATCGACACACAGGAAAAAGAGCTTTTAAGAGGAGAACTTGCAACAGGGCTTTTCGTTAATGCTGCAAGTGTCATAATGAGGCTAGGAGTTGCGACAACGGTTCTCATGGGAGCGACTCTTATTGTTTCGGGCAAAGTGAGTTTTATGACGCTCTTTATGTTCCTCTTGGTGATTACGAGGGTTTACTCTCCGTTTGACCAAAGTCTTGCGCTAATCGCTGAAGTTTTTATGTCAAAGGTTTCTGCATCTCGTCTTATGGAAATCCACGACAAAAAAGAAAGTCATGGCAATAAAGTTTTCAAGCCAAACGGACACGACATTGTTTTTGAGAATGTTTCTTTCTCGTACACCGACGAAAAAGTTTTGCGCGGAGTCAGTTTCACTGCAAAAGAAGGCGAAGTTACGGCGCTTGTTGGCGAGAGCGGAAGCGGAAAAAGCACTTGCGCAAAACTTGCCGCACGTCTTTGGGAAATCGACAGCGGAAAAATAAAAGTCGGCGGTGTTGATATTTCGCAAATCGACAGCGAAACGCTTTTGGGTGATTATTCGATGGTGTTTCAAGATGTCGTTTTGTTTGACGACAGCATTATGGAAAACATAAGGCTCGGAAAATACGGCGCAAGCGACGAGGAAGTTTTGGAAGCGGCACGCGCTGCAAACTGCGATGAGTTCGTCGAAAAATTGCCACAAGGATATGACACAAAAATAGGCGAAAATGGCGCAAAACTCTCAGGCGGAGAACGACAGCGCATTTCTATTGCCCGCGCACTTTTGAAAAACGCTCCAATCGTGCTTTTGGACGAAGCGACCGCATCTCTTGATGTTGAAAACGAAACAAAAGTTCAAAGTGCGCTGTCACGGCTTTTAAGAGGAAAGACCGTTCTTGTTATCGCGCACCGAATGCGAACTGTTGAAACGGCGGACAAAATTGTCGTTCTAAAAGACGGACAGGTTGCAGAGGAAGGCGCTCCTAATGTTCTAAAAGAAAAATACGGCTCACTTTTCTCAAAAATGCACAATCTTCAAATGCAAGAATCTGCTTGGTCGGTATAAAAAGCCAATAACTTTATAGAGATTTTAGACATTATTGTATAAAATCTCTATTATTATTATAATTTCTCCCATATAACAACATGGGAGATTCATATGCAAAAAAATAAAATCGCAAAACTCCTCGACTCTTTTATGAAAAGCAACGGAGAATACATAAAACTTTCAAAGGGGATAAAGGGTGTTGCAAAGATTGCATACATTCCGCGCGTAAAAATTGAAGACATCTCTTATTCTGACTACGGGAACTTTCAGGCGCTCATTTACACACACAATGACCTTTATATGCTGGACAACATGCACGAAGACGACATTTTTTTGGGAAAAACTGGAAACCTTATCATAAATAAATCGTGCAGCTTTCTTGCTCGAAAATAGTTTTTCCTGATAAAGTGGGGGTATGAGTTTTTTTACGAAAAAAGATTTTGAAAGAATATCGCTTTTTGAGAAAATAATTCCTCTGCTACTTTTGCTTTTTATTCTTCCGCCACTTATTCACTTACAGAAAAGCCATAAAGATTATTCTGTTTTCAAAGATACGACTTTCGAGTGGATTTTCAGCAAAAAATATCATGAACACAGCTTTGACTTTGACGGAAATGTGCGCATTAGTTCCAGAAACGACCCAGAACTTGACAACGACAAAAAACTCGCTCTTTTCAACGCGATGAAAATCATCAAGGCGCTAAAAGCATACAAAGTCGACAATCTTACGTATCCCAAAACGCTAAACGCTCTCGTTCCAAAGTATCTTCCAAAGATTCCCAGAACGGAATTCACAGGATTTTGGGTAAGCCATGATTTTCATTATGAATACCCGACCATTATGTACAACGATGATACTTTTGAACTGAGATTTTCTGCTGGCTTTGAGGATTTTTATTGGTGGGAAAGCGGGAACGTCTGGGATTTTGAATACGATTGATAAAAAAGGTGTTTGACCTTATACTGAAGAAAGTATGAACACACAATTTTCTGCACGTCTTTCAAAAATCGAAGACATCTTGTCCCGCACACTTCCAGATTCTCTTTCAGATGAATGGCTGAAATTTTCTTTTGGCGAGGAATACCCAGCCATAAAAGCTGAGCATGCAAAGCCTCTTTCTGACGTCTGCAATCGTCTTGTTCACGCAGGCGGAAAAAGATGGAGACCGCTTTTGCTCGTCTTGTGCGCTGAAATGCAGAAAATCGCGGATAAAAAAGACGCTTCTGACATAGCCGACGCATACAAAATTGTGCCTCTTTTGGAGTTTGTGCATACAGCAAGCCTTATCCACGACGACATCGAGGACGGCGCACAGGAGCGAAGAGGGCTTTCTTGCGCTCATATCGCATTCGGACTCGACACAGCGATTAACGCAGGCTCGTGGCTTTATTTTGAGGCTGCAGCAGTAATCGAAAACATCGAAGACGACAACTTGAAGTTGCGCCTTTACCGTCTTTTTGCCGAAGAGCTCAGACGCCTTCACTTGGGACAGGCTATGGATATTGCGTGGCACAGGGACACAAAAAAAATCCCGACAACAGACGAATATCTTGCGATGGTAAAAAACAAGACTGGAACACTTTCGTCTTTTGCGGCAAAAGCGGGCGTCCTCATTGGCGGCGGAAATGCTGAAGCTGTGGCAAAAGCTGGAAAAATTGCGGCAGACATCGGTGCAGGCTTTCAGGTCTTGGACGATGTAATCAATTTGATGAGCGGCAACGTCGGAAAAAAACGCGGAGACGACATCACCGAAGGCAAAAAAAGTCTGCCGGCGCTCATTTATTTGCAACTTTCAAACGAGGATGGCAAAGAAAAGTTGTTCCAATACTTTGAAGAGGCAAAACGTGACGGAATCGACTCTCCTGCGGTGGAAAAAGCGATTTCACTTATGGAAAAATCAGGTGCAATCAGTGCGGCATTCTCAGACGCAAAAGCCCTTATAAAAAATGCGACAGCAGAACTTCACGCGCTCTATCCTGACAACAGTGCGGCAGACCTTATCGAAGAACTTTTCGTTTCGATGATGAAATAGTTGTGTATCTTTTGGAGACTGAAAATGAATGAAACTTTGGAAACTTTCAATAATCAAGCAATAAACCTTGCATCTCACGGAGATTTCGCCGAAGCGATTGCATGCTTCAAGAAAGCACTATCGATTGAACAGGACAATTATCTTTTGTGGTTCAATATGGGCGTAACATACCGCGACGCAGGAGATTTCAAAAAGGCAAAGGCTGCTCTCGACAGGGCGCTTTTGCTTTCGCGCTCAGTCGGGCGCACAGGAGAAGATGTTATCGAAGTTTTGGCTCAGATGCTTTACACTTGTGGCAATTTTAACGCATCGATTGAATATTGCCGACGAGGTCTTTACATAAATCCTGTGAATCCACGGCTTTGGAATACGCTCGGAGTAGTTTTCTTCAGCAATTCTGCTTATGAAGAAGCAGCAGAGGCTTTTGAGCATTCACTCACGATTGACCCGAATTATTATGATGCACTTTTTAATTTGCGCGATACTTATGACGAACTTGGCAACAAGGCTGGAAAAGAAGCGTGCGAAAATGCTCTTCTCTTGATAAACTGTAAGGAATTTTAGCTTTGGCAATAAAAGAAGCTGTCGTCAGAAGAATCGACAACAATGACGTTATTCTCTCTTTGGTCATTGCACCAAAATGTATTACCTGTCGCCAAAAATGTCTTTTGCGAGGAAGAGTGTTCAAAGCAAAAAACAAACGCAAATTGCCCATAAAAAAAGGCTCGGTTGTAACAGTCGGAACAGACGGATTTTATGAAGCAATCTGGGGAATTATATCGCTCGTCATTCCAATATTCTGCGCCTTTTTGGGCTACTTTCTTTCAGGAAGTGGCGCAAGCGAAACGCGAAAGGCTGTTTTCGTTCTTCTTTTTCTTTTTGCTTCATCTATTGTTGTTAGAATAATCAGCAGGATTCTCTTCCGCACTTTCAAGCCAGAAATTCTTGAAATCTTGACGTATCAATCACAATCATTGTAAAAAATCCTAGTCGAGATAATCACTTTATCAGCACTAGGATTGTCGCTTTATCATAGGCTAGGATTATCTGATTATCAAATCTAAAAGGATTTATTTCTTTATTTGCCTTTCTTTGTCCCTTTTCAAGAACCGCTCTATTTCTGCTTTTTGTTCTGGCATTACCAACACTGGAGTTTCAAAAACTCCTCAAGTTCCTTTTCTGTCGGGTCATACATTGGACTTTTCGAGCGATAATGCGTTATCGGAAAATCCGTGCCATAGCGGATTCGGTCGGCAAAGCCCTCATTTTGAATACGCTCACTACTTTCGTTCTGCACTCAGGGCAGACTTTGCGCTGTCGTCGTGGACGCACACCTGCAACACAAGCGGGCAACCTGCGCGGACGAGAGCTGTGAGCCTGTGCTGACCGTTCCGCAGTTCGCCTGACGGCGTGATTATAATCGGAACTCCGACTCTCTCGCGCCATTCGCCCGCGCGGATTTTTCGCTCGTATTCCGCGACGACGGATTCATTGAGAGGGCGGTTCTTGTAGTTCTTGGAAAGCCAGAGCAGAGCCTGTTTTGGCGTTACGAGCATTCTGCTCATTATTCGTTGTCGTAGAAGTCCCATGCAGACCGGTACTGCTTCAAAGGCGGATTCGTGCCGTAGAGGTCAAAAAAACTGCGCTCGGAGCCAAGCCCCACGAAAGTCCAGTCGGATTCCGAAATCTGCGCATCCTCGCCGAGCTCCTCTTTCAATTCCGCGACAAATGCCTTGACGCACGCATCTTTGTCTTTCGGGCTGACAAATTTATCCGTTGCGTAAAAAACGAGACTCTGCTCCAAATCATCAACATCGCCCCAGAACTCTCCGTCTTCTTCATCGATAAAGGCGTAGTCAAGGGTCGACACCAGCTTACCTGCCAGAACCTTTTCGCCTGTTTTTGTGTTCTTGAACACGCCCTGAATTTCCCTGTACGAATCTTCGTCGTCGTAATGCATCAGCAGGCTGCTGTCCTGCTGGTAGCAAGGGTGCATAGATGTATTGAAGGGACTCAGAGAATAGCGATCCTTTTCCTTGCCGTCAATCCAAACTTTTTCGACATACGAATTCGAATCGTAGCTGGATTCGCTTCCGTCTTCATAAAGACTTGCTATAAGACGAGC
>CACYWZ010000055.1 GCA_902778325.1 uncultured Spirochaetaceae bacterium
CTCTTTGATTTCGGAAACGAAAAAAAGCAAAAACTTGACCGCCTCATTTTTGAGATGGAGAAAAAAAATCCTGCGATAAAAATCGTAAAAGCGCGCCTTCTTGAAAAGCCAAAAGCGCTTCTGCCGTTTGTTTTGCTCATCCCGCTCATTTTTTGCGCAAAAGCGAGCGCGCAGACAAAAATCGTCTCGGAAGATGAAAACCTCGAACTCTCGATTCGCGGGCATTGGTTTTCGACAGTGGAAACAAGCGCAGGGCTTTCAGGCGGATATGGAAACGGCTTTGAAACAACACAGCAAAATCCTGTCTTTGTGCAAAACGTGGACATGTCGCTTTATTTTTTGCTAAACAAAATGTGGTACTTTGAAGCCGATTTCGCTGACGAGTTCGACACAAACACAATTGCCGCAGGCTACATCGGAAACGGCTACCTAAAACACGCGCGCATTTCAAATCGCGGCATCACATTCCCCCAAGAATACTCCGTGAACCTTTTTCAAAGCAGCATCACAGGAGGCGAAAACGAAGCGCCTGGCTTTTTGCTGCATTTTGAAGGCGAAAAATGGAAAGCCGACACCGTTTTTCGATACGATATGATGAGAGCGAAAAGCAAAACATTTTACGGGCTTTCAGAAGAAAACACACAAGAAATAAACCTCAGCGATTACGAGACAGGCTACCAGTTTTCGCTTCCAGAAGACCTTTGTCGCGACATTGCAGAAGTTTTCGTCGAAAGCGACAGCGGAAGTTACCGCGCAAACAAAAGGCGATTCAGAAAATTAGGCGTCGACGAGTACATCATATCAGCTTCTGAAAAAACGCTCACACTCTTTGAAAGCGCGAAAGCAAAAAGAAACCAAAACGGAGAGCTTCCCGCAGTCCTTGTAACATTCGCCACAAACACAAAAAGCGCAATAAGCGCCTTTCTTGGCTCGTGGAGCGATGAAACGTCATTCTTAGGCGAAATACAAGCGTATTTTGGAAAAAACGCCAAAAAAGTCGATGTCAAAAAATACGTCTTCGACCTTTTCACCACAATATCCGCAAAAGACGCACTCGTTCTTCAAAGCCCGGACGGATTTTCACCCTTTGCGAATTGCGCCCTTTACAGCACAACCTCGTCCGACATCTCAAAAAGCGCCGTCATCTCAACTTCGACCAAAACCGAAAGCAGCGATTATATCGCGACCGTCATAGAAAAAGAAGGAGATGACGAGAGCGAAAGCATAATCGAAATCTCCGCAAAAAGCACATCAGACGCTTCAAAGCGCTTTCCGCTCGCAGACCGCTTTGCTGGCTTCTATCTTGGCTTTTCACAAGATTGCGATTTCGTTCTTCAAGCAACAGAATACACCCAAAGCTCAGGCTACGAAATCAGCGAGAAAGCAGCAAGCGTCAGCGTTTACATAAACGACATTCTCGACACAGACGCCACATACAACAGCGAAAACGGACTTGTAACCCCCTCCGTTTCTGTCGGCGAGACAGACAAAGTGCGCATTATCTGGTATGAAGAGAGCGGATATTCCAAAACAGGCGCGTTCACTGGAGCGGCAGGCTTTTCCTATGAGTTTTTCGACGGCTTAACCGCAGATATAAGCGCCGCCGCCCGCTATTCCTATTCGCCAAGCGAAGAGTTTGCCACCTCCTCGACAGCAAGCCCCGCATTCGCCACAGCAGCCACAGCGCTCCGATACAAAAGCGACTCTCTCGAAGTCGAGGCTGCGGCGGCTTTGAGCGCAAGCACAGACAACACAACAGGATTATACCGAATTCTTGGAATGGACGATGAAAAAGCCACAACGATACAACTCTCCCAAGAAGCAGGAAAAGCCGTTCCTGACGAAATCGACATAGTTTTGTCCCCCCGCCCCTCCCTCAGCGAAGATTCCGCATTCACCCTTCCACTCGCCCTCGCCGAAAGCCAGAAGGACAAGAGCGAAGTAAAAAGCGGCTCAAAAGAAAGCGGCATTTCAGGCTACACAATCCCGATTTCGTGGGATTTTTCCGCGATGAGCGCAACAGAGCAAAATCCAGTGTGGAGGGCTGTGACAATCGAGCTTGGAAGTGACGGCACGGCGCTCGCTTCTGCCCAAACATTCAGCATCGCCCTAAAAAATGAAAACCCTTCTGCCTTCCTATCGAGCAGCGCAGTCGAAGTTTTCCTGCAACTCGGCGTAAACACACAAGAAGATTTCAGCGCAGAAAGCCAAACTATCCCGACTTGGCTCATCAGCAAGACTCTCGCGAAAGACACACAGCGACCTTTCCTGCTTTCAAAATCAGGCTGGCAAACCGTAACAGTGAAACTCACGGACGAAGACAGAGCAAAGCTTTCAGTCTACACGGGAGCAAGAGTCTTAATCGTGTCGAGCGACGAAAGCGAGGTCAAAAGCGGCACGATAAAAGCAGGCGTCTTTGAAATCGCAGGAACATCGTTTGCCATAAGCGCGGACGAGGCTTTCAGCACGACACTTCGCGAGGACACACCTTCTTCCATAAGCGCTGAATGGGGAGTTAACGTCGAAAAAATCCAGGACAGCACAGTAAAAAAGCTAAACAAAAGCGAAAACACAATCGCCGCACTAAAATGGAAGGCGCAAAGCGAGAGCGACATTCAGGACACGCACATCATAATGAGTCGCTACACAGAACAAACCGACATCTCAAGCTACAAGACGCTTTCATTCTTCGCCTTTTTCACAAAAGCAATGAGCGCAGAAGATACGCTCTCGTTCTCGTTTTTGCGAACCGAAGCAAGCGCAGATGAAAGCGAGAGCGCCGTCGAGTTTTCGCTCTCCGGCGACAAAATAGCGAGCGAGCGGTGGCACAAAATCCAAGTTGACCTCGAAAGCGGGAGCGTCTATGTTGACTCTGATTATGCGACAAAGGCAAACGTCAACACCGACATAATCGCCTCAAAAGTTGTCTTCGACATAAACAGCGAGGACACAGACGAAGGCTGCTTCTTCGCCGACGAGCTCTATCTATCGGATATATCGCCCGTAATCGCCGTTCAGGACTCTTTTGCCATCTCATACAAAAAAGAAGGCGCAATTTTAAGCGCGCTCGACACACAAATCTTGCACGACTTTTTCGTGAACGCAAAAGCCAAAAGCGCAAAAAGCAAAAAAAAGACAATAGGAGATGAAAGCGTGAGCGCGGGAATCGGCATCTGGAAAATCGACATCGAAGCAAACGAGGCGCACTCAAGCGAGAGCAAATATCTCTTCTCTTCGATAGGACACTCAGCGAAAACCTCAAGCGCTCTCTTCGACATTTTTGATTTTAGCGAAGTTTTCCAAAGCGACAACGAAGGAAAAAAACAGCAGAAAGAAAACTCAGCCTCGATTGACCTCTCCGCCCTCCGACTCGAAGCGAGCACAAAGGCGACCTCCAGCGCCCTCTACCAAACACAGCAGTCAACTGCCCTTGCACAACTCGAAATCGCGGGCTTCAGCCTTGACTCCCAAGTCGAAGTGAGCCAGAAAACAAGCGGCGAGTTTCAAAGCGATTACGAAAAAGCCTACAAGTCAAACAGCAAAATGCAGTTCGATTTCGGAAAAGCCGAAGCGCAAAAGCGAAAAGTATTCGCAGAGTCGACAATGTTCTACAACTTTTCCGCGATAAAATTCACCCCTGAAATCCACGCCGAAGCCAAAGACACATATCAATCGCTCTCAAGCGACAAGCAAAGCGATTACACACAATATCTTCTCACTCTTCCCTTTGCCATAAAAGACAACCGATTTTCGCTTTTCTACAAACGAGAAGCAGGCGGAAACACAAAAGTAAAAAAGGGCGGCTCATACAAAGAAGACGCAAAATACTACGCCGAAAACTACCGCGAATATATCCTGAGCGCTCCGTTCATCACCGATTTGACAAGCGAGACTCTCGCCGACGAAATCCTTTCAGAAAGCTCTTCAAGCGAGAGCAGCCAATACTATTACGCCACCTACGGCGCTTCGTGGAAAAGAGCGCAGACAGACAACGCCCTTGATTTAATCCTCCCGACAGCCGTCAGCGCCTCCTTTGAGCGAAACATCACAGCCGCAAGCACAAAAAGCGACATCTACAACGCCAAAGCAAGCATGCTTTACAGCGCAAACAACGTTCTTGGCTCTTATAGCGCGCTCAGGCTCTTCAAATGGTACAACGAAGACGAGTTCTCTTCCCTCTTCTCATCAAGCGTCAAAATCCCCAAAAACTCGCCCTCCGACAAAACATATTCCGCAGAGGCAGAGCTTTCATCAACGCTTTTCATAAGCAAAGCCGACAGCCTGAAAAGCGCCCTTGACGGCGAAATCAACAGCGACGAGGAATGGAGCGCAAGAATCAGCGTCGCGTACAAGCGGGAGCGGAAAACTTCCCCGATAGTCTCTCTCGCAAAAGCCTTCCGACCGACACTCGACACCTCAAGCCTCGTCGTTACCAAGACCGACAGCCTAAAAGCCGCCCTTTCACAGACAAAATCGTCAACAACCACAAACGCCCGCTTCACAAAAAAGCAAAGCGTCGTCTACACGCACGAAAGCGACGTCGCATTCTCAAAGTTTTTGACCATCACAACAAGCGTAAGCCCCGAAGTGTCGAACACAGCTCAAAAAGTGATTTACATCGGCATTACGCTGTCCTTAGGCGTCCGCCTCACTTTTTAATCCCGCAATTCTTTTTTGATAATCTTCCACTCTTGAAACAACCTTGACGTTATCATGTGATAATGACATATTCTTGAAACAATATTGATATTATCATCTGATAAAGCCTTATTCTTTAATCAATATTGACGTTATTGCGTGATAATGCTCTACTCTTGAAACAATATTGAGATTATCACAAGAGAAACGCGTGAAAGAAAAAAAGTTAGCGCGTTAAGTGCAGTTTTTCTTTGTGTTGAGATTAAAGAGAGTTTTTGTGTATAATTATTCTCATGGTTACAGACATTTCTATCACTTTGCGAGTCGAAGAAGAAAAGGCAGAGAACAAAGACGCCTTGATTGAAAAAAAAGCGCTCAGGGCACTTTTTGACAAAGGAATAAAAGCAAAAGCGGGCGAGCTTTCGCTTGTTTTCGTGAAAAAATCAATAGACGCGAGGCACGGAAAGACAAAGATTGTCCTCCGCTACCGCGCATACATCGGAGAAAGTCCGGAGGAAGCGAACAAGACGCCTGAATGGAAAATGGCGGGCGAGAAGAGCGCGATTATCATAGGATCTGGTCCTGCGGGGCTTTTTGCCGCGTTCAGACTGCTTGAGGACGGTGTGAGGCCGATTATCATCGAGCGCGGCAGCGAGACTTCAAAGCGAAAGCGCGACATTGCCAAAATCAGCACTTCAGGTGAAGTCGGAGCGGATTCAAATTATTGCTTCGGTGAGGGAGGAGCGGGAACGTTCAGCGACGGAAAGCTCTACACGAGGAGCAACAAACGCGGGGATATTTCAAAAATATTGCGCATTTTCGCTCATTTTGGCGCTGACGAAAAGATTTTGACTGACGCTCACCCGCATATCGGGACGGACAAACTGCCGTCGATTGTGAACGCTATGCGGCAAAGCATTATCGAGCACGGAGGCGAGGTTCACTTTGGACAGCGCTGCGTGGATTTTGTTTTTTCTGACAATGAGGCGAAGAAGGTTTGCGGCGTCAAGACGATTGAAACAGAATCAGGGAGAGAAAAGGAATACAGGGCGGACGCGGTCATTCTTGCGACGGGACATTCTGCTTTCGACATCTACGAGCTTCTCGCCCGCACTGCTCCAGAGACTCTTGAGGCAAAGACTTTCGCTGTCGGTGTCAGAGCAGAGCACCCGAGAGCTTTAATCGACGCAATTCAGTTCCACGGAAAGACGGAAGGGCTTCCTGCGGCGGAATATCGTCTTGTGACTCAGGTCGAAGAGCGCGGGGTCTATTCGTTTTGTATGTGTCCGGGCGGGTTTGTCGTTCCGTCCAGCACCGACAGCGATGAGATTGTCGTGAACGGAATGAGCAGCGCCAAAAGAAACTCAAAGTGGTCGAACGCTGCGATTGTTGTTGAGACGCGACCTGAGGATATTCCTTCATCTTTTGTCGAGGAGGCAAAAAAGCGCGGCTGCGAGGCTCTTTCGGGGCTTTACTGGCGAAAAAGTCTTGAGAGACTCGCCAAAGAAAACGGGGACGGTCAAAAAGCGCCTGCGCAACGGCTGGTGGATTTCTTGAAAGGAAGGGAAAGTGTAACGCTTCCTCCGTCCAGCTACACGGCGGGTCTTGTTCCAAGCCGTCTTGATTTGTGGCTTCCAAAGCAGATAAAGGAGAGGCTTGAAAAGGCGTTCTTGGATTTTAACAGGCAGATGAAGGGCTATATCAGCGAGGATGCGCTTTTGATTGCGATTGAGACGCGCACTTCAACGCCTGTGAGAATCAGGCGCGACAAGGAAAGCGGAGAGTGTGTGGCGCTTAAAAATCTCTATCCTGCTGGAGAGGGCTCCGGGTATTCGGGGGGAATTGTTTCGAGCGCTATGGACGGTGAGAAGAGCGCCGAAAAACTCATCAGGGCAATTTTGGGATAAAAAAATGAAAAGGTTTCTTTTTTTTATTCCGCTTCTTTTTGCTTTTTCCTCTCACGCGCTTGAGGTTTACCTTCCAGGCATTATGGGAGGGATTGATTTTTGTGTGGACTTGCCTTGGAATGAGAGCGTTTTTTCAACCCAAGATTCATTTTCGTACAATCACGATTTCGCAGCCCTCTCTTGCGCTCTTTCGCTTGCCGCCTACACGGACAGAAAGGACAGCGAAATTGTTGTCATTGCGATTCGCGGCACTCCTGAGGGTGCGGAGGAATGGATTAGCAACACTAACATTGCAGACAGCGTTTTTGACGAGAAGGGCAATCAGATTAAGCCTTTTCCTGAGGAGCATGAGGGCTTTTTGAAGGCGGTCAGGCAAATTATGAGCAAACTTGACTTCTATATGCTTCACAATAATCTTTCGTATGGCGATTGTGTCTTCTGGATAACGGGTCATTCTCGCGGGGCTGCGGAAGCGAACTTGTTGGCGGTGCATCTCAAGAATGAGCGGGGCGCTAATGCAAAGAATATTCTTGCCTACACTTTCGCCTCTCCTAATGTAACGCGCGACAAGAATGCCCAAACTGACGAATACGGCTATATTTGGAACATTGTCAACGAAGAGGACATTGTTCCGAGTGTTCCTTTTGAGTCTGGGGATTGGGGGTACAGAAAATATGGTCATACGCTCTCGTTCTCAAACTCGTTCACTGCCAAGGATTACGCTGATTTCATGGAAAACAAGCTTCCGAAAATGAGCGCGCGCTTTGAGGAGTTCTTCGGTCGGCGCTATTATCCTTTTGGAAGCGGAAACTATGTTCCCTACATTCTTGGAGAAATATTGCAGGCGATAAACAAAGACCCAGAAAGTTATTACAGCACGTTCGGTCTTCACAATCCGCTTTCAAAGATTCTTGCAAAGTCATTTTCGCCGAAAGACGAGGAAAAGCCTTCAAAACATTCTCTTTTGCAAAAGTTCATCGAGCGTGAGAACCCGAATTTAATTGAGAACGCCCAAAACGCCGCAAATGATATGCACACTGCGGCAACTTATCTTGCTTGGCTGTTGAGCGAGGACGAAAAGAGTCTTTATGACGCTTCTTTTTCGTATATAATCCGCTTCCGCGGAAAAGCCGAGATGCAAATCAAAAACGAAGACGGCGACGTTCTTGCGCGGGCGGTCAATGGCGCTGGTGTTATCGGCTTCGGGAACGGAAAGCTCCCTGTTATCACGAGTCTTTCGGGCGTTGTGTATGCTGGCGCTGGCGGAAATCAGAATTTGACGGTCGAAATCACAAAGGACAGTCTTTTGCCCACGAAAACATCGTTTGAAATTGAGGAGTTCTCTCCTTCAGGCTCGTCGGAAGGTGTCTTGAGTTTTTCGGAGATAAAACCAAGTCTGTTCAAAAAGTACACGCTCTTTTTGACCGCAGACAAAAGCGCGCTTTCGGAGCGTTTTGCAGACGACACTTCTTTCGACGCCACGGTTTCGGCATGGAAAGCATCTGCGTCTCCTTTTTGCGTGCGACCGATTTTGTTCATCGACAGCGCAGGCTTTTTGAGCGCAGGTCTTACGGCTGGCAACAAAAAGGCGTTTGCCTCTTTGAGCGCTGGAGCGAACATCACAAAATCGCTCTCCTCAGCGCAAATTGCTTCGTCTTTGACGCTGCAAACGCCGCTAAAGGGCGCACTTTACACTGGAATATCTGGTGGTTGGAAGTGGGTTTTTGAAAGTGAAGAGAAAGTGTCAAATGTGCCTTTTGCCGAGCTTATTTTCTCGCTTCAGCCAAGAAAGCGCGTTCAGTTTTTCGCATCTGCTGGCGCGGATTTCAACATTGAGGGCTTCAACGACAATGCTTTTTCAGATAGCGCCAGAGCCTTGAATGATTTCTTTAAGCCAATCAGGCTTTCTTCCTCTGTCTGCGCTTCTCCTGTCTTTAGACTCGGCATTAAGTTCTAAGTCTAGTGGAAAATGCAAAAAATATTGCGCAATAAAAGCCTCAAAAAAAAGATTTTCAACTCTTTTATTGCGCAATATCAATTACTTTTTTTGCTCATATTGGCGATAACAGCACCGCTTTTATGGCTTATGATTGCTTTGGCACTTTTTTCATTTCATAATGCGCTGCAAAGTATCCAAAAGTTCGTCGACAGTCTCCATTTTGTCGCTTTTGATGTCGCTTACAACGCAAGTTTTTCTCATCAGAGCTTCTCTCTTTTGTTTTGCAACATTCCTTTTTTTCTTCACAGCATTCTTCGACTTCTTCACTCATAAATCACCCCTCCCTTAAGCATAAGTTGTATGACAAACATATAAACATCACAGGTAAGCCGTCAAGAACAAAAACATTTTTTATGTGAGAAAAAAGCAAATTGACCGCATTAAAAAAATAATGCAGAATATCGCTATGTCTGCTTTTACAAAAATCCCAAGAATAATGCTCGCCTCAGCCTCAAGCGCTTCTGGCAAAACAACTATAACGGCCGCTCTCATAAAAGTGCTTTCAAAAAAAGCCGAGCGCGAAGGAAAATCAAAGCCGTGCGCTTTCAAGTGCGGTCCTGATTTTATCGACCCGATGTTCCACAAAAAAGCGGGCGCAGAGTCTGCAAACCTTGATTCTTTCTTTTTGCCAAAAGAAAAATTGCGCTCACTTTTTTGCCATTACGCAAAAGGCTCTCTTGCAATCATTGAGGGCGCGATGGGCTTTTACGACGGATTCTCGCAAAAAAGCGAAAGCGGAAGCGCATTTGAAATCGCAAACATTCTCGATTGCCCTGTCATTCTTGTTGTCGACGCGTCAAAATCATCCAGAAGCATTCTCGCACTGATTTCAGGCTTCAAAAACTGGAAGAGTAACAGCAAAATCGAAGGTGTCATCTTGAACAACATTTCAAAAATGCGCGCCCAAGAAATGAAAGATGTGATTGAAAACGAAATCGGCATAAAAATGCTCGGAAGCCTTGAAAAAAAAGCGCAATACGCTATTGAAAGCCGACATCTTGGGCTTATGACTCCCGAAAGCGACGGCGAAGTCGATGAAAAATTGAGCCTTCTAGAAAAAGAAGTCGAAGAGTCATTCGATATCGAAAAAATTCTTGAAATCGCACAAAGCGCCTCTGAAATCTCTTTTGAAGATAATTTGTTCACAGAGTTTTTGGGTGAGAATAAAACTGAAACAAAAAAAATCCAAATCGCAGTGGCAAAAGACGAAGCATTTTGCTTTTACTATCGCGAAAATCTTGATTTGCTTTGCTCGATGGGCGCAAAAATCGTGGAGTTCTCGCCATTGAAGGACGAAAAGTTGCCTGACGGAACAGACGCGCTTTATCTTGGAGGCGGCTACCCTGAACTTTTTCCCGAAAAACTTTTTGAAAACACAACGATGATAAAAAGCATCAAAAACAGCGTTTTGGGCGGGCTTCCGACAATTGCAGAATGTGGTGGCTTTTTATATTTGCAAGCGCTCGGAGTCTTGAAAGGCACTTTCAAAAACACTGGGAAACTTTGCCGCTTTGGATACGCGACAATAAAAGCCAATAATGACACGCTTCTTTTGAAAGAGGGACAAGAAATAAAGGCGCACGAGTTTCATTATTTTGACACGAGCGAAAACGGCAGCGATTGCACAGCGACAAAGATGAGCGGAAAGAGCTGGCAGTGCGTTCACTCCTCTCCTTTTTCAGATGAAGCCGCGCTTCCGCCGTTTTCTGAGACGCTCAATATTTGGGCAGGATTCCCGCACTTGTATTTTTTGAGCAACACGGATTTTGCAAAAAACTTTGTCAGCGCTGCCCTTCGCTTTCAAAAACAAAGAACAATCGTTCGCACAAAATGCTCGGTTTGTCCAAAAAAGAGAGCAATGCGACTCCAATCACAAGGAAAATGAAGATGTATGAAGATGAGCTAAAAGCGATAATCGGGCGCGTAAAAAGCGCTGATGAAAATATGGCAGAACAAGCGCAAAAGCGGTGGGACTCAGTTGCGCACCCGCTCGGAGGGCTGGGGCTTTTTGAGAGCGCAATCATCGATATTGCCGCGTGCCAATCGCGCCTTATTCCTGACATTTCAAAAAAGGCTGTCGCTGTTTTTTGCGCTGACAACGGAATTGTCGCAGAAGGCGTTTCGCAGACAGGTCAAGAAGTTTCGGCGATTGTCGCAAAAAATATGTGCACGGGACAAACAAGCGTTTGCAATATGGCAAAGGTCGCAAATGCGGACATCTTTTCTGTTGACATCGGACTTTTGAACGCTGTTGACGATGAGCGCATCACAGATTTGTGCGTCAGGCGCGGAACTGCGGACTTTTTGAAAGATGACGCAATGAGCAGAGAAGAAGCCGCGCTTGCGATGGTTCGGGGCGCTAATTTTGCAAAGACGCTCATTGAAAAAGGCTACAACCTTCTTGCGACAGGCGAAATGGGAATCGGGAACACGACGACGAGCACCGCTGTCGCTTGCGCGCTCTTGGGACTCGACGCAAACAACGCAACGGGACGTGGAGCGGGTCTTTGCGATGAGGGCTTGGAGAAGAAGCGCAAAGTCATCAGTGAAGGACTAAAAAGGAGAAATGTCGACAAAAATGACGCTCTTGGCGTTGTCGCAAAAGTCGGAGGACTTGATATTGCAGCGATGGCGGGCTTTTTTATCGAAGCGGCAAGCGAAAAGAGGTGCGTCTTAATCGACGGCTTCATCTCCGCAGTTGCCGCTCTCGTTTCAGTTCGGCTCTGCCCTGCTTGCAATCGCTTTCTTATCGCCACGCACGAAAGCGCAGAGCCAGCGTTTCAGGCAGTTTTGAGCGCGCTTGAAAAAAAGGCGTTTATAAGAGCGAATATGCACTTAGGAGAAGGAACGGGCGCTGTTATGGCATTTCCGATGCTTGATATGGCGCTAAGCGTTTACAAAAACATGGCAACATTCAGTGAAATCAACGTGGAGGCATACAAACGATGAATATCTTGATTACAGGCGGAGAAGCGAGCGGAAAAAGCGCTTATGCAGAACAAATCGCTGTTGAAAAAGCAGCAAAAGAAAACTTGCCACTTTTTTATATCGCAACACTCGACAGAAATTGCGGAGGCGACACAGAAAACCGAATAAAAAAGCACGAGAAAATGCGCGAAGGAAAAGGATTTTTGACAATCGAAAAGCCAAAAGACTTGGATAAATTAGCGCTTCCAAAAGAAAACGCTGTTGTCTTGATTGAAGACCTTGCAAACCTTTGCGCAAACGAACTTTTTTGCGCTCCAACAACACCAGTCGCTGTTGACAGACACGACACAAACACAAATTACGCCTCTCACGGCAAAATCCGCACGAGCGCGCTTTCTGCCGCAACACTTTCAGCGTCAGTCCCGATTTTCGCAGACGGCGTTGCAAGAAAAATCGTGAACGAACTCTCCTCAGTCGCAAAAAAAGCCCGCGATGTTATCGTTGTCTCGCCCGATGTTTTTTCGGACGCTCCGACAACAACAAAAGCCGACGGCACAACAGAGCCATTTTCTGCTGACATGCACATTTTCTTGCAGACGCTTGCCTCTGCGGCGAACATCTGGGCAGAAAAATGCGAAAGCGTCGTGCAAGTTGTCGCTGGCATTCCCGTCGCGATAAAATGACAAGCGCAATTTGAAAGTTGTTCTCATATTGACATTTTTTTTGTGATACAGTAAGTTGAACCCCTATCGAATTCGGTGCATTTACGGAGAAAACTCGTGATAAAGGCAACTTACAAAACACGACAGCAAGATTTGCTCCTTTCGTTTCTCAAAGAGACAGCGGGAACACACTTTACGGCAGAAGATGTCAAAAAACATTTCGAGGGAAGCGAAAATCCGCTCGGCAACGCTACGATTTATCGCCAGCTCGAAAAACTTGTTGCGGACGGAAGGCTCGTCAAATACGTCATTGACGAAAAATCCGCAGCCTGCTTTGAATACACTGGCGAAAGCGTCAAAGACGATTCTCAGACGCATCACTTTCACATAAAATGCGAAAAATGCGGAGCTCTCATTCATCTTGACTGCGAAGAACTTGACCATCTTGTTTCCCACCTCAAAGAAAACCACGGCATAACGCTCAATCCTTTGCGCACTGTGTTCTACGGCATTTGCGACAAATGCTCCAAAAACGAAACTTCAAACTAGAGGACTTTTATGAAATTCACAAAACTTATAATCGCTCTTGCAGCCTTTTTTGCGCTCGCAGCAGCAATGGCGGCAACAAAAAACAAAAAAAATGCAAAAAAAGAGCCGTCGCTGAAAATCGTCTCAACAATTTTTCCTTCTTACGACTGGGTGCGGGAAATCTTGGGCGAGAAAGCGTCCGAGGCAACTCTTACGCTTCTTTTGGATTCCGGAACAGACCTTCACAGCTATCAGCCGTCATTCAAAGACATCTCAAAAATCGCTTCGGCTGACGTTTTTATCTACGTTGGAGGCGAGAGCGACAATTGGGTTCCAAACGTCTTGAAAACCATAAAAAATCCGAATCTCAGGACAGTAAACCTTCTTGAGACGCTCGGAAGCAGCGCCAAAGAAGAAGAAATCGTTGAAGGAATGCAAAGCGAAGAGGAGGAAAGCGACGAGATTGAACTCGACGAGCATGTCTGGCTTTCGCTCAAAAACGCAAAGACTCTCGTCAGCGCAATTTCGGAGGCGATAGCGCTTTGTGACAGCAAAAACGCGACGCTCTACAAAGCAAACGCAATCGTCTATGAAAAACGGCTTTCGGACTTGGACAAAACGTTTGAAAACGCGCTGAAAGATTGCTCAAAATCAACGCTCGTTTTTGCAGACCGCTTCCCTTTCAGATACCTCGTTGACGATTACTCTCTTTCGTATTACGCGGCTTTTGCGGGCTGCTCGGCAGAAACAGAGGCGAGTTTTGAGACTGTCGTTTTTCTTTCAAAAAAAATCGACGAGCTTTCATCAAACGCAGTTTTCCAGATTGAAAGCTCAGACGGAAAAATCGCAAAGACCGTCATCAAAAACTCGCAAAAAAACAAAAACGCAACGATTTTTGTTCTCGACTCAATGCAGTCCACAACGACGAAAGACGCTCAGAACGGAAAAACTTATCTTTCGGTGATGAAAAAAAATCTTGAGGTGCTAAAAGAAGCCTTGAAATAAAAAGAACAACATAAATATCCTGCAAAAACGGTTGTTTTGCCTTTGCTCAACAACCGTTTTTTTTGTCTTTTTTGCCAGCGAGCCAAAAAATTTTTGTTTATTGCTTCCCTTCTTAAAAAGGAAGCAATAAATTTCAATTTATATGTCGCCCTGTTGAAAAGGAAGCGAAAAACGTTTGTTTATGCTTCTACCCATAGAAAAAGAAGGCAAAAAATTTTTGTTTTTTGCTTCCCCAGCACCAAAGCAGCAAAAAAATGGAAAGATACAAAAAGCCGTGATAGAATAATTGAAAAATCAGTTATTTGTGGAGGCTTTTTTTATGAAAATTTCTGAGGCGATAAAATATGTTGGCGTAAATGACTTGAAAATCGACTTGTTCGAGGGGCAGTTCGATGTTCCCGACGGAATGGCATACAATTCATACGTTATCATTGACGAAAAAGTTTGTGTTATGGACAGCGTGGACTCATCTTTTGGCGACGTTTGGCTTTCGAACATCGAAAAGGCGCTTGACGGTCGAAGCGCGGATTATCTTGTGGTTCAGCATATGGAAATGGATCATTCCTCAAACATTCTTCGCTTTTCACAAAAATATCCTGAGGCAAAAATCGTTTCTTCAAAAATGGCTTTCACGATGATGAAAAATATGTTCGGAACTGATTTTGCCGAAAAGCAAATCGTTGTTCAGGAAGGCTCTGAGCTCAATCTCGGTGAGCATTGTCTTTCGTTCGTGGGAGCGGCGAATGTGCATTGGCCTGAGGTCATTGTGAGTTTTGAGAAGAAAGAGGGTGTGCTTTTCAGCGCGGACGCATTCGGCAAATTCGGCGCAAATGGCGAGATTGAGAGCGATTGGGTGTGCGAGGCAAGGCGATATTATTTTGGCATTGTCGGAAAGTTCGGCGCAAATGTGCAAACGCTTCTCAAAAAGGCCTCGAATCTTGAGATAAAAACAATCTGTCCTCTTCACGGTCCTGCTCTTTTTGAGAACATCGCTTATTATCTTTCGCTTTATGATATTTGGTCACGCTATGAGCCAGAGACGAACGGTATTGCAATCGCATACACGAGCGTTTACGGGCATACAAAAGAAGCGGCGGAAAAACTTTATTCGCTTTTGAAGGAAAAGGGCTGTCAGTCTGTTTCGATTTTCGATATTGCCAGAAGCGATATGTATGAGTGTATCGAGGACGCTTTCCGCTACAGCACGCTTGTTCTTGCAACGACGACGTACAACGGAGGCATTTTCCCGATAATGCGCGACTTTGTTGAGCGGCTTTCTGAGCGAAACTTCCAGAAGCGCCGTGTCGCCCTAATTGAAAACGGAAGCTGGGCGCCGATGGCGGCAAAGGCTCTTGAAAGCGCTTTTTCACAGTGCAAGGACATCGACATTGTTGGTAAAATCTCGATAAAAATCGCCCTCAGCGCTGAAAACGAAAAGAGTCTTGAAGAGCTTTCGGACACACTTTTGAAAGAATAGCGCTCTTTGAAATCTTGTGGCAGGGCGAAAAGAGCAAAAGTGATGCGCTTTCGTTCTGCCGCTTGAGCAAAAAATATATAGATTTTGGACATTTGATTATCAGAAAAAGTCTTTCCAAACAGATTTTGTGAAAAAGAAAAAGAAATCTAAAAGACTAAAATCAAAAAATTTGTTATGATGCACTTCAAAATGGCACACTTTACTATTGAAACAGAGAAATTAACATACGGCGGAGATTGCATTGGGAAAATTGGCGGAAAGACGGTATTTGTTCCGTTCGCTATTCCCGGCGAGACGCTTGAGATAGAAATAACCGAAGACAAGGGCGATTTTGCACGCGCAAAGATAAATCGCATCATAACGCCCTCCCCTCACCGCCGAGAGAGTATTTGCCCGCTTTACGAGAAATGTGGCGGGTGCAATATGCAGCACATTGACGATGATTTTCAGACAGAGCTTCGCGTTCAGGTTTTGAAAGACGCATTCGAGCGAGTCGGGCTTAGCGTGCCTGAAATCCGCGCTATTCAAGGAAAGCCGTTCGCCTATCGCTCTCGCTTTCAGTTCCACAACGGCGGGCTTAAAGAAAGAGGCAGCGATAAAATCATAAAACTTGAGCATTGCCCTGTGGCGACAGATGAGATTAACGCCTATCTTTGCAAGAAGGGCGAAAAGAAAGACGGACGAGTTCACGTTTTTGGCGACAGTCGCGTTATTGGAGATGAAAAAGTCATCGAGGCGACAGAAACGCCAAGGGCAAAAAATGAGCGCGAAGTTATCGGGCATTCAAAGCGAAAAATCCGCCTTCGCGAAAATACGCATTTTTCTGGCACGATGGCAAGTCCTGAAAACATTTGCGCTGTCAACATCGCAGGCAAAAAAATTGAGTTTGATGCGCGCGGCTTTTTCCAGTCAAATCCAGAAGTGCTTGAAAAAACGATTGAAAAGGTAACTGACAATCTTTCAGGAGATAGGGTTCTTGATATGTATTCAGGCTGCGGAACGTTCTCGGTTTTCTTGGCAGACTCTTTCAACAGCGTCACTCTTGTTGAGCATAACCGCGACGCACTCGTTTTCGCCGAGAAAAATCTTATCGGGAAAAAGCACGAAAGCTACGGCATGAGCGGCGAGCAGTTCGTAAAAACGCAAGCACCTTCGATTCTTTCGCGCTTCGGACAGTTTGACGCTGTTGTTATTGACCCTCCTCGAAGCGGAATGGAAAAGAGCGTTGTCGACTGGCTTTCAAAAAACAAAACGCACCAAATCCGCGCTATTTCTTGCGACCCTGCAACGCAAGCGCGAGATATTGCAAAGTTGGTGAAAGCAGGCTACACGCTCACCCGCCTTTATCTTTTGGACTTTTATCCGCAGACTTGTCATATTGAAAGTCTTGCTTGTCTTGAAAACTTGGACTGAAAAAAGTATGAACAAATTCCTTTGTCTTTTTGCTTTTGCATTTTTTTTTTCGCAGAATATTTTTTCTCAAACCATAAATTTGGAAGACGAGGAGCCAACTTGGCAGACTGTTTTGAGCGGAAATCCGATTTCTCGTCCGCTCAAAACGACTTACGGCTTTGTTGTCGTAACAGACGGACATCAAATTGTTGCTTGCAGCGACAGCGGAACGCTTTTGTGGCAGCAGCGTGTAAAAGGCTTCCCTACTCCGCATTACACGGTTGCGCGAGGAGATTTTCTTTATGTTGTCACAAGCGAAAACAAACTCAATCTCATAAACCCAAGTGGCGTTACACTTTGGTCTGAATATGTTCCTTTTGATGAGATTATTGTTGAGCCAACAGCAGGCAAAGACGGAAGAATGTATGTGCAGGGAAAATCTGAAATCGCGTGCTATTCGCTGAGCGGCATATTAAAATGGACGCTTGACGTTGGCGAAATGGACGAAAAGCCACTTTTTACGCTGAATGACGGCTCTGTTGTCGCTCTCATGAAAAAAAACGAAAACGGGAAAAGCATAGGAATCAGACTTTCTCCATTCGGTGAAAAAATCGAAGAAATTACTTTCGGCGGAAAGATAGAAGCGGCTGCAGAATGTGACGAGGGGCTTTTCATTGTCTTTTCGGACGGAAGCGTTGGACTTTGCAAAATCCGTGATAACAATGCAAAATCAGCATGGCTTTTGCTTTCAAATGAAACAGGGCTTCCTTCAATCTCTTCTCAAAACATTGCGATAAGAGCAATTGGGAACACGGTCATTCTTGCAACGAAAAACGGCTCTCAAACAAAAATCTTAGGTTTCGATGCAAAAACACACGAAATCACGTCAACATTTGATATTCCAGAAGTGCAAGTGAATCCATCAGGCTTTTTTGAAACAGATGGCGAAGACGTTACGATTGCGGATAATGCAAAAGCCGCATCTTACACGCTTTCAGGAGAATACATCTGGTCAGTGCAACTTCCGAGTGCAAAAAGCTGGCAGTACGCTTTTCTTCTTGACGACGGACAGCTTGCGTTTACAACAAACTCGTGGGTTGCAAAAAGTTTTCGAGTCTTTCAAAAGCCGCGCGACAAAAAGACAAGCGCACAAAATACGAAAAAGCAAAAACAAAGTGTTTACGAAGATTTTTTTCAATCTCCGCAATCAATCAACGGCTATTCTGTCAAAGCGCTAGACAAAAACGATTATGCAAAACTCGCAAAAACGCTCTCTGAGGGCAATTACAGCACGCTTGAAAAAGAATGGATTCCAATCATAAAAAAAGAAGCCTCCGATATGGCAGACTTTTACGCAAGCGGCAACGGTTCTGCCAGTCGTGATTTGACTTCAAAGTTCAGGAGCGACATCGTTTATCAGCAACAGATTTGCAATTTGATGGCGCTTTTTGGAAGCAGTATCTTCTCTGATGAAATAGCGCTTCTTTTGCATACCGTAACGGACAGCCAAATGCTCGTTTTTCTTCTCAAAACCGTAGAAAGAATCGGCTACGATGAAGACGGCGCTCTCCTTCGCGAAATCGAGTTCATCGAAAGCAGAAGAGCGCTAAAAGATGACACAGTACTTTTGAAAAGTTGTGCTGATGCGGCATATTCAGTGTGTCGCGTAATGGGACGCCCTGCGCTTTATGCGCGCGGGAAAGCAATTCTTGCATATATGCTTAACCCGCAGTACGACAAAAAAATAAGGGAATATGCGCGACAAAAATTAAAGGATATTATCGCGCTTGGGATATAAATTTCTTTGCTTGTAAATTCAAAACATTCTGAGTTATAATCAGAATGAAAAATGAATTCTGGAGGAATGATGAAAAAGCATAGTAAATTGCGAAAGGTTATTGCTTCCGCACTGTTTCTTGCAGTATCGCTCGTGAGCACAAACGCCTTGGAAGTAAGCAGGAACGAGCTTCAAAGCGTAAACTCAGACACGATTCGATTCAACAACTACAACGGACCACACTCCGTAATCGACTCTCTTGCGGCAATCCGAAACATTGGTACGCAGCTCGGACGCTCAGTCAAGGGAAATCTTGAAAACGAAAGCACCGTTGGCTCTTCTGACCGCTATTATGTTATCCACGCAATCGATTCAACAACAGGAAAACTCGACGCTGATATTTTCGTGCTCGGAAAAAACGTCGGCGTTGACCATGTCAGAAACCTTCGGCACATTATTGCGGCCTATCTTGTTGAAGCATACGGCTACTCAAACGATGATGCTTTCACGCTCGCAACATTCATTACAGTCTACAACGCTGTTTATCGCGGTAATCTCGATGTTTTCAACGCAAAATACAAAGACATCGTGACAAAGCATTTGCACAAAGACAAAGTCGGTCTTTCTGTGAACTGGGAAGAATGGGCCGGAAAATCAGAAATCGTCATTCCGCTCTCTGACATCGCAGGCGGACTTTCAACAATCGATACTTCCGTCATCAGCGACAAGAACGTCATCAACTCAATGCGCGAAAGCGATGACAAGGGCATCGACCAGAGAAAGAACATGGTCGGCATTATGGACAGAGAAGCCGACAGCGCTGAAAGCAAGGCAGAAGAAGCCGCAAAACAGGCTGTTCAGGAAACACGAAAGCTAAGCGAAGAGCAAAAGAAGCTCGCCGAAGAGCAGGCAAAGTCCGCCGAAGCACAAAAGCAGGCTGACAGCGCTCAAAAAGAGGCTGACAGCGCTCAGAAAGCCGCTGATGCCTCACAATCTTCTGCTGACAAGGCCGCAAGCGACGCAGACAAAGCCGCACAGAGCGCTTCTGACGCTCAAAAAGAAGCACAAAAGGCTCGCGCTGAGGCTGACAAGAAGCAAAAAGAAGCAGACGAGGCTTGGGCAAAAGCAAACGAATTGCAGAAAAAGGCTGATGAGTTAGCAGAATACGCTCGACAGCACCCGGACGACCCAGAGGCTCAGAAAGCCGCTGAGGAAGCTCAGAAAGCAGCAGACGAGGCTCGCGCAGAAGCTGAAAAGAAGAGCGAGGAAGCAAAGAAAGCCGCAGAAGAGGCTGACAAAAAAGAAGCAGAGGCAAAGAAAGCTCAAGAAGACGCCGAGAAAAAGGCTCAAGAAGCTGAAAAGCAGCAGCAGGAAGCCGATGAAAAGGCAAAAGAAGCCGAGCAGAAGCAGTCAGAAGCTGACAAAAAGGCTCAAGAAGCTGAAAAACAAAAAGAAGCCGAGCAGGCTCAGAAAGAAAAGACTGCTGAGCAGAAGCAGAAAGCAGACGAGGCAGCAGCTGAAGCAAAAGAGCAGCAGGAAACCGCAGACCAGAAGCGTAGCGAAGCGCAGAATGAGCGCAATCTTATCGCCCGCGACCAGCAGCAGCTTCTCAACGAGGGACTTCTCGACGAAAAGGACGCTGCTTTCGGCTTGAGACTCACAGACAGCGAAAAAGAGCTTTCCTCTGTCGTCAAGATGAACTCAAAAACAGGCTCTCTCGTAAAGACTTCGCCTGTCAGCGTCATCAGACAGCGCGAGCTCATTCCTGTTGACGGCGGATTCGTCGCAATTGCTGGCGAAGAAGGCGCAAATCACACAATCCGCCTCGTTCTCATCGACACAATCAACATGGAAATCCAAAAAGAAAGCGAAGACATCGTTGCTGCAAAATCAGTCCTCGTTTTCAATGGCGGAAGTTTCTACGTTGTCGTTCAGGATGGCGCAAATTACGTTGTGGCAAAGTATTCTTCAAGCCTTGACCTTGAGTTAAAGTCAAAAGTGCCTGTAGACCCGGCAACACCAATCACAGTCGGCTCTAACGGCGTTTGCGTAACAGCAAAAGACGGCACAATGCAAGTGCTTCGCCTCTCAGATTTGACAGCTGTCGTCGGAGAAGTAAGCATCAAATCCAGACGCCGAAAGTAAAATAAACGAATAAAGCAAGAGCGCGCTTCAAATTTTGAGGCGCGCTTTTCATTTTTTCTATCTGATTCTCCATTCCCAGCACGCTATTTTCCGCTCCCAAAGACAAAAACTCCAATCCCAGCACAAAAACACTCACGAAAATGTTTCGGGCGTCCATTCCCAGCATCAAAACCATCAATGAAACAATCAAAACTATCACCAAAATGCTCCAAACCATCTCCAAAACAATCTCAGTAATGATAATTTTTCTCAATAACATCACCAAAATATTCAAAACCATCATCACCACAACAAAAAGTATCACCATTATTAACAAAAACATCATACAAATGAGCAAAAACTACAATTTCAGCACTAAAATTTCAAATCCCAGAATATAAAAGCACAATTTTTGAAGAAAAAACTTGATTTTCAGAAATAAAAGGTGTAGATTTTATGTATAAAACTGGAAAATATACATTCGGGACTCAAAACTCAGAATGTTATTGATGATATTTCTTGCATAATTCTTTGCAAAAAATGTCATAAGTGTGATGTTTTTTATGTTGGAACTGATATTTTTATTATAGAGGTGAAAAAATGAGCAACTCATTTTCTGACAAATTAACAATGGCACGGCTTATGACCGCAGGAATTCGAGCGCACGAAGCAGAACTTTCCAAAACAGAGATTACAACAAAGTCTGCCGACGACCTTGAGAAGATTCTAACAGAGCTTCAAGACCTCGATATTGAGCAAGAAAGACTCAAAAGTGCCCTGAAAACGTGCACCAAGAACCTTTCGGACAAGTCCAAAGTCCTCAACGAACTCTTTGCAGAGGCAAAACGCAACGTAAAGTTTGCGATTCCGCAATCCGGGTGGAAGGAGTTCGGGATTTCTGACAAGAGATAAAGTTTTTTCTATTTTGTTATTGCGAAAGAGAATCTATTCACATAAAACGCGCAATTTGTTATAGTAGCAGACGTGAAATATATCGAACTTACTGGACCTGAGGCGGGAAATACCGTTGTTGTAGGGCTTTCTGGCGGCGTGGACTCCACGCTGACTGCAATGTTGTTGAAAGAAAAAGGCTGTCGTGTTATCGGCGTTACAATGTCGCAGTGGAAAGGCGATTTGCCGCCTCTTCCTAACGGGCAGAAACTTCACGGTTCATGTTACGGACCAGATGAAGCCGATGATATTGCGGACTGCGAAAAGTTTTGCAAAGAGCACGATATTGAATATCACGTTATCGACGTCAAAGAAGAGTATCAAAAACAAGTTTTGGACTACTTCAAAGCCGAATATCGCGCAGGAAGAACACCAAATCCGTGCATAAGATGCAACAATCTTGTGAAATTCGGCGCTCTTTTGGCAGGCGTTGAGAAGATGGGCATAAAATATGACTATTTTTGCACAGGACACTACGCCAGACTTGTGCGCCCAGAGGAAAGTCTTGCGCTCACATATGGCGATGAGTCATATCCAGAGTGCGTTACGCCTCCGATGATTGCTTGTGCGACAGACAGCGCAAAAGACCAGGCATATTTTTTATACAGAATACCGTCTGCAACGCTTGAGAAAGTGCGCTTCCCTCTTTCGCATTACACAAAAAAAGAAGTGTTCAAGATGGCTCGCGAGCGCGCTCTGGCAGCGGCAGACAAAGAAGAGAGTCAGGACTTCATTCCGCCTGAGTATTTCGAGATGTTGTTCAAAGACAAGCCTTCCGTTCCCGGCGATATTATCGATTTGGACGGTCATGTCTTGGGTCATCATCGCGGAATCGAACATTACACAGTCGGTCAAAGACGAGGCTTGGGAGTAAGCTCTAGCAGACCGCTTTATGTTCATTCAATCGACAGCGAAAAGAATCTGGTTGTCCTTGCTCCGGACAATGATTTGTTCTCTGCATCTCTTATCGCGGACGATTGGGTTTGGCCGGGCGGATACGCGCCAAAAACTGCCTTCGATGCGATGGTGAAAATCCGTCTTGCATCTCGTCCAGTGAAGGCTCGCGTTGAGCTTTACGACGGCGAAGGTGATTTTAGCGGACAGGCGTATCGCGTTGTCTTTGAAACACCGCAGCGCGCTGTCGCTCCGGGTCAGTCGGTCGTAATTTATCGCGATGGCGTTATCTCTGGAGGCGGTGTTATCTCCCGCGCCGAGAAAGCCGAGGGCATCGATGTTGAAAAAGCCGCCGAAGACTTGCGGAAAATCGAAACCGACCCTGTGAAAATCAGATAAACAATGTTTAGCATAAGCCGCTTAAATAAAAAGCGGCTTTTTTATTTCATTTTCTCCGTCTCTCAAAATAAAAAACTCCACAATAACAATCCTAAAGAACAAATCTAAAAACTTTTTCATAAAAAACATTAACTCTATTGACAAAAATTTTGTGTTTTGCTATTATCTAAAACATCAATGCGGCAGTCATATAACGGCTATTATCCCAGCCTTCCAAGCTGGAGACGAGGGTTCGACTCCCTTCTGCCGCTCTTATTTATTAGAACGCTGTTTTTTTTTCAACAGCGTTTTTTTTATTCTTTGTGCAAATCTTTCA
>CACYWZ010000056.1 GCA_902778325.1 uncultured Spirochaetaceae bacterium
TGAGCCGTTTGGAGTCGAAGAATCTGATTATGTTTTTTCATAAGCGCCTGTGTTTTTGAGAAAGTAGATTCTTCGACTTCGTTCACTTACGTTCACTTCACTCAGAATGACACACTTCCCGCGCTCCCTTTCGCTCATACACGTTTATGGAAACGCCATTCCGACTCACTGGCGACCTTTCCACACTTATGGAAACGACATTCCGACTCACTGGCGACCCTTCCACACTTATGGAAACGCCATTCCGACTCACTGGCGGGCTTTTCTTGAAATTTTATAAGGCGAAGATGTTTTCATTGTGAAGATTTTGGAGATTTTACCCGAATTTATAGACGGCGGCTAAGATGTTTCAATATAGTTTCCGTCGGAATCAAAAAAATCGCGGAAAGTTGCTTTTTTTGCTTATTTGACATTGCGTATCGTCGTATGTTATACTTTTCGACAGTCAAATCTTAAAACAGCAGCAGATGTGCAGGAGCGCGGAAATTGGCACGGTCTCGAAAACATAAAAAAAATATCATTTCTTCTTTTTTCAGCCTTTTATTAAAAGGAATTTTGTTGATTCCAAAGGGCGTGAGCGCGTTTTTTAAAGCCTGCGACAGCAAACTGACGATTATGATTGTGCCACATTCGATTGGCAAGGTCGTAAATTTCAGAACGAACGTATTTGCGCTTGTTTTCGGCGTGCTTCTGGTTGCAGGAGTCGCGCTTTCGTTTTTCTATTTCAATCATCAGGCGTCCACGTCCAGCGAGGAGATTGCACGTCTTCGCGAGGAGAATCGCCAGACGCTCGCAAGTCTTGATGAGCTTCGCGACGACAACAACAATCTTATTCAGGCGGCAAAGCGCTTTGAAACAACGCTTTCGCAGTCGCTCGCACTTCTGGGCATAAAAAATACTGCAACTCCGTCAAAGAATATCAGCGGTAATGGCGATTTGTCTTCGCTTTTCGACAACAAAGAAGATGTTACAGGCACTTTGCAGGAAGCGGCGGACATCAAGCAGATTACGGCATATCTTGAGAACGCTGTTCAGCCAATTGAGGAAATCAGCAAGATGCTTGAAAATCAGGGAACGCTGTTTTCTGATATTCCAAGTGTGTGGCCTGTCAAAGGCGGTATCGGACACGTTTCAATGGCTTTTGGACAGAACGTCCACCCTATTACTGGTCAATGGTACATTCACAAAGGCATGGATTTTTCAACGTATCGCTCCGGCGACCCTGTTATTGCAACGGCAAACGGTCAGGTCGTCACTGTTGGATATGATTCTTCTTTCGGCAACAATGTTATCATCAAGCACAAGCATGGTATGTACACGCGATACGCGCATTTGAGCACTATTCGTGTGAAAAAAGGTCAGCACGTTTCCCAGCGCGACATTATTGGTACAATCGGAAACACGGGTGTCACGACAGGTCCTCATCTTCATTATGAGGTGCACATCGGTTCTGATGTTGTTGACCCTGCAAAATATGTTACTATGAAAGTTTCGAAATAGCGGATTTAATAAATATGCTCAAGAACGATGATATTTCAAATAACACTCTTATAAGTCTTGGTTCTTCAGTCCGCGGCGACATAAAAGCGGCAGGTTTTCTTCGCGTTGACGGCGACGTTGACGGCAATCTTGAAACAGCAGGAAATCTCATCGTCACCGACAAGGCTCGCATTCGCGGGAATGTCACGGCGCGCTCCAGCGTTATCGGCGGCATTATCGAGGGAAATATCACTTCTCCTGAGGGCGTAAATCTTTTGTCGACGTCTGCGGTTATCGGCGACATTGCAACGAAGCGTCTTCAGATTGCCGAGGGCGTTATTTTTCACGGGCATTGCATTGCTCTTTCTTCGCAAGAAAAATACAACGCGGCTTTCACGCAATACGAGGACAAAAAGATGATTCAGTCCCGTGCAGTTTCAGCATTTTCGGAAAAATAGCGCATGGCAGGAGTAGACCCGCTCGGACAGTCATTGTATTTTCAAGCAACGGCGGCGGCGCAACAGCAGATTGCGGCGAAAAAGAAAAACGAAACCGAAAAGACAAAAAAGACTTCATTCAAAGCGATTTTCCAAAAAGTACAAGAAGAAACTGAACTTGAAGCGGACGGGCTTCCGATAGAACTGGCTGGAATGGATATGGAAAGCGCTGTCATTTTCTTGAAAGACAACGTTGACATTGCAGGCGAGGTTCTGAAAAACTCGCAAACGCCAGAAACTTTTGGAAAGTACAAAAAAGCCGTCGGGCAATTTTTGCGCTATCTTGAAAAAAATAATTTTGAAGTGGTAAAAATACAACGGCGCGGAATCAACCGCAGAACAAAAAAGAAGCTGGACCCGCGTGTGCAAGTGAAAATCATAAACATGAAACTTGACCAACTTGCTTCGGATATGCTTTTTAACCATCGCAACAATTTGGCGCTGCTTGCAAGGCTTGAAGAGCTTAACGGGCTTATCATAGACATAATTGCAGCGTGAGAGAGGAAAAAATGAGTGATATTTTTGAAAACGATATAGATGAAGGCGAAGATATAGCAGCTCTTGAGGACAACGAAGGATACGAGGAAATCAACGAGAAGTTCGTATATCCAAAAGACCTTTACAAACTGAAAATCGATTACTCTTGCGAGGGCGTTTATGCTCAAAAGCCTTCGGGAATGGAATTGAGCAACGGTGATTTTGTTGTCATTCCGACGCGATACGGCAAAGATTTGGCGCGCGTTCTTGGAAAAGCGGAGCAGCCTGTCGGAATCAGACCGAGCGACGTTTTGCGCATAGACCGAAAAGCCACAGAGCGCGATATGCAGCGCTCCGCAGAACTGCGCGAAAAAGAAAAGCAAGCAGAATCCGTATTCCGCGAGAAAGTGAGCCTTCATCATCTTGATATGAAACTCATCACCGTACATTTTTTGCTTGACGAGCAAAAGGCGCTGTTCTTTTTCTCATCAGAAAACCGTGTCGACTTCCGCGAACTCGTCAAGGACTTGGTAAGCGTGTTCAAGATGAGAATCGAGCTTCGCCAAATCGGTGTGCGCGACGAAAGCCGCATAACAGGAGGCTTGGGCATTTGCGGACGCCCTTACTGCTGCAATGCTGTGTCTGACAAACTTCGCCCTGTGTCAATCCGAATGGCAAAAGACCAGAACCTTTCGCTCAACTCAATGAAAATCAGCGGGCAATGCGGGCGTCTTTTGTGCTGTATGTCTTACGAATATGATTGGTATGCCGAAGCGCGAAAGAAACTCCCAACCGAGGGATTGCGAATCTTTTATGACGGGACAAACTTCCGTGTAACAGACGTAAACCCGATAACATCGACAATAAAAATGCTCGGAGAAGACGGGCGTCTTATAGAGCTTCCTGCGTCAAGATTTACAAAAGACAACGGAAGATGGAGAATCGTTTGACGAAAGAAAGTCGGTCATTGAGCGAAGTCGAAATGAGCCGAAATGTCATTGGTGAACTTGATTTTGAGTCTGTTTAATCAGAAAAGGCACATTGATTTCTGTATCGCTTCTTTTTTGTGCAAGAAAATCATAGATACTTTTGGCAAAGATGACATATTTTTCAATGTCGTTTCATCGCTGTCACAATTGTCTTAAAGATAACAAATGTTCGTTTTAAGACTACGTGCCAGCGGACGTTCTAACAAATGTTCAAAGCACGAAATTCACTCCAGCGAGGCTTTTAACAAATGTTTAAAGCGTGAAATTCAGCCAGCGAGGCTTTAAACAAATGTTCGAAAGGCAAAATTCACTCAAGGAAGTCTTTGAACAAAAAAACAATGTGTCCCCGACAAAATATTCAGCAGATTTTTCAAAGCGGCACAAACAAAAATCCCCCGAAATATTATCTTTTCGGGGGATTTTTTATCTTAGAACGCACACAACATTCGGAGAGTTATCTGTGAGCGGATTTTTTGCAAAATCGCTGTAAAACTCCAAGTGCTTGAAGCCAGCTTCTTTTGCAAAATCCTCGATTTCTTCTTTGATGAGAGGGTAAATGCGCTCTCGCTCAAGAACAGGAAGCAGTTTTCCTACGCTGTTCTCAACATTCATGTTCAAAAAAACGTCTTCGCTGTCAGCCGTAATAATGTCGGTGAAAAGTTTCGCGCGAATGCTCTCGCGTGCAGGAAGATGGATTGTCGGCGCTGGCTCTATCGCATTAAAGTTGATGAGCGAGAGAACAAGCGAGCCGTTAGGAGCAAGAAGCTGCTTGCAATCATAAAAAAATTTGCGCATCAAAGTGTAATCGTGAACAAAAATAATGCGGCTTTCAAGACAAGAAATCACATTGTAAAAGCCCTTGCCCAAAAATCTCGTCATCTCAAGCGCAGTCATCTGAAAGAAGCGTATTGACATCAATTGCGTGCGGCGGCGGCGGTTTGCAGAGTCAAGAAGCTCCCTTGAAGTCTCAAGCCCTGTAACATCAGCACCGCTCTTTGAAAGCTGATGCTCATACTGTCCTGTGCCGCAGCCAATTCTAAGCAGTTTTGCAGGCGCGGAATATGTTTTTAATAATTCATCAAAAAACTTTCTTTGCTCTTCCGTCACCGGAAAAAGTTCTTCATAATATTCGACTATGTTTTGAATTGTTTCCATACTTTATATTATACACGACTTTTCAAAATCTACAATTTTTTTTCGTACTGCTTATTTTTTTTCATCAAAACTTCAGAAATCGTTGTTTCCAGCAAAAAAGGCGCAAAAATCAAGGCAGTGGATAAAACGATAAAAATGCTTTATGATAAAAATCACACACTTTTTTATTATCCCCTGTCTTTTCAAGGAGGCTTTTTTATGCTTAATGTCAACAATAACGCCGCAATGCTCAAACGCGAAATCTTAGTGCGCATCACAAAAATGCAGCTGGACAACACGCTGCTCAAAAACGTCAGATATATTCCAAGAGAACTTGCTCCCGCTGGCTCAAAGCCTATGAGATGCTGCATTTATCACGACCGCGAAATTTTGAAAATGCGAACAGCCGCACGATTGGGATTTTCTGTTGAGGAATTGGACGAGGACACAGAACTTGATGACTTGGCGGCAAAAGCATACGAGCGCGAAAAGCCTACTTGGCCTATGTTGACTGTATTGCACGAGGCTTGCAACGCCTGCGTCAAAACTCACTTCATGGTAACAAACGCTTGTCAGGGCTGTCTTGCTCGCCCATGCGAAGTGAACTGCCCGAAGAAGGCAATCGCCGTCGGAGAAGACCGCCGAAGCCACATCGACAGCTCAAAGTGCATTAACTGCGGCTTGTGTCAGCAAAACTGCCCGTACCACGCGATTATCAAGATTCCGGTTCCGTGCGAAGAAGCGTGCCCAGTCGGCGCAATCTCAAAAGGCGAGGACGGTCGCGAGCATATCGACTACGACAAGTGCATTTTCTGCGGCTCCTGCATGCGAGAATGCCCATTCTCAGCGATGATGGACAAGAGCCAGCTCTTCGATGTCGTAAAACACATAATGAACGGCAAGCACGTCGTCGCCCTTTACGCCCCAGCAATCGCAGGACAGTTCAAGTGCAAGACGACACAGCTAAAAACAGCGCTCAAAGAGTGCGGCTTTACGTCCTCAATGGAAGTCGCCATCGGAGCGGACATCTGCGCAGAAAAAGAAGCCAAAGAATTTGAAGAGCGAATGGAAAGAGGCGACAAAATGATGACAACATCATGTTGCTCCGCTTACGTTCGTGCCGTGAATATCCACGTTCCAGAGCTTTCCCCGTGCATTTCAGACACGCGAAGCCCAATGCACTACGCCGCAGAAATCGCCAAAAGCGAAGACCGCGAATGCGTCACAGTGTTCATAGGCCCTTGCCTTGCAAAGCGTCGCGAAGGCTTTGACGACGAGCTCGTCGATTACGTTTTGAGCGCCGAAGAACTTGCGGCACTCATTCAAGCAAAAGAAATCAATCCTGCAACACTTGCCGAAAGCGAAATCACGACACCGCCAACATCAAGCGCCCGGAACTTCGCAGTCACAGGCGGAGTTGCCGAAAGCGTGAAAATCCGACTCACAGACCAGAGCATTTTGCGCCCGACAGTCATAAACGGATTGAACAAGGCGGGAATGAAGCAGCTGGCAATGTACGGAAAGATAAACGCAGGCACAGTCCCAACGCCTCCGAACTGCCCGAACTTGATTGAGGTCATGGCATGCGAAGGCGGCTGTATCGCAGGCCCTTCCGTCATCCTGAACCCGAAAGTCGCTGCCGTCCAGCTCAAAAAGTACGTGACAGAAGGCACACCAGACACAAAATAGCGTGTTTTTGCAGGGGACAGCGTGTCCCTTGCATTCAAAAAACAATATCGAACACGCCTCAAGGAGAAAATCAATGAAAAACAAAGAAAACAACGAACTTGCCGTCTGCGGTTGGGCGGCAGTCAAAGCGCTTGCAAGCGAGCACGGCGAGAACATTCTTCGCCTGTACTTCACCAAAGAGCGCTCGCGAGAACTCGGCGACATCTGCCGCGCCCTTGCAGCCCGAAAGCGCCCGTACAACATGGTGCAAGATGAAATCGAGCTCGAAAAACTCTCAGGCACTCCTCATCATCAAGGAGCAGTCGCGATGATAAAGATGCCGAGCATTACCCCGCTCGACACATCGATAACAGCGCGCTGGGCAGAAAACGCCGAGAGCGCCGTCATTCTCGACAGAGTGGGAAACGCGAACAACCTCGGCGCAATCATCAGAAGCGCGGCATTCTTCGGCATAAAGAACATCGTAATCCCGACAGACGAAGCGCAGTCCTCGATAACGACAAGCTCCTACCGCGTCGCTCAGGGCGGAATGGAAAAAGTCAGCGTCTACAGCGTGCGCTCAATCCCCAAATTGCTCCGTGACATGAAAAACCGCATGGTCAGCATCGGAACATCGCTCGACGCAAAAAAAAGCGTCAGCGCAATAAGCGCTCTCAAAGGAGAAAAAGGCGCTCTGATTGTCCTCGGAAACGAGGAAAACGGAATGAGTCGTGAAGTAAAAGAAGCGTGCGAACATCTCGTGATAATCCCGTTCTTCGGAATGAGCGAGGGAAAAGAAGCGCCAGTGGAAAGCCTCAACGTTGCGCAGGCCGCTTCAATCATCTTTTACGAGTGCGAAAAAAAATGAAAGCAAAACGACTTTTTCTTACAGTGATTCTTCTCATTTTCAGCGCGAACATCTTCGCCCAAAGCGAAGACGAGAGCGTTTTTGAAAGCGACTTTGAGCCAAAGCCGTTTATGCTCGACTTGCCGATGGAAATCTCGCTCTTTGCATACGGAGGCGCTGGCTGGGCGTTCAGGTTTTACATGTCGCACAAAAAAAGCGATGAGGAATGGGACGGAAAACTCTACGACAAAAGCGACATCAACGCCTTCGACCGCTGGGCTGCCCAGCCGTACAGAAAAACGCTCGACGATTTTGGCACAATCAGCTGCGCCCTTGCAGCAGCCGTCCCGATTGCCTCCGTCGTCGCCTCAAAAGACTATCTGACAATGCTTGTCATGTACGCAGAAACCATGCTCGTCGCCTCTGGAACATATAGCGCGATAAAGACGGTTGTCACACGAAATCGACCGTATATGTACTTTGACGGCGGAAAGCAAAGCGATATGGACGACGGAGATTACAAGAACTCGTTTCCGAGCGGACACACCACGAACGCCTTTGCCGCAGCCGTTTTCGCCTCCTACACGTTCAGCGTCTACAATCCCGACTCCCCGTATCGCCTCCCCGTCTGCATTGCAGCCCTTTCGCTCGCAGGCGCGACAGGCGCTCTTCGTGTCGCAAGCGGAAACCACTTCATCTCCGACGTCCTCGCAGGCGCGCTAATCGGCTCTGCCTCAGGCTTCCTCGTTCCGTATTTGCATCTTTGCCATTACGACAAAGGCGTTCAGCTTTCGGCGCTTCCCGGCGGAATCGCAGCGAAAATCAAGTACTAAAACAGGCACAAAAAAAGACCCTCCGAAAAGGAAGGTCTTTCAAGCCAACACTGCGACTCGAACGCAGTACCTCATCATTACGAGTGATGTGCTCTGCCAGGTGAGCTATGTTGGCGTAAGTGCTGTCATATTAGCAAAAATCAAAAATATGGTCAAGCATAAGCATATTCTTGCAAAAATTGATTAACTGTAGTTTTTTCTCTTCTTCAACGTGAAGTGAGTCGTGAACTGGAATTTATTGGCTGCTGCAGCGTTGCATAGGTGTTTAAACTGGAATTTATTGGCTTATGCAAAGTGAAGAAGGTATTGAACTGGAATTCATTGGCTGCTGCAATGTTGCATAAGCGTTTAAACTGGAATTTATTGGCTTTGCAAGACTGCATAAGGTCTTAAACTGTAGTTCACGTCAATGCAGTCGCTTATCTCTTTCTCTGAAAGTCTAATTTTTTCGCAAAACTCAAGGGAAAACAGTATATATGCAGTGATTTACAGAAACATTACAATCTGATAGAATCGCGTTTATGGTTATCGCTTCTATTGATTTGAAGGACGGACACGTCGTCCAGTTGAAAAACGGAAAAGATTTGGTTTTGCAGCGCGATGACGCAGACGCTTTGATTGCAGATTTTGATAAATATGGCGAAGTTGCCATTATCGACCTCGACCAAGCGTTGCGCAATACCGATGCAAAAGGGAACACAAAAAACACAGAGCTCCTCAAGCATCTTCTCCGTCATGGAAACGTCCGTGTCGGAGGCGGTATTCGCGATGTGAAAAAGGCTCGCGAACTCATCTCGCTTGGCGCTGAAAAGGTCATTGTCGGCTCTGCCGCATGGGCAAAAGACACTACAAGCGGCGAGATTTTGAACAAGGCATTCTTGGAAGAGCTCGTCAAGGCTGTCGGAAAGCAGCGCATTATCATAAGCGTTGACGCAATCGGCGGAAAAATCGCTGTTAAGGGCTGGAAGGAGACTGTTGACATTCCGCTCATCGAAGGCGCAAAGGCGGCTGAGGCTTACTGCTCTGAGCTTTTGTTCACGAGTGTTGAAAAAGAGGGGTGCATGCAGGGAACTGACATGGCTTCTTGCCGTGCGCTCAGAGATGCTGTGAAGTGCCGCGTTGTTGTGGCGGGCGGGGTCAATTCGCTTTCAGAGATTGCGGAACTTGAGAAGATTGGCTGTGATGTTCAGCTCGGAATGGCGCTTTACACTGGTGTGGTCTCGCTCAAAGACGCGTTTATTTCATGTCTTGATTTTGAGAAGACGAACGGCATGATTCCTGTTATCGCTCAGAGTGTTTCGGGAGAGGTTTTGATGATGGGATACGCGAACCGCGAGGCGTTCGAGAAGACTTTTGAGACGAACAAGCTCACTTTCTGGAGCAGGACGCGAAACGTGCTCTGGACGAAGGGCGAAACGAGCGGGAATTATCTTGAAGTGGTGCGACTGCGCGTTGACTGCGACCGAGACACTGTGCTTGCGACGGTAAAGCCACACGGTCCTACTTGCCACACGGGAAGCTGGACGTGTTTTTCGTCGGAAGCGGCTGAAAAGAGCAGTCTGGAGCGCCTTTATGGCATAATCGCCGAGCGTTTTGCAAATCCAAAGCCGGGAAGCTACACGGCAACGCTGGACGACAAGCGAGTTCGCGAAAAGGTGATGGAAGAAGCCGAGGAACTCACCGACGACGCCGAAAGCAAAGACGAAGTGATTTGGGAAGCGGCGGATTTGCTGTATTTCGTGAGCGTTTTGATGTACAAAGAGGGTGTTTCGTGGAAAGACGTCTATGACGAGCTTGACCGACGGCACAAAGAGAAGTAGTTTTTCTTAAAACACACGATAAACTTGTTCGGGATTTGCAAAATTTTCATCAGCCTGAGCAAGTTTTGCATTTTATGGGAGCAAGAAATGATAAAAATCCAAAAATATAGCGAAATCGAAGACGCGTTCTTTGCGGGACGCGATTTTGGTGATTCGATTGAAAGCGTGAACGCTGTCTTGAAGGACGTGAAATCTCGTGGCGACGAGGCGCTGAAGGAATACGGAGCAAAATTCGACAAAATCGACTTGGCTTCGTTTGAGATTAGCCACGACACGCTCAAGGCAAGCGCAGACAAGATGAAAGCGGAAAACAAGGAGCTTTTTGACGCGCTTTGTTACAGTCGCGACCTTGCGATGAAGTTCGCGCTCAAGCAAAAAGAGTGCTTTTATGACTTTGAGGAAGAGATTGCCGAGGGCGTTTTCACAGGTCAAAAGAATATCGCTGTGGAAAGGGCTGGCGTTTATGTTCCTGCTGGTCGCTTCCCGCTTGTTTCAACTGTCGTTATGACTGTCGTTCCAGCAAAAGCCGCGGGCGTGAGCGAAATCGTGCTTTGCACGCCGCCAAGAAAGAACCCTGACGGCTCGGCATCCCCTTACGCAGACGAGAAGATTATGGCTGCGGCGTACATCTGCGGCGTTACGCGGGCGTTTGCTGTCGGCGGCGCTCAGGCTGTGGCGGCGATGGCGTTCGGCACGCAGAGCATTCCCAAAGCGGACGTCATCGTAGGGCCTGGCAACAAGTTTGTGGCTGAGGCGAAGAAGAGCGTTTACGGAAATGTTGGCATTGATATGGTGGCAGGGCCTACCGAGGTATTCATCATCGCGGACGAGAGCGCAAATCCTGCGTGGGTGGCGGCGGACTTGCTTGCACAGGCGGAGCACGACATTGTGGCACAACCTGTCATGGCGACCACGAGCGCGGCTTTGGCGGAGGCGGTTGCTTCCGAGATTGAAAAGCAACTTGCGACGCTTCCGACGCGCGAGACGGCTCAAGCGAGCATAAAGAACTGCGGTCGCATTATTCTTTGCGATTCACTTGAGCAAGCGGCGGAGGCTGCAAACAGGAAAGCGCCTGAGCATTTGGAGCTTGCGATGGAAGCGGGGGCGGAGCGCGACAAAATCGCCTCGCTTTGCAAGAACTACGGCTCTCTTTTTATCGGGCACGAGAGCGCGGAGGTGTTCGGCGATTACGCTGCGGGCTTGAACCACACGCTACCGACGAGTGCAAGCGCGCGCTTTACGGGCGGTCTTTCGGTTCGTGTGTTCATCAAGACGGTTACGACTCTTCGCACTGTCGCAGGCTCATCTGGTGCGGTGAAGAGCGCAGAAGCGGCTGGCATCTTGGGCGACGCTGAAGGCTTGGCGGCACACGCGCGCGCGGCTCGGCTCAGGCTGGGCAAATAAAAGCGCAGACACTATTTGCAAGAACTCAACTTTACAACCCCGTCAGTGCATTTTATGAACTCGGCGGGGACACCTTGAAAAATGAAAACTCCTTTTTCAACTTTCTGCCAATCAGCAACGCTCCCGCCAAAAAGCACAACCGACAACTCCCTACAACCAACAAAAACACAGTCTCCAATCTTTTTTATGCTTTTTGGAATATAAGAGGCAAAAAGAACATGATTGTGACTGAACGCAGAGCTTTCAATTTCTTCCACGCCTTCATTCATGCGAACACCTTTCAAGGAATCAAAGCAACAAGCAAACGCACTTGCGCAAATCTTTTTCACGTTTGAAGGGATTTCCACGAACGAAAGCGCCTTACAACCGCAAAACGCTGCCGCACCAATCTCTTCCACGCTGTCCAAGAACTTTACTGTCGAAAGCGTGCTTGGGCGTGAGGCGGTATTCATTGAGCGAATCGGAATCTCCTTTTTGTCGATAACCGCATAATAAAATGCGTTCATTCCGGCAACTTCGAGTTTGTTTTCCTTTGCGCACTTCAAAAGTTCGTCGAACGAAGCGCCCTCGCCCAACTTTTTCAGAAACGCAGGAAGCGTCTTTGACCAAACACTAACGCGAGAGTCCAAAAGGCGAATCTCAAGCCCGAAGTCCCGCACTTTATCTTTTGGAAGCACGCACAGGCGATGTGTTTTGTCGCTCGCAGAGTGGACTTCAATGGCTTTGCTCCAATTAAAGTGTTTTCTCACCAAGTCCTTCAAAATTGCGTCCGCGCCACAAGCTGAGACATCTGCGTTTTTTTTGTCCTTCAGTTTGTTCTTTTCAACTTCATCGCGAAGAGCCATGCGCACATCTTCGCACAAAAACTCAGTGCCAGAATACAAAAATGGGAATGTCTTGATTTTCCCGCCTCTTTCAAACTCCACAGCCGTGCAATTTGAAAGCGAATATTTCGACACCGTTTTTATCACCGCAGGAATCACAACTTTGCCAGAAGTCGTCGTGATGAGCCTCTTCGACTTCGCATCGAAGAGGACACCGCCTTGAGCAATGAATGCCGCCGACTCCGATTTGATTGACGATAGCGCTTTGCACTCGAAAAACGCCTTTTCATCAATCGCCGTAATGTTTTCGGGGATAACCACACTTTTTGCACTTTTGTCGCACGCTTTTAGCGTCCTGTCTTCAATTTCAAGCATTTTGTTCCTTCTTTCAGCATTATAGCAATGGGAAAGGGGAAAAACAAACGTTTCTGGCTCGTCCCGTTTTAGGAAAGGGGAAAAACAAATGTTTTTGACTCGTCCCGTTTTGGGAAAGGCAAAAAACAAACGTTTTTGGCTCGTTCCGTTTTGGGAAAGGGGAAAAACAAATGTTTTTGACTCGTCCCGTTTTGGGAAAGATGAAAAACAAATGTTTTTGACTCGTCCCGTTTTGGGAAAAAGAAAAAGGGAAGCCCGAAAAGGACTCCCCTATTGTGTTAAGTTCGATTTCTATTTGCTCTGCTTGCGGTTCTTCAAGATGATAAAGACGCTCTGCAAAACAATGAAGAAGCACAATATTGTTGACAAAACGATTTTGTTCCACCAAGAAGAAAGAGTTCCCTGACAGCGGATAAGAGTTTCGATTGTCGCTTTGATGAGAACGCCGAAGACTGTGCCGACAATCGTTCCGACGCCGCCCGTGAGCATTGTGCCGCCGATAACAGCCGAAGCGATTGCGTCCATCTCAAAGCCGCGCGCCTGCTCAACGAAGCCAGATGTTGTGTTCAAGCAGAAAACCAAGCCCGCAAGAGAAGCCAAGAAGCCTTCGAGAGTGTAGGCTGCAAACTTTGTGCGCTTGACGTTGATACCCATCAAAAGCGCGCTCTGCTCATTGCCGCCAATTGCGAAAAGGTTTCGACCAAAGCGAGTGTATTTGAGCATATACCAGATGACAGCGACGGTAACAAGGGCGATAACGACAGTCGGGTGAATGTACGGATACATTCTAACGCCGTGCTTGTTCACGGTTGAGCCTAAGAAGATGTTAATCTTGTTTTCTGCGATTGCCAAAAAGGTCTTGTTGAGCTTAATCGAAATCTGGTCAGAAGAGATGACCGCCGCAATTCCGCGATAGAAGAACAATCCCGCAAGAGTTACGATGAAGGGCTGCAACTTCATATACGATATGAGCCAGCCTTGCACCGCTCCGAACAACACGCCCACGAGCAAGACCGCCGCACACGCAACGCCCGACGGCAAGCCCAAGCGCTCCATTGAGTAAGACAAAATCATACACACAAGACAGACCATAGAGCCGACAGAGATGTCGATTCCGCCTGCAATCATAACGATTGTCATTCCCGCAGCCGCGATGAGCAAACCAGCGTTGTCGATGAGCATATTGAGGAAGGTCTGCATTCTGCCAAATCCCTTGTCGCTGTAAATCGCAATGCCTGCAATGTACATCACGACAAAAAGACAAATCGTAACGATGAGAAGATAGTTTTTGCTATCGATGTTCTTTCTTTTTGCAACTAACTCTTTTACACTCATTTTACATTCTCCTTTTTGAGAGATTTCAGCATATCTTTGAACGCTGGCGACTGGAAAAGCACGATTAAGATAACGACAATCGCTTTATAAACAGGCAGCTGGTTCGCAGGAACGCCGATTGAATAAAGGCTGATTGTTAGTGCTTGAATCGTGATTGCGCCAATAAGAGAGCCGAAGATGTTGAACTTTCCGCCCGCGAGAGAGTTTCCGCCCAAAGCAACAGCAAGGATTGCGTCCATCTCCAAGTTCAAGCCGATGTTGTTTGCGTCGCTCGAATAAATGCGGCTCGAAGCGATTAAGCCCGCCACACCCGAAGAAAGACCGCAATACACATAGCAGATAAACATAATCAAAACGCTATTGATACCGACAAGGCGAGCGGCTTTTGGGTTGATACCGACAGTCTTGATGTATGTGCCAAGAGCCGTGTAGCGAAGCAAAAGATAAGTGATTGCAACAAAGAATGCAGCGATGAAAATCGGTGTCGGGATAATGCAGCCAGGGATAAAGCCGCCGATGTAGCGGAAAGACTGCATACGAACGTAGAGGATAACGCCTGTTGCTTGGCTGATGATGTTTCCAGCGTCGTCAAAGACGTTGCGAGAAGAAATCAACTGAGCCATTCCGCGACCTGCAGTGTACAAAATCAAGGTTGCGACCATTGGCTGAATGTTGAGCCGAGCCACAAGAAGCCCGTTGAACGCACCGCAAAGCACGCCGCCAATAAGACCGATGAGGATAGCAAAGAGCGGAAGCATCGCGTATCCGTCATAGCTTTCGCCAAGACATCGCACAATGAGCGCGCCCGAAATCGCCATAACAGCACCAACAGAAATATCCGTTCCGCGAGAAGAAGCAACAACCAAGGTCATTCCCATCGCCAAAATCACGAGTTCGCCCGCACGGTTCAAGATGTCGATGATTGAGCCGTAAAGCACGCCGTTGTTAATCTTTATGGAAAAGAAGTTAACGCCGTATTTTGCTTTTGTTACGATTGCACTCAAAATGATAACAGCGATGAGCGCCGCAATCGGAAGCGCAAACTGATTTTTTAGGATTTTGTCTTTCAGACTTTTTACTTCACTCATTTTTCTTCACCTCCCGCAATAGCCGCCATTACGTCTTGTTGCGTCAAGTTGTTGTTCACAAGCTCTCCGACTTTCTTTCCGTCGCGCAAAACGCAAAGGCGGTTCACAGTGCGGAGCATTTCATCGATTTCGGAGCTGATGAACATAACGGTCATTCCCTCCTGCGCCAATTTTACGACGAGCTTTTGAATCTCGACCTTTGTTCCAACATCGATACCGCGAGTCGGCTCGTCCAAAATCAAGAAGTCTGGGTTTGTCACAAGCCAGCGACCGATGATGACTTTCTGCTGATTTCCGCCAGAAAGTGCTTTTATCGGCGTTTCGGTTGACGGCGTTTTTATCTGCAAAGCCTTGATGTATTTGTTTGTGAGTTCCATCTGCTTTGACATCGGCAAGAGTTTGAACACGCCTGTCTTTGCTTGAAGCGCAATCATCATATTTTCGCGGATAGACAAATCGGCGATAATGCTTTCGGCTTTGCGGTCTTCTGGCAAATACGCCATTCCTCTCTTTATCGAATCAATCGGAGCATTTGCTTTTAGCACTTCGCCGTTAAAATAAAGCTCGCCCGCGTCAGGTCTGTCTGCGCCGTACAATGCACGAGCCAACTCTGAGCGACCAGAGCCGAGCAAGCCCGTCAAGCCGATAACTTCGCCCTTGTGAATCGTGAGCTCGAACGGCTTAATCGTGCCTGTGTGCGTGAGCGCGACAGCCTTGATGACTTCAGGCTTGTCGGAGGCTTTCGCTTCGGCTTCCTCGTCGCTACGGATTGAAGCAAGCTCATCGAATTCGTGTCCGAGCATTGTCGCAACCAGCTTTTGACGCGGCAAATCTGCTATCGGGAACTCGCCTTGAAGCTCTCCGTTTCGCAAGACCGTGATTCTGTCGCAAAGCGCATAGACTTGCTCCAAGAAGTGAGTGACGAAGATGATACCAACGCCGTCAGCCTTGAGGTTTCGCATAACGTTGAAGAGGTTTTCAACTTCGTGGTCATCAAGAGAACTCGTCGGCTCGTCAAGAATAAGAACCTGACAGTCAAAATGCACCGCGCGGGCAATAGCGACCATCTGCTGCATTGCCACAGAGTAATCGCCGAGCGATTTTGTAACGTCGATGTTTTCAAGACCGACATAATGCAAAATCTCTCGTGCGCTCTGGTTCATCTTTTTCCAGTCGATTGCGTGGAACTTGTTCAGCGGCTCGTGTCCTGCGAAGATGTTTTCTGCAACCGAAAGGTTCGTGCAAAGATTGACCTCCTGGAACACAGTCGAAATGCCGTTGAGCTGCGCCTCTTCTGGAGAATGGTTGTTTATCTTGTTTCCGTTAAGGAAGATGTCGCCTGAATCCCTTGTGTGAACACCGTTCAAAACTTTTATCAATGTGCTTTTTCCAGCACCGTTTTCGCCCATCA
>CACYWZ010000057.1 GCA_902778325.1 uncultured Spirochaetaceae bacterium
TTGCTGAAGAATTCCACGTCAAAATTCCAACATAGCCTCCTTTTTGCCAAGAAGGAACACGACCTTTTATTGACCTCAACAAAGAACCTTTGTTTCCGAATTGATAAACAAAATCACCATTTGCTTTTACATCTATTGCCAAGTGCAACGTTTTGGACAAATCAACATCACCGATTTCTCCTCCATCTTGCGTTTCAAATCCAGGCCCAAACACACGAAAAGTGTCTTTACGCCCAATTCTTGTTGAATCAACGTTTGCCCCGCACCACCCTACATTCGCGCTTTCCTTGAATGGAAAACCAAAAATGAGTGCTGCCGATTTTATATCCACACTTTCAGGGAAATCCACGTCTGCTTCCAAAACGAACGAACGCAATCTGTGGTCAATTTTATCATATAAAACAAAATTGTCACCTTCTGAGTAATCAAGCTTTATACAATTTTCTTTTTTATCAAAAGAAATTGTATTCTTTTTGTTGAACTCAGAAAAATCAACCACAGAAACAAACTTTTTGCCAGTTGTTGCACATGAAAGCGCACAAAACAATGCTGTTGACAGTGCAACAACTTTTGCAATAAGCAAACATTTTTTCATAAATATTAGCCTCCGAACTGATTTATATTGTGCATTTGTAATCATATTGTAAAATATGTAAATTCATTCGTCAATAAATTATTTGCAAAATGTAAAAATTTTTCTTGACATATGAAAAATTCAGATTTAGCATAAATTCATATTTGTGAAAGTGCAAATGCACAAATATAATTCACAAAGTAGGAGTGTTTTTATGAAAAAGTTAGTTGCAAGTGCAGCAGTTGCTGCTCTTCTCGGTTCTGTTGCAATGGCAGATGTGCACGTTGGTCTTGAGGGCGATGCGAACTTGAACATCGGTAATGCTCGCAACAAAGACAATGACGGTACAAGTGTTCAGGCAACAGTCGGACGCGACTGGAGAGATTCAAACGGTATCCGCACAAAACTCATCACGAACGCAAGCAACGAATACGTTGGCGGAGAGTTTATCTTCTGTCGCGACAGTTCTATTGGAGGAGACACAAACTTTGTCGCTGATAAAGAAGGTGATAATGTAAAAGGCGTAAAGCATGAGGGCGGAGACCTTGCATGGATTGATGGTGCAAAGATTTGGTGGACACCTGTCGAGCAGTTCAAGCTCTGGGTCGGACAGGGCACACACGATGACATTCGAGGCAATGCAGGATACGGCGCAAACGGATTTTGTACTCCGCTCAACGCAGGCGAATACAAAGACGGCTGGACATTTATGGGTCAGGGTGTGCGCGGCGTTTCTGTCGGCGTGTTCCCTGTCAAGGGCTTGAGCTTGTACGGCTCTTGGGAAGTCCCAATGGGAAGAGAGAGGGATTATCGCTACGACTGGGATAATGGAGACAAATCATTCCGTTCAGAGCCGCAAAACATCTTCGGCCGTCAGGCAAAATACTGCGCTGCTTACGAAATTGAAGGAATTGGTGCTGTAAAAGTCGGTCTTGACGAGTGTGTTCCTAGTGCAAAAGACAAAGACGGCAATTACAAATCACAGAACATCATCAGCGCTTCTGTAGAAGTAAAAGCTGTAGACAATTTCTTCTTTGCGGTAGGTGCATTTATTCCAACAGTGCAGTACAGCTGCGACAATGAAAGAAAAACAACAGGCTCATTCAATCCAGATGAATGGTACGGACACAACCGCAATGCATTCAACAGAATCAACGCCTATGCTCGCTACACAATTTCTGACGGCTTCAACATTCACGCAAAAGTCGGTACATTGCTCAACAGCCCTGATGTAGACAGAACAAGCGGCGAAAAAGTCTGGAAAGAAAAAGACGGACAGTTTGGTTTCTATGTCGGAGCCGGTGTTGATTATCCAATTATGGACACTGTAAAACTCAACTTGAACACATCTTATGCAAACGGTATCTACTTGTGGAACTCATCTGCAAAGCACATGGACTGCTTCGATGTTGCCCTTACTGTTGCAAAAGAATTCCCTAACTGCTGTGTGTCTGTTGGTTTCGCAGGTTCAACAACAACAAGAATCGAGAACAAGAACGAAGATGGCTCTCTTTCAACACGCCATGACGTTCACGCAATGTATGACACAACATACAAAAACTCAAATGGCGAGCTTGTTTGCCCATTCAACTGGGGAGTACCTCTCCACATTGCATTCTGGTTCTAATTTCAAAACACATTCTTCATAACACTAAAAGGTTTCTTTCCCCTATGTAAGAAACTTTGGCAAGAAGGGCTCTAACCACTCCTCTTCTTGCCATTTTTATTTTGTGTCAAAAACACGCGGAACGCGCTTTGTGACACCGCAAGTGATTTCATAAGAAATTGTGCCGATTTTGTCTGCTATATCCTGAGCGCTCTGTAATGCACCACTTGCCTTTGAGCCAAAAAGAACAACCTTGTCGTAAAGTTTTACGCCACTGTCCTCTCCCAAATCAATCATACATTGGTCCATACAGATTCTGCCGCGCACAAAGTATTCTTTGCCGTTTACAGCCACAGCAAAATCGCCGTCTTTTGCAAATCGTCTCAAAAGTCCGTCGGCGTATCCAATAGGAAGCACTCCGATTTTTGTCGCCTTGTCAGCAGTCCATGTATGCCCGTAAGAAATGCTCTTTCCAGCAACAAAATCACGAATCGCCACAATCTGAGTTTCAAGACTCATAACAGGCTCAAGGTGAATAGGAGTTCCTTTATCAGAAAGATACTTTTCTGTAATATCCCCAGGATAATAGCCATAAGCGATAATTCCAGGGCGCACCATATCAAATCTCGCCTCTTCCAAGTCCAAAAGAGCGCCAGAACTTGACGAATGAACAATGCCCGTATCAATACCTGCATTTTTCACAGAATCAACAGCAGCCCTAAAAGAAGCAATCTGCTTTTTTGTGTATTCCCTATCTTCCGCGCTCACGCTGTCTGCAACAGCAAAATGTGTGCAAATGCCACCTAAAGAAAGATATTTTGATGAAGCAATGCGCTTTGCTTCTCTCTCCGCCTCTTCTGGCAAACAACCAATGCGCCCCATTCCAGTGTCCACTGCAAGATGAACGCAAAGACGAGTATTATTGCGCTCTGCGGCTTTTTCAAGCGCACTGATATAGCTTTCGCCAAAACAAAGCGGAGTCAAGTTGTTTTCAATAAGCGAATCCATTTCTTCTGGAACGCAAAGACTCAAAAGCAAAATCGGAAGCTTTATTCCGCTCTTGCGAAGTTCCGCGCCCTCGTCAACAGTCGCCACAGCAAGATAATTTGCGCCTGCTTCGGCGGCAACCTTTGCGCATTCAAGTGCGCCATGCCCATAAGCGTCGGCTTTCACTGACACGCATATTTTTTTATCCGCACCAACAAGACGGCGGATTTCCAAAAGATTATTCTTAAAATTATTCAAATATATAATTGCTTTAGTTGCTCTCATAATTCACATTGTAGGAAAATAAACAAAAATTAGCAACATTTTCACCTTCAAAAACTCACTTGAAATTATTTTGCTATCCTATATAATCAGTTCTTACATTTTTTACGAACTTTTCAAAAAGGAGCATTTTATGAAAGTATCAATTCTAACAGCAAGCCTAGTTGCTTCACTTTTTCTTTTTTCTTGCCAAAGCACAAAAGAAGTCGCAACAAACCAGGCTGAAGAAGAACTTCCTGTCGCCCAAGAAGAAGCCAGCACTCAAGAAGAAGAGGAACTTACTCCCGCACAATCTTATCAGAAGCGAACTGAGGGCATAACTCTCTCTGTTGTCTCTTCGCCGAAAGAAACAGCAGCAGGAAGAGCGTTCTCATCGCCTTATGTCGTTCATGCCGAAAAGGACGAAAGCGCTGTGGCAAATCTCGGAGTCTCGGCTTATCTTCTTGCAACAGAGTATCCTCTCACAACAGACGAGAACGGCAACGCCGAGTTCTTGCCGGCAGTTCCTGTTCACAGCACGCTGAACAGCGTCGAGTTTTTCCCTTCTCCAATCGAAAGCGAAGGCACTATAAAAAGAGATTTGGACTTGATGATTGCGTGTCTCGACAAAAGCGTCCGCGCAGAATATCGCGTCCACACATCATCGCTTTCAAAAGGCGGAATCATTCTTCTTCTTGACATGAAGGGCGAAAAATCGTTCGACGAGAACCTTCCGACAAGTTCTGAATTGCAGAAAAACCTTCGTCAGCTCGGCTTTACGGGAATCGGAAACGGCCCTGATTTCTCAGCGGAAATCCTCACAGGAAGCGACACAGCGGTTCTCGACGCAGCACGCCGCTTTTTGGGAAGAAACTACACGGGATTTCTTGTTTACGGAAAACTCAGCGACAAGACGCAAAAAGAAGGAGATAGGGCAAAGTCGTCTTTGCATGCAAAAGTCAATTGCGTCGACATGAAGACAGGAAAAACCGTCTGCTCTCTTGAGTTCATCGCAGAGGGAAGCGGCAAAAATGAGCGAGAGGCGCTTTTGGACGCTCGAAAGAAAGTTTCTGCTGAAATCGCATCTCAAATCTATTACAACCTCTAAAAATTTTGGGGAAGGCTGGATTAAAAAAACAGCTTTCCCAATTTGGGAAAAGTCAAATTTAAAAAAAATGAGCTTTTTCCGTTTTGGGCAGAGCCAAATTTCAAAAAAATAACCTTTTTCCGTTTTGGGCAAAGCCAAATTTTAAAAAAGTGACCTTTTTCCGTTTTGGGCAAAGCCACTTTTCACTTTTTCAAGGTCAAAAAGCAAAAGCACATCGAAAAAAAGAGCCTTTGAGTGTTGAAAAAATATGCGTGTATATGTATAGTATCACTAACCCTATTCTTTTGAGAGAACCAGATATGATTTACACAGATACACGCGACAAAAGCGTACAGACAGATTTTAGAACAGCCGTCATGAGCGGTATGAACAGCGCGACAGGCGGTTTGTATATTCCGACATCTTATCCAAAGATTTCATCTTCATATTTGAGCAATTCGACAGACCCGTCTTTCCGCGAGCTTGCGTTCGAGATGGCAAAGCCTTATGTCAAAGGCGAAATCTCTGACGGAGATTTGATGGGAATCATTCAGGACGCTTATCCTTTTCCTGCAAAAGTCGTGCCGCTTGACCAAGTAACTTATGTGCTTGAGCTTTTCCACGGTCCGACTTGCGCTTTCAAGGACTTCGGAGCGCGCTTTATGGCTCGTGTAATGTCATATTTCAACCGCGGCGAAGACGGAAAGCTGCACATTCTTGTTGCGACATCTGGCGACACTGGAAGCGCGGTCGGTAGTGCGTTCCACAATGTTCCGGGACTTGATGTCACGATTTTGTATCCAGAGGGAAAAATCAGTCCTTTGCAGGAAAAGCAGCTTTCAACCTTTACTGGTAACGTTCGCGCTCTCAAGGTCAAAGGCACGTTCGACGATTGCCAGAAACTCGTAAAGACGGCTTTCACAGACGCAGAGCTTCGTTCAAAGTTCCGCCTTTCATCTGCAAACTCAATCAATATTTCACGCCTTTTGCCGCAGAGTTTCTATTATATGTATTCTTCACTTGTGGCTCGAAACCGTAGCCGCAACGACAATCACATCGAAAATCCTGCTGTTATCGCTGTTGTTCCGTCTGGCAATTTCGGAAACCTCACCTCTGGTCTTATCGCTCGCGAGATGGGCGCACCAATCGCGGGTTTTGTGGCAGCGACAAACGACAACCACACTATTCCAGACTGGATTGCAACAGGCGAATACAAGGCTCGTCCGTCAGTGCAGACTTATTCAAACGCTATGGACGTTGGAGCACCGAGCAACTACGAGCGCATCAAATCTATGTACACACTCGACGAGGTTCGCTCACTTTTCGCTTCATACTGGACAGACAACGAAGGCACGCTCAAGGCTATCGACGACTGCCACACAGCCACCGGCTACACGATTGACCCGCACGGTGCTGTTGCATGGAAGGCATGGAACGACATCAGAGGAGGCGCAATGAAGAGCCTTGTTGACGGAAACAAGGGCGATTACACAAAGCCTGGACTCACTCCGAACATTCCGTCTTGGGCAAACAGCATTATCGAGCAGAAGGCTGTCGGTATCGTGCTTGAAACAGCACACCCAGCAAAGTTTGGCGCAACGGTATCGAAGGCAATCGGCTCAAATCCTGTTATTCCAGACCGCTTGGAAAAGGTTATGCTTTTGCCAGAGCACGCAATTCCAATGAACGCAAATTATGACGAGTTCAAAGCGTTCTTGATGGAAACGCTGTAATTTTGGTATAAAAAATCTATAAAAGAAAAGCCGTCTCGCTTTGAGGCGGTTTTTTTTGGGAATTTGTTTTATGGGCATGAGAAGATTATTCATCATCAGAAAAGATTTGCATCTTTCGGCAGGAAAACTCGGCGCGATGGTCGCTCACTGCGCGGAAGGATATTGGATTTCGCTTATTAAAAAGAACATCACGGAGGTTTCAGGCGCTGTTCACGCTTCTTTTGACGTGGACAAAGAAATCTACGATGATTATTTGAACGGCAGAATAACAAAAACAATTTGCGAGGCAAAAAATCTCAACAAACTGCTTCAAGCGCGCGATATGGCGATAGCGCTTGGTCTTGCTGAAAACGAAGATTTTGGAATGATTAACGACGCTTGTCTTACGGAACTCACACCGGAATGGACAGACGAAAACGGAGAGGGAAGATGCACCGTCGGGATTTGGTTCAAACCTCTCGATGACGAAATCGCTCATTCCATAAGCAAGAAATACCAATTATACAGGGACTAAAAGATGGACAGAGCAAAACTTCACGAATCGATAACGAAGAATGCGCAAATCACTTTTGCCAGAAGTGGCGGAAACGGCGGTCAAAACGTAAACAAGGTCAACACAAAGGTTCATCTTGTTTTGCCTGTCGCCTCAATCAGCGGCATTACAGACATTGAGCGCTCTAGGCTCTGTGAAAAACTTTCTGCGATTAAAAACAAAGACGGCTGTCTTTTTATTGATGTGGACGATGAGCGCTCTTCAAGCCGAAACAGAGCGATTGCGCTTTCTCGGCTTGAAGAGCGGATTGGTAAAGCGCTTTTCATTCCAAAAAAGCGCATAAAAACAAAGCCGACTCGTGCAAGCAAAGAGCGCAAACTGAAATTAAAGAAGATTCGAAGCGAAATAAAGAAAAGCCGAAGCAAGATTTTGTGATTTTTCTGTCGCTTAATTCTGCAAAATCTGTTCTATCTTGCTCAAAATCAACTCATCAGCAGGAAGCCATTGGACAGAGCGCAAGGTGTCTTTTGAAAGCCATCTTGCCGCCTCATGCTCAAGAAGACGCAAATCGCCTGAAACAATCGAGCACAAAATGCAGTGCATCGTCAGATGAAAAGATGGATAATCATAATCCACGACGCCGATTATTTTCTCGGCGCTCACTTGTGCCGAAAGCTCTTCTTTGATTTCGCGGACGATACATTCTTCTGCACTTTCGCCTTCTTCAATTTTGCCACCGGGAAACTCCCACCACCCTTTCCAATCGCCATAACCGCGTTGAGTTGCGAATACTTCCTTTTTTTGCGTGGCGGGATTTGTGCGAAATATGACAGCAGCGCTCACTGTGATTTGTTTCATGATATTAATCTCCAAAAATTAAACAGCCTCAAAATATACTATCGATTTTTTTACTTTTTTATAATATACTTTGCGCATGCACGATTACAATTTAGGTTTTGTAACAAATGAACAAATTTTTTCACATGTAAAAGAAACAGTTGAAAAATATCGTTATCACATTAACCTTAACGAATTCAACAAAAATCTCATTGACCCCATAAAACTTACTTTCGACTCAAAAGTTTATAACCAGTCAATTCAACAAACAATTGAGGCAGAATGTATCCGCCAAATTGACAAAACAAATACAAACCATATCGGCTATTTTCATCAAAACATGTTCAAACTTGCCGGCAACGGCTGGGCAGTTCCTAAAAATGGAGCGGACGGAGGCTTTGATGTTACTAATCATACGAAGCATATTTTCTGTGAAATTAAAAACAAGCACAATACAATGAATTCTGCCTCGTCGCAGAAAACTTACATAAAAATGCAGAGTAAAATTCTTGAAGATGACAAAGCCGTATGTTACTTAGTAGAAGCAATTGCTGCAAAATCACAGAATATTCCTTGGGCTACAAAAGTTGATGGCAAAAATTTCAAACATGACAGAATCAGAAGAATCTCAATGGATAAATTTTATGAGATAGTATTCGGACAAAAAGACGCTTTCTGTAAATTATGCCTTGCTCTTCCTAAAATTCTGGATGATGTAATTGCGGAGGGCAAAATTGAGCCAAGCATAAATACAGTTTTTGAAGAATTAAATAAAATTTCTGATGATATTCTAAAAAGTCTGTATCTTCTTTCTTTCAAGACCTACGAAGGCTTTAAGGATTTACAATGCAAGGCTTAATAAATTCAACAAATCTTGCAAGTATTCTTGGAGTCTCAAAATCAACAGTAAATACATGGGTCGCGAATGGAAAAATCCGTCCTGTCAAAAAGGATAATTCGTATTTGTATTTTGATTCTGCCATTTTGCCGTTTCCTGAATTAAAATTGATGTGCGAGTCTGAGTGGGAAAAAGAAGAAAAAACAAAACCTGTCCGACAGTTCAATTCAATCGAACTTTTTGCAGGAGGAGGCGGACTGGCTCTGGGACTGCACAAGGCTGGCTTCAATCAAATTTTGTTCAACGAATTTGACCATGATGCTTGTGAAACACTTCGAAAAAACTTCAAGGACTCAAATGTAATTGAAGGCGACGTTCATGATGTAGATTTTACGCCATACAAAGGAAAAATCGATTTTCTTTCAGGAGGCTTTCCATGTCAGGCATTTTCTTATGCAGGAAATCAAAAAGGCTTTGAAGATGCCCGTGGTACGCTCTTTTTTGAGCTGGCTCGTGCAATCAAAGAAACCCAGCCAAAAGTTTTTCTTGGCGAGAATGTAAAAGGACTCGTTTCCCACGATGGAGGAAAAACTTTCAAAGTCATATCTCAGGTAATTGATGAGCTTGGATATTATCTTGTTCCGCCAAGAGTTTTAAAAGCCGTAATGTACAAAGTGCCTCAAAAGCGAGAAAGAATTTTCCTTGTAGGAATCAGAAAAGATTTTGCAGATAAAGTTACTTTTCATTGGCCCAGCCCTTATCATCGCGTAATGACTTTGCGCGACGCTTTCTACAAAGGGGAACTTTATGACTGTGATGTTCCAGAAAGCATTGGTCAAAAATACCCGAAAAGAAAAACCGAAATTCTTTCTTTAGTTCCGCAAGGCGGCGACTGGAGGGATTTGCCCGAAGATTTGCAGAAAGAATATATGAAAGGCAGTTTTTATCTTGGAGGAGGAAAAACAGGAATGGCTCGGCGTCTTTCGCTAGACGAGCCTTCACTGACTTTGACATGCGCACCTGCTCAAAAACAAACGGAGCGCTGTCATCCGCTTGAAACCAGACCATTGACCGTAAGAGAATACGCGAGAATTCAAACATTTCCTGATTCGTGGGAATTTGCAGGAAGCGAATCAAGCCAATACAAGCAAATCGGAAACGCAGTTCCTGTAAATCTTGCAAAAGCAATGGGTCACAGTCTGATTCGGCTTTTGAATGATATTGAAAAATAGCCCATTGCACTTTCCCCCTTCTGCATTCTCAACTTGAAAATGCTTCCTTTTTTGAAAAGAGAGCAATGTACAAGTTGAGAATGCTTCCTTTTTTAAAATTCTTCAATACTCATTCAATACTTCGCTTCCTTTTCAGATTTTCTTCAAGGCTCATTCAATAAATCACTTCCTTTTCAGAAATCCTTAAAGACTCATTCAATAAATCGCTTCCTTTTTCAAAATCCGAGCATTCTCAACTTTTTCAGACCTCAGGAGAATTAGCATAACCGCCCTCATAAGAGTTGTCGTAATTTTCTTGACTCTGATTGAACGACTTTCGCTCCTTGTTTTCGAACTTGGTGTAAGACGGAATAAACAAAAGCTCCACGTCGCCGATTGGACCGTTTCGCTGCTTTGCGACAATCAGCTTTGAGTCGAGCACAGGGCTTTCCTTTTCATCGCCAGACGTCTTAGTGCGCTCGCGATGGATAAACATAACAACGTCGGCATCCTGTTCGATTGAGCCTGAGCCGCGAAGCTCGGAAAGGTTCGGCTCCTGCCCTTCCGCCGAGCGCGCAACCTGACAAAGAACGACAAGCGGAATCGCAAGCTCTCGGGCAAGCGCTTTCAGGGATTTTGATATTTCGGAAATCTGCTCATACATCGGAGCGTCAGTGTGCTCGCTCGTGATAAGTCCGATATAGTCGATGAATATAATCTTGACGTCATAGTTCGCCCTCATTCGTCTCGCCATGGCGCGAAGGTCAAGAAGCTTCATGTTCGGAGTGTCGACGATGAAAAGAGGAGCGCCGTAACAGCGTCCAGCCGCTTCTTGAAGGCGCTTGAAATCATCGACTTTCATCATGCCGTTTCTCAGTTTGCCACCGGGAAGGCGCGCTACCTGACAAAGAAGGCGCTGCATAATCTGGTTTGCGGACATTTCCAGCGAGAAAAAGCCTGTAGGGATTTGCTGGTCAACGGCGATATGCTGCATCATCGTGAGCGCCATTGCTGTTTTTCCCATAGACGGACGAGCGCCGATGATGATTAACTCGCTGTTCTGAAAGCCGCTTGTCATCATATCCAAATCGACAAAGCCAGAAGTGACTCCAGTATAGGCGTTATGTGTTTTGTAGCGGCTGTCAATGAGGCTGATGAGAGAGGGAATCAAGTCCTTCATCTGATAAATCGTCGTGGACTGGTTCTCATCGTTTATCTTGAAAATCTTTTGCTCAGCGTCATCAAGAATTTGCTTGCTGTTTTTCTGGTCGTTGTAGGCGCTCAACTTTATTTCAGCCGACACGTTGATTAACTCACGGCGGATAGAGGCTTCTTTTACAATGCTTGCGTAATACTCAACATTCGCACTAGTCGGAACGAAATCCGTAAGAGACGAGATATAGCCGCTTCCGCCTGCCTCGTCAATTTTTCCAGTGCTTGTCAATTCATTCACAACAGAGATTATATCTCCAGTGATGCCTTTCATATAAAGCGAAACAAGCGCATCGAAGACTATCTGGTTCTGGCGATAATAAAACCGCTCGGGTCGCAAAAGTGCAATAACCGTCGGCATAGACGACCAATCAAGCAGAACTGCACCAAGAACAGCACGCTCCGCTTCTTCGGAATTCGGAGGAACATTATCTTTTAATTCAAGCGGCATAAAAACTCCCGTGTAAATATGACAAAAAAACCTGAGTGCATTCGCGCCCAGGTTTTATCTAGCAAATAAATCAAAAAGAATTATTTTGCTTCTTCAGCACTTTCTTCCTTAGCTACCTCAGGAGTCTTCTCTGCTACTTTTTCAGCCTCGAGTTTCTCCTGATCTTCTTTAGAAAGCTGTCCCTTAACAGAAACAGCAACAGTTGCTGTCTGAGACTCGTACAAGTGAACAGTAACGTGATAGTTTCCTGTGCTCTTGATTGTCAAGCCTGGGATATCGATTCTCTTTCTCTCCACCTCGAAGCCGTTCTTTGCAAAGAACTCTGCGAGAGTGAGGTTTGTAACAGCACCATAAAGTTTGCCGTTTGTACCAGCTGGCATTGTGAGCTCAACTGTCAATGCCTCAAGCTTCTCTTTGAGGCTTGCGCTGTCCTTGCGCTTCTGCTCTTTGCGAGCCTCGATTTCAGCCTTTTTGCTCTCAAAATATGCTACTGTATCAGCATTGAACGGAACAACAAGTCCGCGTGGAAGAAGATAGTTGCGGTAGTATCCGTTAGCAACAACTTTTACATCACCCATTTCACCAAGGTGCTTTACATCTTCATTAAGAATAACCTTCATTTACAAGCTCCTCTTAAAATATACAGACAACGTTACCAGGAGTTGGATCGCTGTCTGTCTTACTGCTATTGAGCAGTTCTCAAAAAGTCTTACGACAAAAATTAGTCAGCAACGATTGGCAACAAGCAGATTGCACGTGCTCTCTTGATTGCAAGAGCGAGTTCGCGCTGATGCTTTGCACAAGTGCCTGTGATGCGACGTGGAAGAATCTTACCGCGCTCTGTTGTGAAGCGGCGGAGTCCATCAGAATCCTTATAATCAATCTTCACTTTGTTTGCACAGAAACGACAAACCTTCTTGCGGAAGAAAGTCTTTCCCTTTCCACGAGAAGCACCCTCATCACGACCTGAATCCTGCGTTGTCTGCTCCATTGACTGGTCTTCAGTGTTGTTTTCAACGATTGTTTCGTCTGACATATATAGTCCTCAATAAAAATCTAATAATACAAATCCGCTTAGAAAGTCAAAAGCGAATTAGAACGGAATATCCATTCCGTCATCCGTATACGGAATATCCTCAGGGAAACCACCAACATCATTATTCTGAAATGAAGAAGCATTTCCCTGATTCTGAGGATAATTCTGCTGTGGCGCATTCTGATAACCACCGCCATAAGAATTACCCTGAGGAGCGCTCTGGTTGTAACCAGAAGAACCGCTACCTCTATTTCCGCCACAAAGCTGTATATTTTCTGCTAAAACATACACTTTGCTAAATTTCTGTCCGTCTTTTTCCCAGCGATCCTGAACAAGACTACCTTGAATGGCAACCTGTTTACCTCGCACTAAATACGGACGAAGCCCTTCTGCCGATTTGCCAAGAATGGTAAAATCGAAAAAACTAGCTTCATCAATCCACTGGTCACCGTTTTTGCGACGACGGTTAATAGCTATAGAAGACTTCCCAATCGCAACACCATTATTAGAATATCTAACTTCAATATCACGAGTAAGATTACCTACAAGTACAACTGTATTAACATCTGCCATCTAAAACCTCAACGTCGCAATCAGTAACTACTCTTCGTCAATCTTAACGAAAAGATATTTAAGGATGTTACTCTCAAGTTTGAAGTCGCGGTCAATCTCTACGATTTTTGCAGGATTTGCCTTGACTGTAAACAAAACGAAGCGTCCACGATTAAGCTTCTTCACTTCATAAGTGAGGTCGCGATCGCCATAAGGCTCTTCTTTCTCAATCACAACGCCGTACTTTGTCAGAATCGCACGAAGAGCGTCCTGACCAGCTTTGCACTTCTCATCTTCAGTTGAGAAGATGGTCATAAGTTCATACTTTCTCATGTTGTCTCCTTTCGGACAATTCGGAAATCGCATACGCAATTTCAAGGGATAGTGCCTAAACTATCACAAAACACGATTCTTTGTCAATCCTAATCAAAATATTCAGAAGCATTACCATACGTATTTTCTGCTTACTATTGCAAAGTGCAACATTTGTTACTATAATCTGCAAACACAAGGATTATTTTATGACCAGTTTTAGGGAATATTCACCAAAGTTTTTTGACGCGATGAAAAATTACTCCGCGTCACAGTTCGCAAAAGACGCAGTTTCTGGCGTTATCGTCGCGATTATCGCACTGCCGCTTTCAATAGCGCTCGCCCTTGCCTCAGGAGTAGGTCCTGAAGAAGGTATCTACACAGCAATTTTCGCAGGCTTCGTCATCTCGTTCCTCGGCGGAAGCACAGTGCAGATTGCAGGACCTACAGCCGCTTTTGCGACAATTGTCGCAGGCATCGTTGCCCAAAAGGGAATGGCAGGGCTTTCCCTTGCAACCATCATGGCAGGCATCATCCTCGTCATAATGGGCTTTTTGCGCTTCGGAAACCTGATTCGCTTCATTCCGTACACAATCACGACAGGCTTCACGCTCGGAATTGCGCTAACAATCGTAATCGGACAGCTAAAAGACTTCTTCGGGCTCACCTTCACACACTCCCCTGTCGAGACAATGGAAAAACTCAAAGAGTGCATAAACTGCGCCTCAACGTTTAACGCACAGGCTCTTCTTATCGGCTTACTCTCGCTTGCAATCCTGATAATCGGAGGAAAACTCCTGAAGAAAGTGCCGCCGTCCTTAATCGCGGTTATCGTTGGAATCGTCGTCGTAAAAGCGGCAAAAATGGACGTAAAGACAATCGGAGATTTGTACACAATCTCAGGCGGACTTCCAAAGCCTGCCCTTCCAGCCTTTTCGCCATCGCTCGTGATTGACCTGCTTCCAAACGCGTTCACAATCGCAGTACTTGCCGCAATCGAATCGCTTCTTTCTTGCGTCGTCGCCGACGGTATGGCAGGAAGCCGCCACAAGCCGAACGCCGAACTCATCGCACAAGGCGCGGGCAACGTCGTGTCGGCTCTCTTCGGCGGAATCCCTGCGACAGGCGCAATCGCGCGAACTGCCGCAAACATCAAGAACGGCGGACGAACACCAGTTGCGGGCATGGTTCACTCAATCGTTCTTGTTCTCATTCTCGTCGTACTCATGCCTTACGCCTCGCTCATTCCGATGCCGACAATCGCAGCGATTCTCTTCATGGTCGCCTACAACATGAGCGGCTGGAAAGCGTGCTTCTCGCTCGTCAAAGCCTCACCAAAGAGCGACATCGCAGTTTTCTCAATCACGCTTTTTCTCACCGTCATGTTTGACCTCGTCGTTGCAATCGAAGTCGGAATCGTGCTTGCAGCGCTTCTCTTCCTTATGCGAATGGCAAACGTCACTGAAGTCAAAAGCTGGAACAACATCGACGAGCACAACGACCCTGACGCAATTCACCTCAAGGACGTTCCGAAAGAAACACTCGTCTACGAAATCACAGGACCGATGTTCTTCGCCGCAAGCGACAAACTCATGGGACTCAACGCCACAGACGGCATCAAGAGCGTAATCGTTAGAATGCGCTCAGTTCCTGCGATGGACATCACCGCATTGCGCGCGCTCCGCAACATGAAAAACGCATACGAGGCGAAAGGAATCACGCTCATTTTGTCGCACGTTCAGGAGCAGCCGTTCCACATGATGGAAAAGGCGGGATTCGTCGCCGAACTCGGACAGGAACACTTCTGCGCCAATATCGACGCTTCAATCGAGCATGCGAAAATCGTAAACGCGAAATAAGTTCACATCTGCACTAATCTAGCATAAACACTAAGCCGTCATGCACTCTTCACTCTGAGCGTATGGCGGCTTTTATCATTCCCGTATCAGACACCTCCTCTAACGTTAGAGGAGACCTTCCTGTAACATTAAAGGAGGCTCTCCTGCAACATTAGAGGACGACACTATTCAGAGCGAGAGAAATAGTGCATAACGCTCGGAATGTGTTATTCCGCTCGCCCGAACTGCACAAAAAAAGACGCCTTGAATTAAATCAGGCGTCTCTTTTATAAAACAAAGGCTCAAGATAGCGATTTCAGATAGTTCAAAACGTCTGCTTCGACTTCCTCACGGCATAACTCGTTCAAAAGCTCGTGTCTGGCTCCTGAATACATCTTTTGCGTAACGTTCTTCAAGCCGCATTTCTTGTACATCTCGCACAATTTCTTCGGACCTGCTCCGTACATTCCCGTCGGGTCTTCCTCACCATAAATGAAAAAGATTGGAAGAGTTGCGATAATGGAGCTGACAGCCTTCTTGGCGACGACACGGCGCACTCCGCGGAACAAGTCACAGAAGAAGCTCACTGTCGGAACAAAGCCGCACCACAAATCGCCGTCGTACAACTGAACAATCATTTTGTCCCGTGTGAGCCAGTCGTTTTTGGACACAGGGTTCGGAATGCGTTTGTTATAGGAGCCGAATGTCATTTTGTTTATCGTCGGCGAAATGTGGTATTTGCCGTGAACTTTGCGGCTCAAAGACGCCACAAGATAGCCCAAGAGAGCTGCTGTGCTTCGCTTTCCGATTGTGCCTGAAATGATGCAGCCTGCGATTTCTGCGCCGTTTTCCTCGATGTATGCCTGCGCTACAATCGAACCGAAAGAGTGACCCAAGATGAAAATCTTTTTGTCAGGGAAGTCTTCCTTGATTTTTCTTGTAATCGCAAGTTCGTCTTGAACAACTATCTCAAAACCGTCTCCGTCGGCAAGATACCCGAAACAGCCGTTG
>CACYWZ010000058.1 GCA_902778325.1 uncultured Spirochaetaceae bacterium
TTCCTGTATCATCCTTTACCTGTTGCTCTCCCCTAAATGGCTTATAAAAAACAGTGTTTACCTCACTGCTTAATCCCGCATTAACAAAAGCTATTGGATATTCACCATTTGAGTCAAACAAAATAGTCTTTGCGCCTATTGCACTATTGTTCTGTTTCTGATAGACCTCCTGTAGTATCCTTGCAATGGTATTTGACTTTCCACTGCCTGAATTTCCGAGTACCGCCGTGTGGATGTTGAATAGGCGATTGATGTTCAGCGACACCTTGTAATTGATAAGATTCTTAGAATATCCTATATCGATTGAATGGTGAACACCTGGGGTATTATCCTCCTTCGCTTGTCCGGAAGCTAAGATGTCACGGAGATCGCTGGTCGTTACTATCTCAACATCATTGTAGATAGAAGGAAAGATTCCCACGCCCATAGTAAACTCCTTCTTGGCATTCAGTGTTCCAATGGGTTTGATAAGAAGAATTCGTGAGTTTTCTAAATTGAATTGGCTTGGCTGGGGCTTGGCAAGGCTGTTGTCGTTTTCATATATGGCCACAACCTCGCAAACGATGGTGTCACCTAAAGAGTTGTAGGTCTTCAGGTAACTGCCAATATTTCCAAAGTAATAGACCTGGCCATCAATACTGACAGTTGACTGGCGACAGTCGTCCAAAATCTTTACCCGGAACTTATCGAACTCCACGCTTACAATCTTTCCGATCTTCATTCTTTTCAGTCTTATGGCTGTCGTTGCCTCATTGCGAAAATGCGGGCTTTTTGACGCTCTTGGCGCAAGGCTCTGCTCGGCAGTTGGCTCGCTTAGAACGCTTTCGGCGTTTCTGATTGCGCTTTGTTTTTTCTCAAGCATGCTCATCACAAATGACGTTGCGCTCTTGACGTTCGTGCCATTCGCTCTCCTTTTACTCCGCGACTCACCTCAAAAAACAGCAATGAAAGTTGTTATTTTCCAGACAATCGCGGCAAATACTGGCAGTATGCTCACCCCAATCGGAAACCCTCAAAACCTTTATCTCTTTCAAAAGATGGGCGCTTCTGTATTACATTTTATACTCTGTCTACTTCCGTATACACTTGCATCAATCGCACTCCTTGCACTGTCGCTTTTCTTTATTCCGAACACGAAAATAAACGTTGCGTCAATCTGTCAGGGCGGCGCAAGGCACGTCAAAATCTCAAAAATCATTCCGTCAGCGCTTCTTTTTGTGCTGTGTTTGCTTTCTGTCATGCGCCTCGTGCCAAAATCGATAAGCGCGCTTGTAGTCGGAGTATTTTTCCTTGTCACAGACAGAAATGTTTTGCGCCGCGTTGACTATATGTTGCTTCTCACGTTCGGCGCTTTCTTTATTTTCACGGGAAATCTTTCGCGCTTGGACGCTGTGAAAACCGCTCTGGAGGGCGCTGTTCGCGGAAACGAGATTGTCAGCGCTGTCATCTCCAGCCAAGTGATAAGCAATGTTCCTGCAGCCCTTCTTTTGAGCCCGTTTGCACAATCACTCGAAAAACTCCTTGTTGGCGTAAATATCGGCGGACTTGGCACGCTTGTGGCTTCTCTTGCAAGCTTGATTTCATATAAGATTTTCTGTACAGACAAAAAAAACCAGCCAAAAGGCGCTTACCTCGGCTGGTTCTCGCTTGCAAACTTCGCATTTCTTGCGCTTTTGCTCGCGCTCTCACATCTTATCGCATAATTTCCTTGCAGATTGCCTCATAAAGTTCATCGTATTCAGTGAACGCTTTAACTTCTGGGTGGTCTGCAATTATTTTCGGTGTCGAACGGAACAAGAAACCCGCTTTCGACGCCTGAATCATCGCAAGGTCATTGAAACTGTCGCCGCTTGCAATTGTGTCAAAACCAATTGACTGCAAAGCCTTCACTGCGTGGAACTTTCCATTTTCCTGACGGAGCTTGAAGCCCGTAATTTCGCCAGTTTCAGAGCAAATCAATTCATTACAGAAAATTGTCGGAAGCCCCAGTTTCTTCATTAAAGGAGATGCGAACTGAGTAAATGTGTCGCTCAAGATAATAACTTGGCACACGCTTCTCAAACGGTCAAGGAACTCTTTTGCACCAGGAAGCGGGTCGATGCGCGAAATTGTTTCTTGAATTTCACGAAGTCCAAGCCCATGCTCCTTCAAAACGCCAATACGAAAGTTCATCAACTTTGCATAATCTGGCTCATCGCGGGTCGTTCTCTTGAGTTCCGGGATTTTCGTCTCTTCTGCAAATGCAATCCAAATCTCAGGCACAAGAACGCCTTCCAAATCAAGACAAGTTACATACATAAAAAACTCCTGATACTGCCTATTCTAGCAACTTTGCTGCACTGTGTCTGTAATATTTTAAGTATTTGCAAAAAAAAATATTGCGTAAACACGACTAGTATAAAAAAAGATACGATAATTTCTGTGCAAAAATTTATACACAATAAAAATCCGCGTATACTTTTTTGCAACTTTTTAAAACTTTCTTGAAAATGAATAGTATTTTGCATTTTTTATTTAGAGAAATTAGACATTTTTGACTAAAATATAAAATCTAAAAACACATTGAAAACATTTCTGAATTTTGCATTTCTTGCAGTTTCTAGTTAAAAAGATTTTTCCAAGCGTATTTTTAAATTAAATTTCACAAAATTTAGATATTTAGAAACAGAATCGATTATTTTTTGTTTATAAAAATTTGTAATTGGCACATTTTTTGCTTTTATTTTTGCATACACACAAAAAGGAAGGTAATTTTTATGGAGAAAGACGTTTACAACAGTTACATGGATCAAGTTCAAAAGTATCCACTGTTGACGTATGAGATGGAAGTCGAGCTTTCCAAACGGATTGAAAGCGGCGATGCTAATGCAAAAATGGAGTTAGTTCAAAGTAATTTGCGCCTTGTTGTAAGCATTGCAAAAAAGTTGAATGTTTCAAGCCATAGCATTATGGATTTGATTCAAGAAGGCAACTTAGGGCTTATGACGGCTGCTTCAAAGTTTCATTATTCATTTAAGACACGTTTTTCAACGTATGCGTATTCTTGGATAATGCAGTACATGCTTCGTTATTTGCACAATCGTTGCGCACCAATTTCACTCCCTCATCGAAAGGATGAAGTTATCCGTCATGTTGCTGCAGCTCAGCAGTATCTTTTCCAGCAGACAGGACACCAGCCATCATTAGAAGAGCTTTCGGTTTATCTTGGAATGCCTGAAAAACTTATCAAAGAGGCTATGCAGTATTCATTCACAATAACAAGTCTCGACACCGAATGCGGTTCTGATGGCACTTCTTCAGTTGAGGATTTGCTTCCAGATTCACGTTTTTCACCTGAAGAAAAAATGCTCGACAGAGAAAATCGCGAAGAGATTCAGGATTTGATTAAAACGTTGCCAGAAAAAGAGCAGAAAGTCATCTATCACAGATTCAATTTTGCTTGTGAACAGCGTCCGAAGACTCTTCGTGAAATCAGCGTCATGCTTGGAGTTTCAGCAGAGACAATTCGTCAGATGGAACTTAGAGCACTCAGAAGAATGCGCTCTGCCGTCCATGTGAAACAATTCAGCGCGGTTAACGAATAATCCAAAATGAGCAGCCTGCAAAAATGCGGGCTGTTTTTTATTGCCCTCTAGGTGGACATAACAATCCAAAAAGAATAAACTGTTGATATTCTATTTGTTTGGGGATACTCGTGAAAAAGAGCAATTCACAGATTTGGAAAATCTGGGTACTCGGTACAATCGTTGCCATCGCGTCATTATTTCTGCTTCTTTTGTGCATCGTTTCAAAACCTACATCAGTAAACACAACAACAGTTACAGAAAAAAAGCAGCAAATTGAAACAACACCACCTCCAATAAATGACAACATAGCGCAGCCCACAATTGTTCCACAAATCAAAGAAAATATTTCGGAGCAAAAAGAGGAAGCGCAAATAGCAGAAACATCAGTGCAAACAACTGTGCCAATAGTTTCTGAGCACGACAATAAAAGTGCAAAAAAAAAGCAGAGCAGTTTTGACATTCCTTTAGCGCAAAAAAATGCAAAGCTCGTTTTCATTTTTGATGATGCAGGTCAAAGCATTTCGAAACTTCAAAAATACACATCTCTCCCCTTTCCGTTCACCGTCGCAGTGTTGCCGTATCTTCCGCACTCACGCGATTGTGCTGCCGAATTGTCGCGAAAAGGAAAAGAGATTATGCTTCACCAGCCTATGCAGGCTGTCAACTTGAGCATAAATCCAGGACCTGGCGCGATTTCTCCAGACATGGATTCGTTTGCGATAGAGGAGCTTTTGAACCGCAATATCGATTCACTTGGTGTCAAAATCGCAGGAATGAACAATCACGAAGGCTCTTTAATCACAAGCGATTTAGTAAAAATGCTTGCAGTCTTGAAAGTCGCTCAAGAAAAGGGCATTTATTTTGTTGATTCAAGAACAACCGCAGCAACAAAAGTTGTGCAAGCAGGGCAACTTTTGGGAACGCGAGTATTTTCTAACGATGTTTTTCTTGATAACGATGTTGAGCGAGAGGCAATTCTTCATCAAATCTATCATGGAATTGAAATCGCAAATAAAAACGGAAGAGTTGTGATGATTGGACATATCGACAAATCCGCAGATATAATTCCAAAACTCCTTTCTGAAATGTATCCAGAACTTATAGAAAAAGGCTATAACTTCGGCATTCTGTCTGCCGTAAAATAAACTTCGGAGGATTTTTTATGAAAATCTTAGGCATAGAGTCGTCCTGCGATGAAACAGCATGCGCTGTTGTCGAAGACGGCAAAAAAATCTTGAGCAACGTTGTTGCAACACAAATCCCGTTTCACCAGATTTACAAGGGCGTCGTTCCAGAAATTGCAAGCCGAAAGCACATCGAGTGGGTTGAGCCAGTCGTGCGACAAGCGCTCAGCGAATCAGGACTTTCGCTAAACGACATTGACGCAATTGCCGCAACAAACAGACCAGGCTTGATGGGAAGCCTTCTTGTTGGAATGACATTCGGAAAAACGCTCGCGTGGGCAACAGGAAAGCCGTTCATCGCGATAAACCACATGCTCGGCCACATGTACGCCGCACATCTTGAAAACGACATTCCATACCCTTATCTCGGACTTCTTGTTTCAGGCGGACATAGCATCATTGCAAAAGTGAACGGCTTTGACGACCTCGAAGTTCTTGGAACGACAATCGACGACAGCGTTGGAGAAGCGTTCGACAAAGTTGCAAAGTTTTACGGTTTGGGCTATCCGGGAGGCGTCATCATCGACCGCCTTGCGCAAAAAGGAGACGCCCGCGCAGCGCATTTCCCTGTTCCAAAATTGGACAAGGGCGACCACCGCTATGACGTTTCGTTCAGCGGCTTGAAAACAGCAGTCATTCACCAGCTCGACATGTTCTGGCGCGACGGCTATGAAAAAACAAACGAAAATATCGCGGCAGCGTTCCAAGAAACAGCCTGCAAGACGATTGTTTCACGATTGCTCAGAGCAGTCGAGGACACAGGGCTGAAGACAGTCGTCGCGGGTGGCGGCGTTGCGGCAAACTCCCGACTTCGAGCCCTCCTTGCAGAAAGAAGCGACCTTAATTGCATTTTTCCTCCGCTAAAACTTTGCGGCGACAACGGCGCAATGATTGCGGGAGTCGCGTATCACTTCCTCAAGCGCGGAGACAGAAGCGGACTCGACACAGTGGCGCACGCGCGCATTCCTCAGTTCAAGAGAGGACTTGCAAACCTCGAAGCATTCGGAAGACGCTAAATGAATCGCGATTTTGTTCCGAGCACAGACAATGAAATCAACTCGCTTTTGAACTTCACTGCCGAAATCGACAAGATGACGCACATCGAGCGAAGAACGCTTCTTGTCGACGGCTCAAGGCGCGAAAACGACGCGGAACACTCGTGGCACATTGCGACTATGGCGCTTCTTTTCCGCGAGTTTGCGCCAGAGGGAGCAGACATCGAGCGCGCTGTCAAAATGTGCGTCGTTCACGATTTGGTCGAAATCTACGCGGGCGACACGTTCGCCTATGACCAGAGCGGCAACAAGACAAAAGAAGAGCGGGAAAAAGAGAGCGCAAAAAAACTCTTTTCCAAGCTTCCCGAAAAAATCGGAGAAGAGATAAACGCGCTTTGGGTTGAGTTCGACAAAATGCAAACACCGACAGCAAAATACGCCGCATGTATGGACAGAGTCCAGCCGATTTTGCACAACATTTTGACAAGCGGACATTCGTGGAAAGAGCATGGAGTGAAAAAAGAGCAAGTTCTCTCTCGTGTTGAAGTCGTAAAAGAAACAATCCCGAAACTTTGGGACTGGATTTCAAAAAATCTCGATGAAGCCGTTGAAGAAGGTTTCTTAAAACCCTAAATATGTCATTCTGAGCGAAATGAGCAGCGCGAATGGAGTCGAAGAATCTGCTTCTCAAAGAAAACGATGAAAACAATGTTGTTGTAGATTTTTCGACTTCAAACGGCTAATCGCCGTTTTCCGCTCAAAATGACACTATTCTATTCCCAATTCGTTTTTTTTATACTACAAATGTTTTTGTGCCTTCCCGTTTTGGGGAAGGTCAGAAACAAATGTTTTTTGCTCGCTAGAAAATCTTGGAAAGCCAAAACACATTGTTTTGGTGAATTATGAAATCTTGAAAGACGAAAACACTCTGTTTTGGTGAATTATGAAATCTTGGAAAGCCAAAACACTCTGTTTTGGCGAATTATGAAATCTTGAAAGCCGAAAACACTCTGTTTTGGTGAATTATGAAATCTTGGAAAGCCAAAACACGCTGTTTTGGTGAATTATGAAATCTTGAAAAGCCAAAACACTCTGTTTTGGCGAATTATGAAATCTTGAAAGACGAAAACAAATGTTTTTTGTGTTTTATAAAACTATGTCTAAGTTTTCTCCTGGAATATCATCTATAAAAATATTTTCTTCTGATGTCAACAATTTCTTAAGTTTAAGAATCTGGAACTTTGATAACGGAACCTTGAACGCAATGTTCTCTTTTTTATATTTTCCGTTCATTATTGATTCATATAATAGCTTTATAAAAAAAGACCATTGAGGCAAATTCAGGTTATCCGCTTTATTTTGCAAATAGCTGAAGCCATCAGCCCGATAAAAAATCAAAAGAGCTATGCTCAAATTACAAGCAAGATTGTTTATAATTGCCGCAGGAATATCAAATCCGTTTTCCCAATTATAATTATAAGCAAAAATGTATAATATCTTTGTATCATTTGTCTGAGAAATAAAATTCAGTATTTCGCGGCTATCTTTTTTATACAACATTTCTTTTACGGTCAAAATTTTAGCTTCTTCCATTTTATTTCTCAAACATATTCTAATTTTCAGAGCCTAACATTTTGCTAAAACAAAAAACACGCTTGCGATTTACAAACGTGTTTTGTTTGGGAAAAATCTTTTATCTTGGCAAACTGTCCAGCGCAATCAACGACGGAGATTCTGTCGGCTTTTCGATTGCAGCATATTGTTCCATCAACTTCTTCTGCTCGCTGTTGAGTTTTGTCGGAAGGCTCACGAAGAACTTCAAGTACAAATCGCCCTTTCGACCGCTGTCGCCCATCGGAACGCCCTCGCCACGAATGCGAAGCTGAGAGCCATGCGCTGTGCATGGCGGGACAGAAAAACTAATATCGCGTCCGTCAAGACTCTTGATGTGGAGTTTTGCGCCTAAAACAGCCTGAGAAAGCGTGAGAGGGACAGCGCAATACAAATCGTCGTCGCTTCTCTCGAAATATCTGTCGTTTTCAACGTTCAAAACGATATACAAATCGCCTGCAGGCCCGCCATTGATTCCGGCATCTCCCTGTCGCGGGATTGCGATGCGCTTTCCGTCGTCAACACCAGCAGGGATTTTGATTGTAACGACTTTTGTTTTTGTCTGTGTTCCAGTTCCGCGACAATCCGAGCAAGGATTTTCGATTACTGTTCCTGAGCCACGGCAATTCGGACATGTCTGCTGAACCGCAAACATTCCCATTGAGCGCCTAACTTGTCCAGAGCCACCGCAAGTCGGACAAGTCTTTCTTCCAGAGCCTGATGAGCAGCCTGTTCCGTGGCATTTTTCGCAAGTTTCTTTGTGTGAGTATCGAACATCTAGTTTTGTGCCGAAAACAGCGTCTTTGAATGAGATGCGCACATCGTTTCTGAGGTCATTTCCTCGAACTGGCGCATTCGGGTCGCGAGAGCGTCGTGAAGAGCCGCCTCCAAAGAATGACGAGAACACATCATCAAATCCGCCGCCTCCAAAGCCTGAGAACAAATCACTGAAATCGTGGAAAGCGTGAGAATACTGCGCTCCACCGTCGCCGCCAGCGCCCATTCCGTCAAGACCGGCAAAACCGTATTGGTCATAAATCGATTTCTTCTTTTCGTCCGACAAAACTTCGTATGCTTCTGTCGCTTCCTTAAACTTTTCCTCAGCCTCTTTGTTGCCAGGATTGCGGTCTGGGTGGTACTGAACCGCCAATTTTCTGTAAGCCTTTTTTATCGTATCGTGGTCAGCGCCGCGCTCCACCCCAAGAACTTCGTAATAATCGCGTTTAGCCATTTTATGCAATTCTCCTTGAACTAATGAAAAAGAACCGCTGCCGAAAAGTCGCGCTTCTCAAGGCAGCGGTTAAACAAGAAGATTAATCCTTATTTTTCGTCGTGAACTTCATATTCAACGTCGTCGCCCTTGCCCTTCTCAAATCCAGAAGAAGAAGCGCCTCCGTTGTTTGCACCAGCTCCGCCAGCAGCACCTGCGCCTGCATTAGCACCAGCAGCTCCAGCCTGTGCGCCCTGCTGCTTGTAAAGCTCCTCTGCAATCTTGTAAGAAGACTGTTTCAAAGCCTCTGTCTTTGCCTTGATGTCCTCTGTGTTGCCACCTTCAAGAGCCTTCTTCAAGTCAGCGATTGCAGCATCAATCTTGTCTTTCTCGCCTGCAGGAACTTTATCGCCAAGCTCTTTTACGCTCTTCTCTGTCTGATAGATAAGAGAATCAGCTTCGTTCTTAGCATCAACGCTCTCGCGCTGCTTCTTGTCGCTCTCTGCGTTAGCCTCAGCATCCTTAACCATGCGGTTAATTTCTTCCTCGCTCAAGCCGCTAGAAGATGTAATCTGAATGTGCTGCTCTTTTCCAGTTCCCATATCCTTTGCAGAAACGTGAACAATACCGTTAGAGTCGATATCGAATGTAACTTCAATCTGCGGAACTCCGCGTGGAGCGGCTGGGATTCCAACGAGGTCAAACTTTCCGAGAGTGCGGTTCTGGCTTGCCATCTCGCGCTCACCCTGCAAGACGTGGATAGAAACTGCTGTCTGTCCGTCGGCTGCTGTTGAGAAGACCTGACTCTTCTTTGTAGGGATTGTTGTGTTGCGGTTGATGAGGCGAGTGAAAACACCGCCCATTGTCTCAATACCGAGTGAAAGAGGTGTAACGTCGAGGAGGAGGACGTCCTTAACATCGCCCTGCAAAACACCGCCCTGAACAGCTGCACCGATAGCAACAGCTTCGTCTGGGTTAACCTCACGGCTTCCCTCTTTGCCGAAAATCTGCTTTACGATTTCCTGAACCTTTGGCATTCGGCTTGAACCACCAACGAGCAAAATGTCGTCGATTTTGTCTGCTGTGATTCCAGCGTCTTTCATAGCTTTGATACAAGGCTCTTTTGTAGCCTCGAACAAATCGTCTGTCATCTGCTCGAACTGTGCGCGAGTCAAATCTCTCTGCAAGTGCTTTGGACCTGTTGCGTCAGCTGTGATGAACGGCAAGTTGATTGTTGTGCTTGTCTGGCTTGAAAGGCTGATTTTTGCATTCTCAGCAGCCTCGCGCAAACGCTGCAAAGCCATCGGATCTGTTGAAAGGTCAATGCCTGTGTCAGCCTTGAATCCGTCGATGAGCCAGTTAACGACGCGGCGATCCCAGTCATCTCCACCAAGGTGTGTGTTTCCGTTTGTTGATTTTACCTCGAAAACACCGTCGCCGAGCTCAAGAATAGAAATATCGAATGTACCACCACCAAGGTCATAAACAGCGATTGTCTTGTCGCCCTTGCTTTCCTTGTTGAAACCGAAAGCCAAAGAAGCAGCTGTCGGCTCGTTGATGATTCTCTTTACATCAAGACCAGCGATTTTACCTGCGTCTTTTGTAGCCTGACGCTGTGAGTCGTTGAAGTAAGCAGGAACTGTGATAACAGCCTCTGTAACCTGCTCGCCAAGATAATCCTCAGCAGTCTTCTTCATCTTCTGCAAAATGAAAGCAGAAACTTCCTGTGGGCTGAACTCCTTCTCAGCGCCGCCTTCCTGAACCTTTACGCGAACATTCTCGCCATGGTCAACGACAGTGTAAGGCACCATCTTTGCCTCGCCTGCAAGCTCGTTGAAGCGATGTCCGATAAAACGCTTGATAGAATAAACAGTGTTCTTCGGGTTTGTAACCATCTGGTTCTTTGCTGGAAGACCAACAATGCGGTCTCCCTTTGCAGTGAAGCCTACGATAGACGGAGTTGTGCGTCCGCCCTCTGAGTTCTGAATAACGACAGGCTTGCCGTTTTCCATAACAGCAACACAAGAGTTAGTTGTACCAAGGTCAATACCAATAATTTTTCCCATAATATATATCTCCTCAAAAATTGCTTATTTACTCTCTTCGGCTTTCTCTTCCGAAGCGTTTTTCTCTGAATTATCTGCTTTTACACTGCCGTCCGGCATTGTAACCATAACCTTTGCGTGACGAATAACGCGGTCTTTGAGCTTGTAGCCCTTGAGGTAAACTTGAGCCAAAGTAGGCTCTGCGACAGCACCCTGCGCACTACCGATAGCCTCGTGAATTTCTGGGTCAAAAGCATCGCCCGAAGCGCCGTAGCTTGTAAGATTGTATTTATTCTCAAGCAATGAGACAAGCCCTTTGCTCACCATTTTCACGCCGTCTGCGATAGAAGAAGCGTCTTTTGCAGTTGCAGCCGCTTCAATCGTGCGGTCAAAGTTGTCCAAAGAATCAAGCAAGTCTTTGAGCAAATTGGTGTTTGCATAGTCCAAAGTTTCCTGCTTTTCCTTAATCATACGCTTTCGGTAATTGTCAAAGTCAGCAATTTTTCGCAAAAGCTGCTCTTTCAAGTCCGCATTTTCTTTTTCAAGCTCTGCGATTCTGTCCTCAGGCTTTTTTTCTGTGCTTTCAGCCTTTGCAGCGTCCGCATTTTCAGTCTTCTGTGTTTCAGCAGCCTGCTCTTCTTTTTTCGCCTCAGTCTGCTCTGTCTTATCTTCTGCCATATCCTTTGCGTTCCTAAAAAATAATTACTTTCTATATTTAAGTTACGAATTCGGATATGCAATCGTCAAATTTTTTTTGCATTTTTTTTCGATTTTTTTCTCATTCAGGGAATTTTTTTCTGATGCATTCTTGAGAAAAATAGTTTTTCGGCATTTTCTTAAAAAAGTATTGAAAAACTATTTAGGTTAGCCCGTTTTCTTAAAAAAGTGTTGAAAAACTAAATAGATTGACCTCGTTTTCTTAAGAAAGTATTGAAAAACTAAATAGGTTAACCTCGTTTTCTTAAGAAAGTATTGAAAAACTAAATAGGTTAAGCCCATTTTCGCTCAAAAACGCTAAAAAACGCAGCGCTTTTAATATGGCGCTGCGTTTTCATCAAATAAAATCCTCTGGCAATGGAGCTTCAATCGTCATCACTTCATTCGTTACAGGGTGAGGAAAGGAGAGAGAGCGCGCGTGTAGCATAATGCGACTCCATTTTTTTCCGCCATAAAGCTCGTCGCCCAAAATCGCTAAGCCCAAAGAAGCCAAATGCACGCGGATTTGATGAGTGCGCCCAGTCTTTGGCATCGCGTCAATGCCAAGCGCGTCAAGTCCGCCGTTTTTCAAAAGCTCGTCCGCACTCTTCACTATTTTTCGCCTCGTCGCCACCGAAAAATCCGTATGCGCCCAAAGCCCGCCGTCTTTTTCTTTCACCGCTCCCCATTTTGCCCGCTCGCTCTTTTTTGAGATGCGTCCCAAAAAGTTATCGACTTGAAATTGCTTTGGCGGCATTTCGTTTTCCCCGCGATTATTGGCGTAAGGGTCGGCGCAGACAGCACGATAAATCTTTTGCGCTGTGTGGTTTTCAAACATATCGTGAACAGCCTTGTTTACGTCGCGCTTTTTGGTAAAAAGAATTACCCCGCTCGTTTCCCTGTCGAGTCGGTGCATTATGCCAACATAGGGCGGATTTCTCAAAGCGGGATTTTTTGCCCAAAGGTATCGCACAACTGCGTCATGCAAATTGTCCCGCTCCTCTTGAAATGTGGCTTCTGTGGGGAAAAATGCAGGCTTGTTGACCAAAATTATCGCCTCGTCTTCAAACAAAACATCTTTGTCGGTCAGCTCAAAAGCGATGTCGTTGACTTCTTTTTCTGCGAAAAACTTTTCTCTGTCGAGCGAAAAATCCACTCTGTCCCAGCGGTTTAAGGTGTAGGCAGGGCGACGGATTTGCTTAAAGTTCACGCTCACTTCGCCTGCAACGATAAGGCGGCGAATCTTTGAGTTCAAACCCTCGCTTTTTCCCAAAATCTCAGCCAACCGCTCCCGCATAAACAAATCAAGCCTCTGATTTTTCTTGTCTGCCGCAAAATAATATTTCTCTTCACTCATTTCACACTCCCAATAAAGTCAGCCTGAGACTGCTTTGCCGCATCGATTAAATACTGATTGCCCTTTTTTTTCTTGCTGATTTTGATAAGATCCCATTGATATTTTGAGCCGCCGAAGTTCACGCGAGAAAGATTTTCGCAGTCTCTGAATGCACAATCCCCGATTTCCAGAACCGATTTCGGAATTGTAATCGTCTTCAACTTCTTGCAGTGCGCAAACGAAAAGCCTCGAATCACTTTTACTCCGTCAGCAATAACCGCCGTTTCTATTGCAGGAGGAACGTACTCAATTCTTGCACCGCCAAAATCATAATACTTCGGTTTTGAGTAAACAATGCCGCCAATCGACTCATAATATTCGTTTCCACTCACAATATTCACAGAGAGCAAGTTTGTGCAGTTTGAGAACTTCGAGTAAAAATAAAAATACTTGTCGATAGTGTTCGGAAACGTAACCGACACAAGAGAAGCGCAAGGCTTGCTTTCATCGCCAAACTTCATTCCATCAAGCACAGCGCTCACCTTGATTTCTTTCAAAGCATTTCCGCCCAGATTTTTGTGCCAATCTTTTAAGTTCGACAAATCCAGCTCAATGCTCACATTGCTTTCCGAAACAGCTTCTTGCACAGCCTTCAAGTTTTCCTCACAAATGTCGCCAAAAAGAGCAACCTTTGCATCAGTTTTCAGACCTCGAATCGCCTCCGACGCCTCATTTACGTCCACATTAAGCGTGTTTCCGCTCATCACGCCGAGCGCAATCACTTCAAGCGGCAAATTCTTCAGCTCCCTGTGCTCCTCATAAAGAGTCCCACCTCGCCACTCTTGCTCGTCATACATCGCCCGCACTTCGCTCACACCAAGCGAGAGCGAGTCCGTAACGTCTTTATACGCAATGCCCGAAAACTCAAGTCTGCCGTATTTTGTTTGGTCAAAGCGCCAAATATCGTCGAGAATACCATCGATAACGATTTTTTTTGTCGCGAGCGTCTTGCCGTCAGAGTTTTTGAGAACGAAAGTTATCTCGTACTTGGGAAACTTGTAAACAATATCTTCAAAATCCTTGCCAGTGTCCCACTGTTTGCGCTTGCCCGTCGCGTCAAGCCCTGCGTCAACCTTTTTATAAAGCTCCCTTGCCAGAGGATTCACTCTGTAGCTGAAATTAAACGGAATCGACACGGTTTCTGTTTTGTAATCCGTCGTGTATTCGCCCGCTTTCGTGTCATAAACCACTTTGAGCAGATTCTGCCTGACATAATCACTCATCTGTGCATAAAGTTTCACCCACGCCGCGCGCTCATCGATGTCGTTTTTCACATCGAGAGCGATGTTGCCAGTTTTCACAGCGGTCGTGATTTTGTCGTAGCGAATCGCCGCTTCATCTGCATTAGAGTTTGCATAGTACGAGAGAGCTTCAATCGTGTTGCTTCGAGCTTCCGCCGCCATACCTTTTGCAAGATTAACCGTATTGCTTGCCGCCACAGGCGTTTTTGACAATCTCTCTTTTTCGCTTTCGGTTAAGTCAAAATTCATTGCTGTTATGAGCTTCAAAAGAGCCGCATTTGTCGCCTTTCCGCTCTGAATGTCGTCGAGAGTAACAGATTCGTTGAAGCTCGCCTTTATCTCGTTCGTCGTGCCGTCGTTCACGCTCAAGGAAAGCCGATACACACCGCCCGCGTTCAAAATCGAGCCGACCAAAAGATACTGCGCCTGCGTAATCTTTCCCATTTCAAGATAATCGCTGTCGCTATATTCTCCCCGCTCGCTCCTCTTCTGCTCCTCGATTACAAGAGACTCGTTCGCGCGGTCGATAACCGTCATCTCGGTGTATTCGCTCAATCCTTGCGTCATCAAATCCTGCACAACCTGCGCCGCCCAATCGTCAGCCTCCGTCAGCCCTTTTGTCCTCGGAGCAGGCACAGTTATGCGCAATCCCCGCCCCTTATTCTGCGCGACAACGACATTCGCTTTGTTCTTCTCCGCCTTAGGCTTTGCAAAACACGGATTAAATGAAAGCAAAACCAGCAATGCAACAAAAATCTTTTTCATAAACTTTCTCCTTTTAACCTCACCCCCCAGCCTCCTCTCCTAGCAGGCGAGGGGGAGAGGTAGGTTGTACTTTTATGTTAATTATCAAGCTCTATTGCTTTTTTTATAAATGACAGAACTGTTTCAATTTCATTTGCGTTTTTTATTGTGCCTGATGAAGATGTAAATGAACCAGTTTCTTTTGAAATATTATCTGTCAAAAAGCTGCTGTTATCGCAAAGTTCTTCTGCTTTCTTAAAAAACTCAATTGTCAAAAAGTGCTTTTTAGATTTTATATTGCAAATCTTTGAAGCCTTTTTCAAAACAATTTCTTTATCAGTTTTTGTAACTTCTACTGAATTATCAAATTGCTTGATTTCTGTACATAAATGTTCAATAAGCTCTTGTTTTTGTTTTTTGTTATACAATGAAAATGCACTTGTCGCAAGATTGTTTGCAACATCAGAACTCGACGCACTTTCTCCTGTTGCTCGTATAGCTATTTCTCCAGAAGGACTTTTTGCGACTTTTATTTCAAAGTTTTGTCTATAGTAGCTTTGACTTACTCCCATATACATTGAGCCTACTGGTAACAAATAAGTTCCGCTGCTTGTCAACTCTTGCGATAACAAAGAAAAATCAACTATACAATCAATTTCGTTTTCGACTAAAACTGCATTTACTTGTTCTTCTGTATACTCTTTGACAGGAGGCAAAAGCGAAAGGGCTGAAAATGCTTTTTTGCCAATAGTGGTGAATTCTTTTATGGTAGCTTCTTCTGTTGCTCGCCGAAGTTTTAAATCAT
>CACYWZ010000059.1 GCA_902778325.1 uncultured Spirochaetaceae bacterium
ATTAACATTGCTACTATTTTTAATTTCATTAATATGCACCTTTTCCTTTTAATACAACCCAAGCTGTTTTGAGAATTATCCACAAATCAAGCCAGATTGACCAGTTTTGAATGTAATACGAATCGAGATTTATGCGCTCTTCATAGCCTGTTGCAGAACGACCTGAAATCTGCCACATACCTGAAAGTCCTGGTGAAACAGAAAGAATTAACGGAACTTTATCGCCATATTTTGCAAGTTCAGGCTCTGTTACAGGGCGTGGACCTATAAAACTCATCTCTCCTACAAACACGTTCCACAGCTGTGGAAGCTCGTCAATGCTAGTCTTTCGCAATATCTTGCCAATCTTTGTGACACGAGGGTCATTAGTAAACTTTCTGTCGCGTTCCCATTCTTCCCTCATTTCTGGGTGCTCTGCTAAAATCTTATCAAGCATTTTGTCTGCGTTTATGACCATTGAGCGGAACTTCCAGCATTTGAACTCTTTGCCGTCCTTTCCGACTCGCTTGTGTCCATAGAAAATTGGCCCTGGGGAAGTAATTTTGACTATGAGCGAAACGACGATAACCACAGGAATTACAAGTGGCGACATGATGAGCAAAATCAAAAGGTCAACGATGCGCTTTGCAAACAAACTACTTGGCTTTGTGAGGTTGTGAGTTGATGAATAGCCCAAAATACCACCAAAATCACGAAGTGACGTAAAAGGATTTTGCTGGCGTGGAATCATAACAGTGTATCGGTACATCGACATTATAAGTGATATGTCTTTCCCGAATTCACAGAGAATAGCAACCTTTATGTTAAGTTCTCGGATTATTTCGTGAATCCTTGGTGTTGGCGGAAAAACAGGAATACCATTGTAATCCCCACTTTTTTCTGCGCTTGAATCAATGATAATCGCAGGACGATAGCCTAAATCTGCTCTTTTTTGAAGACGTGTTATTATCGCTTCGGCTTTGTTTCCAGTTGTATAAATTACAGCAGGAACTCCCCACCATTGTTGTTTGCTCAAAATGCGTCTTGCGATTTCTCTTCCCAGCGGAAGGGCAACAGTTGCAAAAATACCTGCCATAACAAGAGCAATGCTTATCGGGAGACGCTCATCTGTTTCAACATTAACAGAAATTGCGATGCCCATAAAACTGAAAAACGAGCAAATTGCGAATCTTTTTACTTCCTCAGCAGGCGCCATAAGAATGCCCGGATAGAGATTTGCAGCGTAAAAGACAACCAAAATCAAAGGCAAATAAATCGAATACGTTACAAATGAGCGGAAATTGATAAGTGAATGGTCGATAAAATTGACGGTGAAAAATGCCGCACCAATACAGAGCATTACTATAAGTGCGTCGAAAAAACCTAGCGTAAGCCCTGAAACGAAAGAACTTGTGCGTCTGAATTGTTTGGAAAAATAAACTTTGAAATCTTCTTCTGTCATCATTGCTATACCGAAAAGTCGATTTTATTATAGAAAACTTGCTCTTTATTGTCTAGCAGTCGTCTTTTTCGCTTTTGCGATTTCGCTGAGCTCTTTCAAAATAAGCGCTGAAGTCTTTGCAAAGTCGTATTTTTCTGGCAAAGGTGGCAAAGGCTCTTTTGCCGCATTAAAAACAGGAACAAGTTTTGCAGCAAGGTCTTCTTTATCGCCTGCATGGAAATAAGCAACAGGAAAATCGCCATAAATTTCGCGGAAAACAGGAATATCAGAAAGCAAAACGTGAGTGCCAAAACTCAAAGCTTCCAGTGGCGGAATGCCAAATCCCTCGTAAAGCGAAGGCTGAACAAGAAGACGCGCCTTTTGATAAAGAGAATATAATTCTTCATCGCTGACACAGCCTGTGAACTGAACGTCGCCTGTCTTTTGCGCGTCAAAAAGTTCCGCCTCAAAATCCTTGTCAGCGCTTCTGAAGTTTCGCGATTCACCAACAATGACAAGACGAGCATTAAGTCCGCGGCGACGAGCCAAAACAAACGCTGGAAGAAGAGTTTGAAGCCCTTTGTGCTTTTTTATATTTCCCACAAAAAGGATTATCTGATTAAGCCCTGTCGATTTTTCGCTGCCTTTTTTCAAGTTCGAAAGATTTTTTGAAAGCGCATTGTGGCAAATGACAATAGGCTTTTTGCAGCGAAGAAGCGCTCTGATTCTTGACGCAGAAAACTCTGAGACCGTGCAGATTTTTGCCGAGCGCATAACCGCGTAATGATAAATCATATTGCGAACATGAGTGCCAAAAGCTGATGTAATAGGCATATCAAGAAAAACGAGGTCGTGAATTGTCGAGCAAATTGGGATTTTCACACCTGACGGAATGTTACAGTAAGGTGTGTAGAAAACATCACATTCGTTTATCTTTTTTGAGATTGAATGAGGAAAAAAACAAAAATCCTTCACTGAAAAAGGCTTTACAGAGCATTGTGCAATCTCTACGCCTTCGATGTTTTTGTAATCAGAGAGCCGCTCCTCATTTCCGAAGAGAAAAAGCTCGTTTCCTTCCCTGACAGAATCGACAATAGAGGGCAAAATGCCATCAAGATATCGTCCAATTCCGCTTTTTCCGCTCATTCTGCAATCAATAGCAATTTTCATCTTTGTATTTCCGAAATAGTTTTATCGATTTTTTCTTTAAGTTCGGCGCAGAATCTCTGTGTCGAAAACTTTTTAGCATGATTTACAATTGTTTGTGTGTCAAAAGTTCCAGCCTTTCTCAAGTCGTCGAACTTTTGCATTGCAATCAAAAGCGAATCTTCAGCCTGCTTGTCAAAAAACACGCCTGTGACGCCGTCAACGACAGTCTCCGTCGCGCCACCTTTTTTGAACGCAATGACAGGACGCCCGCATGCCTGCGCTTCCACAGGAATAATCCCGAAATCTTCCTCAGCGCAGAAAATCAAAGCCTTGCAGCGCTGAAGATATCCCTTGACCTCATCGTCGCTGATTCGTCCCGTAAATGTAATGTCTGCGTTTTTGTAAGATGAAGCGAGCTCTTTGAGCTCCTTTTCTTGAGAGCCTGAGCCAATGACAACAAGCTTTTCGCCAGCAGAAGCGCAAGCCTTTATCGCAAGGTCAATTCTCTTGTACGGCACAAAGCGGCTGAAAACAACGAAGAAGTCTTCTGCGTCCTTTCCGTTTGGCGAAAGGCGGTCTGTGTCAACAGGCGGAAAAATGACATCGCTTTCTCTGTTCCAGCATTTTTTTATGCGGCGCTTGATATATGAAGAGTTTGCGATAAGGGTGTCGATTCTCTGACTTGAGACAAAATCCCAAAGCCTGATTTGCGGAATCCATCTGTCCATAAAAAAGCGGGTGAGCTTGCCTGAGGATTTCTTGTAATCATAAAACAAATCCCACGCATAGCGCATAGGTGAGTGGATATATGCAACGTGAGCCGTGTTCGGAGAAGTGATTACACCCTTGGCACAGCACGACGACGAGCAGAGAACCAAGTCATAGCCCGTCAAGTCGAACGACTCAAAAGCGCGCGGCATAAGCGATAAGAACTTTGTATATAGTTTTGTCGAAAGCGGAAATCCTTGCAGAAACGATGTGTGAACTTTTTCTTTCGGGAATATTTTTCCCATCTTTTTTTCATCGTAAACGAGCGTGAAAATGTCCGCGTCAGGATAAATCGACAGCATCGCCTCAACGACGCGCTCAGCGCCGCCGTAATTTACGAGCCAGTCGTGAACAATAGCAATTTTCATTTAGAGCCGATTATAACTAAATTTCCCGCAATACTTCAAGTAGCATTTCTGCACTGTGCTGGTAAGTATATTTTTCAAGAATGCTAAGACAATCCTTCGTGCTTTGCTCAAGAAGAGCGCGCAAGTCCACGTCAGTGCTGTACGGGTCGATATAATGCACACTGTTCCCGAAAATCTCCGGAAGACTTGCCGATTTTGCGCAAATCACCTTCGCTCCGACCGAAAGCGCCTCAAGCGGCGGAATGCCAAAGCCCTCGTAGTACGACGGAAAGACGAACGCAAGACATTTTCTCATGAGCGATTTCACCTCGCCGTCTGTAACGTAGCCAAGAAGAACGACATTCGAGAGCTTTTTCAAATCCTCAAGCTCTTTTGGAACAAGAGAGCTTATCGCCTTTCCGCTAACAGCAAAAATATCGCCAGGGTGGTCTTTGGCGTATTGCAAAATCCACGAAAGATTTTTGCGAAGCGAAAGACTTCCCAGCGTAAAGAAAAATGGCTTTTGGCAAAGAATCGGGAAGCGCTCAAAAATGCCATCGTCTTCCTTGACGTCCTTAAAATGCTCCCAGCCGTTTCCGATGACGCAAAGCCGCTCGCTTTTCACGCCGTAAGACGCGACGATTCTCTCCTTTGAAAACTGCGAGACAGTGATGATTTTTTTCGCGTTCAGCGCAATGTTTTTGTAGTTGAAAAGACAATATGAGCGCACGAGCTTGTCGCGAAAAGTCTTGAAATCAGCGCCGTGGTCTTTTGCGTAAATATCGTGAATGAAGGCAACCCCCGCAGCAGAGCCGAGAGGCGCGGTGTTCGAAAAATTAAGAGCGGTCGCCTTTCGGGAAGCGCACTCGCGGGCGAACGTTATCAAGTCCCAGAACGGAAAGCCCTTTATTGATTTTTTTGATTTGATAATTTTGATATTTTTGTATTCAGGAACAATTTTTGCATTCAAAGGAACGAGGATTTCAACATCGTCATCCTCCTTGAGCATGCTGTCCATTCGTTTTGTAACTTCGAAAGCAAAACGTTCAATACCAGTCAGATTGCGGCACAGAAAGTTTGCGTTGATAAGTATTTTTTTCATAAAAGAACCCCGATATAAACTTGCTTGTCAAAAACGGTATTCTATACTATCGGATGAAAGAGTTTTTTGTCTCACATAAAATGTTTTTTCTGTGCTTTCTTAAAAAAGTGTTGAAACAATAAATGTTTTTTGCCGTTTTCTTAAAAAGGTATTGAAAAACTAAATAGTTTAACCTCGTTTTCTTAAGAAAGTATTGAAAAACTAAATAGGTTAACCCGTTTTCTTAAAAAAGTGTTGAAAAACTAAATAGGTTAACCCGTTTTCTTAAGAAAGTATTGAAAAACTAAATAGGTTAACCACGTTTTCTTGAAAAAGTATTGAAAAACTAAATGATGGCATGCTTCGACTTCGCTCAGCAACCGTGCAGATGCTGAAACGAGTTCAGCATGACACATGACACGCGAAAAAAATCGGGGGTCTGTCAAAAAATATAATATTTTGATACAATCGCAAAACTATGAGAATCAATATGAAAAACTTTTTGCTTAAGAGCGCAGTTTTGCTCTTTGCCAATATTTCGGTTTTTGCCGCCTCTTTCCAAGTTCCGCACTCAAGCGCGCAAAATTATGCTTCTTTTGGCGCATTCCACTCGCAATACGACCATTATATTGACCCGCTTTACTGGCAGGAGGCTGAAAACAGCGATTATCAGGGATTTTTCGGCTTTGACCGGAACTTTTTGGACATTGGCGGCTCTGTGAATCTTTGGGGCATTTATTGGGCGCTCAATTACAATCAGCAGATTTCAAACTACCGCGACTGGCCTGAGAACATGACGGACGAGGAAATCGGCTTTATGGTGGGCTTGCCGTGCGGCTGGGGATTTTCGGCGCATTATTATGATTTTTGCTACACTGGCGGAAAGGGCATAATCGAGTCAGGGCTTGAAATCGGAAACGCTTTCGGCGAGGGCGAGAGAAAGCTTCGCGTCTCGCTTTCGGGCGATTATCAGCTCATTTTCCGCGGCTCTCTTGATATTGCCTATTATCAGCCGAAGGGAGAGCTTTCGGTTGATTATTCAAAGAGCGCGGACAGCGGTTTTGGCGTGAAGTATCGCATGATGGGAACGTTCGACAATGGCTATGAAAGAGCCGCCCCGTACAATCATCGCGTCTCGCTTTGGCTTGGGCTGACTCACGATTTTGCCGACAACTTGACTTTCGCTTTCCACCCGAGTCTTTGCGGCACTTTCAACAGTTTTTATCCAGGATATGACGCTGTGGCGCAAAAATACGAGGCGCGCCCTGAATGGGGAAATCTTGACGCGGAGATTATCGTGCCGTTCTCGTTCAAGTATCACTTGGGCTCTCTTGAGCAGGTCAAGTTGATTACGACGGTGATGATTGGCGCTTTTTATTCAAGCTTTGACCACACTTATGCTGAGTATGGAATCCATCTTGGCTCTATGGGAATGGCGTCAAACAACGACGCGGGCTGTGTTCCGTACGCGGGTGTGGGCTTGGGAGCGGAAATCGCTGTCAACAAGAACTTGAACATCGCGCTTTCGTCCCGCTTCGTGCGACTTCCTGAGAAAAACGAGGCAGACAGCGGTCGCTATTACGCAAAGAATATGTCGTTTGCTTCTATTTCAAGCGAGCCTCTTTCGATTTCAATCATTTTCAAGTAAGAGCTTTTTTTCACGGAGAATTATATGATTACAGATGTTGTTATTTTGGCGGGCGGATTTGGCGAGAGACTGTGGCCAGCGTCTAGCCCTGAAAATCCTAAGCAGTTTATGACGCTTTCAGGCGGTCTTTCTTTTATGCAGTCTTCTATTTTCCGCGCTCTCTCGCTTGAGGTGTCGGGAAAAATCATCATTGTAACTCGAGCCGACCTTGTTGCTTCTTGCGTAAAGCAGGGTAAAGAGATGGCGGAGAAACTCAAGAGCGAAAAACTTCTAAAAGACCTCTATGTCCTCTCTGAGCCATCTCCTCGCCACACGGCAGCGGCGATTATGAGCGCGAGCCTTTTCTTGGAGAAAATTGAGCCTGAGAAAAAGCATACCGTTCTTGTTTTGACGAGCGACCACGTTATTGAGCCTGTTTCTGCTTTTGTTTCTGACGCGAAAAAGGCTGCTACTTGCGCAGAAGACGGCAACCTCGTTTGCTTCGCGATTCCGCCGACGGAGGCAGCGACGGGCTACGGCTATATCAAGGAGGGAGAGAGCTTGACGGCTGACACTTTCCGCATTGATTCTTTCAAGGAAAAGCCAGACGCAGAAACGGCGAAAGAATATCTTGCGAGCGGGAAATACTTTTGGAACAGCGGAATGTTCGCCTTTACGACTGACTTTTTATTCGACGAGATGTCAAAATGCACTCCAGAAGTAACACAGGCTTTTGAAGTCGTGAAAAATGGCAGCACTCCAGAGGTGAAGAGAGTGGATTCAATCGGCGTAATCGAGGGCTGGAAAGAGCTTGAAGCGGCATACAGCACAACGCCGAAAGTCGCGATAGATACTTCTCTTGCGGAAAAAACGAGCCACGCTTCTTGTGTGCGCACCACTTTCACTTGGACAGACGTGGGAAGCTGGGACGTGTTCAGCGAATTGAGCGACTCTGTTTGTCCACACGTTGGCGAAGTGGAGGCGAAAGATAACTTTGTTTACAGCGATATTCCTGTGGCTTTGTGCGGCGTGGAGGATTTAATCGTGGTTATCAAAAACGGCAGCGCGCTCGTTATGAAAAAAGGAAGCTCGGAATATTCTCGCAAAGTTGTGGAAGCGATGAAAGAATAAGGCGTTCCTTTAAGGAATATTGAAAAAGAAGCGAAATCTTTTGAAAACGCTTGCATAACATGAATTTCATGTAGCTTGTTGCACTCGAATGTGGTTATTCTGAGTAAATAAGCTACATGATAGGAGTGATTTATGCGCATTGATGGCAAGAAAATAATTTTGTTGGCACTTTGTGGAGCTTTTCTTTTTATTCTTTCGAGAATGCCTAAGAAAAAGATGGAGTTGCCAAAAGCTGAAGAAACGGTTTACACCGTGAAAACGCAAAAGCTAGAACGCACGAATTTGCAAGAATACTTGCGCGTAAACGGCACGGTAAAAGCAGAGAACTCGATTTCGGTTTATCCTGATATGGCGGGAAAGCTCACGAGAGTGCCTGTAACGCTTGGAAGCTATGTGAAAAAAGGGCAGGTTATCGCAGAAGTTGACCCGTCAAGCCCTGGTTCTTACTACACGACAAGCCCAGTTTATGCGCCGATTTCTGGCTATATCACGTCTTTGCCGCTCACCACGGGAACAACGGTAACGACTTCAAGCGAAATCGCTATAATCGGCAATATCAACAATTTACAAATCGAATGTAAAATCCCAGAAAGCAAAATCGCTGTATTGAAAAACGGACTTGTTGCTCACGTTGGACTTGAGGCGTATAAAGGCGAAGTTTTCCCCGCTCACATCTTCCGCATTTCGCCGATTGTTGACGAAACAAGCAGAACAAAACAGGTGTATTTGATTTTCGACACGAACGACAGCCGCATAAACGCAGGTATGTATGTGAAAATGCTGCTCGATACAGTGCTTCACGAAAACGTCATCACAGTGCCGACTGACTGTATTGTGAGCGAAAACACTAAGAGCTTTGTCTATGTCTACAATTCAGACGGCACGGTGTCAAAACGCGAGATAAAAACGGGCGCGATGGTTGACGGAGTGGCGGAAGTTACGCAAGGCTTAGACGAGGGCGAAAGTGTTGTGGTTAGCGGTATGCAGGTTTTGAGCGACGGCGTAAAGGTGAAAGAAGTGGGAGGTGCTAAATGAGCATTTCAAAGAAAGTCATTGAACACCCTGTTTTAACTCTTTGCGCCTTTGCTCTCATAGCGATTGTGGCGGCTTTTACGCTAGGCGGGATAAAAATAGACCTTATGCCAGATATGGATATGCCTGTGGCTATGGTGATGACGACTTACACGAACGCAGGCCCTGAAAGCGTGGAAAAGTCGGTTACGGAAATCCTCGAAAACGGTTTGACCAGCGTTAGCAATCTTAACAAGATGACTTCAGAGTCTAGCGAGGGCTCTTCGCTCATCTCGCTTGAGTTTAACTATGGAACAGATATTGATGTGGCGGTTAACGACATTCGCGACAAGCTCGACCAAGTGAAAGGCTCTTTGCCAGATGATTGTGACACTCCGCAGATATTCAAGTTTAGTTCTGACTCTATGCCGATAATGACGCTTGCTCTAAACGGAAACAGAAGCGCGGACGACTTGCGCAAAATTGCAGACGATACCGTGAGCGATATGCTCGAACAGACTGCGGGCATTTCTCAAGCGAGCGTGATGGGCGGACGCGAGGCGATTGTGCGCGTTGAGCTTAGCCAGAACAGACTTGACGCTTATGAGCTTACTCTTTCGGGCATTGCAACGACGCTTTCTGCGCAAAACATAGAACTCGGCGGCGGTAGCGTTTACGAAGGCACAAAAAAATACATGGTGCGAACAACGGGCGAGTTCGATTCTCTCGATGAAATCAATAATACGGTTGTCGGCACTCTCAACGGCTACGATGTGAAGCTCTCTGATGTGGGTGTGGCGGAGATGGGCTACAAAGACAACACGAGCAATGTTTATATAAACGGAAAGCCCGGCGTTTACATCAAATTGCAAAAGCAAAGCGGCTCTAACACGGTTAATGTGGCGAATGCGGTCTATAAGAAAATCGCAGAGATAGAAAAGACGCTGCCTGAAGGCGTTCGGCTTGACATCATCTCTGACGATTCAACGAGCGTGCGCGACACTTTGCGCTCTCTCATCGAGTCTATTTTAGAGGGCTTTGTGCTTACCGTCTTGATTTTGTTTGTCTTCTTGCGAAGCGGCAAATCTACGGTTATCATGGCGATTTCGATTCCATTTAGTATTTTAATCACTGTGCTTGCTATGGTTTTCACGGGCATTACGCTTAATATGATTACTATGACGGGCTTGATTTTGGGTATTGGAATGGTTGTTGATGCGTCGGTCGTTGTGCTTGAAAACATCTATGTTTATCGTCAGCGAGGCACTAGCGCGGCGACTTCTGCGGCTATCGGAACTCAAGAAGTTATCGCGTCTGTTGTATCGGGAAACTTAACGACGATTTGTGTTTTCATTCCTTTCTTTGTCTATAAAAGTCAGCTTAGCATGATGGGCGAGATGTTCACTAGCCTTATGGTTGTTATCATAATCGCGCTTTTGTCTTCTTTGCTTGTCGCTATGTTCCTTGTTCCTGTTCTTGCGGGCGTTTTCCTCAAGGTCGATAACAGAAAGGAACGCCCGATAAAGTCGCCTCTCTTGCAAAAAGCGGATAAAGCAATAGAGAGCGCGATTGATGGTTTGACATCTTTGTATCGAAAGGGCTTGCGCGTGGTGCTTCATCATCGCTTTGCAACTTTGCTTGTGGCGTTCACTATACTCATTGCTTCTATTATGCTCTTTAATCAGCTGCCTATCGCTTTTATGTCGCACTATAGCGATACGTCTGTGGGCTTGAATGTTGAGCTTCCGCTGGGAACGAAACTTTCTGAAACCGAGAACGTGCTAGAGCAGTTTTACGACATCGTGAAAAGCGAGATTGAGGGCTATGAAAATATCGTTGTGTCGGTCGGCTCTTCAAGCGGAATGTCTTCTAGCGACACATCTTATAAAGGCTCGCTTTCGATTTATCTGCCAGACGCTTCAAAGCAGATTGACGACGCACAGACGATAAAAGCCAAGCTCCGCCGACACTTTGCCGATTTCCCTACAGCGACATTCACCTTTGACGAGGGAAGAATGCAGCAGATGGCGGGAAGTGATATTGATATAGTTTTCCGTGGCAGCAACTTAGAGGCGATTTTGGCAACAGCAAAAGAGATGTCAAGCCTTATGAGCGAGAAAATCGCGGAAGTCGCAGAGCCAGAAATCAGCCTTGAAGAAGGTTTGCCACAGGTGGAAATCAAGATTGACCGCGACAGAGCAAGCACTTTCGGAATCACGGTGAGCGCAATCGCTAACGAAATAAACTACAGCATTAACGGCAAGACAGCGACGACCTACCGAGGAAGCGGAGATGATTACGATGTGGTGCTTCTTTTAGACGAGAGAGACCGCACGGATATTCCAGACCTTGAGAAAATCTATGTTGACGGAACGAGCGGACGATATGCTGTGTCGAACTTCGCCGAGGTTATCCGCGGAACAGGTCCTGTTTCAATAAGCCGAGAAAACAAACAGCGCACAGTACACTTGACAGCCAGCATTGTTGGCAGTGCGAATGCAGGCGATGTGGAAAACGAGATTAAGCAGATGGTGTCGGATTATATGATTATCCCAGAAAACATTAGCGTGAGCTTTGAAGGCTCTTGGGGCGACACTATGAGCATGATGAAGGTATTCTTGCTCATCATTATTCTTGCGGTTATCCTTGTTTTCGGCGTTATGGCGGGTACTTACGAGAGTTTCAAAGAGCCTCTGATAAACCTCTTCACGCTTCCTTTTCTCATCGTTGGCGCGGTCTTAATTCACTTGATTACAGGAAGTTCGTTCAGTATGGTGTCTATGATTGGCGTTGTTATGCTCATCGGTATCGTCGTAAATAACGGCATTATCCTTGTTGACCAGACAAATCTTCTTGTGCGGCGTGGCGAAAAGCTCTTGATTGCTTGCGAAAGTGCGGGTGCTAGCCGTTTGCGCCCTGTGTTGATGACGACGCTTTCAACGCTTTTGGGTATGGTTCCGATGGCTTTCTTTGGTGACGCAAACTCAAGTATGACGCAGCCGATTGGTCTTTGTATCATTGGTGGCTTGACGAGCAGTTCTATTGTAACGCTTTTTATTATCCCTGTGATTTATTCGCTCTTTAACCAGAACGCCGACAAAAAGAGAGCTTACAAGATGGACGATGAACTAGTGAAGAGACTTGAAGCACTGGAGAAAGACTCAAAAGGAGGAAAAGAATGATTAGAGTGGAAATCTTTGCGAATCAGTCTATGGAAGATTTGCTTTTGAACAATCTTGAAGCAGCCATTCCAGACTTCTATTATTCCGTAGTGCCGCTTTCTCACGGGCGGGGAGGGGAAACGCGCAAGCTTGGCACTACGACTTGGCCAGAAACAAACGTCATCATAATCTCGTATTGCGACGATGGCGTTTTAGCGAAAATCGAAACCGTCGTGAATTACATCAAGGAAAAGCACAAGGCGGAGGGCATAAAGCTCTTTGTTCTGCACGACCGTTAGCGTTTTAATTTAACCCATTTGCTTTTTTGAGTGCCGAAGCAGTTTTCGCCTAAATCGGCTGTTTCGGCAATTCTCATCACGCGGATATTCATCGGCTCAAAGTCGATAGAAGATATACAATTCGTATCAATGTCCAAAGCAGACGGCGTTATCCTTTTGCCAGCGACGATTTCAAAAATATGCACTTCATCTGCGCTCTTTATCTCTACGGGGAAAATGAGCGCATTGTTTTTTATTTCACCTCTCTGTATTTGAAGGCTTTGCATTTTATCGGGATTTTCGTAAAGGGAGGCTATAAAACCAGAAGAGTCCTCGCACCAAAGCGGAAAAGACGGCATAAAGCGGGGATTTGGGGTGTTTATTGCTTTTAGAAAAGCCCTTTGCGCAGTTGAAAGAGCAAAAAGGGTGTCTTTGTTAAAAATAATTGCAAAACTCATATCCACATTATAGCTATAAACCGATAAAAAATACAATGTTGCGCTATTATTCAAAGAATCTAACTCTGTTTTTTATCGTCTTTTGTGTTTTGCTCTTTTCTTCGTGCTCATTTAGCGAAAGTGTGCCGCTAAAGTTTTCTGAAACCTATGAAATCGAGCTGACGGAAAACACTCTTTTCAAGAACAGAATGGAGAAAATCTCTCATACTCATCGATATTTTTTAAGCGAGGAAGCAAAGAAAGAAATCAAGGACAGAGCAAAAGATGATAATTATATTGCTCTAGAAGCGCATATTGCATTCGATTTTGATGATATACACGATATTTCATTTGCCTTATTAAATGGGGAAGATAAAAATACAGCATTAGTGTTCGCTGATGACCTAAAAAAGAGCAAAATTGCTACAATTCGCCTGTCTTTGTGCGCAAAATGTGCTGATATTGCAGATTTACCATCGGAATTTGTCGTAAAAGGGGGAGATGTAAAGTCATTCGGGGTAAAAATAGCGCGTATCGGTTGGGAAAATGATGCAGTCTCTCCTTTGTTTGCATTCGGTGTGAACGGAGGTATCGCTGATTTTTCTTTCAATAAAGCAGACTTTAGCAAAGCGGAGTCGATATTTCCGCTATCCGAAAAGCCTTATATCACGCTGAAGATGAGTGAGTGCGAGGATTACGGCGACATCTCGAATCAAAAGCGGGTGCGCTTTAATTATGGCAAAAACGCAATAAGCGTCCGCCGTGCGCCTAAAATTACGCAAACAAAGCTCTACACGCTTTCTTTTGATTCTCCTTACTCCGAGCTTGAGTTGACAGAAAACGCTTCTATGGTGAGCTCTCTTATGCTAAAAAGCGACTCGGAGCTAAAAGACACAGAGCCACTTATCGCAGACCCTGGCATGATTATCCGCTGGAAAAAAGAAGCGTGGAGGCGGGACGAGTACGAGCTTTTTCGCTGGGAGCAGTTTCCTGATGTGCTTTTGCTTGATGTGAAAAACTTCGAGATACAAAACAAGTTCTTTACGCGTCTTGCTTTTTTTGCCGAAAAGCGCGGCTATCGCGGAAAGCTGATGAGCGATGAGTTTGTGGCAAAAGAAAAGGGCTACAATGCGCACGATTACAGCTCTCAGACGCTCGCTAGCTTTTTCGACACAGCGCAAAAAACTGGCTTTAAACTAAACGAATACGAGGAGCACTTAAAGCAAATCCTGCTCGATAACGCTATTATAATCGAAACATCAGACGGCTTTGCAGGCGGAAAGGGGAGTTTGCTCTCTATTTCGCAAGAATCTCCTGTGTATTTGCGTGACAGGCTTTTGGCTCACGAGGGCTGGCACGGGATATTTTTTTCTGATGCGGAGTTCAGAGCCTTTTGCTTCACTGTTTACAACACAATGGACAGAAAAAGCCGCCTTTTTATGCGAGAATACTGGTCGCTGTGGGCTTCGCTGAATTACGACACATCGGACGAAGTGCTTATGTATAACGAAACAATGGCGTATTTGCTGCAACAAAGCACGAGCGAAGTGTCTTCGTATTTTATTCACTTGACGACTTTCAACACCGTGCAAAAATATCTGAAAGAACTTGCTGATTACGTTACGGAAAGCGAGGGAAAGGGCTTTTATGCCGCCGCAGACCGATTGCGTAAGTTTGTTTATGCGCATTATGGCTTGTCTGCGGGGCGTATTTCTCTTATTTCACTTTAATTTTTTTTGGAAAATGCCGTCGGAGCATTCGGCTAGGTCTTTTCCGTTTGGAAAAACACTGTCGGAGCGTTCGGAGAAGCCTTTTCCGTTTGGAAAAATGTCGTTGGGACGTTCGGGGAAGCTTTTTCCGTTTGGAAAAATGCTGTCGGAGCGTTCGGGGAGGTCTTTTCCGTTTGGAAAAATGCCGTCGGAGCGTTCGGGGAGGCATTTTCCGTTTGGAAAAACACTGTCAGGACGTTCCGACAAGCTTTGTCAATCTTCCGCAGCGTGATAAAAGCGCCCGTAAAGATATTCTGTTTTTATTGAATTGATGAATGCACAAGGGTCTATATTTTTCACAAGATTTATCACGGACTGATATTCTGCTTTTGAGACAATCGAATACACAAGAGGGCGCGCCTCGTGCCCTTTTGAGCCTTCCCCGCGGATAATTGTCGCTCCGTGGTGGCTTGTCTTGTAAATCGCGGCGCAAACTTCATCGGGCTTGTTCGTGACGATGAGCAGCGTTTCCTGCTGATACTTTCTGTATGCAAAATGCAGAACTTGCGTTGACACATACTGAAAGATTATCGAATAGAGCGCCTTGTCCCAGCCGAACATAAGCCCTGCCGTCGCAAGAATCACAATGTTTATGCAAAGAATGATGTTCCAGCTTTCCATATTCTTTTTTGCGCTAAGATAAATCGCGATAAAGTCTGTGCCGCCAGAAGTTGCGTTCATCAAAAGGCAAAGGCTTATCGCAAAACCGTTTATGAGCCCGCCGAAAATGCTGATAAGAAGCGTGTCGTATGTGATTACATAACTTGGCAGAATGTCGGTAAAAACGCCTGTAAGCACAATCATAAAAAGAGAACGAAGCGTAAACTTTTTGCCAATAAACCTAAATCCAATATAAATTGGAATTGCATTCAAACTGATATTTACAAAGCTGAAAGGGATTTTTACATTGAAAAGACTTTCCGCCGCTCGCAAAATGAGCACAGTCAGCCCAGTTGCTCCACCAGGGAACAGACCGCCTGTGCGCACAAAGCTTTTGATGTTCATCGCCATAACAAGCGATGCAAAAACGATAACGACAAGTCTTTTTATGTCTTTTTTCAAATTATCACTCATGCTGTTCACTATATCACAGTAAATGCTGATTTTCCAGTGAAGCATTTTGGCAGGGTGAGAATATATACAGCAAACTGCATAAATATGCAAAAAATGTAGTGAAAATGTATTCTCTAAAACGTGTTTCGTGTGCTAAGATACATTTACAATACACTTAAACTTACTTTTTTGGGTCTTATAGCATATTTATTTTATTTGGAGGAAGAACCTATGATT
>CACYWZ010000060.1 GCA_902778325.1 uncultured Spirochaetaceae bacterium
GGTGATGTTACAATAAGTATGCTAAAACATATTGTCATTCTGAGCGTAGTGAGTGAATACGAACGAAGTCGAAGAATCTACTCTGCACAAATAAACGCTGCTGACAATGTTTTCGCAGATTTTTCGACTTCAAACGGCTAATCGCCGTTTTTCGCTCAAAATGACACTGTTCTACAACAGCATACTTTCTATAACACTTCCGAAAATGCAAAAAAACAACCCCGCTAAGTTTTTAGCGGGGCATTCTCGTCTTTATTTTTGTTCGAAAGTGACGCGGATTTTCTCTTCTGCTTCTTTGTGGCGCGTTTTTAGCAAGAGCGTCTTTGTGTCGGCAGAATAGGAATAGCCAGAAGAATTGTAAGACTCGAATCTTGGGTCTGTTCTGTACTGCATTCCGTAAATCTCGATTGATTTGAGCGATTTTATGCCAGAAACAAGCGAGTAGTGCGAGTCGAGCTTCGGGAACTCATAGCGGAGCAAAATCGACTCGTCATCGATTTCGGCTTTCACGGAGTTCGCCGCTGTCCAAACCCAAATCGGCAATGTCGGGTCTGTCGTGTTGTCGAGGATAATCGCCCGCGGATAGAAAAGGTTGTCCTTTATCAAAAGCGCGTAAAGCTCTGAAAGAAATCTCAAGTCAGTGCTTGCGCTGTTGTCGATTGTTGAAACGATGAGGACTCTTCCTGTCGCCGCGATGTCCGCTCTGCCTGCGACTTCTCCGTAGTCGGCAAGAGAAGAGCCGATTTGCGCAATCTCAAGGGCTGAAAGGCTTTCTTCGCTTTCATTGATTGTGATGTTGTTCTCGCTAATCTTCATCTTTGACTCAAGCGTCTCAAGGCACTTTCCGATGACGCTTTCCAAGAGGGCGGCGCAAGATTTGTCCTTTTCGCTGAAAACGCTGTAGAGGTGCAAAATGCCGGCGGCTTGCTTTATTGAAGGCTCGAACGTTTCTTGCTCGGACGGAATGGCGAGAAGGCGGTGGATATTTTCTGTGCCGCTCATGATGACAAGATAAGTAACGATGTCCCAGTTCTCAAAAATATCGAGTTTTCTTGCACTCAATGCCTGTGAGACGAGCGTCTTGTCGTTGTTGAGCTGCATTGAAAGAGTGCGGTTCATTTCAACAAGGTTTCCGAAGTACGGCGTCGTTCTGAATGTGCGGCGGCTGCTTCTTTTGAACGCTGTCGGAACGGCGTCGAGCGCTTCTTGATAGCGGGAGTTCTGCGCCATTTCGGCAACATACGCCATGACCGCCTCTTCTGAAATCTGCTGTGCGTCTGCATTCTGGAAAGCCTGAACGACTTTCTCGCGCAGTGAGCGGACAGCGCCTTCAAAGGCGGATTTTTCTGAAAGCGAAGAGGCTAGAGCGCTTTCAAATGTGAACACGCTTGTTGGGTCATAAGGAGAGAAGAGAGCGATTTCTTTTTCGCCGAGCGAGAATGTTTTTTCAGTGATTGCGCTTGCTTTTAGCGAGAATGAATCTTTTGCCGAAGTGAAGACGAGCTGCTTTTCGCTTGGGGACGAAACAGAATATCCGCTCGCGCTTGCGTAGTTCAAGATGATGGCTGTGGCGTCTTCTGGAAGCTCTGCGCTGATTTCGAGGCGGCTGTCTTCTCCGCTTCCCGCTCCTGCAAACGAGACGCTCGCACCATTTTCAAAGTGGAATGTACAGGACGTGTCGCCTGTTTCTTCGAACTTTTGGAGCTTTAGCGCCTCTTTATTTCCGTCGCTCTTCAAAAGATACGCTGGTGTCGCGTCGTCTTGGGTGAATGTGATTCCCGGAAAGGCGACAGAAAGGCTGTTTTTCAATGTCGCTTCCTGATTTTTGTCGCTGATTTGCGAAAGTGTCACGCGCAGTGAGCCGAGTGTGCGAATGACAGCAGATTCGTTCCTGAACTGAAGGAGCAGAATCGCAAAAAGACCAGCAATGTATAGAACCGTTAAAAAAAAGAATTTCCTTATTGAATGAATACGCATTTGCTTTTTAGTTTATCCGAGCAACAAAACAAAATCAAGAACTCGCTTTCAAAGTGTTCCTAAACATAAGGTGTCAAAAAATCGATATATCTGATATAATCGACATAAAGAATTATATCTTTTTTGAGGCTATTTATGAAAAGAGAAAGAAAAGAGTTGGATCGTTTTGAGAAAAATCCAAAACGTGGTTGGCAAATAAAATCAAAGTTAATCACACTTTTTGTTGCAGCTATTGTTATTTGTGTTGTTGGAACAGAAGTCCTTACTCTTGAAATCTTTAATAAAGGTCTTATCAAAGACACAAAAGAGGGGATTTCTCATACATCTGAGGGCTGCTTTTCAACTATTGAAGACTGGCAAACCACTCTTGTTGGATTTTCAGAGCTTCTTGCTACGATGAACGGGCTTGGAGAAGCGATTGTATACGAGGATAATGCTCTTTTGAGCATTATGCTTTCCGACTTCGGAAAATCTGAGTGCTTTGACTTTTTGGCTGTCATCGACAAAAACGGCTCAATTATGAAAAGCGGCGCTGTAAATGTTATGGCGGAGTCAAATCTTTCTGCTTTGCCGTATGTAATGAGCGCTCTTCAAGGCGAGGCTTCGTTTGCTTTTGATGAGTTTGCGAATAAAAAATATGCGATGACGGCTGTTTCTCCGATTCTGTACCGCGGTGAAGTTGTTGGCGCTATTGCATGCGGCTACGATATGTCTGATGACAGTTTTGTTGAGCTTGTTCACAACAGCTACAACGCTGAATGTACGATTTTTGCAGGCGATGTCCGTGTTTCAACAACGCTCGGAAAAGAGCTTAAAGGCTCAAAACTCGACAACAGCGAAATTATAAACACTGTTTTGAATAATGGACAGGATTACGAGGGCATCGTAAAAATCCGCGGAAAGAAGTTTTACAGCATTTACGAGCCGATTGAATCTAATGGCGAAATAACTGGAATGCTCTTTGTTGCAAAAAATATGAACATCGTCGGGAACGTCAAAAGACAGACGCTGACGATGATAACTCCAATTCTTGTTGTTTCGATTCTTGTTTTTGTCTTTATGACTTATCAGTTCGTGAACTGGCTTATGTGGCGAATTTACAATGTTACGAACTTCCTCACCGAGATGTCGACGGGAGACGCTGATTTGACAAAGAGGTGCAAACTATTTATCCGCGACGAAATCGGTGACCTTATCATTGAGTTTGACTCGTTCCTCGACAAACTGCAAAGCATCATAAAAGAGGTGAAGCAGACAAAAGACACTCTTTCGACGTCTGGAACAGTTTTGGACAGCAACTCCAAAGACACATCGCAGGCAATCAGCGACATTATTGTCAATATTTCAAGCATAAACAATCAGATTGAAGGTCAGAACAATTCCGTAAAACTTGCTGCCGACGCTGTTGACGATATTTCTTCGAGCATAACAAACCTGAATCATCTTGTCGCAAGTCAAGGCGAGAGCGTCCAAAGCGCTTCTATCGCTGTTGAGGAGATGGTGAGCAACATTTTGAGCGTAAACTCTTCGGTTGACAAAATGGCATCTTCATTCGGCGAACTTACGGAGAATGCGCGCGTCGGAATCGCAAAGCAAAATGATGTCAATGCGAAAATCAAGATGATTGAGAGCCAAAGCGAAATGCTTCAGGAAGCAAACTCAACTATTAGCGCAATCGCGGAGCAGACAAATCTTCTTGCTATGAATGCGGCAATCGAGGCTGCTCACGCTGGGGAGGCGGGAAAGGGCTTCTCTGTTGTCGCCGACGAAATCCGAAAGCTCAGCGAAACTTCAAGCGAACAATCGGCAACAATCGGAGAGCAGTTGTCGATTATCAAAGAATCAATCCGCCAAGTTGTTGATGCTTCGAACGAATCAAGCAATGCTTTTGAGGCTGTAAGCGAGCATATTGAAAAAACAAACGAAATCGTCGAGAGCATCAAAGAAGCAATGAGCGAGCAGAGCGTAGGCTCAAAGCAAATCAACGAGGCTCTTCGAACGATGAACTCAAGTCAGAGCGATGTTCATAGCGCGTCAAAAGACATGGAAGTCAAAAACTCCACCGTTTTGCGCGAAATGCACTCCCTTCGCGAATCCTCAGCGCTTATGCAAGAGGGAATGGACGAGATGTCATCAGGCGCAAAGAACGTTGACGAAAGCGGCGGAAAGCTCCTTGATATTTCAAAAGACGTTCACGGCGCAATTGGCAAAATCGGCTCTCAAATCGATTTGTTCAAAGTCTGATAACTGACAATCCAATTTTGCATTTTCTAATCTTTCAGGCGCTTCCAGTCGGGAAGAACGCAAAGCCCTTTGCCACGAAGGTGCTTGAGCGTTTTTTCACCGAACACTGCAAGCGCTTTTTTTCGCGCCTCTGTGTCCGCACTGTCGACCGACAGAGCCAAAAGACTTTCGCACATTTTCTTTGCGTCTTGGTTTTCGCGCAATGAAATGCGATATTCCTCTTGCATAAAAATCCAGCCAAGTTCTCGCCCTCCATTGCACGAATAAGGCTTTCCACCAAGCCAGAACATCAGCGACTCTTCGCTCAAATGCGCCCTTTTGTTTTGCGCTTCCCTCTCTTCATAGCGGTTCACAGCGTCCTCAACAAGAGTCTTGCTGACGCTCGGAGAAGGCATCTTGAAATCAAACCAGCGCCTGACATCTGCGTCCAATCCTTCTCCGTGCATCCAAGCGTCAAGCGCAAGGTTCAAGCCACGCTCATAGCGCTCGCTTTTTTCCTCGCCTTTGAAATGAAGACCGTTTTTTGCAAAAATGTCGCTGTCCGCAGGGAAAATCGGCTTTAGTTCGCTGTATTTTCCCTCGCTCCATTCCTTGAAAACACGGCTGTGGCGCGTGAGAACAAACTTGTGCCAAAAAGCGCTGTCGATAAGACCTAGCGCAAAAAACTGCCTTAGCGTTTCCATTGAATCAATGAGCGCTTGAGGCGTTTCTTGCCAATAGCCAAAAATCATATACGCGTGAACAAGAATCCCCGCTTCCTTGAACGCCGCACAAGCGCCCGCGATTGAATCCAAGTCCGTGCCTTTGTGAATATCCGAAAGCCCGTCTCCTGTGGCAATCTCGATTCCGCCTGAAACGCCAGCGACACCGCCAGCCGACAAGAAGTCCGCAATGTCGCGCGTGTATGTTTTTTCAAATCGGACGTTTCCCCAACTCAAAAAGCGTTTTGAGTGCTTGGCGTTCTCTTTGGCGAACTCGGCAAGCGCAACAGGCGGACACGCTTCGTCAACAAAATGAATGCCATAAACACCGTTTTTCTCGGATTGCGAAAAAAGCCCGTCGTAAAGATTTTTCACATTCGTCATTCTGTAGGCGCAAACATAATCAAGCGTCACATCACAAAAAGCGCATTGATGCCAGTAGCAGCCGTGCGCAAGATAAGCCCTCATCCAAGCGCCGTCGCTCCAAAGTCGGTGCATTGCGTTCGTGTCGTCGGTCAGGCGCGGATAAAGCGAAAAGTCGATGTCAGAATAATCAGGAACGATACGCTGTGTCATTTCCTGCTCAAAATCCTGCGCCTCTTTGTCCTCGTCAATGCAGTCTATGACGCGAACCTTTCCCGCGCCGCGCAAAAAAAGGCGCATCTTGTAAAGCGGCTTTATTGAAGAAGGCGCTTCGTTTTTCAAAAGCCCAGATTTGTCGAGCGCATAATATGAGCCGTATCCGCGGTCAAAACTGATTGCGTCGATGTAGCGCGAAAGATTCTCCTCGCTTGCACCACGAAGCTCCGTGTTCACGAACCCGCCTCCAATAACGACAAAGACCTTCTCCCCATATTTTTGCTTCAAAAATCTTCCCGTAAAAAGAGAAGCCGAGAACGTGCCCGGAAACGGAACGCTCACGCAGACAAGCGTCTTTGTCCCCTCTATTTCGGGAATGCGTAAGTTTTCGAGAATCGGGGCGTAAAAATTGGAAAGTATCGGAGAGTCAACCGCTTTTTCGATTTGAGAAAAATGCGTTTCGTTTATCGCAAGAGATTCGGCATAGCGAACGAGCGAAAAATCCTTGTCGAACGCGATTGCGATATAATCGGCAAGGTCTGCAAGCGCAAGACTCGCAAGGCTTCTCGCGTCGTCCGTCGTCGGCTCTTTTTCAAGGCTGTCGAGATAGCGCTGCATTCTGAACGCCCTCGGCGCGTGCGGCGAAAAGACAAGACGATGGCATATTTCGCGCCCTGAGAGTGCCGTCCCCTCGCCATTTCCGCTTGTCAAAATGGCGACAATCTCGTCAATCCAATCGCACCACGCACCGCTTTCGCTCACATAGCGCCTGAGATTTTCGCTAGTGGCTTTGTCGCCGTTTTTCTCGGCTTTGTCGGCGAGAGAAAGCGCGTTTTTTTCTGAAAGCGAAAAGAGTTTTTCAAGCCCTTCCTTGCAGAAAATCGCCCTGAAAAGCGCGGAAGAAAAATCGTACCATTTTGCATTTGCGCCCTGAGAGCGGAAAAAAGACGAAAGATAAGCGCCAGAGGGATACGGCGCGTTTAGCTGAACCAAAGGCGGTTGGATAATAAGAACGTGAGATATGCTTTCCATTTGCAAAATCATAGCGCATTTTCTTTCTTTGGGCAATTTTCCCAAAGACGCAAAAAATTGTATACGCTTCTTTCAATAGAAAAAGCTAGCCGTATACAATATGTATATGACAAGAAAACGCTCTGGGCGAGCCGTATACAAACTGTATATTTTCTATCAATAGAATTTTCTGGCCATATACAATATGTATATTTGCAAAAAACACGCAAAGTCGGCTCGTATACATATTGTATATTGCTTGCCTGACGCGTTTTTGAGCCGTATACACATTGTATACGAAGAGAAAATTCTACAAATCAGAGCGTATACAATTTTGAGAACGGCAAGGAGCAAAGAGGTGAAAAAAGCGCGCAAACGTCGCATAGGCGCGCTTTCTTGACATAAAAAACAAGTTTGTATGTGCTAAATACACAAGATTTTTTGGAGGTCAATGATGACTATTTCTAAACTTGGTGCTTTTGCTATCGGCTGTGCTGTAGGGGTTACAGCAGTTGCTATCGTTCGTACTGCTGGCTTCAAAAAGTGCTGTGCAAAGGTCGTTGGAGCAGGTCTTGCTCTCAAAGACGAAGCGCAGGCTTTTGTTGAGACAGTGAAAGAGGACGCCGAGGACATCGTTGCTGAGGCAAAGCATAACAACGAGGCACAGGCATAAGCATTATTGCTTTGCCTGTTTTTTTACGGAGGTTTTCCAAAAAAGACCTCCGTTTTTATACAAATCCAATCTTAAAGAGAGCTACTTCAATGAAGTTTAACATAGTACATAGTTTACAAGGCAGAGTCCGCGTGCGATATCCTCGCTATCTTCTTGACGGAAAGCAGGCGGCTCTTGTTCAGATGCTCATCTCACTTCAAGAGGGAATTAAAAGCGTCGCTGTGAATATAATCTCCGGCAGCGTTTTAATCGAATATGAGGGCATCAGCGAAGCCGTTGCGCTCTCTTATTTGCGCGCTATCGACGACAAGTATCTCAAGAACGAGGAGCTTTTGAAGAGCGTTGCGACTCCTGTGGCGCAAGAAAGCCTTTTGTATGTGCTTTTGGAAATGGTCGCAACTCACTACATCAAAAAGTTCTTGATTCCGTTCCCAATCCGCCGCATTTTGTCTGCTTTCGGCATTCTTCCGCGCGCAAGAAAGGCTTTGGGCTCTATCGTTCGCGGAAAACTTTTCTGTGCCGACACTCTCGACGCGACGGCGATTATCCTCTCTTATGCGACGGGCGATGTGAATACTTCAAGTTCTATCCGCTTGCTTTTGAACATGGGCGACACGCTCGAAGATTACACAAAGCGCAAAAGCTACGACAGCCTTGCCTCATCTCTTCTCAACGCGGACGAGAGCGTGCAGATTCTTGTGGACGGCGAAGAAAAATCTATCACTGCAAATCTGTTGAAAACAGGCGATGTTGTTATCTGTCGCGCGGGAAGCGTTATTCCTGTTGACGGCACGGTTATCAGTGGGGAAGCGATGGTGAACCAGTCTTCAATGACGGGCGAGAGTCTTCCTGTTCACAAAAAAGATGGCTCTTCTGTTTTTGCTTCAACAATCGTCGAGGAAGGCGAAATCCAAATCAGCGTGAAGAGCGCGGGCGGAGAAACCAAGGTGAACAAAATCGTCGCTCTTATTGACAAATCGCAAGACCTCAAAGCCGCTTCTCAAGTGCGTGCAGAGCGCATTGCCGACAGCCTTGTGGGCTACAACTTCTTGCTTGCGGGCTTGACGTATCTTTGCACCCGAAACTTCGTAAAAGCCGCCTCAACGCTTCTTGTGGATTACTCTTGTGCAATGAAGCTCTCCGCTCCGATTTGCGTTCTTTCTGCAATGCGTGACAGCGCGAACTGTGGCATTTTGACCAAAGGCGGAAAATACATTGAAGACCTTGCCAAGGCCGATACTTTCGTGTTCGACAAAACTGGCACGCTCACAGAAAGCACTCCGAAAGTAACGCACGTCATTCCGTTCGGCGACAATGACGAAAGAGAAGTGCTGAAACTTGCAGCCTGCCTTGAAGAGCATTTCCCGCACTCCCTTGCCCGCGCTGTTGTGAAAGAAGCCGCAGACCGTGGAATCGACCACAGCGAAGAGCACGCAAAAGTGGAGTATGTTCTTGCGCACGGAATTGCGTCTAGTTTGAATGGCGAAAAGCTCCGTATCGGAAGCGCGCACTTTATCTTTGATGATGAGAAAATCAGAAAGACAAAAGAAGCCGAAGCCGTTATCGAAAAGTTTGCAGATTCAGGCTCATCGCTTTTGTATTTTTCAATCGGGAAAAAACTTGCGGGCATTATCGTCATTCAAGACCCAATCCGACAAGAAAGCGTTACGGCGTTGAAGCAGCTTCGTGAGCTCGGTGTGAAAAACATCGTGATGATTACAGGCGACGGCGAAAACACAGCCCGCATCATTGCAAAAAAGGCTGGAGTCGACACATATTTTGCCCAAGCTCTTCCAGACACAAAAGTTGAATACATCAAGAAAATGCAAGCTCAAGGGCACAAAGTTGTAATGATTGGCGACGGCATAAACGATGCGCCTGCGCTTTCTGCGGCTGATGTCGGTATCGCGATGGGAGCGGCGAGCCAGATTGCAAGCCAGACGGCAGATATCTTACTCCCAGACGACGGGCTTCAATCTCTTCCTGCGCTTCGCGTTATCGGACGACGGCTTATGGAGAGAATCAACGACAACAACACGGCGATTATCGGCATAAACACAGCTCTCATCGGCTTGAGCCTTGCAGGAACGGTTACGGCGTCAACAGCGGCTTTGCTTCACAACACGTCAACCGTCGCAATCAGCATGAGCGCAATGAGACCGCTTATCGAAACAAAATAAGGAGCATAAAAAATGACAATTTCAAGTTTTTTTCCTGGCAGAATCCGCCTTCGTGACAAGGTTCTAAAAGACCAAGAGATTTCTGCTGCCTTGCGTGCGGCTGTCGAGTGGCACGAGTCTGTTACGAACATTGAGCATAATGTTGTGACAGGCAGCGTTTTAATCGAGTACGAGCCAGACAAGCTCCCGATGAAGCAGTTGACCGCATTGACAAGCGAGCTTCTGGCACTCAAAAAGCTCTGCGACCGCTACAACGGCAAGGACAAAAGCCCTATCTTAGCCAAAATCGCAGAGCTAAAAGAAAAACTTTCTGAATAAAGTCGATTTCTTTTTTTTGCTCTAAAAGTGCTTATTTCTTGCTGACAAACAAAACGATAAACTTGTCGCTAATCTCTTTGTCAGAAAAGCCCTTCAATTCAACGTTCAAGCCAGAAAGAGCGCGAAGTTCCTCCTCCGTGAGCATTTTCGGAGGTGACGGCGGCTCTTTTCCTTGCTTGCCGTTTGGCGCTTTCATCGGCATATTTTTTCCGTCAGGCTTTTCTTCTGGTTTCTTGTCCATCTTTGGCGCTTTTGCAATTTCAAGAATGATTTCGCTTTCATCGTTTTTGACAAGAACGATGTCGCCCCCAGAGATTTTCACCGTGCCAGAAAGCGTCTCAAGCTCGAACGGCTCGCCCATCGGCTCATTTCTTCTTGGCATATCGTCGTGTTTTTTGGTTTCTTTTCTTTGAACTTCAATACCGATAAGTTTTCCGCCGCCTGCAAGTTTCACAGTCTTTCCCTTGAGCTTTTTGTTTTCCGGGGCGGTCTTGTTGTAATAAAGATTATGCCCGTTTGACTCAATATTGCGAAACTTTGCGTCAGAATCAGAGATGACATCAACAAAACTGTCTGCTGTGAGCGAGATAACGGCACTTTTTGAGAGCGAAAGGTTCACTCTTCCCTCATTTTCGCTGTTGATTGCGCCAGAAAAGCGCGTCTTGTCGCCGAAGTTCAAGTTTACAGCGCTGATTTCATCACATTCGATGCTTCCAGAAAGGGACTGGTTATTTGCGCTGAAATCCACCGTTCCGCCATTTGCGCCGCGTCTTCCCCAGCCGCGCTCGCTGTTGTTTCCAGAAGCGCGAAGAAGAACGGGTGAGGTGAAATCGAGATTTGTGTTTGAAATATCGATTTTGCTTTTTGTGTTCGTGATGTAAAAGAAAGCTCCTTTTGAATTGCTTTTGAGCGTTGATGAGCGCACAACAAGCGAGCTCTCGCCAATTCCCGCGTCCCCAGAGAAACTTTGATAAAGCATAATTCCCGCAGGCCCTGAGCCTTCAAGACTGCTGTTTTCGATTTTGATTGAGTTTTTTCCTTCGATGACTGCGATTTCAGAGCCTTTTGCAAGACCTGTGATGTTTTTTACACTGATGTCTCCTGTTGAGTAAATCACAGGAGAGCCTTCCCCTGAAGTTTTTGCGCTGCCGCCAGAAACGCTGATAAATCCTTCTCCGCGGTCTGTTGCGAATGCGGCAGAGTGCGCGCCTTCTGTCGTGATGTCGACGTTCTCGGCAATGACCTCTCCGCCATATGTCGCATCAAGTCCTCTTGAAGAGTTTTGCTTTGTACTGATTTTCAAGTTCTTTGCGTTGATTTTTGCGCCGCTTCCCGTTGCAAAGACTGCGTTTGAACCGTCTGCGTCGCTTTCGATTTCAACGCCTGAAAGCGTGATTGAGCTTCCTTCTTTTGCCACAACAGCCGCATTCAGGCCGTAAAAATTGCTCTGACCGTCGTTTGTGCTGTCCCCGATTTTCTTGATTTGAGAGCCTGAAACGCTCAACGAGCCGCCGTTCTTTGAAAGAAGGGCGCTTTCGTCCTTGTTTTCTGCGCTGATATGTGCGCCTGTGATTGTTTTTAGCTCTCCGTCTGCTTCTTGCAACGCCTTGAGTTCTGGCTCTGCTTCGTCCTGAACCGTTCCAAACTCAGGCGGCGGCAAAAAATCTTGCGCAGAAACAGAAGCAACAAAAAGGGTGAGTGCAACTGCTCCAAAACCAATTCGATTCATAAAATACCTCCAAGTATTTTCTTGCAGTTTTGCAAGTGTTTTACCCATAAAACCACAAAATCATAGTAAAAGGTTTCAGATTATCGCTTTTTATTACGCTTTTTTATAACTCTTAAACAAAACGGAAAGCAATTTGAACGTTTTTCAATAAAAAAAACGCTGTTTTTTTCGATTTTGCCCTTCGGGCGCTCGCCCAAAGCCAGTTTTTGGCAATTTTGCCTCGCGGGCATTGCCCGAACGCCCACTTTTTCAAATTTTGCCTTTCGGGCATTAGCCCAAACACAACTTTTTTGAATTTCGCCTCGCGGGCATTGCCCGAATGCTCACTTTTTCAAATTTTGCTTTTCGGGCATTTACCCAAAGCCTACTTTTTTGAATTTGACTCTTCGGGCGTTTGCCCAAAAGCTTGGTCAAGAAAAGTTTAATTTTCGTCCGTGTCTGATTTGCGCCAGTTTTCTTTGAATGTCTTGAAGTGCGCTTTTAAAAATCTTTTCCAGAAGACGATTTGAGCAATGCAGACAGCAGCAAAAACGACAATTGCGGCTGAGCGAAAGAGCATTGTGTTGAGTCCGTCTCCAAGCTCGATGACCCACGGAAGAGCGAACTCTGCGCTCAAGAAAAAGAGAAAGTTCAGTGTTGAGGCAAGTTTCTTTTTGTTCATTTCGATTTTGGTTTTTGTGATGAACTGCAAAATCTCGAAGCCGTAGAATGTCCAGAGCGCTGCAGGGGCAGCCATCGCTGCTGGCGGAATGGCGAAGCACATGAAAAACACGACGAGTGTGAGCGCACAGTATGCGAAAAAGCGGAGAATGAGTCTTGCGAGTTCCTTTTTTCTTTTTGCTGTCATTTTTGCCCCCAAAAAATGTGGTAAATCCAAACTGACTCAAGAAGCACGAACATTGCTGCTGAGATAATCAGTATTGTTCTGATTTTCATCTTTGCTTTCAGATAAAGCTTGAGGTATCCGCCCATAAAAAGATACAGCAGAATAACAAAAGTGCCTGCAAAAAATCCAATGATGTTGTCCATAGCAAGCCACATTATAGCAAATTGTTGTTGAGAATAAAAAGGTATGCTAAGATTTGAGAGGTGTTTTGAAAAGTATGTTTTAGAAACTATTGTCATGCTGAACTCGTTTCAGCATCTGCCTTGATTGAATAGATTCCGAAACAAGTTCGGAATGACGAGGAGAAAACTCATGGAAGAAAACGAGAAGAAAGCAGAGGACAAGCTTCAAAAATTTGACGTTCCGAAGTGCATAAGAATCTTAAGCGTCGTCTACATCGCTGTTTGCATTGTTTCGGGATTTTTGTCGCTGTGCGTGAGCGTTCTTGATGAGGGAAGCGTTTCTGCAGTCCATCTTCAATATGTTGGGACAACGCTCGGTCAGGTGCTTTCGGGATTTATCTTCTGGGGAATCGGGCAAGTGTTCTCAAAGTTCATGGAAAAAAACAAATGAAGTTCCGAAATTATCTGAAAGTCCTGAAAATCTATTTTGTCATAGAAATCATTGTTGCAATCGTGCTTCTTGTTTGCTTTTGCCTTGGAGCGAAGGGTGTCTACAAAATGTTTCTGGACGTCGGCTCTGGCACTGCTGCTTTCAAGCATATTCGCGCTTTGGAGCAGATTCTTGGGCGCATTCCGTTTCTTTTGAGATTTGTGCTCGTTTCTCTTTCTGGCTTCTTTGTGGTCAAAAACTTCAAAATGATTTATTCAAAACTTCGTGAATATTTCTAGCGTCACTGGCGAACTTTAATCTTTGTACGCTAATCTGGAGGCTGAAAACTTGTTCAGCATGGCAGCAAAATCATCGCTGTTGCTCTTCATGTATTCCGAAAGTATTTCCATGCAGTCCTCAAATTCTTCTGTTTCTTCGTATTTTTCGGCGTTCAAGAATTTGAAGAACTCCCAGATGTTCACAAAATGCCCGTCCGTGAAAAAATACGGAATTGCGAGTTTTTCTTCTATCGAAATCGCAACGAAAATTCTCACAAGACCTTCCCCTGAATAATGCAGCTCCACGATTTTGCCTTCCTTGATGAACTTGAATCCTTCGTATTTGTAGCCGAAGCGCTCCAGAAAGCGATAGTTCTCTTTGTATGTGGAATATGAGGGAAAAGCGGCGCACGCGAAAAGATAGAGCGCATAAAAAAGGACGAGCGGCAAGAGAGCGAAAAGCAGATAAAAGCGCTTTGCTCCGAGTCCTTGAAGCTTGTCCGCGTTCATGCAAAGACAAACGACAAGCGCAATTACGTAAAGCGCCAGAAGCGAAAGCATTGCGCCCTGGATTTTGTTCGGGATTCCTTCGATTTTCATTTCCTCATCTCCGAAATTGCAGTTTCGTTATTTTATGCGAAAAAACGCTTTTGTGTCCATTTTGATTTGCCTTGAGGAAATGCAGTGCAATATGTGAAAAGTGGCTTCTAAAGCGACTTCTTTTTTTATATACTCCTAAACATACGGAGGGATTTTTTTATGAAGAAAATCGTTTTGGCAATCACAGCGCTATTGGCTTTTGCGTTTGATTTGAGCGCGCAAAGATATATTGACACAAGCAGCATTGTGCTTTCGCACAAGTATGATTTTGAGCTGTCGGAGATGGCTTATCGTATTCTGCCGATGCTGTCGGTGAATGCGAACAATCACCCGAAAGGCTGGGTTTGGGAAAGGGGCAGAAGCTCGGCTCTCAAAGAAAAAGGCAAGAGCGCGGATTTTTATGAGATAAACAAAATCAATGACGTTGAAGAGTTCGACGGAGATGAAGTCGCGAATATCAGCACGGCTTGGGTTGAGGGCGTTGACGGCGACGGAGAGGGCGAGTTTGTGATTATCCCCGTGAAGCCGCTTCGAGATATGGAAAACAGTATTTTCAGGTACGATGACTCAAGCGTAAAATATCACATTTATTACAACGTCAAAAACGGCTATCAGCAAAGCGAAGATTTGTACCACAAAAACAACCGCGTAAAAGACGCAATAATCCGCATTTACGCCGCTGCTTACGAACTTGGACAGAATGACGCATATTTGAGATGGAATCCCGATTGCATTTATGAGCAGAAAATTACGCTTAGTGATGAAGTCGGAGAAAACCCGTTTTGTCTGAACTCAGAATGTGCGGATTTGCTGATAGATATTCCATTTAAATACCTGATGGATAATGTCCAGTTCTTTTTTGAGCTGGAGATTTTGAGCGTCTACAAAGGCTCGAAGTATTCTGACACTTGCATCTGCGATATGTCAGCGGAAATCCTTGCCATATATTTGCCGAAGCCTGAGCCAATAATTTTGGGTGAATAAAATGGGCTTTTTATCGCTATTCAAAAAATCAAAAGAAGAGAAGTTCTGGGAATGGTTTTGCAAAAACTCCGCCGAGATTTTTGATTTTGAGAAAGACCAAGAAGCAATTTTTGACAAAATCCAAGCCGAACTTGGCAAAATCGATGTAAATCTGACTTTTGAAATCAGCTCTAAAAAGGACTCCAAGCGCGATTTTATCTTGAGCGCAGACGGAATTTTGTCTTTGTTTCCTGTTGTTGAGGCTCTGTTTTCTGCAAAGCCCGCTTTGCCAGAATGGAATTTCGTGAAGTTCCGCCCTCGAAGAGCAATCGGGAACTCAATTCGTTTTGGCAATATTGAACTTTTTCCCCGCGACGTGCGCTTTTTGCTCGTGGACGAAGATGATGATGAAAATGACAAAATCGGAGTTGTGCTGTTTTTGAGAGGCTTTGACGGCTCTGCGCTTTTTAATCAGATTGGCTTTTTGTTTTTGGACGAGTGTCTTGGCGAATTTGACGTTGAAACAAAAGTCGGCGGCATTTCTTTCAAA
>CACYWZ010000061.1:0-14202 GCA_902778325.1 uncultured Spirochaetaceae bacterium
GTAGCGGCGAAGAGGGCTTGTAACCTGCGAATACATCGTAAGCCCCAAGCCTGCGTGCGGAGACGGAGTAACGCCGACACTTCTTCTGTGCATGCACTTTCTTAGCGCAAACTGTCCAGCCAGCCCCTCCGGCAATTTTGCGGGAATATCAGGTGATTCCTGACTGACAAAAGGGAACGGGATTTTGTTCTTGAACGCAAACCAAGCCGCGCCCTCGCCCGCCAAAAGCATAGCCTCGCGAACGACAATAGCGCTCATCGGGTGAGGAGGCGTGTCAATCGAAACGCGCTTCGTCTCGCTGTCCACAGTGATATGCACTTCTGGAAGCTCAATCTGAACAGCGCCTGCCTTGTTTCGCCGCTCGATGTTCTTTCGTGCGATTTCGTACAATGGAGCGAGTTCAGGGCTGTCTTTTCTCTCGTCAGCGCTCTCGTAAGTCAGCCTCTCGACTCTCACCCAAGTCTTGAAAACCTGACACTCCTCAATAGCGTTTTTCTCGTCGAGAAGGATTCTGAAACTAAGCGCCCTACTCTTTTGTGAAAGCCCAAGAGCGTAATCCGTCAGGCAGTCCTCGCTGAGCATACGACTTGCGCCCTCAGGAATATAAAGCGTCGCGCCACGGTCTCGCGCCATTTTGTCAATCTTGTCGTCAGGAGCAACAGTGGAAGCAGGGTCTGCGATATGCACCCAAAGATATTTTCCGTCAAAAGCAATCGCATCGTCAGGGTCAGTCGACCAAGCGTTATCGATTGCGTAACTCACGCCCTCGACCTCCATTCGCTCCTCGTCAGGCGGAGAGGAAAGCCCTTCCGTCGCCGACTGCATCGAAAGCCCCCAGCGCACAGGATACGGATTTCGCGTTATGTCCCAAATCTTTGTCTCAAGCAAAATCTTGTGCGCATTCTCAGGCGTTTCGGTAATTTTTGCGTCGTGGAGCGTCCGTGAATGCTCGCTTTTTCCGAGAGCCAGCGCCTCAACATCGACCATATATTTCGAGTCGCCTTCCTCAAGAGAACGGTTCTTCAATCGAGCGATAAAAGCCGCGCGAAGCTCCTCTTCCTTGCCCTTGCTTTCAGCCTTCTGCACCAAAGAGGCGACCGCCTCCTCGCTTCGAGGAACAAAGCGAAGCGCAGAGATTTCCTCAAAATAAAAAGTGTCGCGAAGAGCGCAATAAAATCCCCAGCTCTCGTCCGCCTTCAATTCCGAAAGCGCATATGAAGCAATATCGGCAAACGAAATCTCTTCGCTCGCGGTGCTCTCATCGCTCAGCAAAAGCTCCCAAGCCTCTTTTACGGCGCTCACAAAGCCATCGCCTTTCACAGCCAAAACATTGTCGATTGAGCTTGCTTTCTCCTCCGACAAAACTGCAAAATCTTTGTCACGAACTTTCTGCGTGGCATAGACAGCTTTTTTTCCAGTTGGAGTCGCAGGCGCTGTGCAATATTGAATAGTGAATTTATCGCCCGCACTCGAAGGAACTTCCGTCACAAGCGCAGGATTTTTCTTGTAAAGCAAAACAGAATTCTTTGAAATCATATTCCAACTATATTAGAATCTCCCTCTTTTTACAACCTCATTTTTTCTCTTCAATTCCCTAACACTCATATCACAAAAAAAAGAATTATTTTTTCTCACCTTCTTCTTTTCCACAAAAAAAAAGAAATCTTTTGTCTCAATCTCAATTTGAATCATAAAAAAAAGAAATCTTTTGTCCATGGCACAATTTTGGACACATAAAATTTAATTCTTTTTTCTTTTCTCAGTATTGTGCCATACAAAAAAGAAAAATATTTTTTATATCCTGAATGTATCCAAAGAAAAAAGAAATCTTTTGTGATTGAATTGATTTTGGCAAAGAAAAAAAGAAATCTTTTGTCGCATTTTTTTGTTTTTTGCGCCTCCGCAAGAAAAAATGCGAAAAAAAAAACGGGGAAAATCCCCGTCTTTTTTAATTGCTTGAAGCAATTACATTCCTGAATAGCCCTCTGGCGCTTCGATGTCCTCGACAGTAGGGTTTTCGTACTTTCCGCGCTTTACGAAGCCGTTCTCATAGAAGAACGTCACAGCCTTAACTTCGGTTGTAACAGCCTCTTTTATATCGCGGACGTAAATCGTCGTTCCAGGGTATACCGTTCCCGACGCTTTGACTTTTCCGATTGCTTTGAGTTCGCGAAGTCGCTCTGAAATCTGCTCAAGCTCTGCGTTGATTTCATCGGACTGTGCGATAATCTGGTTCTTGCGCTCGGTGAGTTCGTTGAGTTTTTCTTCTTTCTCAACAGGAAGTTTTCGCATGTTGCGCTTGTTCATCTCAAGGGTATTGATGTTAAGGTCAACGTCCTCAAGTTCCTTGATAAGCGCGTTCTGCTCTGTTTGCAACTGCAACTGTCTTTGCTTTGCCTTCGGGTCGATACCGACTTCCATAATCGTCTCTGTTCCACCTTCGTTTCCGAGGTTTTTCGCGGCGATTTCCTCTGTCGCAAAAAGATGGCCGCCAGTGATTTGCGCTCTCTTTCCGCGAAGGATAATGCGCTTCATCGCTGTAACTTCGCTCGTCATGATGCTGTCTGAAACAAGAACATGCTCTCCCGCTTCCACTTTCGTTGAGTTGATGAACTTAGCCCAAATTGACTTGCCTGCAACAAGGACGCCCTCGTTTCGACCCATAACGCCCTGCGTGATAAAGATGTAGCCGCCTGCTGTAATCTTGCAGTTTCCGACACCGCCATTGATTTCGACGTTTCCATCTGCTTTGATGTCGAAGCCGTCTTCCACGTTGCCGTTGACGATGACGTTTCCGACGAACTGGACGTTTCCTGTCTTGGCATTGATACCTTTTTCGTAAATAACAACTGGCTCAACAGTGATTTTTCCGTTCTGCAACGAAACTTGTCCGTCAACAGTCGCAACAACAGAGTGTCCGTCTGCTTCGAGCTTGACGTTTTTGCCAAGAACGTTCTGAATGTTAAAGTCTTTTCCGTTCGTTGCATCAATGTAATCGCCGTTGACTTTCTTTCCGCCCTGACCGCGCTCAGCATCAATCTTTGTTGCCAAAAGCTGTCCGACAACGACGTTATCGATAAGGTTCAATTCCTTGAAGTTGACTTGTCCCTTTTCGTTTTCTGTCATTCTGTGGTTCTTTGTGTCGGTCTCAAACTCATACTTCATGTATGCGTCCGCACCGTTTATCGCCTTTCGCTCTGCCGCCATTTCATAAGGGACGTTGTAGACAGGATTGTCAACAAACTCGACGATTTTATCTATTTCAATACATGGCTCTGAAACGTCATATTGAATAAGCAGCTTCTTGAACTGCTCGATTGACAACTCAGCGCCGCTCACCGCTGGAGGCGTTACGGTTACGGTCGCAATCGTTTTATCAGAGGCGATGTCAACAATGGCAACAGCGTCTGCGCTTTGAACGTGGCTATACATTCCGATTGACTCGTATTCGCCGTTTGTTCCCTCTGCTACGAACTTCTTTATATCCGCTTCTTCGAGAGAAAGCGTGTCTGAGCGCCTAGCCGCGTCCATAACTTCGCTGAGTTCGACAGGGCGACCGTTTCCGACAGGAAGGACAACCTTGAGGTAAATATCTGAGCCAAAGTGATGCACGAAGAACACGCCATCTTTGTCCACGATTTTGTTTTCTTCTTCCACATTCTCGCCAGCGGCAACTCCTGCAGCAGCAGCCTGTTGCATCTTTTTCTTTTCGATAGCCTCTGCTGTCTGATATACGCGGATTTTCCACGGCTTTTTCGCAAGACCGAACATTCCCGCAGAACCTTTTTCCTGAACTTCGTACTCAAGGTTTTTCGTGCTTGTATCAAGCTGAACGCCTGCGTCAGCCAAAGCCTCTTCGAGCGTATCAGCCCGAACTTCAACATAATTCAAGTCAGAATCTTTTTGCAGTTCCTTTCGCAAATCTTCGCGGATTTTTTCAAGAGTAACCATTAGATAATTCCTTTTCGTATATTGGTCAATTTGGCTCTGAGTCGAAGATTTGCTTTTGTGTGAAGCTGCGAAATACGAGATTCGCTCACCTCAAGAACCTGCCCAATCTCCTTGAAAGTCAAATCCTCGTGGTAATAAAGGACTATCACCAATTTTTCTTTGTCAGGAAGTTCATTTATCGCCTCTATTATAACTCGGCGAACTTCATCACGCTCAACTATGACATCTGGGTTCAAACTTGAAGGTGCTTCAATACTATCCCCAATCGACATATGGTCACTGTCGTCTCCAGAATACCAAACGTCATTGAGAGAAAGCACACTTGTTCCTGAAACCTTCATAACGGTTTGCTGAAACTCTGTCTCGCTAATGCCCATTTCCTGCGCTATTTCAGAATCTGTGGCAGTTCTTCCAAGTCTTGCCTCAAGATTTCCAATCGTATCTTCGATTTCTCTGGATTTTTGTCGAACAGAGCGAGGAACCCAGTCTAATTGCCTAAGTTCATCAAAAATCGCACCACGAATTCGTGTCACAGCATAAGTCTTGAACTTTACGTTTTTATCTGGGTCATATTTATTAATCGCATCAAGAAGCCCAAATTGACCAAAACTTACCAAATCATCAAATTCCACAGTGCTCGGCATTCCTGTCGACACTTTGCCTGCAACATATTTCACTAGCGGCATGTACTGCCTAATAAATGCATCACGCAATGAAGTTGCTTTGGTTTTCTTAAATTCTAACCAAAGCTCCTCTTCTGACTTTTCGTCAAAAACAGATTTTACCATCAATCCCCACCCATTTATTTGCGATAATTAATTTTCATGTGCAAGAACAGTTCTTATTGCTTGCGCAATTGTTGCTGCATCTTGCACTGACGGACTAGAACCGTCCGAAAAAGTTGCACCATTTTTTGATTGTGGTGAACTAGAAATATTTGGTTCTGAAATCGGAATATCCTTAACAGGAGCAATAGGAAGAGAATCATCATCAGAACTGCCTTTCAAATCCCCTATATCAGGCAGTGCAACAACATCTTCATCAATACCTTTTGTATTCTTTTTTTCAGAACTTGCAGCAACAGAAGAAACGTCCATTGCTTTAAAACTATTATTATCTGAACTCTGAGAGTCAGATTGAGAACTAGATTCGCCAGAAATGTTTTCTGGGAGTGAAGATACTTCACCTTTAGGAGCAGTTGCAGAACTGCTTGAAGGAGACTGTTCACTATTTGTTTTTTCCGAATCAGAAACAGTATTTTCTGTTGGTTCTTTCATCGTCTTTAAATTGCCACTCACATTAAACTTCGGTGCATTCTGAATTTCTGGCAATTTTTCATCGTCAAGTGTAATGTCTACAATTCCACCTGTTTTTGGCGCGCCTGCACTTGAGTCAAGTTCAATATCTTCAGCAAGGAACTTTTCAAAGACAACTGAAATTCCTGCTGACATGCCTGCACACAATGCGGCACAAATAAACGCACGAGCAAGAATCGCTAAAATCGGATTACGGAAAATCAAACCTACAAGGAACGATAAAACAAACCCCGCTCCTGCTGCAATTCCTATAACCTTAGGGTTCATTCAACTCCTCCAATCCCGTTTTGGCTGTCTTAAAAAACAGCCAAAAACAGATTATTAAGAAATGATATATCACTTCTTTCCAACAAATTTCTTCAAAAATCCACTAACACCGCTTGTTTCAGGAACAGGTACTTGTTCAATTCTGCTAACAATATGCTTTATGCAAATTGCTGGTTTAGAAGACGGACTTACAATAATAAAAGGCTTTTGTCTTGCGATAGAATTCTGAACAACATTATCTTCATACACAAATCCAATATTATGAACTTTGAAATTCAAAAATTGTCCAACAATATTTATAATGCGCTCAGAAACTTTTTTCGCTTCCTCTGCAGATTTTGCTCTGTTAACAAGCAAGTTGAGTTTTATATCTTTACTGAGTTCTGTTGTTATGATTTTTATAATGCCATATGCATCTGTAATTGCAGTAGGTTCTGGCGTTGTAACTACATAAACTTCATCAGCCGCAGCAATAAACTTCAAAACATTATCAGCAACACCCGCTCCTGTATCAATGATAATTATATCTGCATTTCCAAGTGTATTAAACTGCATTGCAAAATTATCAAGTTCTTCAGAAGAAAGATTTGCAATTTTTGAAAATCCATTAGCGCCCGCAACAAACTGAATTCCATATTCAGTCGACTGGATAATTTCAGACATCTTTTTCTGCCCGTTTATCACGTGCATGAGGTTATATTGAGGAACAATGCTCATCATAACATTAACATTCGCCATTCCCATATCACAATCAATGAGAATAACTTTTTTCCCAGTCTGTGCATACGCAATCGCCATATTCAAAGCGATACTTGTTTTTCCAACGCCGCCCTTTCCGCTCGTGATAGCAATAACGCGAGTATGATGCGTCTGCGACTCTGGCTTATCTTTATGCATAAGTTCGCGTAATTCGGCTGCCTGTTCGTCCATTCTTTAACTCCTAAAAATATCATCAATATGAGAGCGGTCTATATTAAAATCGGCAAGATTTGTCAAAAAGCGCACAACTGTTGCTTTTTCAAAAAAGCGCGAAACTGGTTGACCGTCTGTAATATATGAAATAGATTTATTTTTTTCTGCAAGTACACTCAAAATATTTCCAAAATGAGTGGTTTCATCACATTTAGTTATAATTACTGAACGGAAATTAAACATCTCGTAATTCTGCATAATATTTACAAGATCCCTAGCTTTTGTAGATGCCGTTACAGCAAGATAAACGTCAGGATGCAAACCTGGAACATCAAGAAACTTTCTCATTTTTGCAATGCTATCATAATCATTTGGGCTATATCCACTTGTATCAACTAAAAGAGTATCCATCGAATCTTTATACTGCCCAAAAAACTTACCAACTTCTTCTGGACTTTCAGCCTTATCAACTTGAATATCCATAATTTCGCCATAACTTTGCAGTTGTTGCTCTGCACCAACCCTTGTTGTATCAATTGTAACCATCCTAACAGGGGGACGAGGCCTACCAGCCTTATCTGCTGTTAAAACTATTCTAGCGGCCATTTTCGCAACAGTTGTTGTCTTTCCAACTCCTGTAGGACCTACAATAACAATAACATGAGGCGCTTTTACAAAACTTTCTGGAGCAATATGAATTCCCTGTCCAATCCAATCAACAACACGTCGCTCAACCAAATCAAAATTATCAAGTTCCGCTGCTGAAAATTCCGATCTCAATCTATTTGATATATCCTCAATATATGTTGTAGTAAATTCATTTTCCTGAAGCAAAGACTCTATTCGTTTTATTGTTTCATGCTTTTCAGGCTGAACAACAGCACTCGTGAAAATAGACATTTTTCTTGAAAGTTCTTCAATTTTATCATTCAATGCTTCGATTTTTTCATCAGCCACATTTGTAGATGATTGAGAAGTTACTTGAGATGCCATTCGAGAAACAGGTTCTTGAACTTCATAAGTTGCAGGTTCTCGAACAAAAGTTACTTTTATAGCTGGTTTTTGAAACAACCCAAGAAAACCTGTTCTTTCAAAAACAGTTTCTTTACTTAAAATTCGATATAATTCTCCGTATTGATTGTGCAACGCAGCCTTGCAATCTTCATATGTTGGGCGAACAAGTGTTTCTACCCCAACAAGATTTTCATTAAGGTTAAGCATTTATTTCTCCTACAGGTTCGAGCGAAACATTTGAGCCCGCTGCTAAAACTTCTTGAATAGATAAAACAACAAGTTTCATTTCTCTTGCTGTTGATGAGTATACAAGTTGACGAACTTCTGCAGGACAAAGAATTATTGGCTGGAAATTACGAGATTGCACAGCCGCAATAGTATCACTTACAGATTTTATCCAATGTCGTCCGTCTTGAGCATTAAAAGCCACAAAAGGCTCTGAACCATCTTGAGGGTCAACACGGTTTTCAAGGATTTTCTCTGCCCACTGTTGTGATAATTGTACAACTCGAAGTTTTTTATCCATATCAGCATACTGAAGACAAATTTGAGCACCCAACGCTTCGCGAACTTTCTCAGTCAATGCCCATTGGTTATGAGTAACCTTTCCATAATTGGCAAGAGTTTCAAGAATTACTTCCATATTGCGAATCGAAACTTTTTCTCGAAGCAGATTTTTCAATACGTTTTCGATTTCACCATAAGTAAATTTCTCAGTATTAAGCACTTCATCAACAACAACAGATTTTGTTTCCTTTAACTTGTTAATAATTGAAGAAACTTCTTGGCGACCAAGAATCTCATATGCATGGTCACGAATAATCTCTGTAATATGAGTAGCAATAATAGTTGGAGGATCAACAACTGCGTATCCATTTTTCTCAGCTTCAGCACGTTTATCTTCTGGAAGCCAAATTGCAGGCATTCCAAATGCTGGGTCTTGAGTTCGCTCTCCTGACATCTCTTTTGTAACAGAGCCTGTGTTCATACACATGTAATGCCCCATTCTAACAATACTTCGCCCAGCCTCAATTCCTCGAATCTTAAAACTATATTCATTTGGGTCAAGAAGCATATTATCAACAATGTGTATTCCAGGCACAACAAGACCTAAATCAATAGCAGCCTCTCGCCTAATATGAATAATTCTATCTATAAGTTCAGCACCTTTTTCTTTATCAACAAGAGGTATCAAACCAAGACCAAGTTCGAGCGACAATGTATAAAGGGGAACAACAGGACTGACGTCATCAGGATTTTGAGTCTGCTCGCGTTTTGCAGCAATCGCTTTTTCTTCAGCTTGTTTTTTCTGAACTGCAGCAGCCTTATGATTTCCAAGCATTTTATAACCAAAATAGCATGCAAGAATACCAATTGGTATAAGCAAAAACTGTGTGCCACCACGGAAAACGACTCCCATGATAATAAGTGCAACACCAACGATGATATAGACATTTCCAGAAGCACTGAATTGCTTTTTCAACTGCTCTCCAACAGGCTCATCACTAGAACTACCTGTAACAATAAGACCTGTTGCAAAAGAAAGCATCAAAGATGGCATCTGAGAAAGCAAACCATCTCCAATCGTCAAAATTGAATAATTATTAAGAGCGTCAGAAAATGACATCTTATTCATCAACATTCCGACGGCAAATCCACCTATAAGATTTATCAACGTGATAAAAATTCCAGCTTTTACATTTCCTGAAACAAATTTAGACGCACCGTCCATTGCAGAATAAAAATCACTATCACGCTGAATTTCTTTTTTTCTAGCACGTGCTTCTTCTTCTGTGATTGAACCACTATTTAATTCAGAGTCAACTGCAAACATTTTTGTATTCATTGAATCAAGTGAAAATCGAGCAGCAACTTCTGAAATGCGAGTTGCACCTTTTGTAATTACAACAACCTGTACAACAATCAAAATAATAAAAATGACAATTCCAATAATGATATTATTGCCACCAGTAACGATTCCTGCAAACGCTTTGACCATATCACTTTGAGCAGCCATACCCGTTGCAGTCAATATCAATCTGGTTGATGAAATATTTATTCCAAGACCAAAAAGAGTAACAAGCAATATTACCCGCGGAAAAGATGTAAAAGTTGATGCCTTCGGCGTATAAATAACTGTAAGCAATATCGCAACAGATATTGCAAGATTAAGAATCATAAATGTGTCAATCATCGGTTTTGGAAGTCCGATAACCAACATCAAAACAACAACAACAGAAGCAATTGCAACCGCAGTATTGCTCATTTGACCATCTTTCAAAAGAGTATTTAACTTACTTAAACGATTAGCCATTCAAATCCCCACCCGACTTTAATCGCTATTTTTTCTTATTCAAATATACGACTTGTGCATAAATTGTCGCAATTATTTGCATATAACTTTCTGGAATTATATCACCAACTTTTGTCTCTGTATACAAACTTCTTGCCAAAGCCTTATTTTCAACAACAGGTATTTCGCTCTCCTCTGCAAGACGTCGTATTCTCAAAGCAACAGAATCTTCGCCTTTAGCCATAATTTTCGGCGCATAAGATACTTTTTCATCATATTGCAATGCAACTGCAAAATGAGTTGGATTTGCAATTACGACATCACTTTCCTTTACAACTTTCGGCAAATTCTGTGTAACCATTTGTTTTTGCGCTTGCTCAAGCCGCCCTTTTACCTCTGGATCTCCTTCCATTTCCTTATATTCTTGCTTTACTTCTTGCTTTGTCATTTTCAAAGATTCCATAAATTGCTTTTTTTGAACTACATAATCTGGTACAGAAATTGCAATAAAAACCATAACTGTACAAAGCAAAATCTGAACAGCAAAAGAACTTACTACACGAATACACTCTTCAAGAGTTCCTGTTTTTAACATTAAAAGCACTGTAGGAATATTTCGCTTTATCAAGCCGTAAGCGATGAAAGTTATAATGCCAACTTTTAAAAGAGATTTCAATACATTAAAACCACCTTCCATTGAAAAAAGAGTTTTTTGCAAATATTGGCTTATCTTAGGAACAATTTTTGAAAAATTAGGAGTAATCGGTTTTAATGAAAAAATAAAACCTCGGTTTTGAGCAATATTTGTCAAAACTCCTGCAATAGTAGCAACCAAAACAATAGGAATAACAATTTGAAGAAAAAACATTGCAAAAACAAGTGCATAAGTTTTATAAGAAACAGTTTCAACTGTAGTATGAGTAAAATAAAAAACAAATGCAGATTTTAACTTTTGCAAAATCCAAGGTGCCATAACTATAATAAGCAAAACAGAACACAAAAGAACAATAGCACTGTTAAGTTCTTGACTTTTTGCAACACGACCTTCATCTCGTGCTTTTTTTATACGTAGGTCAGTTGCATCTTCAGTACGCCCTTCATCTTCAGCTTTTGCAAACCATTGCAAATCAATTTCTTCAAACGCCATTTACTGAATACCACCTGAGACTTGTATAAAAAATTTTTCCAACGTCCTAAAGCCATCAACAAATGAGTGCGTAAAGAATTCACACATTCCAGGCATTAATTCCGTTATAAGGAAAAAAGCAACCAACATAGTAATTGAAAAGCCTTCGGAAAAAAGATTCATTTGAGGAGCGGCTTTTGAAAGCATTCCCATAGCAACCATTATCAAAGTTAAAGTTCCAATTATTGGAAATGCAAGTGTAAAAGCATTTAAAAACAAATAAGTTAATGATTTCAAGAAAAAAAACATTATTCCCTCATTTGCACTAACAATAGAAAATGCTGAAAGCGTATTAAAACTTGCTGTTAGAGCATCTTTAAACAAAATCTGAAACCAATGATTCTGCAAAAAAATCAACATTCCTATCAAATTAAAATACTGCCCCATAAGAGGATTTTCTACTTGAGACAAAGCATCGTAAACCTCTGAAGCACTGAATCCCATTTGAAATGCAAAAAATTGACCAGCAGTACTAAATGCAGCAAATATCATTGATACATAAAGCCCCATTATAATACCAATGAGACCTTCTCCAACAAGAAGCATTATATATTCAAGGGTAAAAGAACCATCATAATCAAAATATAAATTATATGATTTTGCAAAAAAAGAAGTTTGCGCGGAAAGAGAGGGAAAAACAAGATACGCAAAGTAACCTGCTAAAGCAACTTTTACCATTCTTGGAACCGTGCCACGCATAGCAAAAAGAGGAAGTATCATTATCAGAGCAAAACACCTTACTGCAACCAATAGAAAAAAAGGCGCTTGCTTAACAATAGAATCAAGCAATCAGACAAATCTCCCCAATAAAAGGCTAGCGAGCAAGATTTGGAATCATACTAAACAAATGCAATGTATAAATTCGAGCAGATGAAAACATCCAGCCTCCTAGAAGTGCAAGAACAAGCAAAATTGTCAAAAGCTTTGGTAAAAAAGTTAAAGTTGCTTCTTGAATAGAAGTCGTTGCCTGAAAAATTGCTACAATGAGTCCTACAATAAGAGCTGCTCCAAGAACTGGAGAAACAAGAGTAAAAACCTCTTGAATTCCACTTCGCATTAGAAAAACAATCATTTCTATAGACATTTATTTACCTCGCGACTGACAAAAATAATTCTCGCGTCAAAAGCCCCCAACCATCAACCAAAACAAACAGCATTAATTTGAAAGGCATTGAAATCTGAACAGGTGGCAACATCATCATACCCATACTCATAAGAATACTTGCTACAACCATATCGATTATAATAAACGGTATATAAAGCAAAACTCCTATTTTAAAAGCAACCGTTAATTCATGCAAAATAAACGCAGGCACAAGACAATACGTTGGCACATCTGAAAGAGTTTGAGGCTTATCAAGTTGTGCCATTGACATACAAAGACGAATATAACTAGGGTCTTTGTCCATCTGCTTATACATAAAAAGTCTTATAGGTGCTTCTGCTTTTGAATATGCCTCTTCTATTCCTATTTGCCCATCAGAAAGAGGCTTATAAGCATTATCATAAACCTGTCTAAATGTCGGCCACATAACAAATATTGTCATAAAAAAGGCAATACCATTAAGAACCGCAGTTGGAGGAACCTGTTGTAAAGAAAGTGCTCGTTTTATAAAGTCCAATACAATCGAAAAACGCAAAAAACAAGTTACAAGAAGCAAAATACTTGGCGCGAGCGTCAAAATCGTCAAAAGAAGTAAAATTTGAACAGAAAACGCAACTTCTTTTCCTGTTTGAGGCTGTGTTATATTGATATCAATATTAGGAACATTAAGAGAATGAATATCTCGTCCCATTTCAGTACGGCCAGAAGTAGAACCTTCAGGAAACGACTGAGCACTCAAAATTTGTCCACCTAAAACTAACGAGAACATAATTAACAAAAAAAATCGATGCTTCATTTTTCCTCGTCCCCAGAATCCCCGTTGAGACGCTCACTTTGCTTTCTAAACATATCTTGTGCATTATCTGCAAGGTCGCCATAAGCACTACCGACGTTATCTGCACGCATAGCATCTTTCATTTTGAATCCACCAGGCATAAACAAAGAAAGAACCTCTCCAAAATTACGAGGCTTTTTTTGTCTAGCATTTTTATCTGCATAAACGTTCATTGCATCTATGAGTTCTTTATCATCAACTTGCCCAATCAAGTTGACAGCATTTTCAGAAACTCCAACCAGATAAGCCTTATCGATTAAAGTTATAACCTGCACAGATTTTCCTGGTGACAAAGTTACAGACGAAACTTTTCGCAAAAATGGATCATTATCATTTCCAGGACTCATTGTTTTTCGCATTAAAGCAAAAATTGCACAAATAATTGCAATAACTACAATAAGTATCAAAAGCATTTTTACAAAATCACCAATGCCAGAAGCAGTAGTTACAACATCAATATTATCATTCTCAGACATAGAATTATCAGAAAGTATAATCGATTCCTCATCTGATAAAGCAGACTGTTGTGCTTCTTGTGAAAAAACTTGTGAATGTATGAAAAATGCAGAAACAAAAAAAATTACAGAAAAAAATCTTTTAAGAGTAAACGTTTTTTATTCCCCCACCCAAAACACATAAAAGCCAGCTAAAAGGCCGGCTTCTATGAATCATAAATTAAAATTAACGCAAGTCACTAACGCGTTCGGCAGGAGAAAGAATCTCGGTAACACGAACACCAAAGTTTTCATCGATAACAACAACTTCGCCTTTTGCAATTGGCTTGTGATTTACAAGAATATCAACAGGCTCACCAGCAAGTTTATCGAGTTCGATGATTGTTCCCTCGCCCATTCCAAGAATATCTTTAATCTGTTTTTTAGTTCGACCAAGCTCAACAGTCATCTCCATGGATACATCCATAATGAGACTGATATTTCCCTGCTCAGAAGAAACAGCACCACCATTTAAATTTTGAAACTGAACAGATTGAACATTTGGATATCCTATACCAGGCATAGGAGCTGCCATTTGTCCCATTCCCATATTAACTCCCCCCATTGGAACAGACTGCATACCCATTCCCATATTCATTCCGCCCATCATTGCTTGTGCCGCGCCCTGAGGCTGAGCAAAAGCAGCGCCACCAGCAGGTGCAGCACCACCATTCAAGGATTTTGTCATTCCTGAAGCAACGCCAGATGAAACAGCTTCCCACATAGTAAACTGCTCACCTTCAACTGTCAATGGATATGAGAATAAAGCAAATGTACCTTCTGGCATTCTTACAGCAGCTTTTGGCTGCTTACTGATTTCTGGAGGAAT
>CACYWZ010000061.1:14209-29125 GCA_902778325.1 uncultured Spirochaetaceae bacterium
CAAAGGTCAGAAATTTCAGAACCACTATGCCCGCCGACAATTTCTTTTACAACCTCGTAAACCATTGCTTCATCCATAGAAGCATCAACAAGATTCCCTATCTTTTGAACAAACTCTGGTGCAAAAATAAAAAGATGGTCACCTGTAAGAGCTGTTTTATAATCTGCCATAACAGCAACAACATCTTCTGGAATTTTTGCAAGAAGTTGGTCTCGCGCAACAGCCTCTACAGTTGGAGCTCCAGCAGAGAAAACCTCCTTACCTGTAGTTCCATTAAATGTTGCAACGAATTTATCTTTCATCTTATCTGCAAATTTTTGCAGAGTTGCAGTATCAATACTAGCAGAACCACCTCCAGAAGCACTACCGCCTCCAAGACCGCCTAATCCGCCGTCAACACTTGACAAAAGAGCATCTATTTCGTCTTGAGAAATTACTCCATCGCTCATTTTTATCTCCTTTCACCCATTATATCGATTCATCATCTTCATCAGCCAAATCTTCTATATCTTCTTCTTCGGCTTGTTTTACCTTTCCAATGACTTGTACAGCCATTTTTTTGCCCACAACACCAGGCTGGCAATAAAATTTTTTCTTACTACCAACACTTAAAGTTAAAGGGTCGCCTACTCTGACATTTGGAAGTCTAACAATATCACCAACTTGAAGTCCAAGAACATCGCGAATTGGCAAATTAGTAGAACCAATTTCAGCAACAATGTCCATATCAACATCAGAAAGCTTCTCTTTAAGAGTTCCAAGATATTGTGTTGTAGAACTACGTCTAACAGATGAAAACCAGAACTGTGATGACAACTTGGAAATAATTGGCTCAATAGTAAGATAAGGAATACAGAAATTCATCATACCTTCCTCATCACCAACTTTAGTTTCAAGTGTTACCAAAACAACCATCTCTGATGGCGGAACAATTTGTGCAAACTGAGGATTTGTCTCAATCTGTCCTAATCGCGGACGCAAATCGATAACTTGAGTCCACGCTTCTCGCATATTCGCAAGTATTCTTACAATAATTCCGTCCATTACTGAAGTTTCAATATCAGTAAGTTCTCGTATAACTTTAGGACCTTGTCCATTACCACCAAACAAACGATCTATTATGCTGAAAGTAATAGAAGGGTCGATTTCCAAAACCGCATTACCTTTCAAAGGATCCATATTTACGACAGCAAGAGTTGTCGGAGTTGGAATAGAGCGAATAAATTCTTCATATGTCAACTGGTCAACAGAAGCTACGTGAACATGAACCAAAGAGCGCAATTGCGCTGAAAGGCTCGTTGTCGTCAAACGAGCAAACGTCTCGTGCATAATAGAGACAGTTCTTATCTGTTCCTTTGAAAATTTATCAGGACGCTTAAAATCGTAAATTTTGATTTTACGCGTATCGCTCACAGGCTTAAATGAGGCGTTTGTATCCTGGTCTCCAGAATTTATAGCTTGGAGCAGCTGGTCAATTTCATCTTGTGACAGAACTTCGGTCATGAAAAACCTTCCTCGTTTTTATTGCTCAACTACATCCAATGTCGTAAACTGAACATTGCGAATCTTACTATCACTAAGAATATCGTCGTTAATACGGTCTCGAATCTGCTGACGAAGAATATCTTCATTCTGAGGCTTTAACTCTTCTTTAGTTCTTTCTGAGAAATATTGTCTGAGAAACGACTTAATTTCAATCAAACGCTGAGAAATCTCAGTCGAAGCTTGCTTGTCGTCCTTCTTATAACCAAGAGAAACCTGAACAACAACACTTGCAGGATTATTATCACTTGTCTTTGTACGAATCTGGTCAAGACTTGAATACCAGTCAAGAACTTCTTTCTTTCGAGAATATTCTTGACTAACAGGGATTCCTGTTGCTTGAGGCTTATTATTTCCCATGATATTTACAGTTACAACAACAACTGTAACAATGAGAATTATTGAACCAAGACCAATAGCAATCCATTTCAAAAGCCCTGGCAAAAGAGCTGCAATACCGCCAGCCTTCTTTGGTGCGCCACCATCACCACCAACCTCATCTTCTGCGATTCCTGCATCATCTTTATCTGCCATATTCATTCCTCCATATCTCGCAATAATCAAATTTTATTTTTTACCATTAAAAATGGCCTTCATCCAAAATAATCAAATCAACACGGCGATTATACGCTCTTCCTTCCTCTGTGTCATTAGAGAATTTAGGTTGAGTGTCTGCATATCCCGCTATTGAAAATTGATTTTCATCAACTCCAAAATCCGACAAATAATGCAAAACATTTGCCGAACGTGTAGCAGAAAGTTCCCAATTACTAGCAAACTTTGAATCAAACAACACAGGAGAATTATCAGTATGTCCCTCAATTCTAAACTTTCGCCCAGAAACTTCCTCTGATTTCAAAAACTGAGACAATCGCAAAAGAGTCTCACGAGTTTCCTCAATATTAAGCTCAGCACTTCCACGTTCAAAAAAACTGTCAGACGCAAGAGTAATAATAAGACCTCTTTCATCACTCGTTATTGTAATCTTATTACTTTTTACATCTGGTGCAAAAAGACTCACAGCCTTCTTTTTTGCCAATCCCATACTTTTACCTTTTTCAATAGAAGGCAAAGTACTTATAGTATTTCCCAAATCAGCAAGACTTCCCGCACTAAGAGAAACACCACCACCAGGATTATCATTTGAAAGAGATGCCTGCAACGCCGCCATCTGTGCAGAATCCGTTTCGGACGGATCATACAACATAACGAAGAAGCAAAGCATAAGTGTAATCATATCACCATAAGTACCTTGCCACGCGGTTGACGGTTTCTCAGGCTCTTTTGATTTCTTACCCATTTTCCTTTCCTATAAACTGCTTTAGTCTTTAAGAACGTCACCTTCAACAACTTTACGTGTTTTCGGATCAAGATACGACAACAACTTGAGCGCCAAAATACGCGGGTTATCACCAGCCTGAATAGAAAGAACACCTTCTATAGACATTTCCATAACTGACATTTCTTTGGCATTCTGAGATGAAAGCTTATTTGCAAAAGGAGCAACAAGCCAGTTAGCAAGCATAGAACCATACAACGTTGTAATCAAAGCAACAGCCATGTTAGGACCAAGGGAGCTTTTATCTTCCAAGTTGTTCAACATACCAATCAAACCAATAACTGTTCCCAACATACCAAAACCCGGACCATAACCAGCCCAAGCGTTAATAACTCCAATCCAAGCCATATGGCGAGCTTCAACGTTATTCATTTCGCTTTCCATAATAGAACGAACAACAGCACCATCAGTACCATCGACTATCAGTCGCAAACCATTTTTCAAAAAGGGACTATCGAGATCTTCAAGACCTTCTTCAAGAGCAAGAATACCCTCACGTCTAGCCTTTTCAGCAAGCGTAACCATCTTTTGAATCAAATCTCGCTCATTGTAATCAAACGTTTTAAAAGCACGTCCCATAACGCCAAAAAGACCAAGCGCTTGTTTTAATGAAGCAACAATAAACAAAGCAGAATAAGAACCACCGACAGTAACGAGAACAGACGGAATATCGATAATACCACCGACTGAACCACCAGACGTAACAACACCAAGACCGATAGCAACCGTACCGCCGACTATACCGATTATTGTAGCTATATCCATTTATATATCTCCCTTACCTTTTACAAACTCAAAAGACGTTTCAAACTCAAAAAAATCAGAAAGAAAAGTATTTTCCAAAATAATCAAGTCTCGTTTTTGTATATTCCTATCCGTCTCCGATATTCGATTATCTTCTCAACCACTTCCTCAGGCTTGTCGCGAACAACAATCTTTTTGCCAGAAAGCATCGACAACGTCAAATCTGGATTTTCTTCCATACTTTCGATCTGATGCGGGTTTATCCAATAAACTTTACCGTCGAGACGCGTAACGCTTACCATACTACAATCCCCTTGAGTACAACATCACACTCTCGTTTTCTACTATCGGCAGTCGCAAAAGAAGTGTTTAGATACATTTTTAATTTGCAAGTCAAAAACTCTTACATCAAATGCTTAAACTTCTTTTCGACATCCTTGATGAGCTTGTATTCAAAGCTGTCGACCAAAGCCAAATAACTTGCCTCCATAACGTCGCTTGAAACACCCATTGTCGCCCAGTGGTCAACACCGTCGGAGCTTTCGATAAGAACGCGAACACGGCTTGCAGTCGCACTCTTTCCGTCAAGAACACGGACTTTGTAATCCGTAAGGCGAATCTGCGACACATTCGGATAGAAATGCTCAAGAGCCTTTCGCAATGCCTTATCAAGAGCATTGACAGGACCATCGCCCTCCCCCGCCGTAATCTCGATTTGTCCGTCCACCTCAAGCTTGAGCTGCGCAAAAGACGCAAGAGCGTTTTCGATACGAGGCATTTCGCCGCTCGTGCGATAATAATGAAGATTGAAGAAAGGCTGATACTTTCCGATTGATTTTCTCACCAAAAGCTCAAAGCTCGCGTCCGCGCCCTCGAACTGATAGCCCATATGCTCAAGGTCTTTCACCTTCTTCACGATATTTGCCACAATCGGGCTGTTCTTCGTGATTGTCGGGTCAAACTTGCTGATTTTTTCAATAATCATGCTGCGCCCCGCAACCTCGCTCATCAAGAACACGCGGCTGTTTCCGACACTTTCAGGCGTGATATGCTCGTAGGCGGCTGGATTTTTCAGGACAGCGTCGATGTGCATGCCCGCTTTGTGAGCGAACGCAGAAGGCCCAACATAAGGCATTCCAGGCTCAATCGCCATATTCGTGATTTCGGCAACACGCCGCGCAATCGGAGTGAGCTCCTTAATCTTGTCCTCAGCGATACACTCATAGCCCATTTTGAGCTGCAAGTTCGCGATAATCGTCGAAAGATTCGCGTTTCCCGTTCGCTCGCCAAAGCCAAGCAAAGTGCCCTGAACGTGAGTCGCGCCCGCCTCAACTGCGACCATCGAGTTTGCAACAGCAAGCCCGCAGTCGTTGTGAGTGTGAATGCCGACAGTGCAAGCCTTTCCGAACGCCTTGACAACCTCGTCAGTCGCCTTTTGAACGTCCGCATACATCGCGCCGCCCTTCGTCTCACAAAGACAAAGCACGCTCGCGCCGCCCTCAACAGCAGCCTGAAGCGTCTTCATCGCATATTCAGCGTTCTCTTTGTAGCCCGTAAAAAAATGCTCGGCGTCATAGATGACATTGCGGTTGTGCTTGCAAAGATAGCTCACAGTATCGCGAATCATCTCAAGATTTTCGTCGAGCGAAGCGTGAAGAATATCCGTTACCTGAAAATCCCACGATTTTCCGAAAATAACCACGTTCTCAGTCTCTGCGCTCAAAAGACTTTGAAGATTCGCGTCCTCAGCGCAAGAAGAATCCTTTCGGCGAGTCGAGCCGAATGCGACAAGTTTGGCAGTTTTCAGCTCAAGTTTCTTTGCCTGCTGGAAGAACTCCATATCTTTCGGGTTGCTTCCCGGGTTTCCCGCCTCGATAAAAGCCACCCCAAGCTCGTCCAAAGCCTTCACAATGTTGATTTTGTCCTGAACAGAATAACTGATGCCCTCGCCTTGCGCGCCATCTCTCAAAGTTGAATCAAGAATAGAAATCTTCTTTTTAGTGTTCCCTGTTTTTTCCAAAGTAATCCCCTTTTTGATATTACAGCGTCCAGCGCGTAATAACACAGCAGTTAAAATTATGCAGATATATTCGTTGTAAGTCAACACAGATTTAGCGCCCAAGCCTTCAGTGTTTCTTTTGCCCTCAAAATCTTCTCAAGTTTTCTCCGCCACTTCAGCCACCCCAAAACAATCAAGTGATTTTGGCGCAAAAGCAAATGATTATGGAGCAAAAGAAAGTGATTACAGAGCAAAAGCAAATGATTATGGAGCAAAAGAAAGTGATTTTTGAATAAAAGAAAATGCTTTTAGAGAAAAAGAAAATGATTATTGAGAAAAAATATTCAATAAAACATTTTCATCAAGGGCAAAACAGGAAAAAGCAAAGAGCAATGTGTCATGCTGAACTCGTTTCAGCATCTGCATTTTGTTTTTTGTGTGAAAGTTTCAAAAGCGGACAGCAAAACTTGAACGAAAAAGATTGATAATTCGTTATTTCGTGATAAAATCGTTGAATATGGAAAGTTTATCAGACAAAAAAAGCGAATCTTACACATTCAAATATTTTCCAAAAGAAAAGTTCATGATTGTTTCTGATTCAGCCGTCCAGCTTTGCGCACTGAAAAAGCATTACGCAAATATGCCGACAGAGTTTTTGAACGATTTGAGCGAAGATTTTCGTGATGATATTTCCCGAATCTTCATGCGGATAGAAGAAAACGTCCAGCAATTAACAAGCGTAATAAAAGTAAAAGACAGCAACATAATTTACAAGACGACATTCATCGTCTCGGAATGTGGCGCGGACGGAAAGCCTTCCGTCGTGCTTGGCTTTATGGAAGACATAACCGACAGAGTAAACCGCGAGCAGCTTGCGGACGAAATCATTTCGGAAAGCAAAAGCGAATATGTGTCCACAAAGCTCCGCCAAGACTCAATTATAAACGGGCTTGGAGAAATCTACTTTATCACCTATTACCTTGATTTGGTGAAAAAGACGTATATATGTCTTAACGCGAAGCCGGGGGTTCGCTCAGACCTTGTTGAAGCGCCAGACCTTGAGGGCGCAATCAACAACTTCATCGACAACATTGTCGCAGAGTCAAACCGCGAGTCAATGCGCGAGTTTTGCGATTTGAGCACGCTTTCAAAAAGAATGGGGAACTTAAAGTCGCTCGAAAAAGAATATTTTAGCCGCCTGAAAGGATATTGCAGGGCAACATTCATCGTCTCAGAGACGGACAGCAACGGAAACCCGACAAAAGCGCTTTTTTTGTGCAAAGACATTTCAGAAGAAAAATCTTTTATCGAGGCACAGCAGCTTCTTATCCGTGCCTTGAGCTCGACATACCAGAACATTTACACGGTCAACATCGAGACAGGAAACGTCAAAGTATACCGTCTGAGCAATATCATAAGCGAAAAATACGGGCCTCTTTTCCAGCTTGGAAAATACGAGGAATGTATTGCGCTTTATGTGAAAAACGAAGTTTATGAGGACGACAAGCCGCTTTTTGAATCGATTGCGACACTCGACAGCGTGCGCAAAATACTTAGCGAAAAGCAGCAGTATTCGTTTTCGTATCGCGTCAACCGCGATGACGGCACGAAATACTATCGCTGCCAGTTCGTCAAGGCGGCAGAAAAAAGCGTGCATTTTGTCGCCGCGTTCAAGAACATCGATGACGAAGTTGACCTCGAAATCGCACGGCAAAAGGAATTCAACGAGCATATCGCAATCATTCAGGCGCTCAGCAGCGAATACACTTCGGTCTACAGTCTTGACACCGAAACTGGATTCGTAAGCCCGTACCGTCTTGATTATCGCTATAAAAAAGAGTTCAAGTATCTTCTTGACGCAGATATTTTGTGGAACGCTCTTCTTAAAGTCTATTCGTCCAAGTTCGTCGCTGAAATAAACCGCGACGAGCTATATGAGCGGTTTTGCACGGAAAATCTCGTCAAAACGCTCAGCGGAAAGATATTCGAGACATATGAATACAAGAACATCAAAGACGGGGAAATAAGATATTACAGGATAAAGGCGACAAAGCTTTCCGACATTCCCGGAAACATGAAAATCGTCATCGGCTTTACGGACATAACCGAGCAGCACGAGCAGCAAGTGAAAATCCAGAACGCCCTCAAAGACGCCTTCCGCGCAGCAGACGCGGCGAACAGAGCGAAAAGCGATTTTCTTGCAAACATGAGCCACGACATAAGAACGCCGATGAACGCGATTATCGGAATGACAGCGATAGCAGAGTCGCATTTGCTCGAAAAGGAGAGAGTCCAGGACTGCCTGAACAAAATCAATATCGCAAGCAAGCACCTTCTTTCGCTCATAAACGAAATCCTCGACATGAGCAAAATCGAAAGCGGCAAAATGGACTTGATGGAAGAAAAGCTGAATCTCTCAGACCTCACCGAAAACCTTCTGACAATGATGCGACCGCAGATAAAAGCGCATTCGCACGAAATCTGCGTCGAGATAAAAAATCTCATTCACGAGAACGTCATCGGCGACTCGCTCAGAATCCAGCAGATTTTCACGAATATTCTGAGCAACGCAATAAAATACACTCCAGACGGCGGCAAAATCAAGCTCACGATAACAGAAACGCCTGAGCTTGCGGAAAAAAAGAACCTGTCATCGTTCGAGTTCTCATTCGAGGACAACGGAATGGGAATCTCGGAAGAATACATGGCGCATCTTTTTGACCCGTTCGTCCGCTCCCAAAACGAGCAAGTCTCAAAAATACAGGGAACAGGGCTGGGCTTGCCGATTTCAAGAGCAATCGCGCGAATGATGGGAGGAGACATCACCGTAAAAAGCGAAATCGGAAAAGGCTCGACATTCACAGCATCAGTTTTTTTGAAGACGCAAGACTCAAGCGAAGAAGATTTGAGCCGCTTCAAAGGCGTAAAAGTTCTCTCGCTCTCGACAGAGCCTGAGCGAATGACGAGCGTCTGCGCGGTTCTTGACGGAATCGGACTCGACAGAACTTGCACGAGAGGAAAAAAAGAAGCGCTCATGCACCTTGACGAAAGCGATTATCAGGCGGTCTTCATCGATTACGACATGGAAGGCGACGACGCGCTTTCGCTTTCAAGGACAATCCGAGAAAAAGTCGGAAGCGAGACGCCGATTGTCGCCGTAAGCGCGCACGATTGGACCGACTTCGAGCAAGAAGCGCGCGAAAACGGAATCAGCGATTTTCTTTCGCGCCCGCTTTTCCGCTCAAGGCTCATCAAGTTGCTCGACACGATTTTCAAGCACAGCGAGCGAGAAAGCGACGCCTCCCCGCTCGCGCCTTTTTCCGAAATGGATTTTTCCGGAATCACCGTTCTTCTTGTCGAGGACAACGAGCTAAACGCCGAAATCGCCACGGAAATCCTCAAAATGACAGGAATGACAGTCATTTGGGCAGCCGACGGAACAGAAGCCGTCGAGAAAGTCAAAGAAGAAAAAGACGGCTATTTCGACATCATTTTTATGGACATTCAAATGCCGAAAATGAACGGCTACGACGCCGCAAGGTCAATCCGACACCTTTCGCACAAATACTGCAAGACAGTGCCGATAATCGCCATGACCGCAAACGCCTTCGCCGACGACGTGCAATCAGCGCTGCACGCGGGAATGAACGCGCATATCGCCAAGCCTCTGGACTTGAACGCGCTTGCAAAAACGCTTTCAAAATGGCTTTCAGGGCGAAAAAGCTGAGCCGTGAAAAATTGTATGCGTTCTGATTTGTAGAATTTTTGAGCCGTGTACACATTGTATACGGCTCTCTTTTTCCTCAGTCGAGCAATATACATATTGTATACGGCTCGACTTTGAGTGTTTTTTGCAAATTTACATATTGTATACGACTAGATTTTTCTATTGATAGAAAATATACAGTTTGTATACGGCTGACTTTGAGTGTTTTCGACTCGTATACATATTGTATACGCCTCGTTTTTTCTATTGAAAGAAGCGTATACAATTTTTATTTCGCCTTCGCTCAATATTTCGACTTCGCTCAATAAACGAAAAGGAAACTATTGTATTCAAAAAAGGCAGATGCTGAAACTTTTTTCAGCATGACAATGTTCTCTTTCCGCGTGCTTGTCTTTAGGCGTCTATCACTTCAAAGCGCATTGATTTGAGCATTTCGCGGTCGCTTTTTATCGTTGAGCCGCTCGTCGTGAGCATATTGCCCGTGATTGTGGCGCTCGCACCTCCCAAAAACGCCGCGCGCCCGTTGTCCTTCATCAGCTTTCTGCCGCCCGCAAGCCTGATGTCCGCCTCAGGATTTATGTAGCGGAAAGTCGCGATTGCTCTTCTGATTTCCTCGTCAGAAAGCGGCTTTTGGTTTTCGAGCGGCGTGCCTTTTATCGCCATAAGAGCGTTTATCGGAATTGAGCGGATGCCGAGTTCCGAAAGCGTGAGCGCCATGTCGATTCTGTCTGAAAAACTCTCGCCAAGCCCGATGATTCCGCCTGAGCAGACTTCAAGACCTGCTGAAAGAGCGGCTTTTATGGCGCTGATTTTCTCGTCGAACGTGTGCGTCGTGCAAATGCTTTTGAAAAATTGCCTTGATGTTTCGATGTTGTCGTGATAGCGCGAGACACCCGCTTCTTTGAGGAGCGCAAACTGCTCGGAAGTCATAAAGCCAAAGGAAGCGCAAAGGCGCAGTGTCGGGCATTTTTCGTGAATGTGGCGGAATGTCATGAGCGCTTTTTCAAAATCAGCGCCACAAAGTGATTTTCCCGCAGTAACGAGGGCGAATCTGTCAACGCCTTCGCTGTAATTCGAAAGCGCTTCGTTCGTGATTTTCTCTTCGCCCAAAAAGCCGTAGACTTCGCACGAGGTTTTGTGATGGGCGCTCTGGGCGCAATATGCGCAATTCTCGCCGCAAGCGCCGCTTTTGGCGTTCACAATCGTGCACAAATCCGCTTTGTTTCCAAAAAGCGCTTTTCTGATTTCGTTTGCGCCTTCGCAAAGGCTTTCGAGGTCGCAGTTTTCAAAAAACGAAAGGTCGTCCCCCCTTTTTAGTCTTTTTCCATTGATGATTTCTTTTGCTAATGCTTTCAAATCCATAATTTTCTCCTCATCTGCCGCTCAAAGAGGCAGATTTCCTGTTGGCATTTTATGATTTTTGCAAAACAAATGTCAATTATCAACCTTCTCACACTCTTAACAGTTAACAATAAACTAAATCAAAAAAAATTGAGATACTTGACACATTTCTTTTTTCAAGGGAATATTAGAGCACTATGGCTGATAGTTCTGATTTGACTCTTTCTCATTTACAAACGTTATCATCTCAGGATTTGCTCTCGCTTGCAAACTCCCTCAATCTTGATATTCCAGATGATTTGGATCGCAATTTTATCATTGGGGAACTGTTGGACGCTGCAGCAGAACTCGAAGGAGATGAAAACGAGGAGATTCAGATTTTGGAGGGAGAGACTCAGTCTTTTTCGCTTCCAGAATCATACAACATCACGATGATTGATGTTGTTCTTAGAAATCCTGTCTGGGCGTTTGTTTATTGGGATTTGAAAATAGCTGATATTGAATATGCAAAAGAAAACAACGCTTTGCTTTCGCTTCGTGTTTCGTTTTTTGAATCGGAAGACACTCCTCCAATAGAGTCGTTCGATGTGGGCATAAAGATTTTTGACAAAAAGCAATACATTTTGATTCCGGCGGGAAAATCGCTGATGAAAATCGATTTGATTATGCAGTCAAGCATTGAGACGCTCCTTATTGCTTCAACGCGATATGTTTCGCTTCCGCGCGGCTGTGAGGAAATCACAAGCGTTCAGCCTGGGCGCGACACGGGGATTCCTGAGATTCTAAAGCTTTCCGGAATGGAAAGTATGCTCAAAGAGCATTACGTGAATCACAGGCAATCGTTCTCTTGAGTTTTAACAGAAAAATTTTGAAAAAACACTTCAAAAAATTTGGGGAAGAAAATGTCCAAGAAAAATCTGATTTTGATGCTCGTCGCTCACGAATGTTATTTCAAGCAGTGCGACTCTTTTAAGTTGCGCGCTGAGAAAGGTTCGCAAAGCGCAAAGATTTCTGGAGAGGACGTCCCGTTTTCGCCAGAGGAAGCTTCTTTTTTCCAGTCGGTCGCAGAAACTTATGTGCCTCTTTTGAATATGCTCGGCTCGCTTTGGGCTGACAGCATTCCTTTTAAGCTCTCTATTGTTATTTCACCAACACTTTGCGCTCTTCTTTCTGACGCATATCTAAAAACACGCTATCTAAAATGGCTTTCTGACAGGATTGCATTCGCCGAACGCGAAGTTGTGCGCTGCTCAGGAAATCTTGAACTGAAGAAAAGGGCTGAAAAATGCCTTGCGGACGCGAACAAGAGCCTTTCTGATTATACTGATGTTTACGCAATGAAGTTGCTCGAAAAGTTTCGCGAATACGAAAAGATGGGGCTTGTGGAACTCTTGGCGACTTCTGCGACGCACGCTTTTCTTCCGCACTTTGCCGACATTCCGGAAGCGCTCAATGCGCAAATTGAAGCGGGCTTGATTTCGCACCGCCATTTCTTTGGCTCACAGCCAGACGGTTTTTGGCTTCCGTATTTGGGATATTGCAATCCTCTTGCCCGCGTTCTTCGCTCATACAATATCAATTACACTGTTGTTGATTCTCGCGCTGTTTTGTTCTCGCAAAAACGACCGCAGGCAGGCATTTTCTCGCCTGTGAGAACAGACGGTTTTCTTTCGGTTCTCGCGTCAGACAACGATGTGAAGCCGCTCATTGAGCGCTTTAAAAGTTCGCATTTGTATCGCGATGAGGAAAATGATGTTGGCTTTGAACTGCCGATTGAAGAGTTGTCTCCTCTCGTTGAAGCAGACGCGCCTCGAATTGAGACGGGCTGCAAATATTATGCGTCTTCATCGGAGTTTTACGACACAAAAAAGGCTGCGGCACAAGTAAACGCTGACGCAGAGGAGTTCGTTTCGTCCCGTGTTGAAAAGCTCACGAAAGCGCGAGAGCTTTTGAAAGATGTGATTCCAGAGGATTACAGCGCAATCGATGTATGCACGATAAATGCAAACGACATCGGAAAAAACTGGCACGAGGGATTTTCGTGGCTTGAAAGCGTAATCCGAAAAGTCGCCGCAAGCGATATTGAGCTTTCGACAGCGCGCGAAATTGTTGCAGAGCAGATAAAACTTCAAAGACTTGATTTGTTCCCGTGCGCCGCATCAGGCTCTGGCTTTGGCGAAGATATGCTCGACAGCATGAACGACAGAATGCTCGTTTATGCAAGAACATCAAGCTTGCGAATGATTGACTTGACGGAGCGCTTTCCGAATGACACGGGCATCAAGGCTCGTCTTTTGAACCTTGCTTCCCGTGAGATTTTGCTTTCGCAATCAGGGGATTTGCCAAGTCTTGTTCACGATTCAAGCTCACTTGCGTTTGCAGAAAAGTCTTTCAACAACGACATTGAAGCGTTCTCGACAGTCTACGACTCGCTTGGCTCAAACTCAGTCAGCACTGAATGGCTCACGAGCGTTGAAAAAGACCACCCGATTTTCCCGTGGATTAACTATCGCATTTTCAGCAAGAAAAAATAACGTTTGGTCAAAAGTTTATGAAAAGCCTCAAAAGAATTTTCGCAGTCACTATCTTTATTCTTGGCGTTCTGCCTCTTTTTGCAAAAGAAAGCCAGAAAATCAAGCTTTGGCAAGGCATGAAGGGCTTGAAGCACGAAATTGCTTATCTGCACTATTATCCTTCAAAAGCAATCGACAGCGAAAACAAGCCTGCCGTAATCATTTGCCCTGGCGGAAGTTATCATCATCTCGGTCTCAAAAACGAGGGAAGAACATCTGCGCTATGGTTTTCGGAGCTGGGATTTGAGGCTTTTGTCCTTGAATACAGGGTCGCAGTATGGAGGCGGCATTATCCGTCGATGATGCAGGACGTTCAGCGCGCAATTCAGCTTCTTCGCGAGAACGCTAGCACTTACGGCATTGACGCGAACAATGTGGGCTTAATCGGCTACAGCGCAGGCGGGCACTTGGTAACGTGGGCTGCGGAGTTTGCCGAAAGATGCGATGAGCTTGAAAAGATGGGGATTTCGCACGAAGTCTCGCTCAAGCCTGACTGGATTGCACCGATTTATCCTGTCGTCTCAATGCAGGACGACATTTATCACCATTGGTCAAGAAAGTCGCTTTTGAACACGAAAAAGCCGACACAAGAGCAAAAGGATTTGTTCTCGCTTGAGATGCAAGTTTCAGACGATATGCCGCCTGTGTACCTTGTTGCCTGCCGCGATGACGATGTTGTGATGTTTGAAAACAGCGAGAGGCTTTTCAAGGCGCTCACGGAAAAAGGAGCAGATGTCACTTTCAAAGCCTACGATGAGGGCGGACACGGTTTTGGAATGACAGACTGCGATTTTATGAAGAAAACTCACTGGAACGAAGACCTTCGGCTGTGGCTGTCTGAGAAAGGCTTTTTGAATTGACAAATGAGCCAAAAAAGGCAAAAGCATTGACAATATTATTCGATTTTTATATACTAATGCCATATTTCAAGCACGATTAACTCAGTGGTAGAGTGCCACCTTCACACGGTGGAAGTCATTGGTTCAAATCCAATATCGTGTATAAGACCAGTCCAAGCGACTGGTCTTTTTTTATGCTTGCTACAAGCACTAATCAACAGCACATCAATCAAGGCTGCAAGTCGTTACAAAACTCTTCGCACTCGCTTTTAGCTATCTTGTAAACAGTGTATTTACAACTTGAAAATTGTCTTTTTACAATCTGGAAACAGTGTGTTTGCAACTTGCAAAAAGAGCGTTTACAAGTTCTATCAGAGGGCTTGAAACATTCTTTGCAATAGCTTGTGAGCTGTGATGATAGCGCTTTTAGTTGCTGCTGCAGCCTTCGATGGTGATTTGATGTGAATTAGAGATGCCGAAAGATTTTGTCTTTACAAAGACGAAATAATCGCCTGCAGGAATATCTTTTGGCAGTTGTGCGTCGATTGTGACTCTGGAGCAGCGAAGATAGGTGCTTAAGCGATATTCTTCTATGGAGCCGGACGCGCTCAAAAATACGCCTTGTTCGTTGTCGTTTGGGTCAATTTTGATGAATGAGCCTTTGATTTCTATTACGTCAGAAGGTGAGATGGTGTCTTTTTCTGGGTAGCCGATGCGTTTTATATGGTAGATTGCGGTATGGCAGAGTTGTACGAGCCCTAAGAACTTGTATTTCATTTGAGCTATAAGTTTTGTCATAGATTTTTCTGGCT
>CACYWZ010000062.1 GCA_902778325.1 uncultured Spirochaetaceae bacterium
TTCCTTTGTCGTCATCCTTGTGGGAGCGCTCCTCACCCATCTTTATTCTTTCCGAGGGGTTGTACATCTGCGTGTCGGCGAAACCACTCAGACATATCTTGAGGAAGGCGATGAGGGAATGAAACTCGAGCCTCTGCCTTTCAGCATCAAACTGGAGAACTTCGATATTCAGAAATACGAGGGGTCAGATGCCGCGGCCGATTACGCCTCTACGATTACTGTCAAGGAGAAGGGCGAAAGTACGCGAGGTGTCGTTTCCATGAATCATATCTTCTGTCATGATCGTATCCGCATCTATCAAAACTCGTATGATGAAGATGCCAACGGTAGTACGTTATGTATCAATAGCGACCCATGGGGAATACCCGTCACATATACGGGATATGGTCTACTCTTCATCTCGCTCATCTGGATGCTCGTCGACCCTAAGGGCACATTCCGCAGACTCCTCCGCAATCCTTTATTGCGCAAGGGGGCTTTCCTTTTCGTCCTATTCTTCTCCGCCACGTCGCTCAAGGCTCAAACCACGGTTTTGCCGCGTCCTGTGGCCAATCATATGTGTGAGATGTTTATGCAATACAACACCCGCATCTGTCAGATACAAACCTATGCTTATGAGTTTACGCGCAAGATTTCGGGAAGGCGTTCTTACAAGGGATGTTCTCCGGAACAAATCCTTACGGGATTCATCTTCTGGGGCGACCAATGGGCTCAGGAGAAGATTATCAAGGTGAAAGGTAGCGAACTAAAGGATTACTTGCATCTTATCACAACAGATGCGCCTGAAAACACGTTGCCACGAGTTCTTGTCTTCAAGACCGACGCTGACCAGCATTACTTCATTCTCAAAGACAAGGTCATTCCGCTCATCGTGCGCCTTTGCTCAGACGCGCGCATCACGGTTCGAGAGCGAATGACAAACGAATGGTTTGAGACGCTCAAAAAATTCCAGCAGCTTCCGGAAATGAAATCTCAGGCAGAGTTCGAGAAAAAGCTTGAGCACGAAGTCGACGTCACGTCTCCGATTTTGTGCGCGCTTTTGAAATCACCGTTTTTGCCGACGATTCACTTTGAGCTTCAAGAGTCCCGCGCGCCATCGACAGAGCTTGTCAACTTGTTCATCAACGGCGAGCTGATTCCGTACAGCGAAATCCTTATGATGAGCCGTCAGGAACTCCTTGCAGACGCAAAGATAAAGCTCCCGTTCTGGTACACAGTCCCTGTTGTCTCATGGCTCATGTCGCTTCTCTTCCGCCCGCCGAAGCCAAAGGCGGCAAAAAAGAGCGCCAAGCAGAAAATCAAGGAAAAGATTGAGGAGAACGAAGAGACTGCGGCAATGGCTCAAGCAGAAGTCCATGCGGCGGCAAACGACAAGCGAAATCCAAAGATTTCACGCGCCCGCGAACTCCGCGCTTCCGCACAATTCGCAGAAACACAGCTCGTTCCTGCAAGTTCGACGATTGACCGCGAGCTTGACTCTTATATCCACGAGTGGAACAATCTTATCGACCAGACAGCCAGAAGCAATCTTGTTGAGGACGTGAACTCGCTCATTCGCGATTATATGCGAAAAGTCCTTCGCACACTGAAGTCAGACGGCTTCACGCTTGACAGAATCCAGAATCTTGCGGACGCTCTCGTGAAAACGCAGAGCATGCAGAAAATCAAGAACCACGACGCATTGTTCATGTACGTTCAGCTTTACATGATCAAGCTCGTGAAGAGCATTCCGAACTAATTTTTGCCTTTCTTGAAAAATCGCTTCAGTCATACGGCAGGTTCACAAAAAATCTGCCGTATTTTTTGTCTGCCGCAAAAAAGCTCAGAATGACAAACTTTCGGTTGCTGAGCGTAGCCGAAGCACAAACTTGTATACGCTCTGATTTGTAGAATTTTTGGCTCGTATACACATTCTATACGGCTCAAAAATGCGTCAGGCAAGCAATATACACATTGTATACAAGCCGACTTTGAGTGTTTTTTGCGAATTTACATATTGTATACGAGGAAAAAATTCTATTGATAGAAAATATACAGTTTGTATACGACTCGCCTGACGCGTTTTCTGCTCGTATACATATTGTATATGAGCAGCTTTTTCTATTGAAAGAAGCGTATACAATTTTTTTACGCTTCCCCATCGCTCAAAAAAGCTGACTTTTTAAAAAATATTGCCAAATCACAAAAAAATTGGTTATATATAAAATATGATAAGACGAGCAAGAGGACTCAGAAGAATGGGCAGAAGTTCTGTAACACGAACATCATTGAAGAAGATGTCACAATCAGAAATCTATTACGTGGCAAATATACTTTGCAATTTGATTCAAAGTATGGAAGGTCTGCCAGCAGACAGCGAAGAGTTTAAGACGCTTATTTTCAAAATGGCAGCAGGGCTGGACAAAACAAAAGAGTTTGAAAAGCTTCTTGAGGATTCGATTCTGCATTTTGTTGAAAAGGGAAAATTAACTCCCGTAAACCCGAACGAGAAAATTGACGATGACGAAAAACCTTACGGAAGAAGAAGTCAGTCGCTCAGGGATTATATCGAGGACGGAGACTCGACTGGATACACTTACCGCCATCATTTTGACTTTTACGGGGAGCTCAAATACACATTCAGGGAAGATGAGAAAATCTCCCGCGCGTTCAGAAGCTGGGAAACGGAAGAGGAAATCGATGTTAATTTCTGCCGCGTGTTTTTCATCGCGTCCCGCGAGCAGTTTTGCGACTTATTGAAAACTGCCTTTCTGCAGGACGGGCAAAGCGCAAAAATACCGTCGCGCATCAAAAAAATCGCAACAAGCACGAAGCCTGTTGCCTTCTTGACGCAGGCGCTTTCGCTCTCTGAGGACGAGGCCTCACTTTTGCTTTTGGCGTACAAGACGAGGACGATAAAGGAGCTTTGGGGGATTACGTCGGCTCTTTTGGACGATTACAATTGTTATGACATTTACGGCTATTTCTTGGACAAAAACCCGACTGACGTTCAAAAAATGCTCCGACCTGACGGGAAACTTGTGTCATACGGCTTTATGTCTTCAAGCGGCGACATCGACGAGGACGCGATAAGCTGCATCGCAAGCGGAACTCTTGAAACATTTTTCTCTGACATCTTAAAGGAGCAAAGCACTGAAAACGCTTTTGCTCTCGACAGTTTTTCTATTCCTGAAAAGGCAGTCGAAATCTCAAAAGCGATGCTTTTGGGCGACAGTCCTGTAAACATTTTGCTTTACGGAGAGCCGGGTTCTGGAAAAACGGAGTTCGCAAAATCGCTTGCAAAGGAATGTAATCTCAAAGCCTTCGTGTTCAAAAACGACTCTGAGCTTGACAACGATAGGGGAAGCAACTCGATATGCCGCCTCAACTGTCTTTTGTCGCTGAACAAAAAGGACAGCGTAATCATCGTGGACGAAGCGGACACTGTGCTTGAGACGCAGTTGTCGTTTATGAGTTTCTTGATGAACAGCGGCAACTCCTCGCCGAAAAAAGGCACTGTCAACAGAATGCTCGAAAACAGTCTCAACAAGGTCATTTGGGTTGTAAACCACACTTCTCAAATCGAAAGCTCGACAAGAAGGCGTTTCACTTATTCTGTGAAGTTCAATGAAATGTCAGAAAGCACTCTCAAGGATATTGCCGGAAAAAAGATTGCCGAACTTGAAATGAAGGCTGAGACAAGAGAAAAAATCCTTGAGTTGTGCGGACGCTATCGCATAACAGGCGCGAGTGTTGACAATATGGCAAAAACGCTCAGAAACCTCGATTTGAGTAACGGTGAGAAGGCTATTGAGGACGTAAAAGAGGTCTTGGAAGCAAACTCCACTCTTCTTTTCGGAAGGGCAAAAATGAGGGAGAGAGTCGCAAAGGAATACAGTCTTGATGTTCTTAACTGCACTGTTGACGCGGAGAAAATCGTCAAGATGGTGCAGAACGCGCTTTCTTATGCTCAAAAAAACAAAAGCAGCCAAAACGGAATCCGCCTTCTTTTTTATGGTGCAAGCGGAACTGGAAAAACGGAGTTCGCCCGCTATATTGCAGACCGCTTGAACAAGAAAATTCTCTTGAAACGCGCTTCTGATGTTCTTGCAAAATATGTTGGCGAAAACGAAAAGAACATAAAAGCCGCTTTCGACGAAGCCGAGCAGACAGGCGCGATTTTGCTTTTTGACGAGGCTGACTCATTCTTTGCTGAGCGAAGCAGCGCCAACAACAGTTGGGAGCGAACGATGACGAACGAGTTCTTGACCCAAATGGAAGAGTTTTCGGGAATCCTCATTTGCACGACAAACTTGCGCTCTATTATGGACGCGGCGGCAGCAAGAAGATTCCATATAATAAGCGAGTTCAAAGCGCTAAAACATGAAGGCGCTACTGCTCTTTTGACGCGATTTTTCCCAAAGCTCTCTTTTCCAGAAGACGCCGCAAAGAAAATTTGCGCCCAAAACAGCGCGACTCCGGGAGATTTCGGCACTCTCGCTTCAAAACTTCGCTTTATGGACGAAAAAGATATCACGAGCGACTATGTTTTGGACGAACTTTGCAAAATGCAGGAGGAAAAGCTGAACAACGGAGGACGCAAAATCGGATTTTAGTATTTTACTTTTTTGAGTTTTTTGTTCTTAGCCGCTTTCAACAGTAAAAAAACATTAGATAACAAGATTTAAAAAATTGGAAATATAACAAAAATGTGTCATAATAAGGCTAGTTATGATTGGTATTTATCTTAACCTGATTCTGATTGCGCTTGCCGTAAGTGCGCTTATTTGCTCAGTTTCGTTTTTCGCATCAGGCTCAGGAATTCAACAAACAAGAAATTACACTCTTGCAATTGGCATCTCAACATTCTTAATCAACATCGGTTATTCACTTATGGCATTCTCTGCTGATGTTACAAAGGCGTGGATTCCGCGATTCATTGGGCTTTATGGCATAGATGTTTTTTTGCTTATTGAATTGTCTTTTCTCTTGTACGACATGAAGACAAAAATAGGCACTCACGCTATTATTCTTGGCATTTTCACTGTATACGCCCTTTTCGACTTGATTATACACGGCTCTCCAAACACGTTTTTGTATGTGCGTTATGACAATCTTTTCACAAGTTACGAACTTCAGAACCGAGCCCATCATTATTTTCATTATTCATATATCACGATTATCGCGCTGACAATGTTCGTCATCGGTGTCACGTGGTACAGAATGCAAAAGACGAGGCACGACAAGGATTTTGCGCTTCGTCTTATTCTTTCAAACCTGATTATCATTCTTGAGGCGCTTCCTGATATTGTTGCAAAGGCGTTCGTAACAAGACACCCTTCATTTTTCTACTGTGTTGGCTTTTCGACCGTCTTTTTTATGTGGTACATTTCAATAATAAAGCAGTCATATTTCGTTCCGACAATCAAAAATACTGCTGCTGAAGTTTTCGGTGTTGTTGATGTTCCAATTCTTATTCTCGACTTCGACGGAAAAATAAGGCTTTTTAACCCCGCAGCAAAGCGGTTTCTTGGAATCAATGAAAACACGCAATGTCTTCGTGACATACTCAATATTAGTGATGTGGAAATGCTGAGGATAAGCGCAAAAGCCCGTCGCGGAGAAAAAAGCGAGCGAACTACAACAACAAAAGACGAAAAAGTTTGTGTCTTAAAAAATTACATAAAGTTCGATTCAGCGCTAGACCCGTTTTGTATTATCGCAACGGTTTTGTTTAAAGAATAAAGAACTTAAGCAATTAAGGGGAGTTCATTATGAAGTCTTACAAGCCTTATCAAGTTGCAATAATTGCTGCTTTCTGTGTATTCGCAAACTCATTCGGCAAGATGCTCTCAAACACATTCAATTTACCTCTTTGGCTCGATTCATTCGGAACAATCCTTATCTCGTATGTCTTAGGGCCGTTCTGCGGCATTATCGTTGGGATTTCGCCATATATTTTGTACTCACTTTACACGCCGTCCTATATCGTCTATTCAATTTCGGGTGCAAGTATCGCCCTTATAGTTGGCTTTCTTGCAAAACGCGGTTGGCTTGAAAGCCTCTTGAAAGCGATGAGTCTTAGCGTTCTTCTGACACTTTCGTGCGTCATTACATCAAGCACAATGAACTTGTTTGTTTTTGACGGAAAAATCCACAACATATGGGGAGATGGAATGGTAGATTTTCTTGAGACGTTCTCACTTCCATTTGCTCTTCGTGTCGTAATCGGTCAGTTTTATGTGGATTTTCTTGACAAAGTTATCTTAACATGCGCACTTTTCTATTTCATACGCATCTATCGCGCTCTCAAAGCTCGTCTTCCGCGCTTTTTGAAGATGAATATAATTGTATTCTCTTCGGTGTTTTTCTTTATCTGTTTCTTGCCGACGACAGTATTTGCAGAAGAGAAGAACTTCAACTCTTATGTCAGAACTGCTTACGGCAGCGAAAACGGGATTCCGTGCGGAGAAGCAAATGACATTGCCAGCACGAATGACGGCGTTATGTGGATTGGAACTTATGCAGGGCTTTATCGGCACAACGGAACGGAATTCCGTCTTATGAACGATTTCAAGACAATCAGAGCAGTCAAATGCCTTTATGTTGACGATGAAGGACGTCTCTTTGTCGGAACGAACGACAACGGACTTTCGATTGTTATTAACGAAACGGTCGCAAACGTCCTCGAAGAAAAAGACGGGCTTCCTTCCGACAGTGTTCGATGCGTTACGAGAGGCTCTGACGGCTTTTACTATGTCGGAACGGCTCAAGAGCTGGCAATAATCTCCATTGTTGACGGGCTTGCTGTAAAAGCGCTTATTCCCGAAATACTTGACGCCGTTCGTGTAAGCGCTGACTCAAGCGACAGAATTGCAGCGGTTACGTCAGCGGGAGAACTTTTCATAATTCAAAACAAAAAGGTCGTCTGGAAATCAGACATCAGCAAAAACAAGTTCACATCAGCAGCATTTGGCGAAGACGGACTTTTGTATGCGTCGACAGAAAAAAATATGCTCTTAGGTCTAGAGCTTTCTGGAAATCCTGTGAAAATTGTTGAAGCAATCCACGAAACAGAATGCGGGGGACTCACTCACATCAACTCGATTGACTTTGCAGACAACGTCGCATTTTTGAGCGCTGACAATGGCGTAGGTTATGTAAAAAACGGAATCTTTCACGATATAGAAACAGGAACTTTTAACAATTCGATTGACCACATGACGCAAGATTATCAGGGGAACTTGTGGTTTTCTTCCTCGCGGCTTGGGCTCTTAAAAATGAGCGATTCTGTCTTTGCAGAAATCTACAACTCTGCGGGACTTGAAAGCACTGTCATAAACTCGACGCTTCTTTATCAGGGTAACATGTACTTTGCAACCGACAACGGACTGTCGATGAAAGACAACGAAAGCGGATACAAAAGCGAAAACATTTTGACTGAGTTTCTCAAGAACACGAGAGTCCGCTGCCTTTTTGCAGACAAAGAAGGCTTTATGTGGATTGCAACAAAATCGCGCGGTGTCCTCAAGTTTGACGGAGAGAGCATAAAGCAGTTCGCTAACGGCAATCATTTTCGCACTATTATTGAGCTGTCCGACAAAACAATCGCTGTAGGCGGAAACAACGGTGTTATCTTCATAAAAGATGACGAGATTGTCGAAAGCCTTTCAGAAGAAGACGGATTTGAAAACCCGACAGTGCTGTGTCTTTGCGAGCTAAAGAACGACAAACTCCTTTGCGGAACAGACGGAGGGGGAATTGCCGTTATCTCAAAAAACATATACAAAAAGCGCGAAATCGAGAAAATCATCAAAAAAACAAGCGGACTTTCATCAAACGTTATCCTCCGCCTCGTCAACGACTTAAAAAGCACTGATGATAGCATTTTTGCTGTTACTAGCAATGCACTTTGCTACATAAAACACGAAAGCTATGTTGGTGGAAATGTCTCTGATCTTTTCGACATCAACATTCTCGATAATTTTCCTTATTACAACAACTTTGACATAGTTCAAAATGCAGATGATATATTTGTGCTCGGAAGCGCGGGCATTTTTGTTGTCAGCAGAGAAGAGCTACTTTCCGGGAAAAAACTCGACTATGAGCTTTTTGACCTCAAGAAAGGGCTTCGAGGCTCACTCACCGCGAACTCGTGGAACTATATCGACAAAAAAGGAAACCTCTATCTTTCTTGCAATTCAGGCGCATGCAGATTCAACATCTCAACATACGACAAAAACGAGCAATCTTATCGTATGCAGCTAAAGAGCGTCCTAATCGACGGAAAGCGCCACATAGTGCAAAAAGATATTCCATTCGCTGTTCCATCTGAAAGCGAAACGCTCGAAATCGTTCCTGAAATAATCAATTATTCCATAAACAACCCGTATGTCAGCGTCTATCTTGAAGGCATCGACGAAAAGCCCACAATAATGCTTCAAAGCGAAGTGTCCAGCACTGTCTACACGCACATTGAAGCAGGCACATACCGCTTTCACATTGCCGTTCTTGACAGCAAAGGGCGAAACATCACTGAGGAAGCAGTCTACGAGATAAAGAAAGTCCATCGCTTCTACAACAACTGGTATTTTATGCTCTACGCTATCGGTGTTTTTATGCTCGCAGTAGCGTGGCTGACTTGGTTCTTGACATCTGCCCTCCTCCGCAGGCGGCTTTCAAAGCAAGAGGCAGAGATGAACATCATCAAGAACCAAGTCCGAATGGGAAACGAGACAATCTTTGCTATCGCAGCCGCCGTCGAAGCCCGCGACAAAAGCACAGGGCGACACTCCGCGCGCGTTGCAGAATACTCCGTGCTTATCGCCGAAGAACTCGGCTTTTCGAGCGAGGAACTTGAGGGCATACGTCGCACAGGGCTTTTGCACGACATCGGAAAAATCGGCGTTCCGGACTCTATCTTGAACAAACCCGCATCTCTTACAGATGAGGAATACAAGATTATGAAAACGCACGTTGAAATCGGAGGCGAAATCCTCAAAAACTTCACCTTGATAGAAAACGTCGCAGATGGCGCAAAGTACCACCACGAACACTACGACGGCTCAGGCTATCCGAACGGGCTGAAAGGAGAAGCAATCCCGCTCAATGCAAGAATCATCGGGATTGCAGACGCGTTCGACGCAATGACCGCGACGCGCATATATCGAAAGGCGCTGGACATCGACTTTGTGCTGCAAGAGATAAAACGAAACAGCGGCACACAATTTGACCCTGCGCTCGCCGAGATTATGATTGAGCTTGTCGAAAGTGGCAAACTCAACATAAACGACATTTTCAGCAAAAGTCAATGACGAAAAGCGCGTCAGCATAATGGCGCACAACATCGGGAGGTGAAAAGATGAATATCACAAATAAATACTTCATCACATTTTTTACAACGGTTGTGATGATTGCAATAATATTTGCAGCCGCACATGTATTCTTCAATGACTACTCAAAAAAAAGGATAAAGGCGGGCTTTATTTACATCGGCGACCCAGGAACTGCATACACAAACAACTTCTTTCGTGCGCAGACAGAGCTAGAAGACGCGCTCGGAGAAAATGTTCAGACGGTAGCAAAGTTCAACATCACCGAAAGCGCGTGCGGAGCGGCTTTGAAAGACTTGATTTCGCAGGGGTGCAATATCATTTTTGCAACAAGCTACGGCTATGGAGATGAGACAAAGGCAGCCGCTGCCCTTCACCCCGAAATCCAATTCTGTCACGCAACAGGAACAAACGCGCATTGTGAGCCGTATCTTCCAAACTATCACAATTTTATGGGAACGATTTACGAAGGGCGCTATGTTTCTGGTGTTGTGGCAGGAATGAAATTGAGCGAGCTAATCGCGGAAAACAAGCTTTCTCAGAATGCTGCCAAAGTCGGCTATGTCGCGGCTTTTCCGTATCCCGAAGTGATTTCAGGCTACACGGCGTTCTTTCTTGGAGTGAGGAGCATTGTCGGAGGCGCTGTTATGAGCGTCAAATACACGAACACATGGAGCAACCATATTGCCGAAAAGAAATATGCCGAAGCGCTCATAGACGAAGGCTGCGTCATTATCTCGCAACATTCCGACACAACGGGGCCCGCAATCGCGTGCGAAGAGGCAAGCTCAATGCGCGGAAAAACGGTGTTCCACGTTGGCTACAATCAAAGTATGGCTGACGTTGCGCCGACGACTTCGCTGGTTTCCTCTCGCATAAACTGGACGCCATACGTTATAGCGGCAACGAGAGCCGTTTTGGAGGGAAAGAAAATCGAAAGCGTCATAAAAACTCCGCTCAGCGAGAAAGCGAACGACGCGGCGGCAGGTTTTTCAAGCGGCTGGATTGAAATCATCGGCATCAACTCTCTTATTACGGCAGACGGAACAAAAGAAGAAATCGAGCGCATTATAAAGCAGTTAAAAACAGGTAGCATCAATGTTTTCAGCGGGAACTACATTGGCATTAACCCACTCGACAAAAACGACACATGGGATTTGAGAACCCCGTTCCAAGAAAATGCAGAGAAAAGCGCTCCAAGTTTCTGCTACGTCTTAAAAGACATAATCACAGTGCAATAAAAAAAGCCCCGCAACATCTTGCAGGGCTTCTGACACTTAGAGGACTCGAACCTCCGACCGTCGGCTTAGAAGGCCGATGCTCTAATCCAGCTGAGCTAAAGTGCCGTTAACGTGTGATACTATATCATTCTGAATAATTTTATGCAAGCCCTATCTAATAATTTTGGTAACAAAAATAAAAATCTTGCAAATCAACTAAGTACACACTAATATATTTTTTATGGACAATATTTTTGAAAGTGAATGTGGCTACTTTCCGGAGCGTTCCAGTAGCCAAGACTGGCAAATGCTGCCTGATATAAACCAAGTAAGAAATTGCTACACAGATATTCCCGACGGAATTAACAACGAAACTATCCAAATTACGTATTTTTCAGATTTTAACAAAGACGGCTATCGAAGAGCAGGAAAACTGCTTTATAAAAATATTTGCCCTCAATGCAAAAAATGCCAGCCGATACGCATCCCTATTTCGTCTTTTGTGCCATCAAAAAGCCAGCGCAAAGTATTAAGAATAAACAGCGATATAAAATGCAGCATGAACCTGGATTCAAAATCATTCATAAGCGAGGACAAAATCGAATTGTACCGACGCTATAGCCTAAAGCACGAATCCAAAATGAAAACACGCGAAGAGGCAATAGAAGAACTCTTGTACTGGAACGGTATGGAAAACCTTGGTGACACTCCAATTTATTGCAGCACTTCAAATCTTGATTATTATCTTGAAGACACTCTTGTCGGTTGCAGTGTGCTGGATTTTACTAACGACGGCGTTTCTTCCGTTTATTTTTATTACGACACATCAAGCGACATTATGAAGCGAAGTCTCGGAACGTTCAGCGTGCTTTCGGAAATTATGAGGCTAAAAGAAATTGAGCAAGATTATTATTATCTTGGCTATTATATAAAAGGGCACAAGAATATGGACTACAAGGCAAACTTCAGGTCCTATGAGCTTCTCGGTGATGACGGCTGGAAAGTTGTTGAGCAAAATGATTAGCGTTTCACAATTCTACAAAGAAAAGTTTGGCTGCAAAGTATACAAAATCTCACTTGACGCATCATGCACTTGCCCAAATCGTGACGGCACAAAAGGAAAAGGAGGTTGCATCTTTTGCTCTGCAAGCGGCTCTGGAGATTTTGCGGCAAACAGAGCGAAAAGCATAAAAGAGCAAATCGAAGACGCAAAGAGCCTCGTTTCAAAAAAACTCAATGGAAAAAGTGGCAGAAGCGGAAAATACATCGCATATTTTCAAAACTTCACGAACACATATGGCGACGAAAATCGGCTGGAAAGCATTTATCGACAAGCGCTTTCACAAATCGACATTGCGGGGCTTGATATTGCAACACGCCCTGACTGCCTTAGTTCTGATATGCTTTCAAGACTGGCAAGGCTTTCAAACGAGACATTCGTCACAGTCGAACTTGGGCTTCAAACATCGAATGACAATACAGCGAAACTCATAAATCGCTGCTATGAAACATCCGTGTATGACAAGGCCGTAAAAGACTTGCACGATGTCTCAAAAGGCAAAATCCACGTCGTAACGCATATTATCTTCGGACTTCCTGGTGAAAGCGAGTGCGATATGATGAGAAGCGTCTCTCATGCGCTAATGAGCGGAACTGACGGGATAAAACTCACCGTGCTTCACGTTTTGAAAAACACAAAACTCTTTGAAATGTACAAGGAAGGAAAAGTAAAATGCCTTGAAAAAGAGCAATACTTTTCTCTAGTTGCACGCGCTCTTGAGATACTCGGAGACAAAGTTGTGATACACCGTCTGACAGGCGACGGCGACAAGAAAATCCTCGTCGCGCCGTTGTGGACAACAAACAAAAGACAAGTCAGGAACGAAATGAGCGCCTATTTGAGACGCTTTGAAGAAAGCCAGTCAAAAATAGAAAGAGAATTGTCATAAACTTCGCCACGGAAAAGCGGAATGTATGATTCATGCCCCGAGTACTGCCAGAGGTTTCCGTCATCATCAAAATAAATGCCGTCAGAATCGATAATGCAATTATAAAGCGTGTAATGCAAGTCCTTCGCGCCCGCTTCCCTGAGGCGCAAGACTGTCGCTCCGTCATATTTTTCAATCTTGGCGACATTATCATCTTTTGAATGCACAAACCAAAGCGGTATCTCACAAAGAGAGGCAATATCGTCCTTTGTGATTTTTGAATCAGGGTACACCTCACTGACAGGGAACGCAGCGGCAAAAAAATGCGGGTATCGAAGACACATATTTATCGCCATATATCCGCCCGCAGAAACACCACCTATATAAATACGCTTCTCGTCAATCTCCAGATGCTTTTCAACATATTCACAAATTAAGCCCTTGAGCGACTCAGTGTATATCGAGATTGTCGCACTAGGAGCTTTCTCAGGATAATCCGTGTCAAAAGAAACAGAATCTATCGACATCTTATCAAGCAAAGTCTGGAGCTTTCCTCCAAGTTTCTTTGAAAAACTCCTCACAGTGCCATCGATGTCAACAGGAACCCAAACATTATTGCCAAAAACGTCCTTTGTAGTCGATTCAAGCCACGAAGAGCGCGCTTGCGGAACAAGAACAGCCGCACCGTTTTCGCCGAATGAACTTTGGATTTCTTCCTCACAAAGAGATGAGACGCGGTTAGTGACAACAGGAGAAAGCGCATCAGAGCCACCCTCGCTCACACCGTGAAGCCACACTATAAGAGGGATTTTCTCATCTTTGTTTTTGACCTCAGGCATAAAAGAAGCATAATACAAGTCAAACTCACCAGATGTGAAAACGCCTTTTTTGAACATCGAAAGCGCCTCGCAGTTTATGCCGTCGCAACTTGAGATGTCCAGATTCAAAGCGCTGTTTTTTATGCGAAGAGTTTTCACACCCTTTTTCAAAATAGAGGCGGGAAAAGAAACAAAAGGATTAGAAAGAGAATTTTTTGGATGAGAGCGAAACGAAAGAAAAAGAAAGCGCCTTTCACTATCGCAAAAAGATGCGCTTTCAACCTCAAGATAGCCAGTTATGATGTCGCGGGAACTCCCCAGCGAAAGAGAGTAAACGCCGACTTCAAAATCACTCGCCTTCAAATCTTCTGCTTTCGCGCCTTCCCCCAAGTTTATCAAAGCGCCTGTTATACAAGGCCCCCAGTCGCAAATGCTGACACTCATCACATATCTTTTTTCCGAAGGCGTTATCTCGCCATGAAAAAAATCTGCTGCGTTAAGAGAGAGAATTGCCCTTAGAGGAAGAAGCGCAAATACAAAAAGCAGAAGATTTTTCTTCATCGACTTAAACCTCAAAGTCCATGCAAACGCGATTCTTTGTGTACGGGCGAACCTTGCCGTTTGCCACCGCGACATGCTCCGGGTGAACAGCGTAACCTTTGAGAGCCTCAGCGCTCTCAAGCGTGCTGTCGAGCATCACGTCAGCGTTTGACGACTCAAGACAATCAATCTGAACCTTGACCTCTTTTAGGCCAGGAACTTTGCCGACGAGGGACTCCAAGCCCTCCTTGATTCCAACCTTGACGGCTTTTTTTTCTTCGGCAGAAAGCTCGTCCTTCAACTGCCATAAAATGATGTGCTTTACCATACAGCCATTCTACTAGCAAAAGTTTTGCGTATCAAGCCAAAACACTCATTTTGCTTCGACTTCGCTCAGGGAACGCGGATTGCGTAAATGTCATTGCGAATGGCGGTTATTGAGCGAAGTCGAAATAACAAATTTTGGAAGCAGATTCTTGCTTCGACTACGCTCAGCAACCGTACACGCACTTTTTCATTGAAATCGAATATATTTCCTTTGATTTCAAGTAGCAAACAAATGTCTGAAATGTACATTGACCGCTGGCACTCAGCGGAGCAATGTCTTAAATGTACATTGAAGCCTGAGAGCCAGCGGAGCAAATTTAGTTTGTTAAAAGCTTCCCTGAGGGGCAGCAAACGAAATTTAGTTTGTTCGAGACGCGGAATTCGTCCAGCAAACGAGATTTTGTTCAAAAATGTCATTGGAGAACTCGTTTCGGAAGTTGCAAAAGCCTAAAATGCAGATGCTGAAACGAGTTCAGCATGACACGCCGCATATACACACACGCGAAAAAAAGCGGCAGGACGAACACAAATCCTGCCGCTTTGAACTTTAGACTTAGTTTAGAAACCGTTGGCGACAGTTTCACCCTCAAATCAACAAAGGGACACACTCTTTACCATTTAGGCTTATATAAAGAGGCTTGGCGAACCTCAAAATATACAATAATTATGCGCTGAGC
>CACYWZ010000063.1 GCA_902778325.1 uncultured Spirochaetaceae bacterium
TTTGCCAGTGATGTTGCCGATAGGGTGATTTTTCTTGACAAAGGCGAGATTGCAGAGGAGGGTGGCGCGAAAGAGCTTTTGAGCCAGCCAAAAGAAGAGCGGACAAAGAAATTCCTTGCCCGCTATCTTGGAAGCTCTGATTATGTAATTTAATTGACGTCTTACTCCGTTTGCCCCTGCCAGTTCTTGAAGGCGGGGGCTACTTTTTCTAGAATGTCTGTTGAAACTACAAGCTCATCTTTTCGCTCGTCAAAAGGAATCTGAGATGGATTGTAGCCGTATGAGGCTTTTCCCACATCATTCATCGTGAATTGATTCCCGCAATTTTGGCAAACGAGTTTTCTTCCTTTCTGCACAAAGTATGCACGCGGAGAAGGATTGCAACTTTGGCAAGTGTTGACCAGAATACGAAAGATTGATTTCAATTTTTTGGCTTTGCTCATCGGGAGCGATTTTGGCGACTTTGTAATCTTTTGCAGCACTTTCAGTAATGTTTGCTCTGAATCCCAGCGCACTTAAACTTCTAGAGATAATCGAAAATGAAAGAATCAAGATAGATGCTGAAAGGACTTTTTGAAAGACAATTTTTTTGGAAGATATAAAAGATTGAAAAAGCGAGAAAGAAAGCATTAAGGGAAGTGTTCCCAGGCCAAAAAGAAGCATTGCCAAACTTCCTTTTAGTGCGCTTTGAGTTGAAATTGCGTATAATTGCATTGTGGCAAGAGGCGAGCAAGGCATAAAACCGTTTAAGAAACCAAGCAAAAATGTGCTGGAAGTTCTGAATTTGTTAAAAAGATTTATGCTCGGAAGATTTATAGAAAAAAGACCTGTCATAGAAAGTGCGAAGGCAATCATTCCAAAACTCACAAGAATCAAAAGACAGTTCAAAAGAGTCTGATTTACAGAAAAACTTTTTGTGCCTTGAAGCGATTAAAGCCTTTTGAAATAAAATCACCTTTTGTAAAATATCCTGCTTCAAGGACAGCTCTTATAATATCCTCTTCAACGAGGGATTTCGTTTGAAGTTTTGCGATATTGCCAAAAACTTTAATGAGCAATTGGGGTCTGCACGCTTGAAAATAAAATAAAAAAGGCAGAGCCGAAAACGATAGTAACAATGCTTAACACATATTTATAAAAAACGCACCAATGTAATATGATATTTCCGATTTTTTGTTTATACTGGCTCATAGTTTTGATTGAGATGAGGAAAATATGAATGTGAAAAAAATCTTTTTGGCGCTTTATTTTGTCTTTGACTTTCTCATGTCGCTTTTCCCGATTGCCTTTTTTGTGTGGCTTGATGCAGGCAATTGGAGCATTATGTATTTCTTGTCGCTCTACCTTTTGCTCACTTCTGTTGTGGGGATTGTGCTTTCAAAAAAGAAAAATCTGGACGACGAAAACCTGACCGTTTCAAAAAACTGGCTTTTGCCGATTTACATCGTGAACGTTATCGGTGCTTTTTTCTTGATGTTTCCGTTTTGCATCGCGTTCGGTTGTCTTTCCAAAAAGCAGTTTGACTTTTTTGCAGTGGGCTTTTCGATTTTGGTTTGTGAAATTTTGCTCTTGCGCGGTCAGGTGAAATGGCAGCGTGCCGTTTTGTGCAACAAATCATTGCCAAGATTTTTGAAATATTTTGTGTGCCTTTCAAACCCGCTCAGAGTGGGCGCGACAATGCTTTTTCTTTTTGCGCTGATTTTGCCGATATGATACTTTTGCCTTTGGAGAAAGAATATGAAAAAACTCACTTTTGCATTGATTTTCGCATTCGCTTCGCTTCTTTTTGCGGGCGGTTTCGCTCTTCATTCTGCTGTTTCCAAAAACAATTTTGAAAGCTTAAACATTCACTTTGAGAACGTTGAGCCGGACAATCCCCAAAAGTCAAAACTCGTAAAAACCACGATTTCGGGCTGGATTCTGGATTCTGCGCTAAGCATTTCGTCTTATAAAATCCGCTACAAAAACGACAAAGTTTTCATCGACATTGACCGCAAAATCGGCAGCACGGGAATGGCGATGGACTATTACATTCAGTTTTTGATGAGAGTGAGCGTGAAGGAAATCTACATCGGAAACTCGCTTTTCTGGACGCGCTCGGCGGAGTCGTATTTCAAGAGCGAAAATATGAACTTTCCGCTGAACATCGTTCTTCCAAAAGAAGTTTCAGACGTTGCGCAAGGTCCTGTGGAGCGCTATTTGAGCGAAGAAGAGCAAGGTGACGTAAAAAAGTTTTCCCAGCACATAAAAAACACGCTCACATTTGAAAATTGCAAAGCGTGGAGCAAAAATGCCGTTGCCTTCGAGATTTGCGACTTCGGGATTTTCGCGGAGTCCGACGGCAGAAAATTCTTTTGCATGAGCGTGGACGCATATTTTGACGGCGCGGAAATTGAAAAGTTTGACAGAAGAGTCCGTGTCGGAAAGCACGATGTTTCAGCTCTTCACAACGTTCTGCTTTTTGATTACAACACTTTAGAAGAAATCGGCTGGGTGTATTAGGCTTTCCTTATCATAAGGAAAGTGGCAATTTCCAAAAACAGCGTTCCTTATTTTAAGGAAGTGTGGATTTGCAGAAAGCCAGAAATCCTTATCATAAGGAAATGCAGATTTGCACAAAGCCTAAAATCCTTATTTTAAGGAAATGTGGATTTACAGAAAGTCTGAAATCCTTATTTTAAGGAAATGTGGATTTACAGAAAGCCTGAAATCCTTACCATAAGGAAATACGGATTTGCAGAAATCCGCGATTTTTATGTGAGCATGGTTCACGAATTAAAAGAAAAGGGGTTTTAAGATGAAAAGCAAAAAGTTGATTATCACAATCGCTCTTGTTATTCCGCTTTCGTTTGGCGCTTGCACGGCGTGTCCGACTTATTACAAGGACGGCGGCACGGTGGAATATAATTACATCGTGCTCAAGGTGATAAAATGGGACACTCTTGAGGGAAAAAATTATACTGAAGCGTACGTTTTCCCGATGAGCCTTTTGCCGGTGGTGGACTTCCTTCATGACCGCGAGGAAAAGGATTTTGAAGCGCTTTTGAAAAGCGCGAAAGCAGAGCTTGAGCCTTTGTTTGAGGAGAGGAAAAGCGAAAAGCTCTACAAAAAGATTGTTTCTCGCGGAAAGCGGAACAATTATTTTCTGCTTGGCGCAATGCTCGGCGATGAGCCGACGGCGTTTTGTCTGCCGAACACGGCATGCCCGCTCACCTCTGGCGACATTGCGTTTTTGCTTTTGACGGACATTAACTGCCGTGATGATTGGGAGAAGCGCCTTTTTCCTTCTGAACTCACGGAGAGGGCGGATTTTTCTGCGTCAGTGATGTTTGATTATCTTCACGAGTCGAGGGAGAATCGCATTCTGGTGGCGCGCGCTTTGATGGAGCATTACATTGATGCAAACGAGAACTTGAAGAGATATTTTGAGCATCTGGCGGGGAAAGAGGAATGAAAAATATGAAAAAGCGGATTGGTTGTTTGTTGCTGGCGGCGGTGATTGCTTTCGGGTGCGAGAATGCCAAGGAAAAAGAAAGCGCCCAAACAGAAGATGCGAATGAAATCACGGAAAGCGCTGACATCGCTGTTATCGATGAAGATGAAGCAGAATCAGAAAAAATTGTGATTGAAAAAGAAATCCCGGAATACAATGAAAAATATATCGCTGTGGATTCTCCAGAAGGTTTGAACGTTCGCGAAAATCCCGATTTGAGCGCAACAAAAGTTGCAGCCCTGACGGACAAAACGCTGGTGAAACTCCTGGAAACAGGAGATGAAATCACGATAGACGGCATTCAGTCGAACTGGCTTCTGGTTGAGCTTCCCGCTGATGTGGCGAAGAAGTACGGTGCAAGGAGCGGCTGGGTTTTCGGCGGCTATATGAGTGAAAGCCCGACGGACAGCGTGTCGAATAAGCTTTTTAACTATTTTACTTCCCAGACGGGGATTGCATCGATTGGCAGCTACATCAGACCAAAGGAATATCCGCTGGAGATGTACAGCGCGGCATCGACTGATTCACAGCGGATTGGGCTTTTTAGCGGGAACGATTTGGGCGTGATTATCCGCGGGTACGAAGACCGAACGGACAGCGAAACTTGCTGGTATTATATTTTGAATCAGGCGAGCGGGAAAAAGGGCTGGGTTGAGAGCAAGGAGAGTTTTTATTCCACAGCGGACGGTTTTGAGCTTTCTCCGTTAAAGAGTTATTACACCAGAAAGAACGCTGATGTGGTGCTGGAGCGGTTTTCTGAACACGACAAGCTGAACAGTCATGCTCAAAACATTGTGCTTTGCGCTGACAACAAGCATTATGTGGCGCGAGCGAATGACGGCGAAAATCTGATTATCGGCAACATCAAAACTGATGAGAAAAAAGAGGTTTATCTTGGAACAAAAGTGAAAAACCTCACGGGAAAATACAGCTCAAACGGGCGGGATTCTTCTGCGATTTTCTACAGCGCAAAGAGCAATGCGGTGTATTTTGGCTGGGACGATTCGGTTTATGCGTATTCGCTGGACAAGGACGAAATCTCGCTTGTGTTCAAGGTGAACACTGAGGCGAAGGAGGCGTTGAGCCGCTATTTTACAATTCAAGACATCAGCGTGAGCAAAGACGAGAAGTTTGTTTTTTTGCGAGTGGAATTTGAAACAAGCCGCAGATATATAAAAAGAATGGTTGCTTACAACGCACAAGCCAAAACGCAGAAAATCATCGATACTGTAACGCCTGAGTGCGACAGCGACCATTATTTTGATTATGGAAGCGTGGATTTTGATGAGAACAACAATGCGATTTACGGCATTTTGAACAGCAGCTGGGATTATGGCACTCATCATCTTGAGAACGCTGTGGTTACGGTGAAGTTCAATTCCAGCGGCGTGATTGAGCCTGTGTTGAAGATGTTCCCAAAAGCACAATATTCGCGAAAGAGTTTTTATTTGCCGAACTCAAACGATATTCTTTGCTGTGAGGACAGGTTTTGCGTTTACGAGAATGTTAATGCTCCCTCTTTGTCAAAGCCGAAATCTAGCTACAGGTTTGCGGAGAACTCGATTTATGCGGGTTTATCAGCTTACCACAATTTTCAGTTCAATGCGGATAAATCCATTTGTGCTGTGTTGGACGGCGGTTATTTGGGGCAGAAGTATCTTTGTTTTTATTCTACCAAGACTTTTAATTTGCTTTTTGCGATGAAGCTGGATTCTTCTGTTTATGATTTTTGGTGGAACGGCAAGTTGCTTTTGCTTGAGAATGATATAAAAGACGGCTATGATTATTCATCTTTCCACATTTCAATCACGGAGAAGGAAAAACAGATTAGCGACAATGAACCGATGAGCAAGGAGCAGGTTGGGCTTTGTGCGCTGACGTTCAGAATCAGGGAAGAGTACGAGTACGACGGTTTGGGCTTCAAGTTTTCGTTTTCGCCGAACGGGTTGTATTTCTGTGAAAATTTTTTTGCGATGTCTGAGGCGGAGGAAATTGAACAGGGCGTTATTGGCGCGTATGAGGTCAAAAGCGACAATTCGGTGTATTTGTATCCGTATTTTTCGAAGTTTTCTTCGCCTTATAACAACAATGATGATTTTTCTTGTTTTGAGCAGTTTTATTTGCAGGATGGTCGTTGGCTGAAAATTGTTCCACAGAGTGCTGAATACAACAGGTTCGGAAATATTGAGCTTTATGATGATACTTATGGTGACAGAACTTATTGGGGCTCGACTTATGACTGGGGCGAGGGCGGCGCGTACGGAGTAGATTTTGAGGAAGCTGCGCAGGCGTATCAGTTTCTGAGTGATTTTGAGAAATGAATTGTCATTCTTCGAAAAATGCCCTTTGGTAAAATGCCCGAAAGCCCAAATTCAAAAAAAATGAGCTTTGGGCAAATGCCCGCGAGGCAAATTTTAAAAAAGCTTGGTTCGGGCAATGCCCGAAAGGGCAAATTTGAAAAAGTGGGCGTTTGGGTAAATGCCCGAATAGAGATTTTGGAAATTTTGCCTTTTGGGCAAATGCCCGCGAGCCAAAATTTAAAAAAATGAGCTTTTGGAAAAAGCCCGAAGAGCAAAAATAAGGTGAATGAATGACAGATTGAAAACTCTTGTGTTATAATTTTTATTTATGAAGAAGAGCATTTCAATAAGCGCTTTGATTGTTATTTTTGTCGCAGAGTTCGTCGGACTTTTGGGAATAATGTACTTGAGATACTGTCTTGACGTTCAGACAACGCTTTACGATTCGATGATTGAGCAAGTCTTTGAAGCCGAAAGCGATGTTGAGCAAATCAGAAGCCTTTTGTACAAATACGAATACAATATGAGCTCTGTCCTCAATTCGACTGTTGCCGCAAAAGAAGAGACGATGAAGGCTCTTATGGAAACGGAAATCGAAATCCGAAACCAGATGATTTCGCACGGAGAAGTCATGAAGACGATGAAGAGAGGCTCTGAAAAAGAGGCGCTCTTCAGAAGTGTCAACGACGATGTTCTTCACTATCTTAATTTCAATGTGGTTTTGCTGTCGATGAAAGGCACTGAGAGCGAGGAGGATATCGCAGAGTTTACTTCCTCGTTCATTTTTCCGCTTATGGAAAGGGTGAACAACAGCATAAACACGCTCTCAAAACTTTCAAAAAGTTATATTGTCCGCTCAAAAAGCGAAGTGGACTCTCATCTTATGTATTCGCGCTTTTTTGCGAAGATTGGCTTTTTGGTGATAATCATCTCGATTCTGATGAGCATTTTCTACAGCTACAAAGTGCTCAAGGAACTTGAGGAGAACAACGACTTCCTCAAGTCAAAATCTGAGCAAAGCGAAATGCGCATATCTGAGATTCAGAACAACACGATTATGGGACTTGCAGACCTTGTTGAAAGCAGAAGCGGCGAGACTGGGCAGCACGTCAAGCGCACGAGCCATCTTGTGAATATGATATTGAAGCAAGCAAAGAAGAAAGGGCTTTGGAGCGATATTCTTACTGACGAATATATCGACTGCGTGACAAGAGCCGCGCCAATGCACGACATTGGAAAGATTGTCATTCCTGATGCGATACTCAACAAGAGCGGAAAACTCGATGAGCAAGAGTTTGAGATAATGAAGACGCACTCAAGCGCGGGAGGCAAAATCGTTTCGGAGATAATTGGCGGTGTTGAGAACAAGATGTATGTTGATATCGCTTTTGACATTGCAAGTTTCCATCACGAGAAGTGGAACGGCAAGGGATACCCCGCAGGAAAGCGCGGCGAGGAAATCCCGCTTTGCGCTCGCATTATGGCGGTCGCTGACGTGTTTGACGCTCTTGTCTCAGAGCGGTGCTACAAAAAGCCAATGAGCTATGAGGACGCATTTTCGCTCATAGAAAAGGAAGCGGGAGAGCATTTTGACCCTCAAGTTGTTATGTTGTTTATGGAGTTGAAAGATGAGATTTTCAAAGAACGCTAAAGTTATCTCTCTTGCTTTTTTGTTGGCGGCTTTTGTTTCTTGCAGGGGCGAGGGCGAAATCAGACATGTCAAGCAAGTGCGCTTTTCGTGGTGGGGAAAGGAGGCGCGCTCTGAGTACACCAAAAAGGGAATAGAAGCATTCAACAGCGAGAACGCATATATAAACGTTGTCGGTGAGGACTTTTCGTGGATTGGATACGAGGCGGATTTTGAAAAAGAGTTTCTCTCAGGCTCTAGCGCCGACGTTATGCAAATCAATTTCGACTGGCTCGACAAATACTCATCTGACGGCAACGGCTTTTTTGACCTCAACAATCTAAGCGACACAATCGAGCTTTACAACTTCACGCTGGACGACCTTTCTTATGGCACAAAGAATCGGAAACTCAACGCTATTCCCGTTTCTTTCAACACGCTTGTTCCGATATTCAGCAAAAAAGTCTTTGTCGACAACGCTCTGAATGTGCCTTCAACGTGGCTTGACTTGTTTGAATGTGCCAAAGTGCTAAGAAAAAGCGATATGTATGTTCTCGGTCTTGGCGAGAAGCAGTTTTTCCTTCTTTGCCTTGCGTGGTTCGAGCAAACATATTCAAAGAAAATGTTTTTGGACAATGCGACATTCACACCGTCGAACTTGGAATTGATTTCACTTTTCAACTTCGCACAATCTCTTATCACCTCGCATGTGGTTTATCCGTACCCTGACACCTTCAGCGCCCAAGACCTAAAGACACGTCGCATCGCGGGTGTCTTTGTGTGGTGCAATGAAAGCGCAAAATACGCCGAAGCTATCGATGACAATCTTGGAGAGAGCGTGCTTGGCTGCTTTATCAAAAACGAAAGCGCCTCTGAGTCCGGCTGGTATTTGAAGCCTGCGCTCATGTACGCGATAAAAAAGGACACACAAAACCCAAAAGAAGCCGCAAAGTTCATGAACTATCTTCTGAACGACCAGTCTTTTGCGCTCTTGCAAGGAAACGAGAAGGGCGTTCCAGCAAGCAACAAGGCTTTCACATCGCTTCTGGAGAACAATCGCCTTGAGTCGCTTCAGTACGAGGCTCTGATGTGCATTCGCTTCAACCGCAGCAAGATTAGCAAAATGCTTGCGATTATGGAAAACAGCGACATCGTAAAATCATTTTGCGACAACACTTTTGACCTTGCGTCAAAGAAAAAGAGCGCAAGTGAGGCTTCAGACTCCTTCCGCGAAACGATTTACTCTGTGATAAGATAATCCCCCTGCATGCGGTTGAGGTGTCCAACCTAGTGCGGGTGAGATACACAACCGCATACAGAAGCGATGTCTTTCCGCATGCGGAAAGGGTGTGCAACCGTATGCGGGTTTGATACCAAAACATATGCGGTTTTTATGTCGTATATGTGAATGATTTTAACAAAGTGTTTTTGTGTTGAAGCCTCTTGTGTGTTAAATTATTAAGTATGGACAGTAGTAGAGAGACAAAGAAATCTATTAGGACAAGCTTTTTATTGATGATTGGAACCGGAATGTTGTGCATTTCGGTTGTTATGACGGCTTTTATCGGTCGGACTGTTTTTTCAATGAATGTGGCGCAGTCGAAATCGATTATCACTGCATTGACTGAAAAGAAAGCCAATTTTGTTGAAAAAGAAATGCTTGAGTCGGTCAACTCTGTTGAATCGCTCGGCGGTATATTAGGCGGCGTTTGGGCAATTCCTGACGATTTTAGGCGGACAGGCGTCGAGCAGGAAATGCGCACTATGGTGAATAACACAAGACACAAGAGTGTTTGGGCAATATGGCTTCCGAATCGCTTTGACCACCGCGACGCGCTCGACGCTGACAAAGATGTGAACCCCACAGGGCAGTTCCGTGTGCATTACATAACTGATATGGACGGGCGAATCAAGAATGACAGTACTGTAGGGCTTCCTGTTGTGCTTGAGCAAGCCACTATTGTCGACAGGGTTGCGACAATCACGGAGCCTACAATGGTTGTGATTGACGGTGAGAATGTGCTGAGCGCTCAGGTTTCGGTCGGAATCAAAAACTCTGTCAACCAGACGGTCGGTCTTGCGGGAATTGACATTGTGCTTTCAAACTTGACGGCGCTTCTTGACGGCTCTTCGATATTCGCTGGAGCGAGAACGCAGTTTCTTTCATCGTCTGGCGTGGTTATGGGCTCAACTGACGGCTCTGAGGTCGGAAAGAAAAGCACGCTTTATTCACAAGAAGCGTTCGCTGAGTATTTCAAGGACAATGAGGGCGATTCTGCTTCGTTTTTCTCTGGAAGCGATTTCGTTGTCATCTCTCGTCTTCACCCTGACAGAACCGGCTCTTCTTGGTATTTCATTTCTGAAACTCCTCGCGCTGTTATGGTAAAAGACTCATTTTCGGCGCTTTGGACTGTTATTTTTGCCTTCCTTTTGCAGATTGTTCTTGTTGCAGTTTTGACTTATCTCACAGTATCGCGCCTCACGCGCTCTCTTACGGCAAGCGAGAAGGCTCTTCGCAACATCAGCGAGGGCGACGGCGACCTTACAGTGCGTCTTGCGGTCAGCGAGAACAATGAAATCGGTGCAATGTGCAAGAGCTTCAACAAGACGATGGAGAAAATCGGCTCTTCGATAATCAGCGCCAAGAACTCCAGCGACAAGATGAAGCAAATCGGTGAGGAACTCGATGTTTCGATGGACGAGACGTCAAGGGCTGTTAGCGACATCACGCAAAGCATTTCAAATGTGCAGTCAAAGATGATTAGCCACGCGTCAGGTGTTACTGAGGCGAGGGCTGTTGTTGACCAGATTGTGAAGAACATCGAAACGCTGAGCACCAACATTGACACGCAAGCCGAAAGCGTTTCTCAGTCGTCGTCCTCAATTGAGGAAATGACTGCGAACATAAACTCTGTCACAAAGATTCTTGAGAAGAACAAGGTTTCTATGGAAGCGCTTGAGAAAGCGTCCGACGATGGACTGTCGCTTGTCAACAAGACGGTATCCCTTTCAAAGGACATTCAGGACAAGAGCAAAAATCTTTCAGAGGCTTCTTCTGTCATAAAGAACATCGCAAGCCAGACGAACCTTCTTGCTATGAACGCTGCTATTGAGGCGGCGCACGCAGGGGAGAGCGGTCGCGGATTCAGTGTCGTTGCGGGCGAAATCCGAAAACTTGCTGAAGAGTCGTCTTCTCAGGGCGTGAAGATGCAGCAAGCGCTGAAGGAAGTCTACAACGCCATCAACGAGGTTTCTCAGTCCAGTATCACAGTTCAAGAGCAGTTCAGCAAAATCTTTGACCTTACGAAAACTGTCGGCGAGCAGGAGCGTGTTATTGATGACGCGATGAAGCAGCAAAACGAGGGTGGTGTTCAGATTCTTGACGCAATCAAGCGCATTAACGCAATTACGAGTGATGTCAAGAATGGCTCGTCGAAAATGCTTGAGGGAAGCCAGCAGGTTTCAATCGAGATGGACAGCCTCTCAGAGATGGCGCAAGAGGTCAGCGCAAGTATGAACGAGATGGCAGGGAAGGCGGACACGATTTCCGCAGCCGCCAAGAAAGCGCACGAGAATGTCAGCGCGAGTGTTGATGCTATCAATTCCCTCAAGGACGAAATGAACAAATTCAAGTGCTAGGAGAAGACAGACAGTTATGAAACGGCTCACTTTATTATCAGTTTTTATATTTTTTGCAATTACATTGCCTATTTTTGCCTATGATGTGATTGGAGACGAAGAGACTGTTCCTCAAGGCACTTCGGTTTATCTCGACAACTTCGAGAAAGGCAACTATTGGGTTTGGGCGTCATTCGATTGGGAGCAGTGGGGACCGCCAAAGCTTTCTACATCGGCTCGCGTTTCAACTCAATGGGCGTCGGAAGGAAGGAACTCGCTTGAGTGCAAGGTTCGAAAATCCTTTTCAGGCTCTGATTTGTCGGGAATGTTTTATATGGACCATCGTTGGGATTTTTCTGGCGCGAAGTACATTGTTTTTGATGTTTACAATCCTGAAGATGTGTCTATTGGCTTTAGTATGTCATTCCAGACCTCTGACAACTGGGACTGGAATGAGACCTCTTACGTATCAATAGAACCAGGAAAGCATACGATTGTTCTTTCAACGAAACAATTTACGAACGCTCTCTCGCTCGTTTACAGAATCAACATTTGCTATCATGAATCAACTCCATTAGAAGGACATTTCTTTGTTGACAACATGCGCTTTATAAAGTAGGGGAGAGATGAAAAAAGCCCGACACATTCAAAATGTCGGGCTTTTTTATGCGCTTTTAGAGCGCCTGTTTCAAGGCTTCGAGGTTCTTTTCCATTGTGTTAAGATACGTCGTGCCTTTTTTTATCTGCTTGTCTGTTGTTGACTGAAGAGAGTCAATCGTTACAATCTTGAGGTTCTTTGTCTTGCTGTTTGCAATTACTGCCTTTGCGATTCTGTCGTTCTTGCCCTCGATTTTGCAAATTGTGCTGAGAGAGAGCTCATCAACCTTGTTCGAAAGGAATACGATTGTCTTGAAACTTGCTTCTGTCTCTGCGTGGCAGCCTGCGAATGCCGCATAATAGCTCAAGCCATAATCGTCAGCAAGATAGCGGAATGGAAAGCGGTCAGCAAAAAGAAGCGTCTTGTTTTTTGCATTAGACACAGCAACTTTGTATTTCTTGTCCAACGCAGAAAGTTTTGCCTTGTATGAAGCAGCATTCTTTTTGTAAACACTTGCGCTCTTAGCGTCTTTTTCTGAAAGTGCGTCACAAATACTATCGCAAAGAACCATTGCATTGCTCAAAGAAAGCCAGACATGTTCGTCTTTCTCTTCTTCATGGTGATGGTGTCCTGCAAGATGCTCAGCGATTTCAGAAGCGCTCATTGAAGACGGGAAGAATGTCGGGAATGATGTTTCTACATCAACAATATCATCAAAGCCAGTGTTGCTCATACGAAGGTGAAAATGCTCTGCTTTTGCGCTTTCAATCATGTGGTCATTGATTTCAATGAAAACTGGAGCCCCAGTGTTCTTGTCAACTGCGACAAAACGGTACATAGCAGCCTTTGTTCCGCCTGACCAATGCTGAATGTAAAATCCTGTGTATTTGTACTGCGCGCTTACAGTTTTTCCGCTGTCATAAGTGTATGTGATTTTATCGCCGCTTATCGAAAGAGATTTGATGTCTGTTTTGTAGCCCTTCGCATAATACTCTTTGTATTCAGCAGCGCTCTTTTTTCCGTCTTCTGCCTTCTCTTCCCATGCCTCATCAAGTTCTCCGCTAAGAACAAACGGATATGGTGACTGCCAGTCTCCTGCCCAGTCCGCAAGGCTTCTGTCTTCAACATCGCTGTCCTCGAATGTCGAAACCTCTTTTGAATGAGAGTGCTCATGCTCTTCTTCGTCATGCTCCATACCCTCAACGATTTCTTCGTTCTTGACCTTGTCGCCAAGAACCTCAAGAAGATTGATTACCTTGAGACTCTTGTTCTTTGCGTTTTTGACAGCATCTTCTGCCCATTCATCGCTCTCTCCGCCAACGAAAATAAAGATGTCCGCATCGCTGATTTTCGCAATGTCCTTTATTGACGGCTGATATGAGTGCAAGTCGACACCATTCCTCATAAGAAGCGTGAGCTCAACATTGTCCGCTTTCTCGCCTACAATCTCTTTAACCCAGTCGTATTCAGGAAAGATTGTCGTCACAACTTTAATCTTCTTCGCTGATGTTGCAGGCTTTGCAAATACAGCCAAGCCCAGCATAAAAAACACGCTTATAGCCAAAAACAATTTATTCAATTTCATTTGTATTTCTCCTTATGCGCTTGCCTTCTCATCAAGGCACTTTTCAAGTTCTGTTCTGATTTGAGACTGATTGTATCCCTTGCCGATGAACACGATTTGATTCTCTCTGTCCCCGAACTCCTCGTCCCAGCTTTCTTTCATCTCCGGATTGCTTTCGAGAATCGCCTGCTTCTGCTCATCAGACAAAGCGTCAACCCAATATGAGACCTCAATCACAGACGAGTTCCTGCCGGCCTGCTCAAAGAGCTGAACATCTTGCTTTGCGTCCGAGAACCAGATGTAGCCCTTTGCGCGAATGAGCGATGACGGATAGTTTTCGTTGATGAACTTTGTGAACCTCTCGCGGTTGAAAGGGCGTTTTTCCTCATAGACAAACGAAGTTATTCCATACTCGTCAGTGCAGCCCTTCTTCTCGCCAAGAGAGTTGATTGCCTTTTGAATCGCAGAGGAAGAGTCAATCTGCTCAAAGTCGAAAGGCGTCGTCGTCATAATCTTTTCAAGCGGAATTTCGCCGTTTATGCTGTGCAGAATCGGCGCTTTCATCTGGAACTCACGCACAATCGCCTCAACTTCTGAAAGCTGCTTTTCGCTCAGCAAGTCGCACTTGTTGAGAATGATGAAGTTGCAGAACTCGATTTGGTCAACGATAAGCGTTGATATCTCCTGACTGCTCAAGTTGTTCTCGTCGACATCATCGTCGTTTCGCTGCTTCTTGAGCTCGTCAAGGAACTCGCGATAGATTCTGTCAGCGTCGACAACCGTCACAACTGACGTCAGATATACATTAGTGTCGGGATTTTCTTCCTCGTATGCAAGAAAACTCGCCGAAACAGCGCCCGGGTCACTGATGCCTGAGGCCTCAACAAAGACAACCTCAACGCTGTCGATTTCAGATATCTTCTCAAGCTGCTTGATAAACTCGTCCCTGAGCGTGCAGCAAATACATCCGTTCTGAAGCTCGTACATCGGGCACTCTGCAACGTTCGCGCCATCTTTTTTCAGTATCTCAGCATCAACATTGATGCTTCCCATGTCATTGACAATCAAGGCAACACGACGTGTCTCCTGCTTCAAAAGATTGTTCAAAAGCGTCGTCTTTCCAGACCCAAGATATCCTGTAATGAGCACAACAGGCTTTTTGTTAGATTTCTTCATAGATTTTCCTATTGCAATTAAATTTTGTCAGATTCAAGCAACAGGAATCAGTCATTTAATTTGATTTTTTCCGTTACCAGCGTTGAAAAGGGGAGGAGTGCTGTTACTGGAAACAGAACAAGAAATGACATCGAGTATTTTATCTGTTTTGTGAAAGTATATGCCTTGAGAATGATTGATTGAAGATTCAACTTTGCGATTTGAAAGACCTGACATATCGGACACTCTTCGCCCGTGCAGTCATGCTCTTCTGCCCTTGCAAAAACGGCAGAAAGCAAGATAGATGCAATCATAAGAATTGTGATAATTTTCAGTGCTTTTTCGTTTTTTGCTTTTTGCCTTGAATCCATAAACTTTTTGCCTCTAAAATTTGAGAACGTGTATCAAATTACAGTAAAGAAAAAGTTTTG
>CACYWZ010000064.1 GCA_902778325.1 uncultured Spirochaetaceae bacterium
TGAGCCGTTTGGAGTCGAAGAATCTGATTATGTTTTTTCATAAGCGCCTGTGTTTTTGAGAAAGTAGATTCTTCGACTTCGTTCACTTACGTTCACTTCGCTCAGAATGACACACTCCCCGCGCTCCCTTTCGCTCATACACGTTTATGGAAATGCCGTTCCGACTCACTGACGGGCTTTCCTTATTTATGGAAATGCCATTCCGACTCACTGGCGACCTTTACACAACTATGGAAACGCCGTTCCGACTCGCTGGCGACCTTTACACAACTATGGAAACGCCGTTCCGACTCACTGGCGACCTTTACAGAAAAAAGGCATAAAAAAACCCGTTCTCTTTGGAACGGGTCTCTTGAAAACTTCGGCTTTTATTTTGCCTGAGTTTCTGTTTTCGCAGTTGGAACTGTTACCTTCTTGAAAGGAACTCCCAATGCGTCTGAAGTGCGGAGGCAGCGTGTGCAAATCTTGCGCGTAACTGTCGTGCCATTCTCCACAGTCTTGATTTCAACCAAGTTTGGCTTCCAAGTCTTGCGTGTGTGGATGTAGGAATTACTTACCTTATTGCCGTGCTGCGAGCCTTTGCCGCAGTATTCGCATACTCTAGACATATTTTACCACCTGATAAAAAATTACAAGTTAAGTTCTAATAGACTACAGAAAATTCTTTTTATTGTCAATATAAGAACTCTTCTTTTATCCGTTATTTGCTCGTTGCAACCCAAATGCCGCTCCAGTTTGGCTCATTTGCGTCGCCCGATTTCAAAACTAAATCACAATGCTCCAAATACGCTTTTGAAGGAGCATCAACTGTACTCATCACATAAAAATATTTCTTCGCTTCTTCGATTTTTCCTTCATAAAACAACTTCAAGCCAATATCAAACGCTTTGTATACGGCTTCTTTTGCTTTATAGGTCTCTGGAAGAAGTGGCTCAAACACATTGACAGCATCTTTTTTTCCAACAACAGCGACTCGCCCAAGTTCGCGCCAGCAAAGCGTGCAACCAGCGTTTTCGGCTTCTGTCTTTGTCTGGAGAGAGCACATGAGATATGTTCCGAACTGCTTGTTAAGCCCTTCAAGGCGGCTCGCGAGGTTTACGCTGTCGCCAAGCATCGTGTAATCGAATCGGAGATTGCTGCCCATGTTTCCAACGATGGCATCTCCTGTGTTCAGCCCAATTCTCGTCCAAAGCGGTCGCCCAACTTTGTCGATGAACGTCTGCGAAAGCTCTTCAAGTCGTGTCTGGCATCGCAATGCCGCAGTGAGAGCGCGAAGAGCGTGGTCGTCTTGGTCAGACGGCGCATTCCAGAACGCGATTATCGCGTCTCCTTCGTATTTGTCGATTGTGCCGCCGTGTTCCAAAATGATGTTGGTCATTTCTGTGAGATACACGTTCAAAAGCTCTGTGAGCGTTTCAGGCGACAATTTTTCAGAAAGCGACGTGAAACTTTGCACGTCAGAAAAGAAAATCGAAATGTGTCTTCTCTCTCCGCCAAGTTTCAGCCTGTGCGGATTTGCGATAAGAGAATCGATGACGGCAGGACTCAAATATTGGCTAAAAGCGCTCTTGATGAACTGCTTTTGCTTTCCTTCAATGCTGTAACTGACGAGCATTGAGCCAAAGAGCGAAATAATAAAAGCGAAAAGAGGCGCGACAAGCGGAAGCCAAATGTTTTTCGCAAATAGAAAATGTGCAAGAACGCAAAACGCACTCGGAAACGCAAACATTGCAAGCACGATGAGCAAAATGCCGCGCTTTGACGCAGCGTTTGCGCCACGGACGCACAAAGCGCCAATCGCCGCACACGCAAAAATGCAAAGATAAATCGCAAACACTGGTAGCGGGTGAATAAAATTGTCGCTCAGAATGCCGTCCAAAAGCGTCATGTGAACGCCCGCTCCTGGATACACCTTTGAAATCGGAGTTGAGCAAATATCGAAAAGCCCAGGCGCATAAAAAATAAAATACACATAGGCGTCTTCAAAATTGTCAGGCGGGATTTCGCACTCTTCACCGCGAAGATAGCTGTCGTAGCTCTGCAAAATATCGTAAGCGCTATAATGCGCGTATCGGTCGACGTTTCCCTTGTAGCGAAGATATACAGTACCGTCCTTTTCGACAGGAAGCGATTTATAATAATTTGCAATCGCCTCATCTGTTGAAAGTTCCCTGTTTTCCCCCTCAATCAAAAGCGGAGAAAGACCGAGCGCAGGATATTTCACGCCCTCGCTTTCATAAAAAAGACGACCGCGCCGAATCATATCGTCGCCGTCCTTTGCGCTCACCGTGCTGCCGATTAGCGCCGCACTTTCTTTTATCGATTTGATTGGAAGAAGAACCTCATCATCGCTTGCAGCATTATAGAACATCGCGTGAACAACATTTCCATAATCCGCGCAATCTCTGGCAAACGCTTCATCATCACTGTCCCCGTAAACCGAAGGCTCAGTGAACAAAACATCGAACGTCAGCGACTTTGCGCCGCCTGCTTTCAAGTATTCGGCAATCATACCATAAGCCTCTCGAGGCCATGGCCAACTCCATCCGCGCTCCTCTTGCGCTCTCGTCAAACTTTCCTGGTCAATTCCGATGAAGCAAACATCATCGCTTGGCATAAAGTGAGAAGACGTATAGACCATTCTGGCATCGTAAGTCTTGTTTTCCAAAAACGTAAAGACACCGACCTTGTAAAGCCCTCCCGCAAACAAAAACGAACATAAAGCGACAATCGCCACATAAATGCGCGTCTTTGTCTTGCGGCTTTCATTTTCTTTCATACGATTTTTATTTCCTAAAATTGTGATTTTATCGCCTTGAAACGCTTTTCGCGAGAAGCAGAAGTGTCATTAACCTTGTACTTTCCGTATTTCATCGAAACATTTTTCAATCTCGTCGCAGGAGACGGGTGAGTCTTTCCGAATCCGCTTGCTTCTGCGTCCTTCGGCGTGTTTTTCTCGATAAGGTGAAGCATAGAGTCCATCGCGCGAGGATTGTAGCCCGCGGCCGCCAAAAGCTCAAGCGCCTTTGAGTCCGCCGCAAGTTCCTGCGATTTTGAATAACCATGCTCAAGCATACTTGAAACAACGCTATCAACACTTTCGCTAAATCCGTCAAGATTTTCCTTTGCGTCGTCATTGCCACCAGTTGCGGCAACAGCAAGAGAGCCGCTTGTCTTTATGATTGCATTTGCAGCGCGGCTAGTTTTTATCGCTTTCACGCTATGCTTGAGCAAAATGTGAGAAACCTCGTGCGCAAGAACAGCCGCAACAGCGTCCTCGCTGTCAGTGCATTTCAAAAGCCCGCGAGTAACAAGAATGTGACCGCCCGGAGTTGCAAAAGCGTTTATCTCATTGGAATCAAGAATCACAACAAAATAACCTTTGTACAAATCAGGGCGCTCGCTGACACTTGTGAGCGCGTGGCAAACGCTGTTTAAATATTTTTGCGCTTTCGGCGAATTGTAGACCTTGTATTTTGCAAGAATCTTTGCCGCAACCGCGCGCCCGATGTAGTATTCCTGCTCTGGCGTGATAACTTCCTGCGCCTTCTCAGCAGCATCTTGAGCGTCCTTGAACGATTCGCTCATATTGTCGCCGTTAACCTTGCCGCCCACGCCTTCCTTGACCTTGCTTCCAGCCTTGTTGATTGCGCCGCTTATCGAATCCAAAACGCCCGTAATCTTCTCTTTTGCGCCAGAACCCTCGCTGTCCTTCTTGTCGCTCTTCTTCTCTGCAAAAACCGATGCACACAAGAAAAGCGCAAACAGGAATACCGCAACTTTTTTCATTTTGTTTCTCCTGTCTTCAAGTTTCCGTCAACCATAAATCTTTTCACTTCGTCGCGGGAAACTTCCTGATTTTCCATTGCGTCAACTGCCGCAAAATCAGAGCCGCCGCTCTTCTTGTACTCGCTTTCAAGCTCGTCGTTGAATCCCTTTCCAGCAAGAGCCAACTCGTTTGCGCTGGCTGAGAACGAAGACGAAACAATCTTTCGCTTTGAAAGAGCAGAGTTGCTAATCCAACCGCTCACCTTCGGGCTTTTCGCGCTCTTGACCTCTGTCCAGTCCTTGCTTTCGCTCACGATAACGACCTCCTCAGCATAATCAAGAGAGCCAGTTTTCTTTGCAAAAGAAGATGCAGAAGCGCGAACCTCAGCATTTTTCACAGCCACATAGCGAGCATCGCCCGCCTTGGCAAACACCGCCGCCATCGACAAAATCGCAGCGCCAAAAACAATGATTTTTTTGTTCATAAAACCACCACCCATAGTTCTATAAAAAAATTCGGAAGTCATACGACCTCTGTTAAACGAATTCTCACCCCTATTACGCTCTCTTACAAGCGTTTTTTCACTCTTTTTGAAAAAATCTCCAATTTTCCCCAGTCTCTTTTTCGGAAAATTGGCGTCCGAGCATTCCGACAAGCCTTTTCCGTTTGGAAAATTGCTCTCCGAGCGTCCCGACAGCATTTTCCGTTTGGAAATTCCTCGCCCGAACGTCCCGACAGCCCTTTTCCGTTTGGAAAATTGCCGTCCGAACGTCCCGACAAGCTTTTTCCGTTTGGAAATTCCTCGCCAGAGCTTCCCGACAGCCTTTTTCCGTTCGGAAAAGAGTCGTCAGAGCGTCCGACGAGGATTTTCCGAATTAAAACTTTGAAATATCGTCCTTGCCGCTCAAAGAAGCGTAGACGATATTCTTGATTTTTCGCGCGACTGACGTGTATCCGCCGTCATTTTTGCACTGCGTGAAAAAGACTATCGCAAGGTCGTTTCCGCTGTCAACCGCCATATAAGTTCCGAGCGCGCCGTCCCAGCCAAACTCCGAGTTTCCGCGGTTGGCGGTCGTGCTCTGCCCTGCATCGATTAGCTGCCGCATCAAGTTTCCGTAAGTGTAGCCCGAAAGCGACGGGTGCTTTTCCTCGAAGACCTTCTGCAATTTCGGCGCGATGTGGAGCGTGTGCATTGCGCGGACAGTTCCCGCCTGAAGAACGCGGTGGCTTTCAAGCGCGCCGTCCTCAGCAAACATTCTGCACAATTTCATATAATCGTCAACAGTGCTCAAAAGACCCGCGCCGCCTGACTGGAACGCAGGCAATTTTTCGGGAGCATTCGCGATTCCAAGAATCGGCTCTGTCGTTTTTCTGAGAGCCCTCTTTCCGTCCTCGTCCTTGTACTGCTCGTAAACGCTTGCAACTCTCGCCTTTTTTTCCGCGCTCACGAAAAAAGCTGTGTCCTTCATTCCAAGAGGCTCAAAAATCTCCTTTTTGAAAAAGTCCGAAAGGCTCATTTTGCTCACTCTTTCAATCAAGACGCCAAGAATATCAGCGCTTATTCCGTACTCGAAACTCTCTCCAGGCTCGAACGAAAGCGGAATCTTTGCCGCCTGTTTTGCGATTTCCTCGCCAGACATTTCCGTGCCGTTTTTGAGCGCGCTGTCAATCTTTGAAATCAAGACAGCGATTTGTCTGTGCGATTCGTCCTGAAGCCCGCCATAAGAATAGCCTGACGTCATATTGAGCAAATCGCGCACAAGAAGAGCGTTCTTGGCAGGAACGATTTTTCCCTCAGGAGTGCAAACATTAAGAGAGGAAAACTCTTCGAGGTAATCAGAAACAGGGGAAGCGATGTCGATTTTTCCGCGTTCTATCAAAATCCACGCCGCAATCGATGTCACGACTTTCGTCATCGAAAAAATACGGCAAATTGTGTCGCGCGAAAACGGCTTTTTCGTTTCGATATCCGCGTATCCGCTCGTCCAAAAGCCACGAATCACTCCGCCTTGATACACAAGACACGAGTTTCCTGCAAATTTGTTTGTGCTTACGGCTTCATCAAGAACATTCTGAATGTATTGCAAGTGCTTTTCGTTCATTTTTACACCCGTCTCTTTTGTTTTAGAATGTCTGTTTGTTCCAGCCCCAGTGGAAGCCCTCAACTGGCTTTATGACAAGATAAACGCTGTCGCTCGGGATTGAAAGCGTGCTCTCCATAACGTCGCAAATCGCCTTTGAGAACGCAAGTGAGTTTTTCTCATCGCACTCGCCGACGAGCTCCGCGCTCAAATATGCGGCGCTTTCTTTTTTCTTTCCGCCAAGCCAGATGTCCTGCTTGTCCTCAATGTTGACCATCACCCAAGTTTCTGCTTTTCCGATGACCGCTGCGGCTTTTGCGAGAGAAGCCTTGAGTTCTTCCTTGTTCGCACTGCTGAGTTCTTTTGTGACCTTTACGTTAATAAATGGCATATCGCCCTCCTGATGTGAAATATACCTATAATTGTAATGCTTTGATTTTTTATTGCAACTGCTTTTATAAAATCGCCTAGTATGATATTTTGTTTGCACTGAAATATCTTTGTTTTATTGGAGATTTTTGATGAAATTAGAAAAGATTTTCGATTGTCAGGACGGAAAACTCATAAAAGTAGACGGAAGCGCTGTTGAAGAAGGCAGCGTCTCGCCATTCGCGCTTTCGTGGAAAAGTGTTGAAGAAGGAGAAGAGGGCGTTTATAACGAGGAGCTTTTGGCTTCAATCCGCCTTTCGCTAAAAGAGATGGAAGGAAGCGGAAAGTACGTTTTCATCAAGGGCGAAAAAGACCGCGACGGCGAGTTTTCGCAATACACAGCGGCAATGAAGCACGCGGCGCGTCGGTTGAAGGACTGCACCTCCATCGCAGGCTTTTGGATTCCCGAAGGCACAAAAAGCGAAGACGCCTCTTTTTTCATCGAAGAGCTTTCGGCAAAACACGCGCAATACGTTTTCTTTTCGGCGAGCAAAATTGAAGGCGCAAACACGGTTATTGCCTGAATTTTTTGAGTGACGGAGAAAAACAAAACTTTAGTTTTTTTGTGTTTTATCTTGAAGACGCTTGCATTAAATGCCACTTTATGCAAAAATATCTCTAATTTTTCCAATTTTGTTTCTTTTTTAGAGAAAGTGGATATTGTAAAAGGGGCTTTTTATGAATGAGTTTGTGTTTGAGAAAAACCATTCAATGAGGCTTTTATTCGGTACAATTTTTTTCAGTCTTTTGTTTTTGATTCCTTGCGCGCTCATCGTTGCGCTTGTTCCGATTAAAACGCCCGCTCCCGTCCAGACGCTCCCTCAGTTCGAGGTTGAAGCGATTGCCGTTGAGGACGATGTTCCTTACGAGGCAGAAATCGAAGACGCGGAGATTTCAGATGTGTCTTATAGCGCAAAGGCGCAAGACTTCAAGAGAAAGATTGACGACGGGCTTTATCTTTATCGTCAACCGTATTCAAAGGCTGCTGTCGAATGGTTCTACATTCATTTGACAGAAGACCGCGATGTTGCGACAGCGATTATGAAAGAAGCGGAAAAGAACGATATTCCGCTCTCGCTTGCTTTCGCGCTCGCACACACAGAAAGCGAGTACAAGGCGACGGCAGTCAACAAAAACACGAACGGTTCTATTGACCGAGGGCTTTTCCAGCTCAACAACAAGTCTTTTCCGGACTTGCGCGAAGAGGATTTCTTCAATCCTGAGATTTCAGCGAAATACGGAATGTCGCATTTGAGATTTTGTCTTGATACGGCAGGAAACGAGATTGCGGCTCTTGCGATGTACAATGCAGGAACGGGAAAAGTCCGCTCCAACAGCACGCCGCAAACAACTTTGAATTATGTTTCCAAAATCGACTCATACCGAAAAGGCATCGACCGTCTTTTTGCAGACGACGTGTTATCTTTCTATGAAAACACGGGAGATGCACGGCTTGCTCAGAAATAACGCGCATTATCCAAACGCGCGCTTATAAAACCTCCTTGGCTGTCCGCTCTGTTAGGGCGGGCAGTTTTTTCTTCTTGCTGACAAGCGAAAAAGAGCGGCGTGTGAGAGCGCAAAGCGTGTCGAAAGCAGTCGGAGAGGAAAGCAAAACGGTTATCCAGTGCTTTTTGTTCATATGATAGGCGGGGAAGACGGATTTTTTGTCTGTAATCTCCTCGATTTTTTCGCTATCGGCTTTGAGGTTCACGACGAAAACGCCCTCGTCGCTCTCAAAGCCCAAGTTTTTTAGCGAAATGTGCATAATGAGCGCAAACCATTTCCCGCTCGGACAGCGAAAAACCGCCGCATCAGAATATCTTTCTTCTTTCGCCCAAGGAAAATCAGCACTCACGCCGAACTCATCTTTCAAAAACGCAACGTATCGCGCTCTCAAATCCTCTTCTTCAAAGCACTCCGCCCTTATCTCGTCGATAATGCCTTGCACACGATTTCGAATATCCGCCAAAAACTCGCCGCCCGCACTCTTCACATCGAAAAGCGCATATCGCTCCCCGCTTTCTCTCTCGAAGACTTGAGCGCGCGCTCCCTCGTCGCTCAGCGAAATCTCTGCATAAAAATCCGTGCCGTCAAGCTCCCGCCGCAAAAATCTCTCCGCTCCCGCCTTGAGCCTTGATGAATGAAATGTGTAAATCATAAAAGCCATTATAATATTTTCCCCGATTTTTTGTTGAGCCACGAAGTGCGCTTATCAAGCCGCCGCAACTTGCGCTGAGCCGATAAGCGCACTTTTTGCCTTGCCGCAACTTGCGCAGAGCCAATCAGCAGACTTTTTGCCCCCGCGCAAATTGTTTTGAGCCGATAAGCACACTTTTTGCCTTGCCACAGTTTGCGCTGAGACGATAAGCAGACTTATCTACTCGGCGCACTTTGGTTTGGCTTTGCAAGCGCACTTTTCGCCTTGTAGCATTTTGAAATCAGCACTATAATTTTCCTGTAAACTCAGGATTTTCTAAGGAGAGAACTATGAGCAAAAAAGATAAGGTTGTTTTCGTAAATCACAACATTCAGGTAAGCGAGTTGGCGACTCTGGCCACCTTGCACGTGAGCAAGTGGGAAGATGCGAGCGAGGCGGTCAAGGGCGATGAGCTTCTGTCGATGATTGTCGCTGACGAAAAGGCAAAAGAGGCGGCTCTCACGACGAGCATCAACCGCACGAAATCGGCTTCAAACTTGTCGGACTTGGACGCAAAGCGCGACGAGATTCTGACGGAGCTTTTCGACGTGGTTTCAGGTCTCCGGCACAGCCGCAATGCCGAGAAAAAAGAGGCTGCGAGCGCCGTCAACGCTGTTTTGTCGAAGTATCGCGGGATTGCACGATTGAGCATTGCGAACGAAAGCGGACAGGTGAAATCGCTTCTCGAAGATTTGGAGGCTGAAAAGGCGAATATCGCTTTGCTTGACGATGTGGCGGACATTGTTGCTGATTTGAGAGCGGCTGAAAGCGCGGTTCTGGCGGAGCTGAACAAAATCGACAGCGACAAGGTCGCAGCGGGGGAAAGTGCAAGCGAGATAAAAAAGCAGCTGGTTGCGATTATGAACGACGAGCTTGTGCCGTATTTGAACGTGGCGAAAATCCTCAAAAGCGATGTCTACGGAGATTTTGCCGATAACGTCGCCGCGTCTATCACGAGAGCGAACGCAACAGTCGATGTGCGCTTGAAGGTGTCCAAACAGGCATAGCCTGCTTTGTAAAAAAAAGAGCCACACGGATTTAAAAACGACGTTAATCGTTTCAACTCCGTGTGGCAATATTTTTTCTACCACAAAACTAAAAATACCGTGCTTTGAAAAGCCCTCGGCTTACAAATCCGTCTTTGACGGTTAGAATGGGAAGCGTCCGCCCATTTTGCTAGCCATCTTCTTGAGGTCGTTCATGTTCATGCCCTTGAGATTGCCCAAGCCGCCAAGACCGCCCATTCCGCCAGCTCCGCCGAGCGCGCCTGCCATCTGCGACGGGTCAATGCCCATCTGCTGCATAAGCTGAGCCTGCATGCCCTTGTTTTTCGAGAGCTTCTTCATCGAAAGCTTCATCTTCTCAAACATCTTGATGAGCTTGTTCACTTCAGCCACGCTCGTGCCGCTTCCCTTTGCGATACGCTTGCGGCGGCTAGGACCAATGATAAGATGATTTGCTCTCTCTTTTTTGGTCATCGAAAGAAGAATGGCTTTCTGCCGCTTCATTCCCGCTTTTTCCAAATCCGCCGCGCTCACCTTGCCAGAAAGACCTGGAATCATATCGAGGATAGACTGCATATTGCCCATCTTTTCAATGCCGTTGAACTGAGAAAGCAAGTCTTCGAGCGTGAACTCGTTTTTCGCCATCTTCTTCTGCAAGTTCTCGGCTTCTTTGAGGTCAACAGTCTCCTGCGCTTTTTCAACGAGAGAAACAATATCGCCCATGCCCAAAATGCGGCTTGCAATGCGCTCTGGGTGGAACGGCTCAAAATCCTCGGTCTTTTCGCCAGTACCGATGAACAAAATCGGCTTGCCTGTAATCGTCTTGAGCGAAAGTGCCGCACCACCGCGCGCGTCTGAGTCGAACTTGGTGAGAATAACGCCAGAAACGCTGAGCTGCTCGTCGAAAGTCTTTGCGATGTCAACAGCGTTCTGTCCTGTCATTGAGTCGGCGACGAGGAGCGTTTCAACTGGGTCAACAGCCTTTTTCACTCTCACAAGCTCGCCCATCATCTCTTCGTCAATCTGCAAGCGACCAGCTGTATCGATGATGATTGTGTCAAAGCCGTTTTTCTTTGCGTGTGTGATTGCGTTCTGAGCGACTTTCACGGCGTCTTTTGTATCTAGCTCCTTGTAGACAGGAACGCCGATTTTCTCGCCCAAAACAGAAAGCTGCTCGATAGCCGCAGGTCGCACAAGGTCGTCCGCAACGAGAAGAACACGTCGCCCTTCTTTTTGCAATCTCGCCGCCATTTTGTGAGCCGCGGTCGTTTTTCCCGAACCCTGCAAACCAAGGAGCAAGATGACGCTCTGCGTGTCTGGTCCTTTGAGCTTTAGGTCGGTCTTTGTGTCGCCGAGCATTTCCACGATTTTGTCGTAGATGATTTTGACGAACTGCTGACCTGGGTCAACAGCGCGAAGGACTTTTTCGCCCTTTGCCTCTTCGATTGTGGAATTGACGAAGCGGCGCACAACGCGAAGGTTCACGTCTGCTTCGAGCAAAGCCATTTTGATTTGCTCAACGCTTTCTTCTATGTTCTTTTCTGTGATTTTCGATTTGCCGCTGATTGAGCGCACAATGTCCGAAAATGTGTTGCTTATTTTCTCAAGCATTCTTTTTCCTCGTTACAAGTTATATGTCAAAACTGCCTGTGGCAGCCATGAGTTCATGGAGAAAGTCTTCTGGTTTGATTTCTTTGTTCAAAATGCGATAAAGTCCGTCGCAAATGAGGAGCTTCAAGCCCTTTTTCTGCGCGATTTCGTGAACATATTTGCAAGCGACTGCGCCCTCTGGCAAATAGCCGATTTCGCCGATACGCGCAATCAAATCATCAAGGTTATTGAACTTGGAAAGAATATCGGTTTTGATGATGTCCTGACCGAATCTTCGGTTTCGTCCGTATTTTGAGCGGCAAGTAACGTCAAGGTCGCCAACGCCCGAAATCGATGAGAATGTTTCTGCGTGAGTTGCTCCCATCGCAAAGCCCAAAGTCTGAATCTCGTTCAAGCCAGCCGCAAGCAAAAGGCTTTCTGTGTTGTCGCCGAAGCAATCGCTGTGTTCTGCAACTGCGTCCATTGAGCCGTAAACAACCGCGATGATGTTCTTTGCAGCCGCGCAAATCTGAACGCCGATAACGTCAAGACTTGAATAAACCATAAGGCGCGGAACACGCAAAAGCTCGCGGAATCGGATTGAGTTCTTCGGGTTTTCGCTCGCGGCGATAAGTCCCGTGATTTTGCCCATCGCAACTTCTTCGGCGTGGCTTGGTCCTGCGATATAAACAAGGCTCTTTTCGTAGCATTTTGGCAAAACTTCTTCGAGTGTTTCCAAAATCAGCTTTGGACCGTCAGGAGAAGGAATAAAGCCCTTTGTCAAAACGCCGATGCACGTTGAGCCGTCTTTGATGCCGTCAACGTCGAGAATCTTTTTGAGTGTTGAGGCAAGATAAAGCGACGGACTTGCAAGAATCAAGAACTCTTTGCCCGCCGCAACTTTTCTGATGTCGGTAGACGCTGTAAGATTCGGAGATAGCGGGAATCCTGGGAGATACCGCTTGTTTTCGTGAACGTTATTGATGTCGTCAACAACGTCCTGCTCCAAAGCCCAAATCTCGACGGAGTGTCCGCCGCGCGCCAATGCCTGTGCAAGCCCGCTTCCCCATGCACCTGCTCCAATTACACCAACTGTTTTTCCACCCATAAGCTTAATTACCTCTTAGAACCAGTTTTCCGCGTTGTCTTCCCAGTCGAAAATCTCTTCGTCTTTGAAGAACAAAGAAATCTCGCGAGCGGCTGATTCGTCGCTGTCGGAAGCGTGGATTATATTGTGATTTGTGTGAACGCAGTAATCGCCGCGGATTGTGCCGGGAGCAGCCTCAGACGGCTTTGTCGCTCCTACCATCTTTCGCACAATCTGAACGCAGTCGTCGCCCTGCCAAACCATTGCAACAACAGGAGCTGATGTGATGTAGCTGACCAAGTCGTTGTAAAAGCTCTTGCCGTTATGCTCTGCATAGTGCTTTGATGCGAGTTCTGGAGAAATCTGCATCATTTTGAGTGCGACAAGCTTCAAACCTTTTTTCTCAAGGCGGCTGATAACTTCACCAACAAGTCTGCGGTTCAAAACCCCAGGCTTTAACATTGTAAAACATCGTGTACTCATAATGGGCTAATTATAGCCGATAATCGCCGTGTTTTACAATGTGTTTTCACTTTTTTGCGCCCTGCAAGAGTTTTAGCTTTTCACAGAAGGCGTTTTCTTTGCTCGCTTTGAGACGACAGCGTTTGTTCTGTCAATTTCCTTGTCGAAGAATGCTGCAAACTCAAGACAATCCTCGTCCTCAGAAAGCACCATCGCAGTCAAATACGGAACAAGACGGTCATTGATGATTTCAAGAAGCCCTTTTTTGAAACTTGAAGCGCTCGAAGCATTAGCGTTAAGCGCATCAACATACTTTTTGTTTGCGTCCAAAAACTCGTCCTCTGCGGCAAAAAAGCGCTCAAGGCTTTCCTTCATTCCGTCAAGTCCCGCGATATTTTCCGCATATGGCTCAAGGTCTTTTTTGAAACTTGCGATAAGAGACGACTCTGATTTGTAGTTCGTGTTCACAAGAGAAGCCTTTGAATACTTGTCAAAAAGCGCCTTCAGCGGCTCATTGAGAGCGTTCTTTTCCGCGTCAGGAAAAATCGCATACGCCTCGCTCATCTTCTTTGCATTCATAAAAAGGCTATCTCGCTTTTCATCAAGGTCGCCAAGTTCGCTGTGCGCTCGATTTTGCAAAATGGCTATATTGAGCGTCTTTTCACGCTCTGCAAGAAGTGCCATCTGCTTTTTGACGTAAGCATTTTTTGAAACTTTCGCGTCTTCGTTATAAGCCTTTATAACAGAAGAAGCGAACCCGTCCAACTCAGAGTTTTGAACCTTTGGAGATAATTTGTTCATAGATAGAACCTCTCGTAAAAAAAATTTATAGCATTTCAAAAGCCAAAGTGTCTTTAGGCAGAGTGGTTTTGACGTGCTAAAGTGCATTTTTAGAGAAGTAATGTTTGGGGGATTTTCTCGGAGGGCGGATTTTTTGCAATTTGCGCTTCGGGGTTTTCCCGAAACTCAAAATTAAAAAGCGTTTTCGGCATCGCTTCCACACTCGGATTATAGCCATTCAAAAATTCTTTGCAAGTGTTTTTTTCTCTTGTTGAAATTTTTTTCTCAATACGCATGTGTCATGCTGAACTCGTTTCAGCATCCACACTTCGCAAGATACGAAAGACACGAAAAGACATTTAAAAAAATCATTTAAGACAATGAGATTTCAAAAGTTTGCATTAGAATTTAGAAAAGTGCCACAAGGCGCTCTTGCATATCTTTAAGTCAAAAATCCTAAAAAAATATATTTTTTTCATCACTTGCTTTTTTTGGAGGAGGAACGTTATGAAGAGATTTTGTTCATTCTTTTCGCTTTTCATTTTTGCGCTTTTGCTTTGTGCATGCTCTTTTTTGGGCGACGCTCAGAAGACAGGCTCGGTGAGTTTTTGTATCGGAGACGGAGTTTATTCCAAAATCAGCGCCTCTCGTACCGCAGATGAAAACACTGAGGTAGGCTTGGTGCTGGATAA
>CACYWZ010000065.1 GCA_902778325.1 uncultured Spirochaetaceae bacterium
TTATTTAAACTCCAATTCTTTTTAGAATAAACATCTTTATTACTGTCAGCGCGCTCTGCAATGGAGCTATTGATTGAATAAAATACATCTGTTCCACTTTCAGCCGAAAAAGTTATCTTTACTGGTTTTCTTGAAAAATTGTTTTCAGCAGAAGATACGATTTCTGGAGGTTCTGGAGGACGACGGTCAATTTCGGCATTCGCAGATAACCGACCTTGATAAACTGTGTTGAAATATACAGCAAAATCCGCAGTTTTTGAAATCGAATCACCTGGAAAAACATCTGCTGTTATGCTTGAAAATGTTCCATTGTCGATTTGAAGTGTTTTTGCTGACGAATTGCTATAATTACCGATTGTATATCCAGCTTCCCCTTCTAAAGAAAATGTGAGAGAGCCGTCTTTTTCACGAGTTGACACAAGACTCGGTTTTGGAGGCAAAAGAAATGAATGAACTCGATTTTCAGGTGAATATGCGATACTTTGCCATCGAATTAGATGCGGAATACTACGGTCAAGTTCAACAGGAACAGTGCTTGCGCTCCAATCGCTATCATCAATAGCATAGATAAGTTTTTTGCCATTGAAGCGAAATGTGGTCCAATTTGAAAGTTCGAATGGAACGCTTCGTTTTGCAAAACTTCCCATTAAGCGCCCTGATGTTTGGATAACAAATCTCCATTGCTGCTCACCTTGGGCAACAATGCAAGGAATGTATTCTGCGAGACTACTTTTTTCTGAAAGTTTTAGAGTTTGTCCGTCCAAAAAAGAAGTATGCTCAATATCAGAGCCAATTTTATACTTTACAGTAGTTGGTAACTCAATATTATCACCTGCGGTGTATTGAAGTACTGGTGTTGCAGAAATCGATGAAATAAAAGCAGATACTTCTTTATCACTAGCGAGTTCTTCTTTGACACTATAGCTTATGCGAAACTCTTGTTTATTTGATTTTTCATCAATGGCAACAATTCTCAAATCTACAGGGCCTGTTTGGTCAATAAGAACAGGACCGTCATAGACAAATCCAGTGACAGCAGGGTCTGTGCCTGTTATGGAATAATAGATTTCAACATTTTTGTTCTCTGAAATCACTAGAGGCTGTTTATTTGCCCATACGCCGCTAGAAGGGCTTATTATATCTGCTTTTGAAAGAGCAAAAACATCATAAAGCAAGAAAAATAAAGCGGAAAAAACAAGAATAAACTTTTTCAGCTGCGTATGGAACATATTACCTCACTTATTTCCAAGAATTGGGTCAAGAATTTTCCGCAGTTCAGGGTCATTCTTGTAATAGTACTCCTCAAGTTCTTCAGAAGTAAGACCTACAAGCTCATGGCTCATATAATGAATCCAACGGTCTTCTTCTGGCTTGTTGATTATAAGCTCACGGCAGTAATAATCTGGCTGAATTGGCTGAGGCTCTTTGTATGTGAAATGCTTGTAATCATGAACAACCACTTTTATGTCTTTTCTTGGAATACCCTTTTCCATGAGCAATTCAACGAGATAATTAACCGTGCGACCAGTATCGAAAATATCGTCTACAACGAGAATCTTATCTCCATGTCGCAAATGTTCTGGTGCATAAGTCCAGCCATCAACCATAACTTTGTCTTGCTGTCTGATATTCGTGTATGAGCGCGCAACAACAGCAGCGTAAAGAACAGGATGATGCTCTTTTCTCACCATCTTGAAATATTCACTGATAACATTTGCCATATATGCGCCACCGCGAAGAGAAGCGTAAATTACATCTGGAACAAATCCATCTTCGTTGTAAATATGATATGCCATTTTGAGAGCGTCATTGCGCACTTTATCATAAGGCAGAAATTCTTTAATCATTTTAACCCCTGTAAAAATAGTCTCTAAAATATGTTACTCTATAAGCGTTTTTTCCGCAATTGCTTTATTTATTGAATGTTTTGCCGATTTCTTCAACAGTAGCAAAAAGTTCGTCCATTGCTTCTTTTGTTGTGTGTGCGCCAAAGCTGAATCGAACTGCATTTTGCCTAATATCTGGCGAGACACCCATCGCTTCAAGAATTGGTCGCGATTGCTTCCCTGCAGAACATGCGCTTCCTGTTGAAATGAAAAAGCCCTTTGCATCAAGCGCCCGAACCATAACTTGTCCTGGAATATTATTGAACGCGGCTTGTACAACCCAAGGTGAGAACTTCAGCGACTCATCTTTTCCGCGTGATTCAGGAACAATAGTGCAGAATGAAAGAGATTGCAGTTTTTTTATAAAATCTGCTGTATATTCTTCTTGCTCTAAGAAGCGTTTTTTTGCGTTCTCATTTTTTTCTGAAATCCAGTATTTCTCCAAGCAATCTGCCATTGAAAGTGCGCCAAAAAGATTTTCTGTCCCACTTCTGATATTTCGCTCTTGCCCGCCACCGCGCAAAAAAGGTGTGATTTCATTTGCAAGATAAAGGATTCCTGTTCCACGAGGCCCACAAATTTTGTGTGCGCTCAAAGCAGCACTATCAATTCCTTTGTGCGAAAGATCAAGCGGAATTTTTCCAGATGCCTGAACTGCGTCAACGTGGAATCTAGGCTTTCTCTTTCCTTCTGACACCTTTTCGAGCGCGTCTGCTATTTCATAAACAGGCTGTATTGCACCCGTTTCGTTGTTGACTGCCATAACACAAACTAATGCGGTATCGCTTTTTACTTTTGAAAGAACAGAATCGCTGGAGATAAAACCATTTTTATCACTTGGAACACTGATAACTTCCCAACCGCAGTTTTTTAATGCAGCCGCTTGCTCTCGAATAGCCGGGTGCTCAATTGAACTTATGACGACAGAACCTTTTTGCGGACGAGAAAGAAGCGAAAGTAATACTATCTGGTCGCTTTCAGTTCCGCCAGAAGTGAAAATAACTGATTTTGGATTAACACCGATTGCATTTGCCGCTTTTGCTCTTGCCTCTTCAAGCGCCGCTCTTGCTTTTGAACCCGCAGAATGCTGACTTGACGGGTTTGCGAATATGGCAACGGATTTTTCTAGAGCGGCTTTTAAAATATCTTCATCAGCGGGGCTTGTTGCTGCCCAGTCAAAATAATGCGAAATATTGCGTTCCATTTTTTATTCCTTGACAAACCTAATTTTTAAGGACTTGAAGAACTTTATCTTCAGGAACTTCTTTTATAAGCGTTGCACAAGGACCTGTTTGCAAAACGAAGCGGATATTTTCATCGACGTTTTTCTTGTCTTTTTTCATTATGCTGATTAAATCCCGCGCTATCGTTTCACTGTCTTTTTCAGAGTTTGAAAGCGCAGAATGAATTGGCGATGTTTCCCAACCAAACAGCGACAATGTGTTTATAACTTCGTCCCTGTAGCTTTTGTGGCAAAGCCCGATTGAGGCCGACAACTCAAGAGCCCTTGAAATTCCCCACGCTACAGCGTCTCCGTGCGCCACTTTGCCAAGTCCTGCATAGCTTTCCAATGCGTGCGCAAACGTGTGACCAAGATTCAAGTTCCTGCGAAGATTTTTCTCCGTGAAATCCTGTTCGACAACATTCGCCTTTGCTCTCACGCAAGTCGTAATCATTTGAAAAACAATGTCGCTTTTTCGCTCAAAAACATCGTCGCGTCTTTTTTTCAAACTGTCGTAAAGAGATTCGGAGTAGAGAAGGGCTGTCTTCATCACCTCGCCCAATCCTGAGCGATACTGAACATCATCGAGCGATTTTACGAACTCTGGGAACATATAAATCGTTGAGGCTGGGAAGAATGTGCCAATCATATTTTTGTAACTGTCGAAATCGCAACCCGTTTTTCCGCCCACAGCCGCGTCAACCATCGAAAGAAGCGTTGTCGGAACAAGCTCAACACGTGCGCCGCGCTTGAAAATAGAGGCCGCGAAAGCCGTCATGTCAGTAACAACACCGCCACCGATGCCGACGAAAGTCATGTTTCTGCCGTAGTTTCGGTTAATCGCCGCTTTGACGATTTTCAGCACTGTGTCGATTGTCTTGAACTCTTCGCCTGCATCGATAATCATAATCGAATCTTTGCCGCGAAGCCCCTCGTCGTTGAACTCGCGGATAAAATGCTGCATAGAAGGAAGCGAGCCAACTGTGGTGTCCAGCACAAAAAGGCGCGGAGAAGTGTATGTTGCAGAAAAGAAGAGCGATTTCAAGTCAATCTCGCCCTGACGAATCTTAATTTGAGTTTTTTCTGCACCCGGGTGAACAATAGGATATATTAAATTGATTTCGTCGTATTCCATAGTCATATTTTAATAAGTTTTCTCGTCCATTGCAACAAATGTATCAATAACTTTTTGAACGCGCTTTAGCTCGCGGTTCAAGATTTTCTCGTAATTTAGCTCTCCTGTGGAAATCCGCTCACGCTCGTCCTCCCAAAACTGAACATCAGTGAGATGAAGGAAATTAAAAGACGTCGCGCTTGCTTTTTCCGCCCAGACCTTTGCCTCTTTCCAGTAAATAAGAGCCGTGGAATAGCACGTCTTTGCTTTCTCAAGGTCGTCCAGATATTCGGCTTTCCATGGAGCGTCATAAAAATAGGCAACCTTCTTGTCAAAAACGCGTCCGAGCCTCATATGCTGCTCGATTAGCTTTAGGTTCAAGTGCATCTGAAACATATAGCGGTATTTTTCCCACTGCTTCTCGTTTTCGATTTTCGCATTCGCAAACATCGGGTTTGCAAAATCCGCTTTCACAGCCTGCTCAAGCCAGTAAATGTTTTCGATGCAGTCATCGGGAGCTTGCAGATAGTGAACGTGATAGAGTTTGTAGAAATCCTCTTTGAATTTGACCACATAAGCATCAGCCTTTGAGGGCGCGAAGACAAAAAAGAGGAAAAAAGCAAAAAAAGAAACAAAGAAAGAGTTTTTCATATATTCACCTTATGCTTTTTATCGGCAAAAACTCTCTTGTCTCTAAACAGCACTTTTCCTCGCGCGGCTGATTATTGCCTCAATCTCCCGCTCAATAATCGCGGCAATCTCCTCAATGCGCGCTGAGGCGTCAATGCGGACGACTCTCATGCCCGTGCGCGAAGAATCGGCTTCGTATCGGTTTATGACCTTCTTGTACTCGGCTGAAATCTTCTCAAGCGCTTCTCGTTTTTCAAAAATCTCCTTTTCTTCCCCGCGCGCTTCAATGCGAGTCATCGCCTCTTCTGCGCTGATGTTGAAGAAAAACAGCAGTTCTGGCAGCGGGAAATCCTCGTTCACCTTCTCAGGAAGCGAAGGCCCGATAGAAACGCCCTGATACGCCAGACTCGAGAAAAAATAGCGGTCGCTCACCTCGATAGCGCCCGCGTTTGTGTGCGAAAAAACACCGTGCTCGCCAAAAATATGCTCGTGGCGGTCTGCAGCAAAGAGATAAACGGCTGTCTGTGGCTTCGTTCTGATTTCGCCTTTCAGGACTCGGCGCAGGAAAACGCCAGTTTCGCGACTCGTCGGCTCTGAAGAAAAGAAAAAGTTCACGTCAGAGCGCCCTTCTGTGTATTTTTTTCGAAGGAGATTGATTTGCGTCGTCGTTCCGGCGCCGTCAATGCCCTCAAATACGATAAAATTCTTCAAAATCATGATTTGGATTTTATCGATTTCTGATTTTTTTGTCGAGATTGTCGGATTTTTTGCTTTCGGAGATGAAAAAATATGTTTTTTTTTGCATTCTCAAGAGATAAATGCTCACGCTTTTTGTCTTTTCAGTGATAGTTTTCGTATAAATTTTCTGTTTTTTCGTCATTGCGATGATAGTTTAGCTCTTGAAGTTTGAAACTTTTGTTCAAAACTATCATTGTTTTGGTGATAATGGTGATACTTTTCATCATTGAGGTGATGTTTTTGCTCAAAACGATGATAGTTTTACTCTTGGGAACAGAGATTTTTGTGCAGAGCGTGGAGATTTTGATTGAAAGCGTGAAAGTTTTGATTAAAAGCATGATGGTTTTACTCTTGGGAATGGAGATTTTGCTCTTGGGCGTGATGTTTTTGAATAAAATTGTGATGGTTTTGGTGCTGAGCAATGATGTTTTTGAGTGTTTTCGTGAATGATTTAGGCAAAATGGTGTGCTTTGAAAAGGTATTCTTCAGAAACTATTGTCATGCTGAACTTGTTTTCAGCATCTGAATTGTGATTAGAAGATTGCGAACCAAACTCGCCAATGACAAAACATCAAAAAAAACAGCATTCCTTTTGACCTCCACCAGCAAAAATGCGAAACGTTGACGTTATTAAAGAGAAAAAATATAATACGCTCTATGAATAGAAGATTAGTTACATCTGCTTTACCTTACGTGAACAACATTCCCCATTTGGGAAACTTGATTCAAATGCTGTCTGCCGACGTTTTCGCGCGTTTTTGCCGAAGCCGAGGCTATGAAACTATGTATGTGTGCGGTACGGACGAATACGGCACTGCTACCGAAACCCGCGCTATCGAAATGCACAAGACTCCGCGAGAGCTTTGCGATTATTACTACGGAGAGCACACAAAAATCTACGATTGGTTTCACATCAATTTTGACAAATTCGGTCGCACTTCAAACGAAGAATGTAGTGAAATCACGCAGGCTCTTTTTAACGACCTCGACAAAAACGGGCTTATCAAAGAGCACACAAACAAACAGCTTTTCTGCACAAAATGCAATATGTTCCTTGCTGACCGCTTTGTGCGCGGTACTTGCCCGAAGTGTGGCTATGAAGACGCTCGCGGCGACCAGTGCGACAAATGCAGTTCTTTGCTTGAGCCGATTGAGCTGAAAAATCCACGCTGTTCAACTTGCGGCTCAACGCCTGAAGTGCGCGAAACAAAGCATCTTTACATCGATTTGCCTTCTATTTCTGACAAGCTCGACGAGTGGATGAAAAAGGCAAGCGTCGAGGGAAAATGGAGCGACAACGCTATCAACATCACAAAAGCTTGGATTCGCGACGGCTTGAAAGAAAGAGCGATTACCCGCGATTTGAAGTGGGGTATTCCTGTTCCGAAAGCGGGCTACGAGAACAAGGTTTTCTATGTTTGGTTCAATGCTCCAATCGGCTATATGTCAATCACGAAGCAGTTGGCTGACGAGCGCGCGGCGGCTGGAAAAGAGAGCTTTGACTGGAAGAGCTGGTGGCTTCCGAGCGAAAGCGAAGAGGGCAAGAAAAAAGAACACGTCGATTTGTTCCAGTTCATCGGAAAAGACAATATTCCTTTCCACACGGTCATTTTCCCTTGTACCGAGCTTGGTAGCGGCAAGGATTGGACAAAGCTTTATCATATGTCTTCAACCGAGTATTTGAACTATGAAGACGGCAAGTTCTCTAAGAGCCGCGGCATTGGTGTGTTCGGTACAGACGCGATTGAAACGGGCATCAAGGCTGACGCTTGGAGATTCTATATTTTCTACAACAGACCTGAAAAACAGGATTATCAGTTCACTTGGAAAGATTTCCGCGAAAAGTACAATGGCGAATTGCTCGGCAACTTGGGTAACCTTGTGAACCGCACGCTGATTTTCGTCAACAAATACTACGAGGGCAAAATCCCAGACGCGCCGATTGACGAAGAGATTTGGAGCAAGGTCAAGGCTCTTGAAGCAAAAATCACCGAGAACTTGGAGTGGGCGAACCTCAAAGACGCATTCCACGACATTTTTGCGATTTCAGACATCGGAAACAAGGCTTTCCAAGACGCAGAGCCGTGGAAGACTCGCACGACAGACCCAGCGCGCGCAGAATCGCTCATTCACACGCTTTGCTATATGATTAAAGACATTATGATTATGGCTCACCCATATATGCCGCAGTTCACAGAGGCGATTTTGGGCTTCCTTGGTCAGAAAATCAACGAGCCTTGCTATGGCGAAAGCACAGTTGAGGGAGGCTTGAATTGGAGCAACCTCGGCGAGACAACGGGACTTTCTACGGTTGGAGAAACGTCTGTTTTCTTCACGCCGCTTGATGTAAAGACTGCTGACGCTTTCAAACTGAAGTTCTCTGGAAGCCAGAAAGCTCGCGAAGAAAAAGCCGAGAGCAAGACCGAGAAGAAAGACAAGAAGGCAAAGAAAGCCAAAGAAGAGATTAAACTTGCTGAAGACCAAGTTGCTCATTTCAACAAATACATTTCGCTCAAAGTGGCGAAAATCGTCAAGGTTGAACCGAACCCAGAGGGCGACAAGCTCTATATCGAAACTCTCGACGACGGAAGCGGAAAGGAGCGTATTATTCAAAGCGGTCTTAGACAATATCTAAAACCTGAGGAGTTGCTCGGAAAGAACATCATTCTTGCGGCGAACCTCGCTCCTAGAAAGATGAAAGGCGTGGAAAGCTACGGTATGCTTTTGGCGGCGGATTACAAGAAAGAAGACGGCTCTGACGGCGTTGAACCGCTCGAAGCTCCGTGGGCTGCTCCTGGCGACAAGGTGTATCTTGAGGGCTTTGAGGACAACGAAGCGAACAGCGAGGACATCGGCGCAGATATCTTCTTCCAAGTTGCGATTGACATCAAAGACAAGACTGCTGTTATCGATGGAAAAACGCTTTGCGTCAAAGGACAGGCGATTAAAACTGTTCACACGGTCAACGGCGAGGTGCATTAAGCAATGACAAACAATCTCGAAATTACAGAGATTGAGAAAACGGCGGCTGACGACGGTCGCCGTTTTTTGCAATCTACATTCTGGGCTGAGTTCAAGGGCGCGCACGGTTGGCAACCGCATTTTTTTGAGGTGAAAGGGAGCGAGGGCGAAAGTTTTAAGCTGACGGTTCTTGTTCGCACTTTCAAAAAGGCGTGTTTTAGTTTTTCTATTGCCTATATTCCTCTTGCGGACGTTGTGCGATTTGTGGGCGATAAGGCGGACTCAAGCCTTATGGAAAGCCTTGCAAAATCTCTAAAGCCAAAATTGCCACGCGATACGATGTGTGTGCGCTTTGACCCAGCGGGCGATTATGTTTCCATAGAGGAGAAGAACAGGCGAGTAGAGGAGCTATTGCTGAGTTCCGCAATGCTAAAAAAGACATCTGTCGATATTCAGCCGCCCGACACGGTTTTGCTCGACATTACCAAAAGCGAAGACGATTTGCTTAGCTCGATGAAAAACAAGTGGCGATACAATATCCGCTTGGCTGAGAGAAAGGGCGTTATTGTGAAAGCCGTGAGCGCAAAAGATGCGGACTTTGACAAAGAGCTCGACGCGTTCTATTCGCTTTATCAGACGACGGCTAGCCGCGACGGAATTGGAGTGCACCCAAAAGCGTATTATCGCGATTTGCTGGAGCGGGGGAGCGAGGGCGATATTCGCGTAACGCTCTACATTGCAAGCCACGAGGACGAGCCATTGGCGGCGATTGTCGTGCTGTTCTGCAAGGCGGAGGCGGTGTATCTTTACGGCTGCTCTGGAAACCACAAGCGCAATCTTATGCCTGCGTATCTTTTGCAGTGGACGGCAATTCGCGACGCAAAGGCGTTCGGCTCTCCGCTCTACGACTTCTACGGCTGTCCGCCCGACGACGACGAAAACCACCCAATGCACGGGCTTTTCCTCTTTAAGACGGGATTTGGTGGCGCGCTTATTCACAGACTCGGCTCCTTTGACGCAGTGCTAAACGGCGCAGTCTACGGGGCGTATAGATTTGCCGAAAACGCCAGAGCCTTCTATCACAAAAAACTGATGAAAAAGATTAGGGGAAGATAAAATGAAGAAGACTCTTTTTGCAATGATGTTTGCAACTCTGGGTCTTTGTTCTTGTAGTTCCAAAAACAAAGATTTCATTTTTGTAGAAGGCGGAACTTTTTTGATGGGCAATGATGAAATCGAGGAGGAAGCTCCTGCTCACGAAGAAACTGTTTCGAGTTTTTATATTTGCAAGCACGAAGTAACCCAAGGCGAATGGGAAACTTTTATGGCGAAACTCCAAAACAAGCTGTACGAGGGCGATAATATGCCGTTGCGAGATGCGAGTTGGCGGGTTGCACTTGAATACTGCAATCGCAGGAGTGAAGCTGAAGGTTTGACCCCGTGTTATTCTGCGGATAAAGGTGTGGTTGTCTGCGATTTCAGTGCGAACGGCTACAGATTGCCGACAGAAGCTGAATGGGAATATGCTGCGAAAGGCGGAAAAAAGAGCAAGGGCTATCTTTACAGCGGAAGCAATGATATTGACGAGGTTGCTTGGCACGCGACGGTTAAAGGTGAGAAATCTTTTATCGATGACAATCACGAAGTAATGACCAAGAAGCCGAATGAGCTTGGCATTTATGATATGAGTGGTTCTGTGATTGAATTGTGTTGGGACGAGTATGCTTCTTATGACAAAAGCATAGAAGACGACAATTTGTATACAAGAATCTTTACTCAGCGTGTCCTGCGTGGCGGAAGTTCCACAAGAACTGAAAGTCGATGCACAAACACTTATCGGGATTATTGTGATGAGAGGTCTCCGGCCGGCTTCCGTTTGGTCAGAACATCAATGAAAAAAGGCGTGAAAAACGCAAAGACTGAATCAATGGAAACTGCGTCATCTTGGGTTACAAAGGAACAGCTTCAGGATTTGCTGAATAATATTGTGAAAATGGAAGAAGGTATTATTGAAAAAGCGCCGGATGAAAAGGCAATGAATATCGAAGACATGCATTGCACATATTATAAAAAGTTCGGAAACACTCGTTTTGCAAGTACTTCCGAAAAAATGCCGTATTTTTATATGCGCATGAAAAATCCAAATCCAAAGAACAATTTCCCGAATCTGCTTCACGTTACTTATGGTAAGCCAACGGAAGAGAATATAATGCATTTCCAAGATGTGCGTGATGAGATGGTATATGGAATTGAAGACTGCTATATCAATCCCGATGATTACGTGGGGGTATATAAATCATTAGGACAGTTCAAATACACATTTAAAACCAATGTGAAAATCAACGGTGTTCCTTATGAAGTTAGGTTCGCAGATGTTGATGAGAACTAGTCGAAAAAGATATTTCTTTTGAGATTGTTTCCCAAGCATAAGTGTGCGGAGTGGTACATACATAGGTGTACCATATGGTACATGTATAGGTGTGCTATACCGTACATCTATAATGGTGTTTTCAAAAATAAAGGCGAGAATTATGGGTTTTATAATAAAATTGGTTCGGGGTATTATTAACTTTTGGGTTTCGTCTGCGGCTTTGATAGTGCTTTACTTTGCCGATATGGCTGCGGTTGCTCTTGCATATTCCATTCAAGAGAAGATACCTGTAATCGAAAAAGCGGCAAGGAATAACTTTTTAATTGCTTATATTCTGCCAGCCATTGCGATTTTTTTTGTCAGCCTTGTGTTCGTCAAAATCAACCAGAATCATTTTCATCTGACGCTGGGAAAAATCGTTTTTCGCTATCTTGCCCTTATGGTGCTTCTTGTTGGCTCGGTGGTGCTTGTCGCTCTTATTGGTTATTTTATCTGGAGCGTGCTTCCTGAAAACGCAAAGACAATGATAATCAATATTGTTGGCGCTCCCTTTGGCTTTCTTTTGGTTGCTTCTCACGGCTCAATTCTATTGATTCCGCTTATTATTATTGGATACGCTGCTGTTTTTTGTGTGATTGTTCCGCTCTCTCTTATTGCAGGCTTTGGAGCGGCTTCGTTCTACGAGAAACTTCCGAATATTCTGAAAATTGCTGTTAAGATTGCCTCTGTTGTTTGTCTTGTGCTTTTTGTCAAATATCTCGTAAATGTCGGCACAACAATCACCGACGACGATATTTTTAATCGAACTTATACGACGAAAAAAGATGCTGCTTTTTTGGAGAAACTTCACAAACAAGGCTTTGATTTTGAGGGAAAGAAAATGCTTCCGTATCTTGTAAAATACGGAAATGCTCCTGATTTCATTCTTGAACAAGTGATTTCCTACGGCGTTGATGTGAAGGCTTGCAGTGAGGAATGTTTTGACTGGATTAGCCTTAAAAAAGGTAAGTTCCTGATTGAACACGGAGCAGACCCTAATGTGCGCGATACGTTTGATGGAAAGCCTTTTCTTTTTGAAGCCCTTGAGGGATTACGACACGCTGAAATCTGTTCTTGAGCACGGAGCAGACCCCAACATAAAGTTTGAAACAACTTCTACTATCTATGGAGCTGTCGACTGCTACAAAGCTACGCAGAACGCAGGAATGTATTATTTTGACAGTCGCCAAAAGAATAAAGAGAGTTATCGCGACATCATAAACTTGCTTTGTGAATACGGAATGGATATGAACTACAAAGATGAAAAAGGGCTGACCGTTCTTGACTATGCAAATCATTTTGGGTGTTGGCTGTCTTACAAGGTTTCTATGAAAAGGACATCGTGGGAAGAACCTTATTATATGATAATCGAAAAAGGCGACAAGAGCTGGAGTGTTGGGATTCCTTACTTAAAAAAGCCAATGTTTCTTGATGCTGTTTATCCACGCAATTTTGCTGAAACAAAAGATGGTTTTACTGTTCACTTTTACTTTTTTGGTAGCGATATGAACTACAATTACAGTGATGATTTCTACTTCAAGGAAATCGACGGCGAGCCTTGTTTGTATCAAATCGAGGATAATTTCAATATATCAACTTGGAATGAAGATAAAAACGAGCGTGATATTCTTGAAACAGAAACGAAAATCAAACCAATCTCGCCCGTGATAAAGATAAGCGATTTGACCGCAGACAGAGTCGAAACCCTGCTAGATGCATACGGCAGAGCGAAATAATTTTTTATCGCAAGACGACTAAAAAGGCTGGTTCTCAAAATAACGAGAGTCAGCCTTTTTGTTCTGAAATATAAATTACAATGCGGCGATTTGTGCAGTGGATAAACCTGTAGATTTTGCAATCAGCTCAATATCCACATTAGACTGCTTTAAGATAGCCGCTGTAGAGAGTGCTTTTGCTATAGCTCCCTGTTGCTTTGCACGCTCTTCAACATCGCGCTCGTGGAGTTGAATGGCGAGATATTCATTCAAAAACGTGTTCTGAAACTTCTTTGTTTGTACCATAGTCGCAATCTCCTTTGTAAAATCAGATTTTGGCGAATTGCTTTTCACAAACTCAAGAAAATCCTTGATTTCTTGGTTTTTCTCTTTGCTGTATGCCGAAGCATTGAAAATCAAATGATGAGTCTTGTCGTTTAGCTCAACAGAATCACTCTCTTTGCATTTTCGTTCAAACGTGTAAACTGGCAAACCTGCGTTAAATGGGTCGTCAGTACAGATAAAAATGATAAAACTTTCTTTTAGCTCAGAATAATCCGTGCCTTTGAGCAAGCTGTCCATATCAATCATTGCCTGATAATATCGGGTACGCTTGCCGATGTTCGATATCTTGTAAGTCTGACATTCCACGTCGAAAATCTTGTCGCTTCCTGCCACATAAACATCAAGTCGAACGCCTTTCTGCGTGTAAAACGGCGAAATCGTTTTTTGTAATTCAGGATATTCGATGTGGTCAATCTTTATCTGCAAGAGCCTTTCAAGCACGCCCTTACAAATCTCTGGCTCACGCATAACCGCGCCAAACATAAAATCGTCGGTGAAAACTAAATCTTCAACAGGTTTGAAACTATGCTCCATAGCTTTATTATAGCATACTTGAAACTGTTTGTGTAGAGCGGGGAAAATCGTGATTAAACCGCAGTTTCCTAATTGAAAAAGGCTGTGTGTTTGCATTAAAATACACATATGCAATTTATAGAAACAAATAAAAAAGTGAACTTCTTTATCGGCTTATCGCGCCTTGAAATAGTCTGCGGTAGTTTTTTCAACAATTTATTTTCTCATACAATCGCCCGTTTGTGTGCGTCGTTGACGTGCAGATACGGGCTTTTTGTATAATTCCCGCGTTAAGCCACGAGAATGACATTTTATTTTTAAGGAGCTTAACAAATGGCTAAGGAACATGAGTGGGACGTGTATTTGCGCCCGAACTACCTGACGACAGACGACCTGAACACGGCTTCAGACACAGCATAACGAAGAGATTGCCGCAAAAATTGCAGCAAAGACAGCTCAGGACAAGAACGCTGTTCTGGCGATTTTGAAGCAGAGGGACGAAGAAGTTTTGAACTGCCTTCGCGACGGAAAGAGTTTTGCGGATTCCCTCGTGCAGATTTCACCGCGTGTTACAGGCGTTTGGGCGACTTCAAAAGCTCCGTTCGACCCAGCGGTGCATAAGAGAACTGTAGATTTGACGATGACGCAGGATTTTCGGGGTGCGCTCGAAGAAATAGGCGTTCGTGTCCTCGGCACAAAGCAGAGCAGCGGAGAGATTTCGCTCATCACGGACACAGCGACGGGCTTGACTGACGGCACGATTACCGCAGGCGACGACATCAAGATTGAGGGCGACAAAATCAAAATCGCAGACGAAGCTGACGAAACACAGGGCGTTTTCATCATCGATGCAGAGGGCAAAGAACACCGCGTAACTCGCCGATTGAGCCACAACAAGCCGTCTATGGTCATCGCGAGAGTGCCTGCCGACGTGAGCGCGGGAGAGGCAAGAGTCGTGGTGAGAACGAAGTTCACTTCTGGAAACAGACCGCTTTCAAATGCGAGAGAAATCGAATATCCGATTGCTTGCAAGGTTGTGAAAGAGTAAAACTGAATGAAAATCAGTGCAGGGCTTGCAAAGACATCGTTTGCAGTATTGCAAAGACATTGTTTGCAAGTCTTGCACAGACTTCGTTGCAAACCTTGCACATAGGATAATAAAGGTCGAGCGAAAAAACAAGAGGAAAACAAAATGAATGGATTTCATTTTGACGAAAGTCAAAAGAACCTATTAATTTTATATCGGTTCACGAGAAAACTTATTAATGAGTCAAAAAACGTTCTGAACAATCAAGAATGGACATTCGACGGTTCGCCGTTCAAAAATACAGACACACTTTCGTTTCGATACGGTTTGTTTGCTTTCGATTATCTTTTGGGCATAAGTATAGCCTTGGTAGATATTGCTTTTATGATGGCGATGTTTTTTCTGAAGGATTATTTACCTCCGTTTGTGATACTTCTTTTGCCATTCGTGCCTTTGGTGAGCATAATCGTTGTGCCAAAAAAAGTCGACAGGCGCAGGCTTGGCAGAGAGGAATTGCTTAAGGACGCACTCGAAATGCAAGAATGCATAAAGGAGCGGCTGGAAAAGACGATAAGCGGCGACAGACAGGATTTTTTGGAAAGTGCAACGGAGTTTCTTGATATTGCTATCAAAGAACTTAGCACGATTAGTACGGGGAATATTCTATAGCAATTATGATTAAAAAGGAAAGAAAGATGATTAACAAGAAGTTTGCAGGTCTTGCGGTTTTGGCTCTTTTGCTTTTTAGCTGTGGTGAGAAAAAAGAAATTGCTGTCGGGGACATCGTTAAAAAGAGGGTTGGGGGAGACAAACTAAAGATGGTGGTTTTGTCCGTCAATGAACACGACGAAAAGGGAAACCTTACCCACAAGAAAATTGGCAATTATAAGCCACAGGTAAATGGCGGAAAGAAAATCACTTACTTTTTCCCAGAGTGCAAGGGCTTCTATGAAGTTTGGTATGACAACGAATACGACGACAGGGGAAACTTGACACGAACCTTTATTCACAACTCAAAAGACACTGAAAGCTGGGATTACTCTTTTGAATACGATGGTGAGGGAAAGATTATTTATGCAAAGACAAAGATACACCCTGTAGATTACATCGAGGGTGCTTTTGACGAGAGCGAATGCTTTTATTCTTACGACGAAAAAGGCAGCATATCCCATTTCAAAGCGTCAGACGAAGATGCAGACTTTCTTCCCGATGAGTTCAAATACTATGAGTGGAATTACAAGAGCGAATACGAAGACGATAGTGTTTTAACAGAAATCATTGCACTTTTTAATAAGTGTCAGATACGCCGTAAGTATGACGAAGAGGGAAAAATAGAGCGTGTGAGATTGAGCGACGATAATTCTCCTTGGTGGGAAGACCCAATCATCGATTATTACTACTCAAAGACGATGAAGAGCGAGTATTATTACAACTACACAAAACGCTTTTATGGCTACGGTGATTATCTTGGCTCTGAAAATCTTCCCTTAGGCATTGACGGAAAACTTAATCTCAACACATTAAACTGGGATTACAAAAACCGAGACACAAAGACCTTGATAGAGTACTACCTCCGAGAAGACGGGACTGTCGAAAAGAGCATTGAATACACAGGAAAAGAGCAGTTTAAGCATTATGTAAGTATGGAATTTCGAAAAAGACATGGAGGCTTTTCGTCTTATGATGTACCAAGTTTGTTCCCCTTTTATGAGTACAAGTAAAATGAAAAAGATAATTGCCCTTTGTGCCTTATTGGCTTTGTTTGCTGGCTGTTCAAAAAAGGAGCTTTGCGTCGGGGACAGGGTGAGTAAGAAAGTGAAGCAGGAGAAACTTGAAGCGGTGGTTCTCTCTATCGCTGAATACGACGATTACTCTAACATAATCCACAAACGGACTGGAAGCTATAAGGATACGGCAGGCGATTCGTTTTCGCTCGAAGAAAAGCTAAAGGGAAAGCGTGCGTTCAAACCAGTTTTGAGCGATTTATACGATATTTATTATGAGCACGATTATGACGAAAACGGCAATTTGATTCACACGTTCATTCACAACACAAAAGACCAAAACACGCTTGAATACTTTTTTGACTACGACGAGAGCGGAAAAATCGTGCATTGCAAGAACGGCAGCGGCGATGAGCATTGGTATGAATACGACGAGCGAGGCAATATGACGCACAAAAAATCGTATTTCTATAATGATTACAGTCGCCTAATGAAAAATGACGCGGATAAATATGTCCACACCGACTTTAAGCACGAATATGACGAGCATTTTGTTGAAACAAAAATTGACAACGACGCTATTTTTCTTTTTGGTCAATTCTCTTTTGTCCGCTATTACAGCCTAATGGGAAATATAAGAAGCCTTTGTGTTGAAGTCGATGACGAAGAAGCTCAGGAAATACTTGGGATTCGCGATTATGAGCCACGCGTTGATTATCTCTACGGGGAAAAAGTGAACACAGAATATTACACAAAATATCAGAGCCAAGTTTACGGCTATGGCAGGTATTTTGGAAGCGACTCTTCCCCTGTGGGCGTTGATGGCAAAATCTACTTTGATTCTCATAGCGGTATAAACAGAGCGGCACGAACTTTCATCGAATATTATCTTCGAGATGACGGCAGTGTGGAAAAAAGCATTGAATACACTGGCTTTAGAAAAAAAGCATGGTTCAAGAAAGTACGTTTTAGGAGCAGCTATGGACGAGGAAGTTATGGCAGGTCGCTTTTCCCTGACCACTACGAATATGACTGAAGTATGTAAGATTGGATTGTAGGAAAATCTTATGATGAAAAATGTAATTTGAGATTGGAGATTAAAATGAAAAATATTCGAACAAATAGCAAAACTGTCTTGCTTTTAGCTTTTGCGTTGCTCGGCATTTTTGCTCTTTTCTTTCTGCGCGCTTTTCCGTCGCTTGTTTGGATAAAGAACGCAAAAGTCCCAGCGTACAA
>CACYWZ010000066.1 GCA_902778325.1 uncultured Spirochaetaceae bacterium
AAAGGCATATCACGAGAACGGCAAGATGTCTTTCTCAGAAGCTCTTTATGCAGCTCGTCATTTTGGCGCAAAGATTGCTCGCTCAGGTTGGAACGGCAAGGGTATGTTTCTTACTATCCAAGAGGGGTCGGAAGTTACAGGCGACAAGATGAGAAATGACAATGCTAGAGCATTTTATGGCAACAGCAATGTTAAAATTTGTCCGCATATTGATATGAAGGCTGCTGATGGTTCTTATGTTGTAGGCTGGCTTGCTTCACAGACGGATATGCTTGCAGACGATTGGTGTATCGTATGAGCGGAAAATCGGCACGGCAAATACGAAAAGGCTTTAATGCCTTGCAGCAGAACAGAAAAGACACGGCTTGAGATTTGATTGCAGAACTCGAAGCCGCTCCTTTTAAGTACAGATTTCGTTTTGCAATGAAGTTGCTTTTTAGCAGAAAAAAGAGATAGGCGAAAAATGGTATTGTTGCGAGGACAGAAGTTAGCTACTTTTGATAGTCCGTATATATCTAACTTGTAACAATACTTTTCTTTATACGGGAGAATATATGAGAGTTATTGATTTGGTTGGTAAACGATTTGGACGGCTTGAAGTTATCAGTCTTTGTCCAGAAAGAAATAAATATGGGAAAACCTTATGGCGTTGCAAATGTGAATGTGGAAATACGATAATTGCAATCGGTTCATTATTAAAAAGAGGAAATATAAAAAGTTGTGGTTGCTTATATAAAGAAACACGGCATACTGTTGCTAAAAAACACGGAGCTTATGGAAGCCGACTATATAGTTTATGGAATGGAATAAAAGCAAGGTGTTTTTATCCAAAACATAAAGAATTTAATAATTATGGTGGACGAGGAATTTCAATTTGCAAAGAATGGTTAGATTTCAATGTATTTCGTGAGTGGGCATATACGAAAGGTTATAGAGATGATTTAACTATTGAGCGGATAGATGTAAATAAAGATTATTGTCCAGAAAATTGTACTTGGATTAGTAAAGCTCAACAGGCTTGGAATAAAACTTCGACTGTCAAAGTTTTATATAAAGATAGGCTTTTAACAATTCAAGAACTTGCTCAAGAAACAGGGGTTGATAAAAACCTTTTGAGGTCAAGAATTAGACAGCAAAAATGGTCTGTTGAAAAAGCAGTAACAGAGCCTTTGAGATTGGAAAAAGGGAAAAATTGCTAATGAGTTTCAACTTTGGAAAAATAGGTGGTATAATTTCTAAATATCTCGACGGAGATTTTATCGACATAAAGCGTGATGTGGCGGGGACTTTGAGAGAGATTTACTCAAATATTCCTTGTCATATTGCTTATAGTTCAGTTGATAATCCCGACCCTGCAAGCGTGGACACAAAGCCGATTATCCAGTCTATCACAGTGCATTTAGAAAACTATGTTGATATTCAAAACAATGATTTCATTATTGCAAAGAAAATCGGTTCGGACGGTTCTTTGATTGCGACATACAGCGGGCGTTGTGGTAATCCTGTTGTAAGTCAAGGCAGAAAAAAAGTTTTAATGCAAATGAACGGCACTCAAGCCGAAAACCCGACACCATTGCCGCCGAAAAGCCCTGCGATTATCACAGTAGAGTATTTTTGCGATGATTCTGCAATTCAAAACAGCGAAAAGCAAGAAGCACAAATAGGTATTACTTTTGATTTAACAGCTCCAGTTATTGAGGGCTATAAAGTCGCAGAGTGCTATATTGACGGCATAAAGCAAAAAACAACAACAGCACACATTGACAGCGTATTGATGAGCGGACACACAATTCGTTTTGTTTACGTTGTTTCTGACACTCCAGAGATTTTCAGATTCCTTGTAAATGGACTTTATACAAAAGATAACGGCAGTCTTGCGAAAGGTTGGCACTTGTACAAGAAAGTGGACATTGACAGCGTGGAGGTGGACGGCGATATATACACAATTACAAGCGATGATGTGAAACAAACCCACAAAGACAACGGAAAAACACTCACGATAAAAGAGGGCGCAGAAATGGTTTTGATTCCGTCAAATGCGTTTGTTAGCGTGAGTGAAATTGTTGAGCGTGAAAATGGCAAGGTTACATTTAAGGCGACTGCATTTGAACCGACAGAAGCCGAAAAGAATTGTTATACGACGGGTTGGTACGATTAGGCGGTTTTGAGAAAAATGGGGTTTTCTGTTGATTTTTCAGAATTGGAACAGCTTGTAAACGATATGAAGATTACAGAAAAAGATTTTAATCAATTTTTGTATGATTTTTTGCTTGAAATGGCGTATCGAATTATTGCAAAGACAAAACCTAAAACGCCAGTCGATACAGGTGCGCTCCGTAATGCGTGGGCTGTTGAAACTGACAAAGTAACAGAAAAGACTGTATCACGAAAAAGCAAGCGTACAGGCAAAAAGAAAGACGTTTCTGCATTTAAGCAAGAGGGAGATATTATCGTTTCTGGCGAGGGTAAAACGCTTGCTGTTGTTTTGTCTAATCCTATGGAATATGCAACAGACATAGAATATGGACATCGCATTGTGGTAGGCAGTGGAGAGAATAAGCGTGAAGTCGGGTGGTTTGACGGCGTGTTTATGCTTCGCACTTCGATTGACGCTATTCAAGCACAAATGCCATTGAGATACGAAAAGGCGTTTAATGAATTTTGCAAGCAACACGGAATAGAGAGATGATATGTCGGAGGAGTCAAAGAAAGTAAATGGCTTTTTCAAAACAGCAGGTAAATCCGATGTAGAAAAAGCCATTTCTGATGTGCTATTCACAGACAGACAACGCAAAATATTCGATATGTTTTACGTTGAGCGGCGTGATGTCAATTTTATTGCAGATACATTGTGCGTTTCTGCGGACACTGTGAACAAGGAATTAAGAGCTATCCGAAATAAGATTTTTCCGAAGCTATAATTCTTGATTAGAATCCTTATCAACGAAACGCACTTCAAGCCGACAATTCATAGCATTTGCGATTTTTTCAAGTTCATTTGTATAGAAATTGTTTCTTTTAAGTTTTGTACTTAAATTCGGCTGACTCTGTTCTGTCATTTCTGCCAGTTGAGAAATTGAGATTTTCTTTTTTACCAAGCAAATTCTAATGTATTCAGTTATATCCATAATTATATTTATAATCAAATAAGCAATAAAAGTCAAATACATTTAATAAAAATCAGTCCTTTGTGATATTTTTTTCTTGACAAAATACAATCATAAATGATATTCTGTAGATAAATAAAACAATCACTTATGATTGTTTGAGATAAACAGATTAAGAGAATATCGCTTCTTGTCTTAATCCGTTTAATAACGGAAAACTTACAATTTACCCGAAGCGACCTCGAAAGAGGGGGTATTTTGTAAGTTTTTTTTATGGAGATTGAAATGAAAGAAAACTTAAATAAAATTTATGCCCTAATTTCTGGTGCTGAAAGAATTGCAGCAAGTTGTCGGACAGAAGAAGCAGATAGCGTAAAAGAAATTTTACGATGTGCAATGAATGTACTTTTTGAAGTGCAGGAACAAATTAGTTGAAAATGCTTACTCGTATGAGTGGGATAACAAGGTTTGCAACCATAGCAAAGGAGTTTTTTGAATGTGATTTGGCGGCGGGAAAGACCGCAACGCAAGCCCGTATGGGCGAGCATAATTTTTTCTCTAAAAAAGAAACGTCAGTATGTGCGTAAAGACACGCAAAGATTATACACTGTAAAGAACTAAATTTACTAAAAACGCCCTCGCTTTCTGGGGACGGCTTTGATAGCGCTCGCGTCGTTGACGAAAAGAGCGCCGTACTAAAACAGCCGTGATGAAAGCAACTTTTTTAGGGAGGTGGGAAAGAATGAGTTGCCCAAGATATAGATTTGTTTTTACATACGAATTATTAAGCGGTGGCTGGAGCTGGTACGTAATCTATGCTGACGACTTGCAGACCGCGCGAAAGAAGTTTGAAGCAATAACAGATGAGTTTTGTTTTATCAAAACTATTGACCGCAAAGATAATTTACATTTTGCATATGAAAAAGACTTTGAGCCAGAAACAATGGTATTTAATGATGAAATTATTGACTAATGAAGGGTGGGGTAAGATGACATTAAACGAGGTTGCGCAAAAGGCTTTTGGTTATGCAGAGAAGAGGGCGAAAAACGAGGGCTTAGAAAACCCGCTCGACGTAATAGCGATGTGCAGACACGCTTCTGGTGAATTGTTTGAAGTTATTGACGCTTTCAATAGATTGCAATGTGTGCAGTGTAGCCTAGAAGAAGATTATGATGAAGGGAAAGTCGCTTTTGCTGATGAAATTGCAGACGTGATTATGTGTGCGCTTATTATTGCAGCAGGGCAGGGCGTAGACGTTCAAAGCGCGCTTGAGAAGTGTCTTGAGAAAAATAGACAGAGAGCAGAAACAGGGAAGAAATAATGCCAACGAAAGAAACGATGGAAGCAAAAAAGATTAAGCGGGAAAAGTTGCTTAGTATTTTGCGTGTGGCGGGAAAAGACGGTGTTTCTTTTGCTAAGTTGAAAGAAATGCAAGTGATAAGTGAATGGGATATTTATCATTCTGGAAAACTGCCTTTGTTTGTAACGAAAGAAAACAGTCTAAAAAATGCAGTGGTGTATTATGCAGGTCGTGATTCTGAGATATACAAAGGGAGAGATGATATGGGCAAATGGAAATATGTTGCGATTCCGTGTTTTCGTGCAAGAGGTGAGATGAAAGAACAGAAAATGTTTACTTCGATTAGAGCAATAGCGGCGTTTTTTGGTGTTGGAGAAGCAACTGTGAAACAACGACTTGCAGACGGTGAAGTGATTAAGGATTACTATCTTGACGAGTGCTTGTAAGGAGTTCTCAATGGAAACAGAACTTGCAGAAGAATGGGTTTTGAAAAATAGCGGTTATAGTACTAAAAACTTTCACGGGAAAAAAGCAATGCAAGCCTTTCTTGCTGGTTACAAAGCAGCAAAAAAGCGACAATACCATTTCATTAAAAATAAAGATTTTCCTGCAAAGAATGGTTGGTATTTATGCTATCTGCAAAGTCGAGAATATGAAATTATTTATTGGAATATCTATGCAAGGGCGTATTGGGAATCAAGTGGAAATATCATTGCTTGGTGTGAATTACCAGAAGAACAAAAAGAGGAGTAATAACTATGTTTGAGAAAGAAGCAGAAGAAAGATTTGTGAAAAGTTATTCTGAATTTTGTTGTAACGGAAAACCTTTAAGTCCATATGGGGATTTATGGCAAGACGGCGCTGAATTCGGCTATAACAAGATGAAGGAAGAACTTGAAAAAGAAAACGCATACAAAAGAAAGTCTGAAGCTGAATGGCGATTGAATGATTTATATCAAAGGTTGCTAATAGATTATGCAAACGCGGAAAATTGTAGTAGAAAAAATTTTACACGATATAGAACTATGGTAGACCGTTGTATTAAAGCAAAAGAAATAATTAATAAATTAATAAAATTAGTAGAGTTCTTGAATGAAGATAATGTAAAAGAACTTATTATTGCAGAAGCAGAACAATTTTTGGAGGAGAAATAAAAATGACAGATGATGAAATGGCAGAAGAATATATTGATGAACATTCACCTTCTTTTAAGGAGTATCCTAAAGCAAACAGGGGTGCATTGAAGCAAGCCTTTCTCGCAGGATTTAAAACGGGCAGACCTCAGTGGCACAAGATTGCTGACGGAGATTATCCGCCTTGTGAGAAAGGCAATTATACAATCAGTGTTTTGACGGATAAAGGTGATATTGCTTATTACTCTTATAATTATGATTGCTGGATTGCAGAGCCGTCTAGTGGTGAAATTGACCCGCCTATTGCTTGGTGTGAGATACCTACATACAAGGAGGAGAACTAATGAGAAATTTGTTGCTTATTATTTGTTCATTATTATTTATCAGTTGTGCATATAAATATGAAGGTAAACAGTATACAGAGTCCGATTTTGTCCATCTGCACTACGTTACAGGTGGTATTAATGTAGATGTTAATACAGATGTTCTGTATTGGTATAGTGGTGGCTCGTCTGCGTGTCCAATATTTAAGGCTGACGGAACTTGTTTAACTTTAACTGAATGGCAGAATCAGAAATCAAAGGCAAAGGAGAACTTGAAATGACAGAAGAGGAATTGCGAAAGGAAAGTACATATACAGTACAGTGGGAATGTACACCAATGCTTGATAGACCGACTTTTATCAATGGTTATATTACAGGTGCAATGCCAAGAGAAGAGCGTATAACTAAACTTGAAAAAGAAAATGCAGAACTGAAAGCACAAGTTGAGGAAATGAGGGATTACATTAACCACATTTTTAAGAGGAGAATATATGATGTTTGATAGAAGCAAGGTATACACAGCATTAAATGCAAACGAATTGAGTAAAGGCGACATTGTTTATGTCGCGAACACCTTAGAAAGATTAAAGTGCATTTTTTATTCTGATTCAGACAATAATTTTTATGTCAAAGATGTATATGACATTAGCAGTGAGTCGAATGAGTCCAGAATTGGAGTTATAGGTATGGACGGCAAGATTTTTTATTTTAACCTTGCCTACCTTATTTGCCCGTCATACAACGCAGAAGCATACAAGGCTTGGCACGAGGGCAAGAAAATAGAAATGGAATATGCAGAGCCAGATGAAAACGAAAGTTCTGTGTGGAAACTTTTCGAGAACGAAGAGCCTAATTGGTACTATTTTCATTACAGACCAGCGCAAGAAAAAACAGTAGAAAAAGAGTATCGCCCATTCAACAGCATTGACGAATTAACAGCAGAGTTCGTGAAGCGTTTTCAGATAGCACCGCCGTCTTATGCTCTCCCGCTGATTTGGGTAAAGCAAAAAGATAAAGATGAAAGATATTTGATAACTGGTTTTGTTAAATCAGAGCAAAGTGGGCAAGTAGTCAAAATTGGCAATGGATATTTTGGCTTAGGCGTATTGTTTGAGCATTATGAATTTCTTGACGGTTCACCTTGCGGAGTTGAAAAATGACAGAAGATAAAAAGTATCAGTTAGATGAATTGACTGTAACCGACATACTGAGCTATTTAGGTGCTAGAGTGTCTAGTATGGAAGAACATATACGCAGGGCAGGGAAGCAAAATATATCGTTGAGAAATGAAAATGTAGAGCTGAAAGCACGCATTGAACAGCTTGAAAACGAACTATCGAATAGGGGCTAAAATCTATGGTTTATGCATATCTTAGAGTATCAACAGGAAAGCAAGACGGAGCGAATCAGAAAATCGGCGTTGAAGCATTGGCAAAAGCTCGTGGGCTTGTGATTGATGAATATATTGATGATGAAGGAGTTTCTGGAACAAAAGAACCAGAAAAAAGAGAGCTTGGAAAATTGTTAAAAAAACTCAAAAAAGGCGATATTTTACTTGCTGGTGAAATTTCACGTCTTGGCAGGTCTCTTTTTATGGTGTTTCGCATTTTGGAGTATTGTTTGAATAATGGTGTTACAGTAATGACAGCAAAAGACGGCTATACGCTTGGAAACGATATTCAAAGCAAGGTTCTTGCTTTTGCGTTTGGTATGAGTGCAGAAATTGAGCGCGAAATGATTAGCCGTAGAACAAAAGAAGCACTTGCATTAAAAAAAGAACAAGGAATCCATTTAGGGAGAAAGTTTGGAAGTAAAAACTCATACACCAAAATAACAGGAAAAGAAAGCTGGATAAAAGAACAACTAAATAAGGGCGTGCCAAAGGCAAAGATTGCGAGGAATTTGAAAATTGATAGGAGTACATTATGGCGATATATCAAAGAAGGGAAAATTGAAATCAATGAAATGAGTAGTTCGGAAAAACCGAACTACTGAGGAGAGGCGAAAAATTATTTCAAATACTAACGCGCTAGATTTAGGCGGTCAATACTTTTCATATTTTGATGTAAAGCCGAAGTTTGACGGTATGCTATCGCTTTTATATCATCGTCCTATTTTAGATATATTTGCGTTTGATGATTTTTTACACTCAAAGTATGGAGATTACGAAGCAGATGGAAAATCAATGCACGATATTGTTTTAGAGCATTACGGCGAAAAGGCAGTAGCATTTTGCAAAATGGCTTTTCATATTTCACAATGATTTGTTTTAAGGCGTGGAGTGAATCAGAGGTAAAAAAATGATATGTGATATTTGCGGAAGTAGAAAAGATGTTCGCAAGTGGTATGGTATGTTAAACGGCAGATACTATAGAGAATGTAGACAGTGCTTTTTGGAAGCGGTGAAGTTGTATAATCCAGACGCTACACCAGAAGACATTGAAGCAGAATGGAATCGAGGGACAAAATGAGCAAGTTACGAGCAAGTTACAAGCAAGTTAAACGGAGCTTGAGGAATGAAAACGACTTTTGACGATTACACAGGAGAAATGCTTGTTCCGCACGGCAAAGTGTATTTTGAGAACGGCTATTTGATAAAAGAGAAAAAGCGCAAGGGGAGAAAAAGTGAAAAAGCAAAAGGCGGTAATGAGAATCCGAACTTGTAACAAGAGAGAGCATATCCTTGAACTTGAAACAACAGAAAATCCTGTATTCGCACTTATTGGCGATGTCGTGGATTTTTGCAACAAAAAACACGGTGGCTACATTCAGATTGAAGTTTCTCCGCCATACAAAAAACGCACTACAGGCGAGTTGTCGCAGAACAATCTGATTTGGCGGCTTATCACGCTGATTGCAAATGAAACGGGCAATGAGCTTGCAGACGTTGAAGCAGCAGCAAAAGAGCGGGCGGTCAAGCGTGGCTATCCGTACAGAGTGAACCAGATTACAGGCAGAATAACGCCGTTGAGTATGACAGAAATAAACACACTCGAAGCGGGCTATTTAATTGACGAACTTCACGCATTATGCGCTGAAATGGATATTAACACAGGGGATTTAGATGAACGAAAATAAGCGATATTGCGAGCAGACAGGAAAGGTGTGTTTTTCACGGCGCGACGCTGGCGGGGTTTTGAACTGGCTGACAAATGCACGAGTAAAGAAAACTCATTGCAACAAAAAAATTCCGTGCAGGTGTTACTATTGCGACTTTTGCCATTCGTGGCATTTGACGAGCCAATTCAAAAAGAAAAGAAAGCACTAGCAATTAAAAAACTTCATTTGTTTCTGCGTCGGTAAAATAAAGATTCACTTTTGCACCTAAAGCAGTTGCAATCGCTTCTAAATCTTCATTTGTAAACTTATTCCGAGAAATCTTGTTGCTTAAATTCTGCGGCGTGAGGTCAATTTTTCTTGCTAAGTCCGCAAGAGTCATTTTCTTTTTTGCACAGCAGATTCTTACATATTTGGCAACATCTACCATAAAAAACTCCTTGTAATTACTTCAACAAAATAGCTTGTATTTCAGAAAGTTTTTTGTTCAATTTTTCTTTTTCAGAAATAATGTTAGAAATTGCTACATCTTGCGATGAAAGCAAATTCTCATTTATTGACAACACAACAGGATTATCCGAAACTCCCTTTAGCAATTCACTTATCGGCACATTAAAAACATCGCAAAAAGTTAAAACCTCTTCAAGAGAGGGAATCTTTCGCGCTGTAATCTGATTTTCAATAAGTCGAATATTAACGCCCATTTTTGCAGCCAATTCTCTTTGAGTAAGATTGTTTTGTTTACAGAGAAATTTCACATTTCCCCAAAAATTTTCAATGTTCATACTTCTATAGTAATCTGTAAATACATAAAAATCAAGTATTTTATTTGCATTAAAAGAGTGTTCACAGTATTTTTTTTACTATGAACACTCAAAAGGCAGGTTTTATTTTTAATCAATATTTTTCCATTTCATAGCAAGGTCTAAAACCTTATTTCTGGTAAAATAACTTTTTTTAATTTCTTTTGATTTTGATACATCAAAAAAATCAAAAGTTTTATTGCATTTTTTTACTTGTACTAAGAACCAATCAATAAGAATGTTTCCAGCTTCTAAATACATTTTTCTTGATTCAGAGTCAATACACTCATTATATGCCCTTGCAATACCTCTTTTTTGACATTCTGTAAAATAAAGACTGTAGAATTTATCCCATTGCTGTTTATCATTATTTACAAGGTAGCAAATATCATCTGAATTTGTGATTTTAGCACCTTTTTTAATTTCTGCTCTTTTGAAATCAAAAGGATAATAAAAATCATTTTCAAAAACAATTTTTGCCTTAATCTCTTCATCTTGTTGCTGCAAAAACTCATTCCAAGTTTTTGCAATGATAAAGGCTTTTTGCTCTTTTGAAAAATCTGTATTCTCAAAAGCCTTTTCAATTTCTGAATAAGTCATAAGTAACCACCTTGTAAGGCTTTTTAATATTGTTCCTTAATCACCTTACATTTACAATTATATACTTATAATCTATAAATGTCAATAGATTTTAATAAAAATATTTATATAAATATTTGTCAAAAATTATTGACATTATAAAAATATAGTGTATAATAATATATGTAAGGCAAGAGAAAAAAAACTTATTCTTGCTTTATAAGGTGGTGTTTATGAAAACAAATTGAAATTGAAGACAAGAGCTATGAAATCAAAGAAATGACAGATTGGAAAGGTGATTTTGCAAATGATTTCAAAAAAGGTGATTATGTCAATGCTGAAATTGCTTGGCACTTAATAAACTGTGTACCACCTAGAAATTTTAGTAATGGTTATTTTCAGTGTGGAGAGCCTAACAGTCATATAAATGGCAAGCCTGTATATCTCACATTGATTCAGATTTATGACAATCCAGAAATATGGAAATTTGTAGGTTATTGCTATAGTGGACAATATAGAGAACCTATAAACAACTAAAATATTTTATCAATGCACTAGATTTTTTCTAGTGTATTGAGTAAAGCATTTTAGCTTTAAGGTGGTTTATATGAAAAAGACATTAGACTTTTTCAAATTCACAGTATCTCCAAAAGATATGCAAAGAAAATTTTTGCAAGGGTTTTACTGTGATAATGGTTACAAGGTTGCTACAGATGCAAAGATTCTTGTAATGGCTAAAGCTGATTATCCAGCAGCGCAAGAAAATCAAATTGTTGCAAAAGATAATTCTTTTATCAATGGACATTTTCCAGCTTATAAAAGGGTTATCCCATTTTATTATTATACTTGTGGAGAAAACTATTTCAAAGAAGTTGACACAAAAGAACTTTTGAAAATCAAAAAAGCATTGAAAGAAACAAAAGAGCTTTTTTCTGTCCACAAAAAAACAGATAGCAATGTATATGCTGTTATTGGTAGTCAAGTCTTTTCAAAAGATATGATTGAGAAAGTATTGCACTTTTTTGAATGTTATCCAGATTCAAAATTGTATGTGAGAAAAGACAATTCTATTGACTCTGCATACCTTTTGCAAGGTACTTCAGACAATGTAGAAGCAGCTTGCGTGTTTATGCCTATGCAATACCATTTTGATGAAATTTCTTGCAAATGTGTTTGTATAAATGGCTTGTATTTTTTCAAAGAATGGACTTTTGAAAACATTTCATATTTTTTGAAAACATACTTCAAAAAGATTTTTGATAGAATGGAATTAAACACACTTACAGAAAAAGACAAAAAAGACATTGAGAAAATCAAAAAGTATTTTTCTGTAATGAGCGAAAAAGAATGTGTTGAAATTCCAGAAAAAGAAAAGATTGTTGAAACTGTAGATAATACAACAAAAAAGGAACTTGCAAAGATAGAAAAAGAAGTGTATAATAAAAATATGAAATACGCTTTATCTGTACAAAATCCCATAAGTTATTTAATTTGTATGGGATTAAAGACAGTTGAAAATCGCACGTGGAAAACAGAATATAGAGGTCGTATCTATATCCATTCAAGTGGTGGGAAAGACTTCTATGGTTTAGATTCAGATTTTTTTCCAGCAAAACTATTTGAACTTGAGATTGAACTTGAGAATAATTTCAAAGAAATTGGAAAAAAACTCAATTTCAATGTAGATAGTGATTTTATAGAAATTATGAATAAATTAAAAGCTAGTGATGAATATTCATCACTAGCAGAAGTTTATAATTTCTCTAAAAAGTGGGAATTGTATACAGAAAAATTGAAGCAATTTTATGGATATGATTTGTATAAAAATGATGATACAGAATATTCAGAAATTGCAGCAAAGGCAGCAAAAGAAAAAGGTTGCTATCATAAAAATTTTGCTATTATTGGACACGTTGATTTAGTTGATATTGTTCAAGATAGTAAATCTATTTGGGCAGAGAAAAATTGTTATCATTGGATTTTGGAAAATCCAGTGCTTTATGAAAAGCCAATAATTAACGTAAAAGGAAAATTAAGGCTTTTTGATGTATCTCATATTGAAATGCCTGATGATTAAACAACATTTGTAGAACCCATAGAGGTCTTACTGAAAATAGTAAGACCTCTATTTTTTTTACTATAGGAGGTAAAGAATGGCAACAAAAGAGCAAAGAGCAGCAGCAAAGTATAACAGGCAACTGCGAGAACGAGAAAATGCTGCGCGTGAGAGTTCAAGAGGAGCGTATGCACGTCAAGCAAGCGCAAAATTAAGAGCGTCGAAAAAAGATACTGCGATTCAAAGAGCATATGGACGTCAAGCAAGCGCTGAAATGGGTGCAATGGGTAGAGAAAGGGCTGAGGCAAAGACTTCTATCAACCCAAAGTTAAAGGGGGGGAAATCGGCAGGTGGAGCAGGAAGCGCAACTCCGTAAAAATCTATGAGTAAAATCCATTGTTTAGCAGCAATTCAAAAGATTTCTCAAATTACAGAACCTTGCCTTGTTGGATTTTCAACAGGGCGGGATTCTATTGTTATGCTAGATTTGATGATGAAAAATTACAAAGGCAAAATGACTTTTGTCTATTATTATTTTGTTCCAAATCTTGAATACAAAGAAAAACTTTTGAAATATTATGAGCAAAAATATGATATAAAAATAGAGCGTCGTCCATCTCAAATAACACTTTCTTATATGTTAGGGCGAGTAATAAAGCAAAGTGAAGTTTTTAATAACAGTAGACACGAATTCGGAATAAGTTATTTTGCATTAGGCGAAAGACGTTGTGAGTCTTTGAAACGTCGAGGAAAACTTGCTCATATTTACGATGTTGATGAAAGAAATAAATATTTTTATCCACTTATTGATTTTTCAAATAAGCAAGTTGAATCATATGTAAAACTTCATAACTTGCCAATTGGAGAAGAATATAAAGTTGGGTATAAACACGATTTGAGTATATGCGACCCAAAAGGGCTTTTATATATAAAACATCAATATCCAGATGATTACAATAAAATAATACGCACATTCCCTAATCTTGAAGCGGGTGTGCGGAGGTTGGAAATGTATGGGAGCGAATAAATACGAAAATTTTGATTGTGTTGTTGTAAAACGTTCTGAAATTCACGGAGCGGATTATAACCCTCGCACTATTACAGAATCTGCTTTGAAAAAATTACGCAAGTGGTTTAAAACAGAGGGAAAAGGACAACTTGCACCGATTACTGTCAATAAAAATACAATGACAGTTGTAAGCGGACATCAACGTTTGA
>CACYWZ010000067.1 GCA_902778325.1 uncultured Spirochaetaceae bacterium
TTTCTTAAGAAAGTATTGAAAAACTAAATAGGTTAGCCTCGTTTTCTTAAGAAAGTATTGAAAAACTAAATAGTTTGACCTCGTTTTCTTAAAAAAGTGTTGAAAAACTAAATGATGTCATGCTTCGCCCTTCGCTCAGCAACCATGCTTCGCCCTTCGCTCAGCAACCATGCTTCGCCCTTCGCTCAGCAACCATGCTTCGCCCTTCGCACATCAAGCGGCATGACAAGCGAAAGACGGGAAAGGGGGAGAGGGCTTGGAAAAAAAAGTCTGTACGAGGAGGGCGAAATCCGTTATCATAGCGAAAGATATTTAATTTTTGGAGGATTTTTAATGTCAGCGGAATTTGACCAGTTGAAAGAATGGATTACAAATCATACTCGCGATATGGTGGAGCTTGAGACAAAGCTCACGGCAATTCCAGCCCTTGCGCCAGAGAACGGAGGCGACGGAGAAGCGAAAAAGGCGGCTATGCTCGAAGAGTGGCTCATCGCAAACGGAATTAAGAACATTGAGCATTACGACGCACCAGACAGCCGCGTTACAGGCGGAAAACGACCGAACTTTGTGGCAACGATTAACGGCTGCAAAAAGGATTACAATATTTGGATTTGCGCTCATCTCGACGTTGTTCCTGTCGGCGAGAAATCGCTTTGGAACTCTGACCCGTGGACAGTTTGCGAGAAAGACGGAAAAATCTATGGTCGCGGCGTTGAGGACAATCAGCAAGGTCTTTGCTCAGGCGTCTTGGCGGCTCTTTCTTTCGTCAAGCAGCACATTATCCCAGAGCATACTATAAAGCTCTTGTTTATGGCAGACGAGGAAGTCGGCTCAAAGTATGGAATGGGCTATCTTGTTGAGAATCACTTCGAGCTTTTCGGCGAGAACGACCGCATTTTGATTCCAGACGGAGGAGACTCTAAGGGCGAAACTATCGAGGTTGCAGAGAAAAACATTGCGTGGTTCAAGTTCCACACGATTGGAAAGCAGTCGCACGGCTCTCGCCCAGACCTTGGACGAAACGCGAAACTTGCCGCTGCGGATTTGGCTTTGCGCATTAACGATCTTGAGAACTTCTTCAACAAGAAGGACGACAAGTTTGACCCGCCGTATTCGACTTTCCAGCCGACAATGCAGCTTTCTAACGTTGAGGGCATAAATATGATTCCTGGCGACGACGTTTTCTGCGCTGACTGCCGAATCAACCCGAATTACACGCTTGACGAGGTGCGAAAAGAAGTGCGCGCTCGCTGTGACGCTGTTGAAGCAAAATATGGCGTGAAAATCGAGATTAGCGAAGCTCAGGCAGCGGAGAGCAAGGCAACTGCGGAGGACGCTCCTGTGGTGAAAGAGCTTGCACAGGCTATCGAGGCTGTTCACGGAATTAAGGCGAAGACTGTGGGAATTGGCGGCGGAACTGTTGCGGCAGAGCTTCGCAATATGGGTCGCGACGCTGTTGTTTGGTCAACGCTTGAAGACACTTGTCATCAGCCAAACGAATACGCCGTTATTGAGAACATCGCAAAAGACGCTCTCACTATCGCCTACATGGCAAGCAACTAAAATGAAAGGGGCTTTCAATGTGAAAAGCCCCTTTTTTGAAAAACTAGTCTGGAATATAGCGGGCGCGGCTCGTTTCTGTTTCAAAAACATCGACAGCACAAAGTTTTATCTTTGTGCTTTTTAATTCGTCAACGCGTTTCAAAAGCTCGTCCGCGATGTATTTGGCGATTCTTTCGGCGCTTGGGTTTTGAAGGAAAAGCGCCTTGTCGTTGAGGTTCGTGTGGTCAAGTTCCTTGCAGATTTCGCGAAGAGCGCCCTTTAATCTTGTGAAATCGAGAAGCATTCCGCCTTCGTTCAGCTCGCTTCCTGAAACGTGCGCGTAAACTTTGTAGTTGTGTCCATGGAGATTTTCGCATTTGCCGTTGTAATCTTTCAAAAAATGCGCCGCGGCAAAATCGGCAGTAACTCTTATTTCGTACATAGCGAATTGGATTATAGCAAGTCAGAGCAATCGTTTCTATATTTTTCGCAAAACCTTTTCAAAGCATTTCATTTGTGTTAGAGTGTCAAAATGCTTTACTATCTTGCAAACTCATTAAAATCAATATTCGGTCCTGCACGCTTGTTGCAGTCTTATGCCGTTCTTATCGTTTTGTCGCTTTATGCGGGCTTTTTCGTAACGCTAAAGTTTTTGCCTTTTTTCTTCAAGTTCCTGCCTTCTGACCGCGGTCGTGAGTTCACGCTCACTGCCGAAGCCGCAAAGGGAAAGCCTACGGGCGCAGGCGTTGTGTTTATCACGTTCTTTGTGTGCTTGACGCTTGTTTTTGCGCCTCTTGATGGCTTGCAGCTTTGTCTTTTGGCTCTCACTTGGCTTATGATGCTAACGGGCTATCTTGATGACTCAAGCAAAAGCAGTTGGGGAGAGTACAAAAAAGCGCTTTTGGATTTGTTCATCAGTCTTGCAGCGAGCGCAGCCCTTGCGTTTTTCACGGCTCAGAGCAACGGAACGCTCTCGCTCTGGTTTCCGTTCATTTCTGGCACAATCAACGTTCCTGTTTGGATTTATATCGCTGCTGGCACTGTTCTTCTTTGGGCAAGCGTGAACACCACGAACTGCACTGACGGCGTTGACGGTCTTTCCAGCACGCTCGTTCTTGCGGCTCTTATTACGATGGGCGCGATTTTCTACATCGTTCTCGGTCACAAAGATATCGCGTCTTATCTTCTTGTTCCGCACCTTGCTTCAGGCGCAAGCTGGGCGGTGATGACGTTCTGCTTGGCGGGCGTTTTGATGGGATACCTTTGGCACAACGCGCACCCAAGCCGTGTTCTTATGGGAGACGCAGGAAGCCGCGCTCTTGGTTTTTACATCGGTGTTTGCTGTATGGTCACGGGAAATCCGTTCTTGATTTTTGTCACGTCAACTGTGATTTTCATCAATGGCGGTCTTGGGCTTTTGAAAGTCGCTTTGAAGAGATTCTTTCATATCTCGATTTTCAAGAACACGCGCTTTCCTCTTCACGATGAAATGCGAAAAAAGTACGGCTGGTCGCCAGCTCAGATTCAGATTAAGTTTTTGATGCTCCAGCTTCTTGTAAGCCTTGCTCTTTTGGGCATTTTCTTCAAAATCAGATAATTGGCATATTTTTCGATATTTGAGACAAGGGATTTTTCAGTCCCTTGCTTTTTTTATGTGAAAATTGTTTTTACAGTTTTATCCCAAGCCTGAAATCTGGACTGACGCGATTTTGCTCAAAACCGAACGCCTTTGCCTCAAAGTCAAAATCCCCGGCGGCAAAAAAATGCACAGTGTGAAAAGGCTTGTACGAAAGCGAAATCGTTGCGCTCGGAAAGACCGAAACACCAGAAATATGCTTTGCGTAAACGCCCTCATCAAGATAAAGACGCCAAAACAAGTTTTGCCTTGAGCCAGCGCCGATTTTCCAAAAGTCATTTGAATAAGAAGCGCTCGCATACAAGGCGCGCACTCCCGCATCAAGCGCTAATTGCGTTTCAAAGTCCGTGTTCACCGAAATCGAAGGCGAGAGCAAAAGCGAAAATGCAGACGGCAGCTTTTTTGCCTCGTCGCTCGCGTTCTCCCTCTTTATTTTCTCGATTTCCAAATCAAAACTCTCTGCTGTCGCTTTCCCAGCCTTAAAAGAAATCACTTCGCCGCTTCTTTGCGAAAGAAAAAGACGCTTTGAAGAGCCTTCAAAAATCCCGTCAGCAGAATAATGCTCGATTTTCACCGTCATAGGAGAGGGAATAATCGAGTCGTGCAGAATCTCGACAGTGAAATCCTCGTTCCCGCCAAGCCCGACGACAGTCTTTCCGCCAAGACTCATTGCCGCAGCGGGCGTCTTTATCGCGCTAAAAGCTGAAAGCCCGTCCTTTATCGTGACGAGCGCTTCTCCCTTCGAGTTCGTGATGACAGCGTCAAAACTCCCCGAAAGCACAAGCTGGCTTGACGCACATTCTGCGAAAACCTCCTCTTCCGAAAGCGCCATCAGCCACGACAAGTATCCTTCGCACATGTGCATATCGAAAACCGCGATGTTCGCATATCCAAAAGCGCCGTTCGTTCCCCAGTTCAGCATCGAGAACATCACAGTGCCGAAAAGCGACTTGCTTTTTTTGCGCTTTTCCTTTTTTGGAAAAACAACCTTGAAAATAAACTCGCATTTGTTTTTAAGCCCGCGCCCTTTCTTGTAAAAATCGCTCACCTCTGGGTTCAGAATCACAAAAAGACGAGAAATCTGAGAAGGAAAGAACGGGCCAATTCGGAAAGGGTGGAAGTCGCGAAGCAAAAAGCGATTGAAATAAATATTCATTCTTGAAAGATATTCGCCCTCGAACTTTTCCTCCTCGCAACTCCAGCGGTTCACGAGCGTCCGTGTCTTTCCGTATTTTTTATAAGCCCAGCCGTGACGGTCTGGCGGAAGAGTTGCGCACAAATCTTCGATGCTCTCGATATTCCAGATAAAGCCATATTTTTCGCTGTTGCAGTCGCTTTCGCTCGTCACGTTCGGAGTTCCGAACGTGTAAAGATAAACCTTTTTTGTGTCAAAGTTTTCTGTGTTTGCGATAATCGCGCCTAGCATATTTGCGACAGCAGCACCGCGGGAATGCCCTGTAATGAGGAAAAACGCGTCTTTCTTGTCGATTTTCTTGTCAAAAAGATAGTCAAGAAGCTCTCTGTAAATCTGGTCGGCGGAAATGAAAAATCCCTCGTGAATATTCTGCGCTTTCTTCGTCGAATCGCTCAAGTTCACATTTGAAATCCACTCGTTCGCATTTCGGGGCGTTCCGCGCACCACACAAAACACGAGCGTCTTTTCGCCAAGCGCGCTTTTTATCGTTTTGTGCGCAAAAGTTACCCCCGATTGGTTGTTGCCCAACAGCGCGTCGTAGTCGATGTCGTAGTGAAACCGCATGTCCTCGTTTTTGATGCCGAGCGCCTTGTATGAGCGGAAAATCACGTTTCCCTCAGGATTTTCGACAACGTCCTCCACATACGAGATTTCCGAGAAAATGCAGGCAATGCGGCAAATCCCGTGATGATAATCAAACGCAGTTTTCTCACCAAACCACGCCTCTTCCCACTCTGCCTCAAGCATAATTGGCTCTTTTGGAACAGTTTTGAAGCCCAAAATCGGAAAAACAACAGTTTCAGCGAAAAGGAAGAATTGAAAAAACAAAACAAAGACGCTAATAATCGACTTTTTGTGCAGCATTGCTTAATTTTACAGTTTTCCCTCTTTTTTTCAACTGTCCGAGAATTTTTTTTGCCTCCCTAGCGCAAAAGGAGCGGAAAAAAATAAAAGAATAAAAAATAATAGGATTTCGGCAGAAAAAACTATATACTGTTTTGAGAGAGAAAAAAATAGCGAGGAAAAAATGAGTTCATTTTTGGCTTATCTTGGCGGAAATCCGCTTCTTGTTTGCTTTTTGCTGGTTGTAATCTTTTTGATTGCGTTCTTTCTTGGTCACGAAACTGGCGTTATTCGCGCAAAAATGGGCGAAAAATCGCGGATAAGGGCTGAGAGGGAGGACGCCGTGAAAAAATCAAGAGCGGTGATTGGCGGTCAGGTGGGCGAGCAGCTTGCGCCGTTCTTGCCTGATTTTCCGTGCAACGCGGGAGACGTTCGCTTTGTCGGAAAGCCTGTTGATTTTGTCGGCTTTGTCGGTGCGAGCGAGGGAAAAGCGATAAAAGAAGTGCTTTTAATCGAGGTGAAAACGGGAAAAGCAACGCTCAGCGAGCGCGAGGAGCAGATAAAGAAGGCGGTGGAGGCGGGCAGGGTTCGCTATGTGGAATACCGCGTGCCGCGACGATAATTTATATTGGAGATTTTTGTTTTAGGAGTAATTTTATGAAGAAAATCCTTTGTGTGCTTGTTTCGCTTTTTTTGTGTATTGGCGCATTTTCTGACGAGCTTTTCAAGACCGACGTCACAGCGTCTTTTTATGCGGACAAGTTCCACGGTCGAAAAACTGCGAGCGGCGAGAAATTCAATATGTACGACTACACTGCTGCTCACAAGACGCTTCCGTTCGGAACAGTTCTCAAAGTTACGAACCTCGCAAACGGAAAGAGCGTGAATGTTCGCGTCAATGACCGCGGTCCTTTTGCAAAAGGTCGTGAAATCGATGTCTCGAAGGCCGCTGCAAAAGAGCTTGATATGATTGATGAAGGAACAGCGACGGTCTCGCTCGTCATTGTTTCGGACGCGACTTCGGAAGTGACAGGAAAGGCGAGTGCAAAGAGTTCGACAAAGAAGAAGGAAAGCAAAGCAACAACTTCTGTCAAAAAAGCCTCAAGCCGTGCCGCCGAGATTGCTGAGAAGGCTCGAAAGCGTGAAGAGCAGATGTCGGCGATGAGATGGGACGTTCAAATCGGAGCGTTCGGAAAAATCGAGAACGCCGAGAACATGAAAAAGCGCCTTAGCGACGCGGGCTTTTCAAATGTGGTCTTCCAGTCAGGTCCGTCCGTGACGCGTGTCGTTCTGCACGATATTCCAACCGACAGCGTTCAGCAGACGCTTGTCGATTTGGAAAACGCAGGCTTTTCTGATTATTTTGTCCGCGACAGCGCTGATTAGGCATTGACGCTGTCAAATGCGGCTTTGAGCGCGATAACGGGCTTTGTCTGAGTTCCTTTTCGTGAAAAGATTTCGAGCTTTTCCATTGCCCGTGTCAGCGCGACATAAATCATATTTGAGTGGCGCAGTTCTGCTTGCTCGCCGTGGAAAATGCGAAGCGAGTGCGCCGCAAAAAGCACGACAGGAAAATCCAGCCCCTTGCACGAAGAAAGAGTGCAGAGGCGGATTTTTTTTGTGTCCGAAAAAGAAAAATCCTTGTCGCTTATAAAAACTGTCTCTTTTTCACATCGCTCCTGAATGACCTTGCTTGCGCTTTCAAGGTCGCGCTTGAGCGGAAATATAACGCAAATCTCGCCCGGCAAATAACCAAAAGAGTCCGTGTAGAACGTTATTTTCTCAGCGATTTTCTCCATGATTTCCTTGCCGTCTTTGCATTCCGTGTAGCCGACAGGAAGCCCCGGTCTGAATGCAAGAGATGCGTCTGCGCTCTCTCCTCGGTATGCTTGGGCGAGCGTGAAAATCTCGCGCGTGTTTCTGAAATTGGTTTTGATTTCACCTTGCGAAACGCTTTCGCTGAGCCCGCCTGTCCTGAAAATCGCCTGTCCGTCGTCGCCTGCGCAAATAAGAGCGGCTCGTGTCGTGAGTTTTATCAGTCGGATTGTGCTTTCGCTGATGTCCTGAACCTCGTCAACAAAAGTACAGTCCGTCCATTGTGAAGACTCCTCTTCTTTGCCGATAGCCTTCAAAAGCAGAAGCACCGCGTATTCTTCGGGGATTTTCTGCATATTCTCCATCGCCGTCTGCGCGCTTTTGACCGCCTCCCAGACAGCCTTTCGCGCCTTTTTGTCCTTGAGCGCAATAGAGGAGCGCGTTGAGAGCATATATTGCTGCTCTGAAAGCTGCCGCGCCCAAATAACATTTTTCGCCTCTTCAATCACGACGTCCTCGCTCTCTTGCTCGCACGCGAATATCGAAGAGTTCGTTTTGAAAAAATTGTCGTCAATTGATTTTTGCGAAAGATAAGTTCGCATAAGGCGATTTATAAAGCCTCTCACCGTCGAAATCGCGCTCGCTTTCGTTCCAGAAAGAAGCGACGAGACATAAGTGTTGTACTTTGCAAGCGAGGCAGAGAACGACAAGAGCTTTACCGATTTTCCCTCGTCGCGCGCTTTTAGCATCGCTTTTATCAAAACGATTGTCTTTCCTGTTCCCGCTTCTCCCTTGATGAAAAAATCCTCGCTGAAATCGATTTTGTCCAAAACGCTTTTCTGGTCCGCCGAAAGATTCATCAAATAGCGCTCGTAGCGGCTTCGCTGTGAAGAATATGAAAGAAGCTCCGCCATAAAGTTCAGGCATTCCTGAGCCTTCTCGTTTTGCAATATGTATTCCTTTGCCTCGCTTTCAGCCTTTTGACGCTCTGCCTCAATGTCGACAAGACGGATTTTCAGCGCGTCCGCCTTTTCCTTTTGCGATGAGAGCGATTTGATTTCCTTTTCGATTTTGCCTCTTTCCGAGAGAAGTTTTTTTATCTCTTTTTCCTTTTCGCCGAGCGTCTTTTTATAGGCAGCGACGTCAACAGCGTCTTTTTCGAGAAGGCGGATTTTGTTTTTCAGCGCCAGAAGCTCATTCGTGCTGTCTTCTCCCGCCTTGCTTCTGTCCCAGTGCGAAAGGATTTCGAAAAGCTCTTCGATTTCGCCTTGAAGAGATGAAAGCTCTTCGCTCTGGCTTTTTTCCGCTTCAAAAAACGCCTTCAAAAGAGACGTCGCATAAGCGGCAGCGTCCATTCCTGCGCTCTTGAAGTCGTGTCGGACGCCGTTTGCGGTGTCGTAGCCCAAAGCATAATTGTGCTTTTGAAGAATCGGCGCTACACGAAGAGCGTCCGCGTTTCCCTCGTGCGTCTCAAAAAACTCGTCGCGGTATCGCGTGAAAAGCCGCCAGAACGTCGTTCTTGACTCTTCATCGCCGTTGTACGAAAGAGAGGAGAGACTTTTGAAAGGCGCATTGTATTTTGTTCGCAAAAGATGCTCCAAAAGCGAATAGACTGCGAGCGTGAAAATGCCGAAATCCCCGGAATCCTTTATTTTTATAAGACGTTTTATCTCAGAACTTGTAAGCATATTGGCAATTATAAACGCCGAGCCTTTTATTTGCAATGTTCAAAAAAAATCCCGTGCTCAAAAACACGGGATTTCTCGGAGATTCTCAAAAATTATTTTGGTTGTTTTTGCGTCTTGTCGCGAACACTCGCCTTCAAGTTTGTTTTCTCAACTTCCGTGGCGATTTTCTTTGAAAGCTCCTCATATTCCGCGCCTGCGTGCTTTGAAGCGATGTTCAGATACGGAATAATATCGTCGTTGATGAGCGAATAGAGCTTTTTGCGCAATGTCGTCGCGTTGTCTGTCGAAGAAGATTTTGCTTCGACCAATCTTGCTTCTTCCTTTCGGAACTCTTCTTGCGCGGCTGCGATTTTCTCAATCAAATCACCCACACCGTCAAGCTCTTTGATTGCGCCCTCAAGCTCAGGAGCGGCCAAATCCGAAAGCATACTCATCGTTTCGGCAGTCTGCTTGTTGAGCGGAAGCCTCGTCAGTCCCCGATATTTTTGCGCAACCTCAAGGAGTTTTTGTGCCGCGCTCTTTTTTGCCGCAATCGGAAACGCCGCATAGCCGTCCAAAACAGCAAAAAACGAAGTTTCCGCCTCGTCGCGAACCTTGTCGGCTTCGTCCAAGCCTGAGACAACTTTTTGCTTTTTGAATGCCGTCAAAAGCGCTTCTCCCTGCTCCTTCTCGCTTTTCATCATTGAAGAGAGAATAGTGTCGCTCTTGATTTCACTTTTTTCGTACCAATCGTACATCTTAGGCGCAAAGTCCGCTAACTCTGCGTTCTGAATGAATTTACTGAGTTTATTGATTTTCATACAAAAACCCTCTGACTGAAGAATATACTCTTCGCATTATTTTTCTGCAATATGATTTCGCGTTTGCGAAAAGAGCGAAACAAAGTGCGCTGATGTTTTCGCGTTTGCGAAAAGCCCAAACCAAACTGTGCAAATGTTTTCGCGTTTGCGAACAGCTCAAAACAAACTGTGCTGATGTTTTCTCATTTGCGAAAAGCCAAAATCAAAGTGCGCCAATGTTTTTGCGTCTGCGAAAAGAGCGAACCAAAATGTGCCGACGCTTTCTCATTCGCGAAAACTGTGCTAAAATAAGCGCAGGAGGATTTTATGATTTCAGTAAACGGTTATATCGACGGAAATACTTTGATTGCGACAGATGATGCTCTTCGCAATTTCCGCGGAAAAGAGATTTTAATTCGCATTTTGCCTCGTCCTGTAAAGAAGCCATCTTTGGAAGATAAACGCCTTGAAGCATTGGACGCAATTTCTGGAATTCTCAATCAGTCTAAGCCTATGACAATGGCGGATATTCGTGCTGAAAGGCTCGGCTTATGATAGTTGCAATAGATAGTAATATTATTCTTGATGTTATACTTCCAAAACCTGTTTTTGCAGAATCACGGGCGGTGCTTGCAAAAACAGGTTTTGATTTTTATGTTTCAGCCTCTTCGATTACTGATATTTTCTATATTACAAAAAAGTCTTGTGGTAGTGCGGAACGTGCGAAAGATGTTCTTCGAAAGATTCTTGAAATCGTTTCTGTTGCAGGCGTTGATGAAAATTGTATAATTAGGGCGTTGAATGCAGATTGGAAAGATTTTGAAGATTGTGTGCAGTACAACACCGCACAACAAATAAAAGCCGAAATAATCATCACCCGAAATACAAAAGATTATGAGTCTTCTGCTATTCGGGTGATGAGTCCAAAAGAATTTCTCTCAATGTTTTAATTCAACATTTTACGAAAAAATTATTTGTCGTCTCTCTTCTTTCTGTAAAGACCTGCGCTGCTGCTTCGCTGTGTCGGAGTGCGGATTCCGTGCCGCGCGTTTGACGAGTGGAAGCCTTTTCTGGATTTGAAAGAGCCTCTGTCGTCGCGCTTCCGCTCGGAATCGTATCTTCCGCGCTGGAAGAATTGCGTTTTGCTTTTCACGTCGATGTGCATGTGCGGAACGCTGCTGTCGCGGCGGGAAAGCTCAAGAGCGAGCTTTGCGCTTTCGCTTGGAAGCGACACGAGCGAGAAGTTTTCTGTAACATCGATGCGGTCGACTTTGCGGTTCGGGATTTTGAGAAGAGATGAAAAATATGAGGCGATTTCTTTTGGATTAAAGCCGTCTTTGCGTCCGAGCTGAACGAAAAGTCTTGTCTGTCCGTTGTCGTCGCGGAAATCTCCGCTTCTTCCCCTCTGCTTTTCGATTCTCACTTTCGCGATTTCGCCGTAGCGGCTCTTGTCAAGCTTGTTTCCGAAAATCTCTGCCAGTGCGCAAGAGAGAACGCTCTTTGCGTCTTTGCCTTCAAGAAGCTCGCCCGCCATTTTTGAAAACTCGCTTTCTTCCCCGACGATTTTCTCGTCTTTGCATTTTTCTTCGATGCTTGCTTTGAGATTTGCAAAAAGACGCTCACGCTTTACGGCGATGACTTCATCGATTTCAGGGATTTTCTCCTGAACCATCTCGCCTTTGCTTGCACGACGAACTGCCGAGCGCAAGAAGTTCAGTCGGCGGCGCTGCTCTTCTGGGCGGACGAAAGTGACCGCCAAGCCCGATGAGCCTGCGCGACCTGTTCGGCCGATGCGGTGAACGTAAGTTGCGCCGTCGAACGGAAGCGCGTAGTTTACGACGTGGCTAAGACCTGAAATATCGATACCGCGCGCCGCAACGTCGGTTGCGACAAGAATGCGCGTCTTTCCGTTACGGAATCTATTGAGGATTTTCTCTCGCTGGTTCTGCGGAATGTCTCCGTGAAGGGCTGCGACTTCGTAGCCTTTTTCGTCGAGAGAGCGGCTGACCATATCGGCTTCCATTTTTGTCTGCGTGAAGACAAGCCCGTAAAAATCGTCTGCCATATCGATGAGGCGGACGAGGGCGTTCACTTTGTCGCTTTCGCGCACAACCCAATATTTCTGGTCGATTAAAAGCGGCTCTTCTGTAACGCCTTCTTCTTCAACAATCTCGTAATCGCCCATGAACTTTTGAGCGATTTTCATGATTTCGCTCGGCATTGTCGCGCTGAAAAGAAGAATGCGGCAGTCTGGATTTGCTGATGTGAAAATCTTTTCGATGTCGTCAACAAAGCCCATATCGAGCATTTCATCTCCTTCGTCAAGAATGAAATAATCGATTTTGCTGATGTCGAGCGTGCCGCGGTCAATGTGGTCCTGAATGCGCCCGGGAGTGCCTACAACGATGTCGACTCCTCTCTTCAAGTCGCGAATCTGCTCTCCCATCGAAGCGCCGCCGTAGACGACAGACACGCGCGGATAGCGGCTTGACGAGAATGAGCGAAGTTCTGTGCAAGTCTGCATCGCAAGCTCTCTTGTCGGCTCAAGAACGATTGCGCGAACGTGGTCGCCCGCCTCTCTGATTTTCTGCACGAGCGGAAGACCGAACGCCGCAGTCTTTCCTGTTCCTGTGCGGGCGCGCGCGATGAGATTCGCGTCCCCTGTCAAAAGGCGCGGGATTGCCAGAACCTGAATTGGGGACGGGGTGTGAAAACCTTTCTTTGTGATTGCGTCCAAAACGACTTCATCGAGTCCAAGGTCTGCAAAAGAGATTTCCTCCGATTCGTCTTCTTCGCTGATTTCATCGGTCTGAGAGATTTCGATGTTCTGATTTTCTAGTTCGAGAGATACCTGCTCTTCGTTGACGTTTGTTTGTTCTTCCATAAACAAAACTCCTGATTCGTGCTCCTGCATGAATTAAGCAAAAAGAGATGATAAACCCGATAGATATTCCAAAGCGATATGAACGATAGGAAAAAATGCTCGCCCCATGCAAATGAGCTGTTAAGATATGCCATAAATAAAGACAATGTTTCAAGAATATACTTGATTTTGTAAATAAAAGCAAGGGATTACAGAATATGTATATTGACCGCAAAAACTCTAACGTGTATACTTTAGCCATCTTACATTACAGGGGTTTGAATAAATGCCGTATTCTGAACCGACGAATCTTGCAGTTATCGCGTGTCCTGGTGGGCAAGCCTTCGCATCTGAAGTAGTTGCACACCTCCGCCACATGTACAAGCATCGTTTTAGCTTGAAAAGCGACGTGATTTCTAAGCGTTACAATCTGGACAAAGCAGAACTTGTAAAGCAGATGAATTTGGACAACGACCTGAAGACGTCAGACTTGTGTATCCGCGGTCCGATTGAAAAATATCGTCCGCCTGTCTTTGAAATCAAGACGCGTTTCACCTTTTTTGCAAATGGTGAGTTCAAAACTGAGCTTCTTGAAAGCGTTCGCGGAAAAGATGTTTTCATCTTCCAGGACGTTGAAAATCACGAAGTTATTTCGCTCAACGACGGAGCAACAAAACAGGTTTTGTCTGTCAATGACCACGTTATGACGCTTCTTGTTACAATCGACGCAGTGCGACAAG
>CACYWZ010000068.1 GCA_902778325.1 uncultured Spirochaetaceae bacterium
TTTACCGCGATTTCGGCATTTGGAATTACAGCGCGACTGTCAACATAAGTATCAATCGTTCGCTTGCTTATTCCAGTTTTGGCGGCGAGTTCTTTTATAATCATTCCCTTGTATTCGATTTGCTCTTTCAAATTGTCCCTGAACATAGATTGTATAATACCGATATTTAGGGAGCAAAAAGTTGACGCATACCAAATTCTAGGTATATAATTTTAATACCGAAATATTGGTAATAATCATAAGGAGTATGCTTATGAATAAAAGTGTTGGATTTTGCTCATTTGTAAAAAGTGTTGATTTGGCTGATGAGCCGATTGAAGATTCTTATGAGTGTATTTTTGACCAATACGAAAAAGTTGTTGTGCAAGCGTTGGCTACATCTTTTGGTTTGGATTTCCTTGTTCAAGACAGGCATGGCGGCGATGTGGATACGATTTACAATGTCAGAAAAATTGGCGCAGATTCCGAAATGACATACAAAAATGATAAAAATGCTGCGTCGTATGAAAATCGCGGAAAATATGATGGCAAAGATTATCATAGCGACAAAAACTTTTCTGACATAAAGCACGAAAAACGCAAAGAATATTTTGAGAACGGTAACCAAGGTTTTCTTGACGAGTACACAGGAAAAGAAAATCTTGGCTTTTTGGGAAAAAGTAAAAATGCTCCAACAGACAAAAATGCAAATCTTGACCACATCATTTCAGCGAAGTCTATTCATGAAGACAAAGGAAGAGTTCTTGCTGGAATAGATGGGAAAGAACTTGCAAATTCAAGCGAAAACTTTGCTTGGACGAATGAGAAGCTAAATAAATCTATGGGTGCTGATGAAATCCCCGATTACATTGCAGCACACCCAGAACTTGATGAAACAACAAAGAAAAATATGCTTGCTCACTATAAAAAAGCGAAAAAAGCCTATGACGCAAAGATAGCTCGCGCTTATTACACAAGCAAAGGATTTTGGCGCGACACAGGCAAGGCTGCTGCAAAGCTTGGCATTTCTATGGGCGTTCGTCAGGCTTTGGGCTTAGTGTTTACGGAAATATGGTTCACTGTAAAAGACGCAATTGTTTTGAGCAAAGAGAGTGGTGAAAATCTTTTTGTAGCGATAGCAAATGCTGTCAAAAAAGGCTTGGAAAACGCAAAAGAAAAGTTTGGCGAGATTTGGCATAAATTTATTGAGGGCGCAGTTGCTGGAGTTTTGTCTTCTCTTGTAACGACTCTTGCAAATATCTTTTTTACGACGGCGAAAAGTGCAATCAAAATCATTCGAGAATCTTTTGCATCATTATCTTCAGCGTGCAATATTCTAATCGTAAATCCTGATAGCTATCCACTAGGAGAGCGATTCGTTGCTGCTGCAAAAGTGATTGCGACAGGTGCGAGCGTTGTGGCAGGGTCTATGGTCAACGAGCTTTTGCGAAAAACACCGCTTGCAACGATTCCGATTGTTTGCGATATTGTGCCAACATTCTGCTCCGTGCTTGTTACAGGGATTATGAGCTGCTCATTTCTTCATATTCTTGACCACAATGAAGTGATAAAAAAGGCTGTTGAAAAATTGAACAGTTTGCCTGACATCGACAATTTCCGCTATTCGCTCAAAAAACAAGCAGAACTTTTGACGCACTATCTTGCAGAGTTGATGAGCCTTGACTTTGATAAACTGGAAAAACAAGAAAAAGCCTTTTCTGAAGCTGCTCAGAAACTTTCTGCTTGCACAAGCGAAAAGGAGATGAATGACTGCTTGCATTTGATTTACAAAGATTTGCAAATTGATATTCCGTGGAAAGATTACGACAGTTTTGATGATTTTATGAATGACGAAAACGCGCACTTGGTGTTTGCATAAGTGGTGAAAAAAGTGTTTGAGTGTGACAAATGTGGTTTGTGCTGTTCGCATATCGGTGAAAGCGAGTTGTACAAAGAATTGAACAGAGGAGACGGCATTTGCAAATTCTTGAAAGGTAATTTGTGCGAGATTTATGAAAGTCGCCCTCTTTTGTGCAGAGTTGACGAGAGTTTTGAGAAGATTTTTTCTAAAGCAATGAGCAAAGAAGAATTTTATGAATTGAATTATCAAGGTTGTAGAGCCTTGTAAAGAAAAATATACGGAGGAATTGTAATGCCATTACCACTAATTATTGGCGGAATTGCTGCGGCGGCGGGTGCTGCAGGAGTTGGCTCTGGAATTCACGGAGCTGTGAAGATGAAGGAAGCGAGCGACACTGTAAAAGCTGCTCAAAAGCGTAATGAAAAAAATGTTGCACGTCTTGAAGATTGTAACAAGAGCACAATGGAAGTTATGGACGCTTTGGGCAATCGTGAGATGAAAATATTGGCAAGTTTTAAGAGATTTTCTGATGTTTTTGAGAAAATTCAGAATCGCCCAGAGTTCAAAGATATTGTCAAAGGCGATGTAACAATTTCGGCTTATACTCCACAAGAGATAAAAGACGCGGCTGTTGGTGCTGGTGTTCTTCTTGGCGGACTTGGAGGAGCAGCTTTGGGAACAGCAGGCGGTTTTGCGGCGGCTGGTGCGACAACGGCGGCAGTTATGGCACTTGGAACTGCTTCAACAGGGACTGCTATTGCGTCTTTGAGTGGTGTTGCTGCAACAAATGCAACTCTTGCGGCATTGGGAGGAGGAGCTCTTGCTGCAGGTGGTGGCGGAATGGCGTTAGGGTCAATGATTTTAGGAGGTGCAACGCTTGGAGTTGGGCTTTTAATCGGCGGCTTGATTTTTAATGCAGCAGGCGGAAAAATCTCCGACAAAGCGGATGAGGCTTATTCGCAGATGTTGAAAAACGAAAAGAAAATCGATACAGTTTGTGAGTATCTTGAGCGACTAAAATTCGTTGCAAGTGAATATGATGATGTATTACAGAAAGTCGAGGCAATTTATGAACCTCATCTGTCAAAGCTCGAAAAGACTGTTGCGAATAAAATCGTTATAAACGGCATTTGCGATTATAATAAGTTTGCTGATGATGAAAAAAAACTGCTTGAAAATACGGTCTTGTTGGTTGGTCTTTTGTATGAGATGTGCAAAGTACAGATTGTCAAAAAGGCAAAAAGCGAAGACGAACTAAACGAAATCAACGAAGTTGACGCAAGCAAAATGATTGAAAAATCGAAGTCCGCTTTGGAAAAAGTTGTCGCGTAGCAAAGAAGCTCGTACACTTGTGTAAAAATCGTTCTTAACACACAGAACTCAGGGGGAGAAATCCCCTTGTTTTTGTTTATATCTCACTTGCAACACTTTTCTACAATCAGATATAATTCTTTTCATAGCAGTAAAAACAGGGGGAGAAAAAATGTTGCGATTGGAAAAAGTGAATGGGAAAAATGTTTGGGACATACTAAAGCTCTCGGTTTTGGATTCGCAGAAAAGTTTTGTTGCAACAAACGAAGTGAGCATGATAGAAGCATATTGCGCAATTACAGCAAACGGCTTTGCTTTTCCTTTTGGCATATATGATAATGATACGGCGGTTGGCTTTGTGATGATTGGATTCGACGCTGATGATTATTGGACAGACGCGCCAAAAATCGCAAAAGGCAACTACAATCTTTGGCGTCTTATGATTGACAAAAATTATCAGCACAAGGGATACGGAAAAGAGGCAGTTCGTCTTGCTCTAGACTTTATAAAAACGCTACCTTGCGGAAAAGCTGAATATTGTTGGCTGTCGTATGAAAAAGAAAATGAAATCGCTCGTGATTTGTATGCGTCTTTCGGATTTGAAGAAACGGGCGAAATGGACGGAGATGAGATTATTGCAGTTTTGAAACTGTGAAAAGTCTTTCTCTGCCTACTTGGCTTTGCGATAATTGAAAATACACTTATTTCGTAGTATATTGTCTTTATGGACGATAAGGAGTTAGCAAAACATCAGAAAATCCTTGAGAAAATTCAAGAGTTCACTCTCATGGACGATGATTTTATGACTGTGTTTTTCGACAATGATATTCCATGCACGCAATATGTGCTTCGGATTATTATGCAAAATGAAACTCTGTGTGTGAAGTCTGTTAAGACTCAATACGGTATAAAGAACTTGAAGGGACGCTCTGTTCGCCTTGATGTGCGTGCAACTGACTCAAGCGGAAAGATTTATGACATCGAGATTCAGAATGCGGACACAGGAGCTGGTGCAAGGCGTGCGAGATACAATTCAGCTCTGATGGATGCAGATGAAACTGTACCTAAAATGCTAACTGATGATTTACCTGAAACATTTGTCATTTTCATCACTGAGAATGATGTTTTGGGAGGCGGTCTTGCCCTGTACCATGTTGAGAGAAAGATTACGGAGCTAGACAACAAAAATTTCAATGACGGCACTCAAATTATCTATGTGAATGGAAAATACAGAGGAACAGACCCAATCGGAAACCTTATGCACGATTTTTCCTGCAAAAAGGCAGATGATATGAAAAGCAATGTGCTTGCAGACAAAGCACGTAGCTTAAAGGAAAACTCAAAGGGGGTAAACCATATGTGCAGAATTATGAAAGATTTAATTGCCGAAGAAAGAGTGGAAACAAATATAGAAACTGCCTCAAAGTTGCTTGAACAGGGCGATATGACAGAAGATAGAATAAAAGAATTCTTCAATTTCTCAGACGAGCAAATGAAGCGAGTGAAAGAACATTCTCAATCTATCTAGTTTTCCAGCAAATCAAGAACTGATTGCAGAAAAGCTGAAATAAAAGAAAGTCTGCCTACTTTTACAAAAAAGGCTCTGTCTGTATAATGGCGGTATGAAAATCTTTCCTGTTTCGGGCGATAAAATCGTCATCAAAGGTGCGAGAGAGCATAATCTCAAGAACATTGACATCGAGCTTCCAAGAAACAAATTGGTCGTGATTTCGGGACTTTCTGGCTCTGGAAAATCTTCCCTTGCCTTCGACACGCTCTTTGCAGAAGGACAGCGGCGATATATGGAAAGCCTATCGAGCTACGCGCGGCAGTTTTTGGGCTCAATGGACAAACCCGACGTAGATATGATTTCGGGGCTTTCTCCTGCAATTTCTATCGAACAAAAAACAACCCACCGAAACCCGCGCTCAACAGTCGGCACGGTAACCGAGATTTACGATTATTACCGATTGCTCTTTGCACGCGTGGGAAAACCGCATTGCCCGAACTGCGGAAGAGAAATCAAAGAGCAAAGCGTTGACCAGATTGTCGACACCATTTGCGCTTGGGAAAACGGAGCAAAAATCACGATTTTGTCCCCCGTAATCCACGGCAAAAAGGGCGAACACGCAAAAGTCATCGACGACGCAAAAAAGTCTGGCTTTGTGCGCGCAAGAATCGACGGCATTATGGTCGAACTTGAAGAAAGCATAAAACTCACCAAACAGCAAAAACACAACATCGACATCGTGATTGACCGCATTGTCTTAAAAGACGGAGCAAAAAGCCGTATCGCTGGCAGCGTGGAAACTGCGCTCAAGACCTCGAACGGAGTGATAACTGTTCTAAAGCGCGTGGGCGACGCTGAGACAGAAGTGTTTTTCAGCCAACACAGCGCGTGTCCTGATTGCGGTATTTCTATCCCTGAGTTACAGCCGAGACTTTTCAGCTTTAATAATCCCTTTGGAGCCTGCCCTGAATGTACAGGTTTGGGCGAGAAAATGAGCTGGGACAAAAAGCGCATTCTTCCCGACGAATCGCTTTCGTTCAACGATGGCGCGTTCCCGTTCTACAATCCCGACAGCGAATGGAACAAGGCGCAATTTTCTGCTGTGGCGGAGGCGGCTGGCTTTTCGCTCGACACACCGATTGCCGAATTGACTGAAGCGCAGAAAGCGTATCTTTGGGACGGAGATGAAAACTGCGTTTTGCATTGGACTTATCAAAAGCAGTCCGGCGAGGGATATTCTGAGTACAAACGCCCGTGGCTTGGCGTTATGGCGGATATGAAGCGGCGGCACAACGAGGCTTGGGGCGAAAGTCAGCGTGTGAAGATGGAAGAGCGATTTATGGCGGTGAGCGAGTGTCCGTCTTGCCACGGCAAAAGGCTTCGCGCGGAGGCTTTGGGCGTTACCGTGGGCGGCAAGAATATCATTGAGCTTTGCTCGCTTTCGGTTGGCGAATCAATCGAGTTTTTCAAGGCTCTGGAACTGACCGAGACAGAAAAACACATCGCAAAGCAAATCTTAAAAGAAATCACATCTCGCCTTGATTTTCTGAATAACGTGGGCTTGGATTATCTTACGCTGGAACGCTCGGCTGGCACGCTTTCAGGCGGAGAGGCGCAACGTATTCGCTTGGCAACGCAAATCGGCTCTGGGCTTACGGGCGTGATGTATATCCTTGATGAGCCTTCGATTGGCTTGCACCAAAAAGACAATCAGCGTCTTATCGACACGCTCACGCATTTGCGCGACTTGGGCAACACGGTCATTGTGGTGGAGCACGATGAGCAGACGCTTTTGACGGCGGATTATCTTATCGACATCGGAAAGGGCGCGGGCGTTCACGGAGGCGAAATCGTGGCGGCTGGCACTCCTCAAGAAGTGATGAGTGTGAGCGATAGCGTTACGGGGCAGTATCTTGCAGGAAAGCTCCGAATGGCTATCCCAAAAGAGAGGAGAGCGGGCAACGGGCATTTTATCAAGATTTCGGGCGTGAAAGAGCATAATCTCAAAAATGTAACTGTGGAAATCCCTCTTGGTGCGTTCACTTGCATTACGGGCGTTTCGGGGTCTGGCAAATCCACACTTTTGAGCGATGTTTTGTATCCTGCCATTTCTAACCGCATTATGAAGACGGATTATCCTGTTGGCGCGTTCAAGAAAATCGAAGGCTTGGAAGAAATCGACAAGGTGATTAACATTGACCAAAGCCCGATTGGACGAACTCCGAGAAGTAATCCTGTAACTTATGTCGGTGTGTTTGATGCAATTCGCACGTTGTTTGCAGAGCTTCCAGACGCAAAGGCAAAAGGCTACAAAAGCGGTCGTTTCAGCTTTAACGTCAAAGGCGGTCGCTGTGAGCATTGTCAGGGTGCTGGCACTATTACGATTGAGATGAACTTTTTGCCAGACGTGTTTGTTCAGTGCGATGTGTGCCACGGAAAAAGGTTCAACAACGAAACGCTCGATGTGCGCTATAAGGGCAAAAACATCAGCGATGTGCTTGATATGACGATTGAAGAAGCGGCGGATTTCTTTTCGCACATTCCGCATATTTCCAGAAAGCTCGAAACGCTAAAATCTGTCGGTTTGGGCTATATTCAGCTCGGACAGAGCGCGCTCACGCTTTCGGGCGGAGAGGCTCAGCGCGTGAAACTTGCGACGGAGCTTGCCAGACCAAGCACGGGAAAAACGCTGTATATCCTCGATGAGCCTACGACGGGCTTGCATTTTGCGGACGTGAAGGTCTTGATGGACGTGATTCAGCGGCTTGTGGACAAGGGCAACACGGTTGTGATGATTGAGCATAATCTTGATGTTATTGCGCAAGCTGACCACATCATTGACCTTGGAAAAGACGGCGGTTGGCGTGGTGGCACGATTATCGCTGAAGGAACGCCTGAAGAGGTTGCAAAGGTTAGTGAGAGCTACACGGGCAAGTTCGTGGGCGAATTGCTCGAACGTGAACGCCTCCGCGACGCGATGGCAAAATAAAAGCGCATGATTATGGTCAAGCGGTACTGCATGATTATGCTCCCGCATATGCGCGGGATTATGCTCATGCGGTACTATGCTCATGCACATGCCCTCTTCTTGCCTATAATCAAGGCTTATAATAAAATCACTCGTATGAAAAATCGTGTTTTGCTGTTTTTGTTTTTTTTCTTTTCGCTTCTTGCAATCAACGCAAAGGAAAGCGACGAGACTTTTACTGTCGTAACTATCGAAAGCGCGCAGACAGCGGAGTATCGAAAAGACGAGAACAGCGGAGATGATTGTCTTTATCTTTCGGGAAATGTGCGCTTGAGCGTGGAAAAAGGCGGAGAGAAATCGGCTATCGGCGCTGACGAAGTGAACTACAACCGAAAGACTCAAATCCTTCACGCAATCGGAAATGTCAGCGTTGAAACAAGCACTGACGGAAAATCAGGCGACAAAATAAGCGCGAACTCCCTTCTTTTGAACACGTCCACGATGGAGGGCATTTTCGACAGCGGACGCGCCGTGCAAGCCTCAAGCGATGCGATAAATCTTCCCTCAGGCTCGACGCTCATCGTAATCTCGCGCATTTTTGCCCGAAACGCCGGCGGCACAATCGCGTTCAAGTCAGGCGACCTCACCTTTTGCGACGAGGACGACCCGCACTGGAAAATCAAGGCGAGCAGAATCTGGCTCTTGCCCGGAGGAGAGTTTGCGTTCTTGAATGCGCGCATCTTCGTGGGCGAGTTTCCGCTTTTGTATTTGCCTGCGTTTTATTACCCGAAAGATGAGCTGATTTTCCACCCAGTTTTTGGCTACAAGAGTCGCGAAGGCTATTATTTTCAGACGACGACGTATCTTTACGGGCGAAAGGGCAAGGAAGAAAGCGACGAGAGCGAAGAGGACACGAGTTACTTGAGTTTCGTCAACACAGGCACGCTCAAGGAGCAAGAGCGCGAAGGCTTGGTTCTTCACAATCTCGACACGGATTTCACGGGCGACACAGAGCATTACGCCAAGATTATGGCGGATTATTACACGAATCTTGGCTATCTCGTTGGCTTTGACTCGGCGCTTTCTCCGAGCAAAACGTATTTGACCAAGCTCAATTTCAGCGCAGAACTCGCCCAAAGCAGCACCATTTTCAAGAACGGCACATCATACATAACAGCCTCTCCTGCTACAGTCGGCGTTCTCACAAAGGGCGATATCCACACAGACCATTCGTATTTTCTTGGCTACGACACAAAATACCGCTATGGCGCAAACCTTGAGGCGACAGTCGAAAAGCCGTTCTCGCTTTCGGTGTCGCTTCCCGTTTATTCTGACCCGTATTTCAAGAATGATTTTCTTGACCGAAGCGAGACAATGGACTGGATTGACTTCATCATGCAAGGAAACACGGACACTTCAGAAACGAGCGATGAGGAGACAACAACCGACACGAGCGCCGTCGATTCGTTCACATGGGACGTAACTGGCTCTTACAGCGCTACCCTACCCGATTTTCTTTATCCGTGGCTCACTGATTTTTCAATAACATCGTTCAACTCGAATGCCGTTTTCACGTCAGTGAACAACACGGCTTTCACAGACTCAGGCCTCGACACATACGACACGTCCTACATGGGAACATACAGCCCTGAGCGAATGTTTTATTATCCGTCAAGCGTAACGCCTCTGAAACTCGCTTTTAACATCGCAGGAACACTCTTTGAATATCCTGCAAAAGAAAAGAGCGCTGAAAAAACAGAGGTGACATTCCCTCTTCCGCTCATATCGCCCTCCCCTCTCGAAGCGCTGAACAAGGGCAAAGAAGATGACAAGAGCGCCAATGACAGTGAGAGCGCATTGCCAAAAATAACGCTCGGCAGCTTTTCAGCGACAGAAATGCAGGGCTGGAACTACGTTTTGGGCTACACGATAAAGCCCGTGTACACAACGCAAGTGACATACGCAACGCCCTCACTCCCCGATGAGTTTCGCTGGAACGATTACAAATCGACGTATTTCAACTTCACGTCGCCCGTAACGCTTTCAAGCGCGCTCACTTACGACACGGCATATTTTTCTGCGACGAACTCGCTCACATTCACGCCTGTCTATCAGGAGCACCCGTACCTAAAAATCTCCGACGGCGACGACGGCTACACACAATCTTCCGCCGACACAGTCAAAAAGACAGATTACAGCGCCCGAAAACTCGACCTTCAGAACGACAACACTTTTTCGTATAAGCCGCTTTACTACAATCAGTATTTCAAGAACACCGCTCTTTCGTACAATTCGACGGTGAAAATCGTCCGCACTTCGTTCATCGGAAACGCTGACAAGCCAGAGTGGGAATATCTCACGCTCGATTTAAGCGACGAGGACTGCGTGAGCGTCAACAAGCTCACAGCCGACATCGCAAGCGAAGAAGGCGATTTCTCGCAAAAACTCTCTCTCAGCTCAACGCTTCCGCCCGTGAGCGACGAATACACGGGAACGCTCACGTTCGGCTTTCCGTATTTTTCGACGACTGCCTCGACGGGCATAAAAAAAGACAGCGACACCGATGAATGGGAAAAAGAGGACTTGAAGCAGTCGGCAACACTGAGCGCTTTTGACAGCAAGCTCAAACTCACCGAGTCATTCAACTTCAATCTCGAAGAATGGTACAAAGACTCTTTGCAACTGTCATTGACCGCGTGGGATTTTCAGGCGGCATTCACGATGAGCTACATGTACGGCTCATACATGCAGTACGACAATTCAGGGAACGCGAAAGGCTGGGCTTCATACACAGAAAAGGAGTTTTTGCCAAAGCAGCTCTCTTTTGCGTACGCAAACACAAAAAAGACGTTCCGAAGGTGGAAAAACCGCATTTCCGTCGCGCCTCTTCTTTCGACAGCCATCGTTTACGATTACCAAAAGCCGACAAGCTCGTACTTCACTTTTGTGCCGTCGATTACATTCCGCGTCCACAACTTTTTTGACCTCACGTTCAGCTCCGAAAGCCGAAACGACGTGATTTACCGATATTTCCAAAAGTACAGCAAGCACGATTTCAAGCTCTCAGGCGAAACAAATCCCGTTCTTGACTTAATCGACTCCTTCCGCTTCGACGACGAAGAAAAGAGGCGCGCGACGGGCTTCAAGCTAAAGAACCTCAAGATGACAATCACGCACGACCTTCACGACTGGGACATCTCAAGCTCGCTCACAATAAAACCGCGTCTTCTTACCGACAGCGAAACGAGCAAAAAATATTACGACTTCAGCCCGTACTTCACGATAAGCGTGGCGTGGCGACCGATGGGCGCGATGAAGACCACCGTCGAAGACAAATACGGAGAGTGGACGCTGAACCCGTAATGAAAACTGAAAACGGAGAACGGAAAACGGAAAACTGAAAGATGAGAACGGAAAATGGAAAACGGAAAATGGAAAGATGAGAACGGAGAATGGAAATATACTTGCGGAAAAGACTGTGGATTTTGCGGTGCGAATCGTGAAATTTTATAAATACCTTTGCGACGAGAAAAAGGAGTATGTGCTTTCAAAGCAGATTTTACGCTCTGGGACAAGCATTGGCGCGAATGTTCGTGAAAGCAAAAATGCTCAGAGCAGAGCCGATTTTGTAAGCAAATTGAATATCGCTCTGAAAGAAGCTGATGAAACGGAATATTGGATGGAGGTAATGTTGAAGTCGGATTTGGTAAAAGAAAAACAGATTGAAAAACTTGTTGCCAACTTAAAAGAAATAATCGCAATCCTTGTTTCATCAATAAAAACAATGAAAATGAAAACGGAGAAATGAGAACGGAAAACGGAAAGTTGTAAACGGAAAACTGAGAACGGAAAGATGAAAACGGAAAACGGAAAGATGAAAACGGAGAATGGAAAGATGAAAACGGAGAATGGAAAGATGAAAACTGAAAATGGAAAACTGAAAATGGAAAACGGAAAATGGAAATTTTTCAACTTTCATTTTTCAACTTTCATTTTTCCTCTTTCAACTTTCATTTTATTACTTGCTTCGTTAAAATAACGATTCTTGCCAAAGCAAAAAACGGCAATCGTTATGGTAACGATTTGAGAAAAATGCAAAAGTGCTCTTTCGTTAAAATAACGATTTGAGAAATCCGAATAGTCTTAAATCGTTATCATAAACATTTAAGAAAACTGTTTTGGGCTACAATCGTTAAAGTAACGAAGTCTGTTTTGATGAATTTGCAAAATCGTTATTTTGACGATGTGGGGAAAATGAAAACGGAAAACGGAAAATGGAAAGATGAGAATGGAAAACGGAAATTTTTCCTCTTTCAACTTTCACCTTTCAACTTTCCTCTTTCATTTTTCATTTTTCAACTTTCAACTTTCATTTTTCCTCTTTCATTTTTCATTTTTCATTTTTCAACTTTCAACTTTCATTTTTCCACCTCAAAAAAATCCAATTGTAAAAAAAAGGAAAAAACGTTATTATGCTAAGCAACTATGCGAAGACTTATTCCGATAGCACTTTTCGCTGCCGCGGCGATTATGGCAGCCTATTTTTTTATGCACCGCGCAAAAAACACTTCTATTTCTTTCGGCGCGGAAAATGGCGTTATTACGCCTGACACGGAAACAGAATCAAAGAAAAAAAATATTGTTCAGGGCGACAGCGAGGAAAATATAGCGGTTTCTTTTATTGAGCTTGGCGGTGAGGAAAAGCTCGTCTCGACTGTGAACTCCGATTTCAACGGTGACGGCTATGAGGACCAGATTATCGCAGTCAAGCGCTCTTTTTCGCCTTATATCATTCTTGTGATTGCGCTTTACAACCAGAACACTCAAGTCTATGAGCGAAACGGCGAAATCGGAACGGATATTACGCAGGCGCGCACTTTCTCTTGCACAAGCACGGACATCACTGGGGAGCACAAAAACGCTCTTGTCTATCAGGGCTATCTTGATTCGGGAAACTCTGTTTTGAAGGCGTATATCATCGGCACAAAGAAAAACGGTGCGCTTTCGGTCATGGAGATTGCCAACTTCGAGGCGGACGGCACTATTTTCATTCAGCAAATCGACCGCTTTGAGTCATATGAGAGAGCAAACGCAAAGGGAAAAAGCTATCCTATTTGGGTTTATTCGTCCGACGAGAAAGGCTCCGGCGACCAAATCCAGCGCCTTTATGACTGGAACTCATCTTCTGGAAGATACACGATTGTCAAAGAGATTCGCGTTCCGATGAGCCGCCTTGAAGAAAAGGAGCTTGAGCGTCTTCAGAACGGCAACGTTGACACGTTCGGCGCATTTCTTACGGGAATGTGGTACAAGACGACGGCAACGGGCGACGAGATGTATTATCTTTTCTTTGACTATGA
>CACYWZ010000069.1 GCA_902778325.1 uncultured Spirochaetaceae bacterium
GTTCACGTCGCGAAGAACGCCAGGAACGTTGGTGAGCTGCACGAACTTTTCCGCACCAAGCGCAATCGCGATTTTTGCCGCGGCTGTGTCTGCGTTGATGTTGTAGCGGTTCATATCGCCGTCTTCGCCGAGCGCAACTGTCGAAATGACAGGAATAAAGCCTTGAGCCAAAAGCGACTGCACGATTTCTGGGTGAACTTCTGTAACCTCGCCAACAAAGCCCAAATCAGCTCCGTCTTTTTGAATACGCTTTGCACGAAGAAGCCCGCTATCCACGCCAGACAAGCCAACAGCCTTTCCGCCTTCCTGCAAAAGAAGACCGACGATGTCTTTGTTGAGCTTTCCTGTCAAAACCATCTGCACGATTTCCATCGTCTCGCCGTCGGTGTAGCGAAGCCCATTGACGAACTTGCTTTCTTTTCCGACGCGCTCAAGCATGTGGTTAATCTCTGGTCCGCCGCCGTGAACCAAGACAACGTGAACGCCGATTGTGCTTAAAAGAACGATGTCTTCCATGACGGCAGCTTTGAGTTCTTCGTTGAGCATAGCATTTCCGCCGTATTTTACAACGATGATTTTACCGCACCAGTGGCGGAAATAAGGAAGAGCCTGAACCAAAACATTTGCCCAATGCTCGTTGTCAAGGCGTGGGTCAATCACGTCGTTTGTCAAATCGTCGATATCGTTCATGAGCGGTAATCTCCGTTAATCTTCACATAGTCATAAGTCAAATCGCAACCCCAAGCAGTTCCGTTTGCCTCTCCGTCTTCAAGCGTTACATTCACCGTTACAGCATCTTCGCTCAAGATTTCCTTTGCCAAAACTTCGTCGAAAACAATCGGCGTGCCGTGGTCGAAAACCTTTATGCTCTTCTTTTCGCCCTTTGCTTCTCCGATAGCGTCTGTCGCTCCTGGTCGCTGCTCGCCGTGTACGCTTTCAAGATAAATGCAGCATTTTTCTGGAGTGAAGTACTCGCCAGAATATCCCAATGCGCAAAGAATGCGTCCCCAATTTGCGTCGCGTCCGAAGAATGCGGCTTTTGTAAGATTAGATGAGATGACAGACTTTGCCAAAGCACGAGCCGTCGGAACGTCTACCGCGCCAGAAACGTTGCAAGTAATGAGTCTTGTCGCTCCCTCGCCATCTCCTGCGATTTTACGAGCCATCTGTGTGTTGAGTGCGTTGAGAGCCGCAAGGAAATCATCAAAGTCTTTGCCTTCCTTGTCGATGAGCGTGTTTTCTGCCATGCCGTTTGCAAGAATCGTGAGCGTGTCGTTTGTGCTTGTGTCGCCGTCGACAGAAACGCAGTTGTAAGTGCCAGCCACGCTCTCGCGCAATGCCTTTTCGAGCATCTCGGCAGTGATTGCGCAGTCTGTCGTGATAAAGCCGAGCATTGTTCCGAGGTTGATGTGAATCATACCGCTTCCCTTTGCCATCGTTCCAAAATGCACAGTCTTTCCGCCGATTGTCGCCTCAAGTGCGCATTCCTTAAAATGCGTGTCCGTCGTCATAATGGCAACGCGAGCCTCTTTGTGTCCTTCTTTTGAAAGACCTGAAGCGAGCGTGTGAATGTTGTCTTCGATTTTTTCAACAGGGAGCTGCTGACCGATAACGCCCGTTGAGCAGACGATAACGTCGTTTTCGCTGATTTTCATCTCTTTCGCCACCGCTTGAGCCATGCGAAGAGCAGCCTGCGCGCCCTGAGAGCCAGTGCAAGCATTTGCGATGCCTGAGTTTGCAATGACCGCCTGAGCCACTCCGTTCTCGATATTGGCACGAGTACGCTTCACGCTCTCCGCCTGCACACGATTTTTCGTAAACACACCTGCAACAGTGCAGAGCTTCTCGGAAAAAATAAGAGCCGTGTCGTTTTTCGTGCGACCAGCCTTAATTCCACACAACATACCGTTTGCCGTAAATCCAAGGGGAGCGGTAACTCCGCCGTCAATAAATTGCATAAGCATACACCCCGCTTACATAAATATACAGCAGAGTATAGCGCATTGACTAAATACACGCAAGCCAAACGGCTAATTTCTTTGATTTTTGCCCTTCATGAAATGATTGTTTTTCTCTCAAGATTCTGTAAAAGGATTTTTTCAAACCAGCAAGCGTTTTTTTCAAAAAACTACGAGGGTTAATTTTAAAATCGAGCCTCGTTTAAACTACGAAGCATCTTCGGCATGCCAAAAATCAATCGTAGTGACTACGAAGCATCTCCCGCATGAAAAACGACAATCGTAGTGGCTACGAAGCATTCTCAGCATGCAAAACGGCAATCGTAGAAAAAAATCGCTTTAATCTAAAGACGCTCGTGCATAAAAAAAAGTGAGAGCAAATTAGCACAGATTCTTCGACTTCATTCGCCTACTCTCATTTCGCTCAGAATGACCGATTTTAGCCAAGGCTCTTACAATATGTCAATTAGCAAAAAAATACGGATTGGTTTTTAAAACAGTTTCTCTCGGTCAAGCAAGAAGTCAATCAAATTGCAATGGAAAATACCATTGTTGTCATAAAAACTGCGAGGAATGTCCATCCGAATTATAATTTTCTTGAAAAAATCCTTTGCAAGCAACAGGGAGCCAAGTTCTGCATTGATTTTTTCATCTTCATCCATTCGAAGTGCAGACTGGATATAAATCCTCTTGTCCACATTGTTCACGACAAAATCAATTTCCTTTTGAACATTCTGCCCTTTTGACCTGTCAACAACAACACCAACATCAACAGAATATCCACGCAACACAAGTTCATTGTAGATTATATTCTCCATGATGTGACCTGTATCTATCTGACGGAAACCAAGTCTTGAATTCCTTAATCCAACATCAGTAAAATAATACTTATTTGGATAATCAAAATAATGTTTGCCCTTTACATCATATCTTTTTGCTTCTGCTATCAAAAATGAATCCTTACAATACTCAATGTAGTTGCTGACTGTGTTTACGCTGAGTTTCTCATTTTTAACACTCTTGAGTGTATTGGTAATATTCAGAGGATTTGTAAGGGAACTCATAAGAGAACTAAGAACATTAAGAATATCATTTATAATATCTATTCGCTCTATTTTGTTTCTCTCCACTATATCTTTAATATAGACTTCGTCAAAAAGTGAAGAAAGATATTTTATACGCTGCTCATCATTCTTCAGTTGAAGTAGGTAAGGCATACCCCCATAAATCATATAGCGCTCAAGATTATCACGCCAGTCCCCTCCAACTGCTGTACTATATTCTGAAAAACTTAAAGGATAAACATGAATCTGCGAAGAACGACCGCGAAATTCGGTTGAGATGTCCTTTGAAAGCATTTTTGAATTACTTCCAGTAACATAGACATCTAGATTTTTGTAATCTTTAAGTTCATTGAGCATATCATATAGAGTTATCTCATAACCATCGTTATCTGGGTCAGGAACAGAATAACAGAATTGAACTTCATCTATAAACAAATAATATTGCTCTGAAGCATCAGAAACAATTTCCTCAACATATTCAGCAAGCGCTATCGGATTACGATATTTTGTATCTTTTCGCTTATCAAGCTGGATTTTTATAACATTTTCAGGGGAAACACCATTTTTTAGCAAATACTCATAGAATAGTTCAAAAAGCAAAGTAGATTTACCGCAACGACGTATGCCAGTAATGACTTTTACCTGCCCATCGTGCATATAATCCACTATTTTCTGTACATAGCGTTCTCGTTGAAACACAATTTACCACCTTTCGAAAATTTACAACATATTCGTCGCAAGTTTTCAGTAAATATAACTTATGACAGAAAAACAATCAAGTAGAATGAAAACTTACGACGTTTTTGATATAAATTTTCGATAAAACTAGACTTTTGGTTAACAAAATTAACTTTGATATACTTTTTTCCATATACTAGTTTCTGAATCAAATCTTTTTATCACTCTAGCAGGATTTCCTGCCACCATGCAGTATTCTGGAATAGACTTAGTTACAACAGAGTTCGCTCCAATTATACATCCCTTACCTATTTCAGCACCAGGAAGAATAGAAACGAGTTCTCCTATCCACACATCATCATGAATTATTACAGGCTTGGCAGAAAGCGGACGATCTTTTGGATGTTCTTGAGGTTGTGATATTTCACCATCAGAATAATTTCCGTGGCAGATGTCACTGATAAAAACTTTTCCTGCAATTAAAACATTGTTGCCTATTTCAACATGTTCAGCCGCAGCAATGTGAACAAAATCATTTATCTGAACATCATTTCCGAAAATCAAAACTTTTTTTCCTGCTTCAAATGGATAAGTTTCAAGCCTACAATGATAACCAGTTGTAAGCCGTTTCCCAAAATCAATTGCAGGTTTTCCTCGAATATCAATAGGAAAGCGTATAAGACGAGCTGCTGGAATACATAGAAGAGTTCGCAATTTACAATATGATAGATACAATATTTCTGAAAATGATTTACGCATTCGTATTTCCTTTTATATTCCTAATTTTTACAATCAAGATACGACGTATGTATTTTGCCAATGAAAAACATTTTGCAAAAATATAAAAATGCCATGAAATTCCAAAATTCTTATATGCATAATGAATGTTAAAAAGTTCTCCTTGTTCCATCGCTTTAAGATTTCCACTCAAACCGCTTTCACCGAATCTCTGTTTGTGGAGAATACTTTGAGATACTTTTTGATTTATGAAACAAGCATTATGTTCTTTTGTAATCCAATTAAAAAAGAAACCTTCTTCCGCATAACGCATACCAGAACTGAACTTTATACCGCTTTCCCAAACAGTATGCTTCAACATACTGTTTTGGGGGGAAAAGTAATTTTTAAGTAGTTGTGATTTCAAAGAGGTTTTAAAGAGATTTTCATCTATCGGTGTGAGGAATTGAGTTTTCTGCTTTTCAATTTCATGATTTCCTGAAAGGCAGTCAATTTCTGGATACTTCTTGAAAACTTCAAGCAAAACTTCAAAGTGATTTTCCAGCCATTCGTCATCAGAATCGTTAAAAGCTATATATTCCCCTTTTGCAAGTTCCAATCCTTTGTTTCTGGCAGTCGCAGCACCAGCGTTATCTTGATGAACGACAACAATTTTCGGATTATTTGATGCAATTTCATTCAAAAGACGCAGAGAATTATCCGTAGAACCGTCATCTACACAGATGATTTCATAGTCCTTAGTAACTCTTTCAAGAGATATAACAACAGACTCTATGCAACGATGAATTGTGTTTTCTGAATTGTATACAGGAATTATTACGGAAACTAACATGAGGTCACTCCTTGGATATTCTGTCAAAGAATTTTTTTATGTACAGAATTGTAGATTCTATAGAATGGCAGTCTGTAAATCTTTTATGAATTGGAAGATTAAAATCAAAAATATTATCTTTATAGATTTGTTCTATAGCTTGAGCAAAATCATTTTCAGATTTACAAATATATATTCCATGTAAATTTTCAATTTTATATCCAAAGAAAACTTCAGGAGTTCCAATAATAGCTTTACCATACATTAGAGCATCTGCCGTCTTTGTTTTCATTCCACCACCAGAAATAATTGGTAGCAAAACAAAATCTGTTTCGTTGTAAAAAACTGATAAATCATCAACATAATCAAAAACTGTTATTTTTTCAGAATTCGAAAACGCCTTAGACATTCCGTTTCCAACAATAGTCAGATGAACATCTGCTTTTGGCAAAATATTCTGAATAAACCAATTTAGTCCATCTGTGTTACCAAAAAAATTGCTTCCTACAAAAAGACAGTTATGATTGTGTATTTCATGTTTAGACTGCTCAAGTTTTAATATTTCACCTTCAGAAAGTGTATTTTTTACTGAAAAAGGGAAAACACAATCGGCCGATTTTGCATAAACTTTTTCCATGAGTTTTGAATCATTTTCATTTATTGTCATACAGTAATCAGAATAACGAATGCTGCAAGTTTCATTATATTTTGTTAAAACATAGAAATACCAAGACTTTATATTTTTAAGTGAAAAATAGCTTCTAGCATATTCAATTTCTATGTTGTGAAAAAAAGTTAATAATTTTATGTGAGGAAAATGTTTTTTAATATATTTTACCAAAGCTCCATATTGAGCAGTTTCTATAAAAACATAATTTGGTCTCACTGCGTATATGTAGTTACTGATTCTTTTGAAATCAGAAATCAATAATCCTGGATAAAAGAAAATGCATCTGCTGAAAATCTTTTCAATTTTAGAATTATATTTCAAATCATATCGAAAGAAGTTCTTTTCGAATATCATCTTCAAAACAATCTGCATATTCTTAGACGCAATTTCACCGCCTGTTTTCGGCTTTTCGAGGTTGTGACCTATATACAATAATTTTGAAATCATTTTTTCACCTTTGTTCTATCTGTGTTGAGAGCCATTCTTGCAAATATGAGTATAAAAAAACTAGAATCTGCAAATATATTTCCTGTAATGATTGATTCGATAAATATGAAAAAAATGAGAGCATGTGCATAAAATGAATGATGGTATCTTTCTTGCATTGTTCTTTTGAAATACAAAAAATATAAAGTAATTCCCAAAAAGCCACAGGATGAAATTATCAAACTTAAAGTATCTTTTGAGCCCATATTATTTGGATTTAATCCGTAAGATTGAAGTTCCCATGTTTCAAGATTTACACTATCAGCAATAGGTACAATATCTGTGAAAATATTTTGAAATGCTTCATAATTTAATCCAAATCCATGTCCTAATGGATAAAAGCAAATATTTTTTATCGAACTCCACATGAATCCAAAACGCGTGACATATGTTGCAGATCCTTTATGAGGAAAAATAATACTTATTCCATAATAAAAAACTTTGCAAAAATCATACCAAAATAAAGAAATAAAACAGAAAATACAGAATAAGAAAATAATTTCTATGTAGTGTTTAGAAAAAAATCTGTACGACTTAGTAAGAGACACTATAAAAGCAAGCGGAAAAGCCAGTAATGCAAATTTTGCTTTGCAAGCAGAATAGAGGACAACAATAAAAAACAAAGCGCAGATTCGTTTTTTATATTTCTGAAACAAGATAAGTGAAACAAATATTGAGCTTCCAAGCCATAATCCCAAGCAACTCGGTTCTGAAAAAGTTCCTTGAAATCTTCCTTCCCAGTCTTGAAGAACAAGTAATTGAATATTTGAGTGTCCAATTATTCCAGACTTTTTGTTATAAAGCAGCCAGAAAAAAAACAGTACAGATTCTAATAAGATTTGAAATATGAATAATTTTCTTATACTGATTGTGAAGAAACGATTTTTGAAAGTCTGATAAAGGATGAAATAATTAAAAAAAACAAGAGTGGTCAAAATCACGTTTCTCAGCAATTTATCAAATCCATAATGATTATTCTCAAAATATAGAATCAAAGATAATAATGTTAAAAAAGAATAAAACGATATAAACAGAATTTGTTTATAAGAGAAAACATGGAGACTTTTATTTATCAATAACAAAAGTAGTATCAAAAAGCAGTCTATTGCAATTTTTGTTGCTGTTCCCAAAAAGAAAACAAATATTCCATTAAAAAGACCGCTCATCATAAACCAGACAAGAACAAGATACGGATAAAAACATAAAGAAAGTTTTCTCATAGTGAAAGCAGCTCCTTGAAATACGTTTTCCCGATTTTTGCATTTCTTGGTAATAGATAGACCAAGATAATAAAAAATTTTAATATACCTTTGTAAAAACCTTTATCAGGATAATTCTTTGAAAAGTAAATAAGACATGAACGCCAGTAGAAAAATGATGTTTTTTTACTGAAAGTATATTTATCAGTTTTTTTGTCGCTTCCTCCTTCTAGATGAACTATTTTTGGCTCTGAAAGAATAAAAGTTTTTTTTTCAGTCAGTGAAAAATTGTTTAACTGCAAATCACTTTCTTCAAAATACATGAAAAATCTCTCATCAAATAAGGCACTAGAATCATTTTTCACAAATAAGTCTGCACCAGTTACATAACCATGTATTTCTTTTGTTAAAGTTTCATGATGATTTTTGAGTATTGTTTTATGGCGGTATTTTTTCAGGCTTCCAAATAAATCAGAAATAACGGCTCGCAATAATGTTTGAAGCATATTACAAAAAGAAGGGAAAGAACCATAGGAATGTATTACTTTCCCGTCTTTTGTAAGCCATGCGCCAAGTGCCCCCAACTGCTCTTTTTCAGAATATGATTCCCAGAAATCAAAAAATATTTTTACAGCATTGTTTAAAAGGACGGTATCACTATTAAGATAAAAAACATACTTTCCTTTTGCTATTTTAAGTCCACGATTATTTGCTGCGCCAAAACCAAGATTAGCATTATTTTCGATTAGCACAACCTGTGGAAATTCTGTTTTTATCATTTCCACAGAACCATCTGTACTTCCGTTATCAGAAACTATCACTTCAAAATCAATGTCTTTTGTCTGCTCAAAGACAGATTTTATACAATTACGAGTAAGGTCTTGTGTGTTGTAGTTAACAATGATTATTGAAACATTCATTCTGGATTCCTAAAAAGTCGAATTTGCAATAAATGAACAATCTCTATAGAAAGTTTTTCTCTTAAAATGATCAAAGAGGAAGCATAAATAATTGCTCCAAATACAATACAAACTACACAGTGAAAAAAAATATTTTCATTAATATATGGAACGTTTCTAACTGCTAAGTACATTACAATTCCAGAAATCAAAAACTTTAATGAATTAAAACTAAAAAAATCAATGGCTTTAAAATATTTCCTTGCAAAAATTATTTGAATAAAAAGTCCTGTACTTTCTGCAATAATTGTTCCTATTGCAGCTCCATTTTGTGCAAATAGAGGAATAAGAATCGCATTAACAATCGTATTTAGAACAGCGGAGACAGAAACTGCTATTGTGTATTTATATTCTTTCCTGTTAAGATACAAAAGTTGAAGACCAACAAAACTTGCCAATCCAACCAAAATTATTATTGGTGACAACAATTTTATTGTTACAACGGCTGGTAAATACTGCTCACCTGCAAATAATGCGATAATATCACCCGCTATTGCGTTAATTCCCAAAAAAAAAGGAATTGCAAAAAGTAAAATATATCTGAATGAAAGATTTAAGTATCGATTATAAGAATTAATATTATTATTTTTAAGACAATTCTCTAATCTTGGCGTTATGACAGAACAAAACATTGTTACAATCGCAATAGCTATACGAACTATCCTATTTGCTGCTGTATATAAACCGACTTCTGTATCAGAGCAAAAAACACCTACCATAGTTATATCAAGTTGCATGTAGATATTCACTGCTATGATGGATGTAAAAATTATCAAAACAGATTTTATGTGTCGTGAAAAATCAAGTTCTTTGAAAGCAGATTTTTTTATGTATTTTCTAAGATAAAGAATATTAAAAAACGATGAGAAACCGTTTAAACCGACAGAGATTGCTGCATAACGCAAAAAATGTTCAGTATTTTTTATAAGCAGAAAAATGGCTATAATTTGTAATACTTTTACAACAATAAATCTAATGGTAATATAAGTTTGATTTTCAATTCCTTGATAAAACCAATCAAAATTAAATGATGAAAGAAAGATTGTTGGTGCAATGATATAAAATATATTTCGCTGCACATAAAAATATGAAAAAGAGCGTATTATAATGAAATATATAATATAACCTATTGAAGTTGTTATAAGAAGCATAAAACTCAATTCAAAAACGGTTTTAGATAAGTTTTTTATGTTGTCGCGAACTCTTGCAATCTCTCTCATTCCATAAGTTGGAACTCCAAGCGCTGTAAAGAGGACAAAGTAAGATACAATTGAATTTGCAAACTCAACTTTACCTATTCCAGAAGGCTCTAAAACTCTGCTGATATATGGAAAAGTAATAATAGGAAGTAAAAAAGTTAATGTTGTTCTGATTGCAGTAAGAGCGAAATTCACTTTTAAACTATTCATTTTTCCTCAATCTCCCGCAAAATCTTTTTGTTCATTTCGCACGCCTCTCTGTCGAATAGCCATCCGTATTTATTGAAATACCGCACCGCGCTTTTTATATGGGCAAGGAGCATTTTTCTATTCTTGTAGCTTTCTTTCTGATGGTCATGGACAATCGTCAAGTTCGGGTAATAGAGCGTTTTTGCCACACGATGAAGACGGCGGATTAAGTCAAAATCCTCGCAGTACATAAAATAACCGTCATCAAAGAAAATGTTGTACTGCTCCAAAGTCGAAAGTCTCATAAACATAAAGCAACCGCTCAAACAAGGCGGATTCATCACTTTGTCATAGCCACTTGATTTCAGGCAATAACGGTCATTGCGTTTTGCTCCCCAGCTTTTTGGCAAGAAGCGTCGGAAAATCAAGTCGCATGGAGTCGGCAAAAGTTTACACAAATACTGCAATTCTCCGTTCGGATAAATTACCTTTGGCAAAACGTAGGCTGTGTCTGTGTGTTCGTCCATAAAGTGAATAAGTTCAGACAAAACGGTCTTTTCAAAATAGATATCAGGGTTCAAAACAACGTGATAAGTCGAGCCTTTTTCAATCGCTTCTTTCATTGCAAGATTGTGGCTTGCCCCATAGCCGAGGTTTGCGTTGTGGATATAGCGGATTTCTGTGTTTGAGGACAAAAACTCTTTTTCCAAAATGCGCCATTTGTCGTTTGGAGAATTATCAATTATATAGAAGATTTTTACACAATCGCTCTCTAAAACAGACTTGAAAAGAGTTTCTATTTGCTTTCGAGGAGTGTTGAACAAAACTACGCTAGCACTTAACATAGCCGAGTTCCTCCTCGCTGATTACTTCGCGGTCGCTGTCGTAAATCAACTGAAAGCTATTCCCCAAACGAGACGCATAATTCTCAATCACGCTTTTTCTAATCTCTTCACCACCCAACCAAAACGATTTGTCAAAATCAGACACAGGTGATGATGTGCAAATATATAGAAGAATATTGCTTATGTTTTTATGCTCAATGCAGTTGTTCAAAACATATTCTAACATTAACTCACTTATGCCGTTTGGAAAAACTGCAACGTTACTCTCATTGAAGCCACCATTTTGAACAAGGGAATCTTGAAATTGAGAAACCTTTTTTTGATAAAAACCTTCTTTTGCAGAACCTAACAAAAAAGCGTATCGAGACAATTAAACACCTACAAATTTAGTCTATTAGACTAAATACAATGCTAACAGTCTTTTGAATAAAAATCAATCCATTAGTATAAATTTTAGACTAAGAGAATGATATGACAGAAAGAGATGTAAAAGAACTATTTGGCTATAATCTAAAAAGAATTCGAAAAGAAAAAAAAATAAGTCAAATGGATTTAGCAAATCGGTTGGATATGCATTTTACATTTATTAGCGACATAGAAAACGGGAAAAAATGGGTTTCTCCAGAAACCATCGCCAAAATCGCAACTTTTCTGAACATTGAGCCGTTCCAACTTTTTCAACCAAAGGAATTTGAACAACCTCAAGACCCGTCGCTAGAGTCTTTTGTCAAAGATTTAGATAACGCAATTTGTAGCATAAAAGCGCAGTACAGTTTGAATCTGGTTTAATTCCCCGTGCATAAAAAAAGTGAGAGCAAATGAAAAGCCCTCACTTTATCCCATTATCCTAGAGAACGCGCTTTATTCGGCTCATCGCGTCCTGTAAAATACTAAGAGGACACGCAGCATTTATGCGCTGGAAGCCGATGCCGCTTTTTCCGAACATGCTGCCGCTGTCGAGCCAGACCTTAGCGCGATTTTTGATTGCGCTGTCAAGCTCATCGCCCGAAAGACCAAGAGCGCGGAAATCGAGCCACGCAAGATAAGTGCCTTCATGCTCAGCCATCTTCACGCCAGGAAGTTCCTTTTGCGTGAAATCCTTGATGAACGCGAGGTTCTTCGCAACGTACTTAATCATCGAATCGTACCACTCGCCGCCGTTCTTGTACGCCGCTCGGCACGCTTCCAAGCCGAAAATGCTCAGCTGACTCAAACCTGTGGACTCAATCTCTTTTTCGAACGCCTTTTTTAACTCGCCGTTCGGAATAAAAATGTTTGAAATAAGCATGGAAGCAAGATTGAACGTCTTTGAAGGAGACGTGCAGACAACACAGTTATCCGCAAACTCTTTTTTTATGCTCGCGAACGGAAGATGCTTTCCCTTGAAGACAAAATCCTCGTGAATCTCGTCGCTCACAACAATGACACCGTGCGAAAGACAAATATCGCCCAATCGCTCAAGCTCTTCCCTTCTCCACACGCGCGCAACAGGATTGTGCGGATTGCAAAGAAGAAAAAGTTTCACGCGGTTTTCCTCAATCAACTTCTCAAAGTCATCAAAATCAATG
>CACYWZ010000070.1 GCA_902778325.1 uncultured Spirochaetaceae bacterium
AAGCGGAGGCGCTTTCATCAATGCGTCTTCGAGGAAGATGCGCTTTTTCTCCGACGGAATCCAAAATCTCAAGACGCACGAGATTTTCCGCTGGGAGAACATCAAGGCAAGCGTCGAGGAAAAGAAAAACGGCATTCAATACGTTTTTGAAATCGACAAGAAAGTGAAGTTCTTTTATGAGCGCTCTTGTTTTTTGTTCGCTCTCGAAGATTTTCTCGACGAGTGCTTTCAAAAAACACAGCACTGAGACGCTTTTCGCTCTTCGAACATTTGTTTAAAGCTCCGCTGGAGTGAATTTTGCTCTTTGAACATTTGTTTAAAGCTCCGCTGGCACTCAGCAAAGAAAAAAACATTTGTTTAAAGCGTCGCTGGAGTGAATTTCATGCTTTAAACATTTGTTAAAACGTCCGCTGGCTCGCAGTCTTAAAACGAACATTTGTTATCTTTAAGACAATTGTGACAGCGATGAAACGACACTAAAAATACTGTTATCAAAATGAATTTCCAATGAAAATCAGAATATTTCTTTCTTGAAATGCGTGTGAAGATAGCGCAAAACTTCCTTAAAGCGTCTTGGAACAGGGGCGACGAACTCTTTTTTCTCGCCGCTCGGAAGGGCGATGAAAAGGCGTCGCGCGTGGAGCATGAGCGTCGCGCAAGGAAAGTTCTTGTCGCTTTTTCCGTAAATGCTGTCGCCAAGAATCGGGCAGCCAAGATATTTCATGTGCACGCGGATTTGGTGTGTCCGCCCTGTTCCAAGTCGGACGCGAATGAGCGAATATGCGCCATATGTGGCAAAGCAGCGGTAATAGGTCACGGCGCTCTTTCCTTTGTCGGTTTCGGTTGTGGCCTTGAATTTTTTTCTGTCGGCAGGGTCACGGATAATTTGCGTTTTTATGACTCCGCTTTTTTCTTTCGGGATTCCCGAAACGATGAGGATATATTCTTTTTTTGTGCTGTGAGCGCGGATTTGCTTTTGAAGGACTTCCTCGGCGTTGCGGTTTTTCGCTGTGATTATGACGCCTGAGGTGTCTTTGTCGAGTCTGTGGACAATGCCGGGGCGAAAATCCGTCGACTTTCCCCTCTTCCAATGAAAAAGGAGGGCGTTCACAAGTGTGCCGCTCCAGTTTCCTGCCGCAGGGTGAGTCACCATTCCCTGCGCCTTGTTGACGACTGTGACATCGTCGTCTTCATAGATTATGTCGATGGGGATATCTTGGGCTTCAATGTCGCTTGGAACGCTGTCTTCCCAAACGACTTCAACGCTGTCTCCCGCTTTTGTTTTGTAGGACACTTTCTCGTCTTTGCCGTTGACTTTTATTGAAACAGCGCCCGCTTTTAGTTTTGAGCGGTTCATTCCCTCGATGTTGTCTGCGATGAATTTGTCGACTCTCATTGATTTTTCGTTTTCTGAAACGACAAGCGAATATTTTGGCATGGCTTTTCTTTCCTTTTTTGGGCTTTGACTAGAACTGCAAGACGACACCGACAGCGCCGCTGTGAGAGCGGTTAATACTGTAAATGCGTCGCAAAAGCACGTCCAGCGCGGCTTCGGGGCTTTGGTTGAACACTGTCACGTTTTGATGAGCGAGGAGTATTTGCTCGTTTATTTCCGAAAGCGCTGAGACTCCGACGGCGCTTTTCATGAGCGGGCGAAGGATAAAAGCGGCTTCGTTGAAGAAAAGTTTCAGCAAAACACGAGGCTCAAACGAGGCGCACTCTTTTACAATCGCGGCGCTTTGAGCAAAATTTGCAGAAACGGCGGCTTTCAGAAAGTTTTTTGCTGCCTCTCGCAAAGTTTCTTTTGAGACGCTCAAATACTGCTGGAAAAACGATGAGAGATTTTCGCTTTGTGTGTGAAAGAGTTTCTCAACGATTTCGCTTTCCTGCTTGTCCGTTCGTTTTGAAAACGAATAGAGGCGCACGCGGGACAAAATCGTCGGCAGAATTGCGCCCTTGTTCGTCGTCGTGAGAATAAAAATTGTGCGCTCAGGAGGCTCTTCAAGTGTCTTCAAAAGGGCGTTTCGCACGCTGTCTTGCATTCTGTCGGCGTTTTCCATGATGACGACACGGCAAGAATCAGATGTGAGGGTTGCCCATTGCTCAACGTTTCGGATTTGAGAGACTGGAATCGAGTCATAAAGATATGTGCTTTCGAGTTTTTCTGCGTCCTTTTCGATTGCGTCGCAAATCTTTTCGATTTTCTTTTGCTCAGGCAATGTTCTTGAAATATCGATTTCATCGAGGTTGTCGGCGATTTGTGAAACGATGGCGCTGATTTTTGAATCATTGTTGTCGTTCTGCCAGAGCATTTCGTTAAATCGGGCGAGCAATTTCCGTGTAGCGATTATAAAGGTCTTCTGCGCCTCTTTTGTGTAAGTGGCATTTTCAGCAACTGAGCGCAAAAATGTATTTTTTGCTGCTGAAATTTCAAGGGTGTCATTTTTTGGACCAAGCAAAAGGACATTCGGGTTCAAAAGCGCTCTTGAGCGCACGCAGGACGGGCAATCGCAATCTTTTTCGCCTGCTGGATTTTTTCGGCACAAAAGAACACGAGAGAGCTCAAGAGCAGCAGTGAGTTTTCCGGAATATTCGCTTCCGCACAAAAGAATTGCGCCAGGAAGTGTTTTGCGCTCAAAATCCGCTCGCAAAAGATTCCCAGCATCTTGATAAAAGAGATTTTCAAACATTGACAAACCTTTTCAAGCAGGAGTTGCCACAGGCACAACAGGAACGTATTCTTGCATCTCTGGTGTGATTGATGGCATAAGAAGATTGAAGAACAAACTTTTTGAGCAAAAATCAACTCCGCTCAATGCCGAAATCAAGCACAAGAGCCAAAGGATTATCATAACAACAACAAGACCTTCAATAATGCCGAAGAAAAATCCAAGAGTTTTGTCCAGACTCGAAAGTATCTTCACTGATTTTATGCCAGCACCAATTATTTGCATGACAATCTGGATAGCGACAAATACAAAGATAAAAATCAGCAACACTGCAAGCGCTTCGGCTGCAAAGCGATTCTTGATAATATTGCTTTCAAAAAGAAAAGCAGAAACGCTTGAGCGGAAAGCAAAAGCACAAAATAAGCCGAAAACTATGGAAAATTTCTTCAGGATTTCAGCGACAAGTCCCACTACTGCACATTTGACAGCAAAAACAAAAATAATCGATGCGAAAATCAAATCGATTAAAGTAAGACTAGCCATTATTTCCTCCGCTTGTCTCAGAAATCAAAAGCTCTGCGATTTTCCGAGCCGAGCGCTCACCAGAAGAAAAAGAAGCACTTGCTTGTGCATAGGATTTTCTGCAATTCGCATCAAGCATTTTTTCAAGTGACGCTTTCAAATGCTCTGCGTCCGCTTGTGCGCCCTTGAGGACAATGGCTGCACCTTGCTTTTCAAAATATTCTGCATTATCAACTTGGTCTCCTCGTGTGCCGCTTCCGCAAAGAGGAATTAAAACCATCGGCTTACCAAGGACAGCGCATTCCCAAAGCGAATTTGCACCCGCTCGTGAAAGCACAACATCTGCTGCTGCAAGGACAGAAGGCATTTCGGCATAAATAAACTCATATGGCTTATAGTTTTCGTTCGTCATTGACAAAACACCAGAATATTCTGCCGCAAACGCCGCTCCTGTTTGATGAACAACAATAAAATGCTCACAAAGCCACTGCATATTTTGAAGCACAAGTTCATTTATCTGCTTTGCCCCAAGGCTTCCGCCAACAACAACAAGAATCGGCTTTGATGGATTTTCGATTCCAAGATACATCAACCCACTTTTTGCATTCGCAGAAAAAAATACAGGGCGGACAGGATTTCCTGTCACAACAACACGCTCTTTATACTGCTGAGCAAAATACTTTTTTGTTTCATCATACGAAACAAGGATTTTTGAAGCAAAACGGCTGTTTATTCTTGTTGCAAGACCTGGAGTAAAATCACATTCGTGCGTAAAAACAGGAATTTTCAGCATTTTTGCCGCAAAACACGGAGGAACACTGACAAAACCACCTTTTGAAAACAAAACATCTGGCTGAAATTTCTTCAAGAACAAATACGATGAAATACATCCACCCAAGATTTTGAAGATATCAAGGAAATTTTGAAATGAAAAATATCGGCGTAATTTTCCGCATGAAATTCCATGAAAGTCATCAACAGAACCACTTTTTTCTGTGATATTTTTATCCATTCCTTTTTTATTGCCAATCCAAACAATTTTTATTTCAATGTTTTTCTCTTTTGCAATTGCTCTAAGTTCGTCTGCAACGGCAAGACCAGGGTAAATATGACCGCCGGTACCACCGCCAGCAAACGCTATTTTTATTTTATTCATTATTCTTTCTTATCCTTCGGAGAATACTTTTCAAACGATTCAACCATCGCAGGTTTTTTAAACAAAACGGCGTACTGCCGCGCACTCATTCCCATCTGGTCTTTGATGTCCGGGTCTGCACCGTATTTTGCAAGGATTTCAACGACCTTTGCATTTCCAGTTCCAACTGCAAGAACAAGAACAGACTGTCCATCACGACTGATAAAATTCAAGTTTGCGCCACGAGTAACAAGCGCTTTTACAGCGTCCTCGTTATTTTTCCAAACAGCGTCCATCGTCGCAGAATATCCGCGGTCTTTAGACACAGCATTTATATCAGCGCCATTATCCAAAAGCCACTTTATGCGCTCAACTTTGTCAGAACGAGCAGCAATACAAATCATCGGAGTGCCGTTTGAATCGCGGCTGTTCACGTCCATTCCCGCTTCAAGGAACAACTTGCACTCTTTTTCATCGTCATGAGAAATATGAGTTGCAAAACAATCCGTCGTAAACGGAATTCCTGCCTTGAAAAGCGATGTATACGCAATTCGACGACGCTCAAGCGTTGAGAAATTCTCAAACTCCGCGTCAACCATTCGAAGCAACTTCTCAAACGATTCAAAATAATTTATCGAATCAGATGAAACAAGATTGCTATAACAATTAGCAGTTCCCTGAATAAACGACATTATATGCCGTCCCTGCAAATATCCAAGAAGAAACAACGTTGTATTATACGGGACAATCGAATCAAAGTCAGGGATAATACAATGAGTTATATTCTTTAGCGCTTGAAGAAGCCTCTCAAGACCAAGCTGGGAGTTCCCTTCTGGAAGAACAAACGTTCTCACAGGAGCATTATGCTTCATAAGCATATTGCTTGCATTCAAAGCCGCCTCACTCTTTTCTGAAGATACTATAAGAAGCCAGTTCATACTATGTATTATATGACAAGATTCACTATATCACAAGCACGCAAAATAACTTTTTTTTGTCATAGAAAATATAAAATGATTTGCGCTTGTTCCACACAAAATAAAAAAAGACGCCCTGAAAACCAAGACGTCTTTTCAAAAGCGCTAGAGCTTGAATCTCAAACTCAATGCTCCGAAGAGAAGAGAATCGCGCAAATCATATCCTGCACTTGCTGAAAGCTGGAAGAACAAAAGGTTTACGCCAGTTCCAAAATACAACTGCGGAATAAGATAGAAGTCCGAAACGCCACGTGTAATCGTATCGCTTGAGCCTCTTGCAATCGACTGTGAGAGGCCTGAAACGCTGGCCGTGTAATTCACGTTCCAAGAATATGCGTTGTCAGACCAAGTGAGAAGCATTCTTGCTCCAAGGAACGGCGTGATGATGAAGAACTTCTTTGAAACTTGAGCCTGAAGATACATAGTCTGCGTAACATAAGCGGCAGCAAGGTCAGAGTCAACGCTGTTCTTTACGCCAGAACTTGTTTTGCTGTCAGAGCCAGAAACGCTAACAGCGCCTTTTGAAACAACATAGCCAGCTCCAACAGAAAGACCTGGAAGCAAAAGACCGTCCTCAAGGAGAGCGTATCGCACATCAAAACCAAGCGTAAAGAAATTGACTTCGCCAGAGAACGAGCCTACGCTAAAGTTTCCGCCAAGATTTGTGTACGACGATTTGTCGTTTGCGTCAATCTTCATTGCATCAATACCAGAAAGCATTGCTGTAATTCCAAAATCGAACGGAAGCACAAAACCACCAGCGCGCAAATCAAGCGTTACCGTCGGAAGCACGATTGAAGAAGGCACGCTCATATCAATATCAAGCCCGCCAAAGTCCTTCATAACGTCAATGATTGCGTCTGCGGCATCAGAAAGCCCTTCTGTGTTAAGAGCGGCAAGCCCGAAGTTCGCGCCAACTGCAAAGTGCGGCGGAATTGCGGGGAAAATCTTTCCGATAAAAGCATCAGGATAAACATTTTGCGTCGTTCCAAGATTCGGAACAGTGTTTCTCAGCTCCTTTGAAAAATCCTCAAGTCCGCTGTTAATCTTCGCCGCAGAACTGTCCAAAGCCGTCTCTGCACTTGACGCCAGAGCGCTAGCAGATTGAGCAAAAACCTCAAACGCCGAGAACGCGAGCGAAATTGCAAAAATAAGTAACTTCTTCATAAAAAAACTCCTTAAAAGAAAAGTACCAAACCGTTTCTTCTATTCTAACCGCAAATGCTGAAAAAACACTTTATAGCAAAAACAAGAGCGAAATCCCCTTCTAGTTTCCGCTGTATTTTTTGAAAATCAAAGACGTATTTATGCCGCCAAACGCAAAATTATTCGACATAACGTAATCGCAAGCAATTTCTCGTCCGTCGCCTGTGATGTAATCAAGAGGAGCGCAGTTTTCATCGATTTCGCTCAAGTTCAGAGTCGGGTGAAACCAGTTTTCCCTCATCATATTCATAGTTACGAACGCCTCTATTGCGCCACAAGCGCCAAGCGTGTGCCCGATGTAACTTTTCGTTGAGCTGATTGGAACGGCACGGGAGAAAACTGAGAATGTTGCGTGGCTTTCTGCAACGTCGCCTGTCGCAGTCGCCGTTCCGTGCGCATTGACATAGCCGATTTCATCGCAAGAAATCCCAGCGTCGCGAACGGCAAGTTTCAGCGCTTCTGCCATCGTTTCGCGATTTGGATTTGTGATATGAGTGCCGTCAGCGTTAGTGCCAAATCCGACAATTTCGGCGTAAATCTTTGCACCACGCTTCAAAGCGCTTTCGAGGCTTTCAAGAACGAACGTCCCCGCACCTTCGCCCAAAACAAGTCCGTCACGATTTTTTGAAAACGGACGCGGCTCTGTCTCTGGGGTGTCGTTTTTGTGCGCTGCCGCTCCCATTGTGTCAAAAACAGCTGCGGATGGTGAGCAAAGCTCTTCTGCTCCTCCTGCAATCATAACGTCCTGAAGTCCGAGCGAAATCGCTTCGTAAGCGTAGCCAATCGCTTGGCTTCCTGAGGTACAGGCGGTGTTCGTCGTTATGACACGACCGCGAATCTTGTAATACACGCTCAAGTTCGCAGCGCTTGTTTGAGGCATTGCTTTGATGTATGTTTGAGAGTCAATTCTTGAAATATCGCCATCTATTTCCATTCTGCACATGTCAACTGTGGACGGAAAAGAGCCAAAGCAAGAGCCATAAGCAATTCCTGTTCGACCGCTTGAGATAATTTCGGCGATTTCATCGTTTTCGCCCTGAAAGACTGCGTCTTTTAGCGCATCTTCTGTGCTGACAAGGCTCATCAGCGCAACACGCCCCATTCCGCGAATCTTTTTTCGAGGATACTGCGGAAAAGAGATTGTGCAAGGGGACGCGAGGCGCGTGTTTATGCGCTCAAATCTGTCCCAGTCTTTCATATAAATTGTTGTGTTTTTCTTCGCTTTGAGATTTGAAAAGATTTCGCTCCAAGTGCGACCAAGCGAAGTTACGACACCTGCGCCTGTTACAACGACGCGTCTTCTGCCGTCTTTTCTCAAAAAATCCATTACGCAATTCCCCCGTTCACGCTGATAACCTGTCGCGTGATGTAGGAAGCGCCCTCCGACAGCAAAAACAGCGCCAGTGAAGCAACTTCGCTCGCCTTCCCAACTCTTTTCATCGGGACGGATTCAAGAATCAAGTCCAGAGGAGCGTCTTTTATCATTTCTGTATCGATAATTCCCGGCGCAATGCAGTTCACAGTAATTCCACGACTTGCAAGTTCAACAGCAAGAGCCTTTGTCGCTCCGATAATGCCCGCTTTTGCCGCACTATAATTGACCTGACCGCGATTTCCGATAAGCCCGCTGACGCTTGCCATCGTGATAATGCGACCTCTCTTTTTTCGCGCCATTGGCAATATCAGAGGCTGAACAACATTGTAAAAGCCGTCGAGGTTTGTGCGAATAACCCTGTCCCAGCTCTCGCCAGACATTCCCGCAAATGTTGTATCGCTTGAAACTCCCGCATTCGAGATAACTGCCCAAAGAGCGCCGTGTTTTTCGCTGAGAGCGTCAAGTTTTTCTTTGCACTCATCTCTGTTCGTGACGTCCATCTGCAAAAGCTCGCCGTTGCCGCCGTTCGCCTTCACTTCATCAAGTGTTTTCTGAGCGTTCTCTGCTCCCTTATTGTAATGAACGATAACGTAATATCCCGCTTTTGCACATTCAGCGCAAATTGCTCGACCAATGCCACCAGAAGCGCCTGTGACGAGTATTTTCTTTTCGCTATTCTCCATAAAATCCCCAAAAACGCGCTAATTTTTCAAGCGCTCAACATTGAAATCTGACTGCATGACAGTGATTTTTGCACTCGCAAGAATCTCATCGCCTTTTTTGACCGCGCAATCATAGCGGAAAATCGGAGACGAGGCAAAATCTTCTTTTGCAAAAATCAAAATCGTATCGTCTGAGCGTAAAAACGGCACAAAGGATTCAAAATCATTGACACTCAAAATCATTCCAGATTTTTGCGCATTGTCACTGTCCAAAACAGCATTTGCCGCCGCAATAGACTGCGCCATCATCTCGAAAGAAACGAAAGTCGGAACACCTTTTTCTGCTTCATCATAAAAAAGATTGTCCTTTGTTATAACAGATTCGCAAACAACTGATTTTTCCTCTTTGTCCGCGCTTATAACACGGTCGATAAGAGCCATGCGAGATTTTTGAGGAAGGATTTTCCTCAAATCGTCTTTCTCAATCAAAGCCATCTAATCTTTCCCAAAAACAAGACTGACATTCGCGCCACCAAACGCGAAAGAATTGGACATACAGCAGTGTATCGCATTATTGCCAAAACTTTCTCTCTTGTCAATGATACGCTCAAGTTCAATCTCCGCACCTTTCTCGCCGTCCCAGACTTGAAGCGGAAGAACGCCACTTTTGTCCGAAAGCGCACAAAAGCAGACAGCGGCTTCAAGAGCGCCAGCCGCTCCGAGTGTGTGCCCCGTAATGCTTTTTGTGCTTGAGCAAGGAATATCTTTTCCAAGAACTTCGCAAAGCGCTTTTGCTTCCATTGCGTCATTAAGGCGAGTTCCTGTTCCATGAAGATTGACATAATCAATACAACTCGCGTCAACTCCAGCGCTCTTCATCGCCTTTCTCATCGCCAAAACAGCACCCGCTCCGCTTGGGTCAGGGCTTGTCATGTGATAGGCATCTGCACTTTCGCCTGTGCCTTTAAGATATACGCCTGTATTATCCAAATCGTCTTTTGAAAGCACGAAGAACGCCGCTGCATCTCCGAGCGTTATTCCGCTTCGGTTTTCGCTCATTGGGTTTGTTTTTTCGCTCGAAATCGCTCCAAGCGCCGAAAAGCCCAAAAGAGCCGTGTCGGAAGCAATGTCGACGCCTCCTGCAATGGCGGCATCGCAAAGCCCTGCTTCGATGAGTTCGGCAGCTTTTACGATAGCGCTCGCGCTCGAAGAGCAAGCGGTCGAAAACGAAAGCGTTATCCCAGAAAGCGAAAACTTTTCGCTAATTAGGCTTGCCGTGTATGAAGAGCCCTGCATTTCAAGACTATAGCCATCTGTGAAAGAGCCGCACTCAAAATATCGCTTGTGCGCCAAAAAAGAAAGCTCGCTTCCGTTGTCGCACCCGCCTGCAAGAACGGCAATACGCTCTTTTCCGTATTTTTGCTTTGCGCTTTCGACAACAGACGCGATTTGCTCCAACGCGGCACTCTCAATTTTGCTGATTTTCTGTTCGAAGCGAGAGCCACTATCGCTCAAAGCTTCATCGTCAATGCGAGCAGCAAAAAACTCATCGCCTGTCTTTGTCTTCACTTTTTTTATAAAAGAATTGTCGCCTTGAGAAACGGCTTTCCAAAGTTTTTCCGCTCCAAGCCCCGCGCAACAAACAACGCCTGGCTTTGAAAGATATATTTTCATAGTATGTCAGATTCTATAACTTTTTCTTTTTGCTTGCAATCTGACTGCAATTTTATGAGCATCTGTTTTTTCAATCTAAAGGAGAATCCATGAAAACAGCGATTGTACTTCTTTTCGCGGCAAACACAAACAAACCTCATGCAAAAAAAGCGCACCAGCCGTAGCCAGTGCGCCGTGTGTGAGTTTCCGCTATGCAGGAATCACGCTATTTCCGCTTCCAGTCGTCGTGGGTGTCGGTGCTGACAGAGGTGTCAAACCTGCCGTTCCTCAGCTTTTCGGCGTAGTAGCGTTTGAACGTTACATCGTCGCTGTCGTCGCTGTAGACGAACTTGTGCCATACGCCCTTGTCGCGGTGGTTGTATAGCACGATATTGTCCTCGTCGCTTGCGATGTACGCGCCTGTGCCCGTGTCGCCGTCCGAAAACTTTACAGTTGCCGTGCCGTCCGCGCCGAACGTTATATCCGCCGTGAACTTGTCGCTCCACTTGCCGCTGAACGTCTTTCCGATGACTTCCGTTGCCTGCGCCGCGTTGAACTGCGCGCCCTCTTTGGGGTACGCCATGCCCGCAGAGCCGTCGTCGTTCACATAATAGTATGCGCTGCCGTCGGGGAAGTAGGCGTAGCGGTACTTATCGCCGTCGCGGGTTTCGGAATCGACCGTGTGGGCAGCGGTGTCTACCGTGTACAGCGCGTTGCCGTAGGCAAAGCCGTCTTTGGCGAACGGCACTTGGGTCTTGACGCTTATTTCTCCGCTTGACGAGTTCACGCTGTTGTATGTGAACGTCTGCCCCACGATAGCGTCTGCCTCGCTCGTGTACCAGCTGTCAAAGTTCTTCTGCGCCTTTTTTGCAAAGCGCTCCTCGCCGCCCATCGCATACTTGATGAGGAACACAAGCGCAAGACAGGCGAGAATGATGATTGCCCGCTTCTTTGCCTTGCGTGAGAAGAACTTTTCCTGCAATTTTTCGGAAGTGCTTTTCGGTCCCTCATACTCCTTGTTTTTCTTAGAGCGACCGCCTGACAAAGGGAGTTCTTTGAGCATATGGCAGCACTGAAAAGAACCTGTGCCATAGTAGTAACCGCCAGAATAATCATCATTGAGTTTGGTGCTGCTCGGTACGGTAACTGAAGTCAACTTGTCGCAGTATTTGAACGCGCATATCCCTATTTCCTTGACGCCTTCCTCTATAACCAGCGTTTTAAGTTCATCGCAGGAATAGAACGCTTCCTTGCCGATTGTTTTTACGCTGCCCGGTATGGTAAGCGACCGCAAGTTCTTGCAGTGAGAGAACGCATGTTCGCCGATTGTGTTTATGCTCCCCGTGATTGAAAGCGTCTTAAGCTGCTCGCAGTAAGTGAACACTTCCTCGCCGATTGTGTTTATGCTCCCCGTGATTGAAAGCGTTTTAAGTTCATCGCAGAAAGAGAACGCACGTTCGCCGATTGTGTTTATGTTGCCCGCTATGGTAAGGGATTCCAACGCCTTGCAGTTCTCAAACGCATTTTCGCCGATTATTTCGACCGCGTTCCCCAAATCAATCGTCGCTATGTTATAGCAGTCTCTAAATGCTCCTTCGCCGATTTTCTTGACGCTTCCCGAAATGGAAACGGATTTCAGATTCTTACAGCCGTAGAACATACTCCCGCCGAGTTCCGTAACGCTGCCCGAAATGGAAACAGATTCCAACGCTTCACAGTTGTTGAAACAGCCAACGCCTCCTCTAGAAACGAGCAGTCCGACTTTTCCTGTGATGGAAACGGATTTCAGATTCTTACATTCGTCGAACGCAGACCAGCTGATTTTCTCGATTTCCCCTGCTATGACGAGGCTTGAAAATCCGCATTTTTCGAACGCCATATAGTCTATTTCTGAAACTTTTCCCCCAAGCGTGAGCGTACCGCCGTTGAAGCTTTCCTTAAAAGCCTTATTGCCGATTGTCTGCAAACTATCGGGCAGGGAAAGCTGGCCGCCATCCAAAGCCGTGCAGCCGCAG
>CACYWZ010000071.1 GCA_902778325.1 uncultured Spirochaetaceae bacterium
TTCGTCCACAAGGTCAATCGCCTTGTCTGGCATAAAGCGGTTCGTGATGTAGCGCGCAGAAAGCGTTGCCGCCGCCACGAGTGCCTCATCGTTAATCTTTACGCCGTGATGGATTTCGTACTTGTCGCGAAGACCGCGCAAAATTGCGATTGTCGCCTCAACGTCAGGCTCTGCGCAATACACTTGCTGAAAGCGTCGCTCCAAAGCCGCGTCTTTTTCGATGTACTTTCGATACTCGTCGAGCGTCGTCGCTCCGATTGCGCGAAGCTCTCCGCGTGCCAAAGCAGGCTTGAGCAAATTACTTGCGTCCATTCCGCCCTCGCTAGCACCCGCGCCGACAATTGTGTGAAGCTCATCGATAAAGAGAATTATCTGCCCTTCGCTCTTTGCAACGTCCGTGATAACAGCCTTGAGTCGCTCCTCAAACTCACCGCGGAACTTTGCGCCAGCCACAAGGCTTCCCATATCGAGCGACAAAAGCCGCTTATTCTTGAGGCTTTCAGGAACATCGCCCGACGCGATACGACGAGCCAAACCCTCCACAATCGCAGTCTTTCCAACGCCAGGCTCACCAATAAGAACAGGATTGTTCTTTGTGCGGCGGCTCAAAACCTGCATAACGCGTCTTATCTCCTCGTCGCGCCCGATAACAGGGTCAATCTTGTCTTGTCGAGCCTTTGCGGTGAGGTCAACAGTGTATTTCTTGAGCGCGTTCGCCTTGCCCTCTGGGTCTTGGCTGTCGACCTTTGAGTTTCCGCGTACACTCTTGAGTGCCGAAAGAATCGCCTCGTGAGTAATGCCGTTTTTGCGCAAAAGCTCGCCCGTTCTGCCGTCGCTTTGCGAAAGAGAGAGGAACAAATGCTCTGTCGAAAGATAATCGTCTTTTAGAGAAGACATCTCCTTTTCTGCTTTCGCCAGAACTTTCTGAGCCTCGTTTGAAAGCGTAACTTGAGCCGCGCCCGTAACATGCGGATAGCTGTCAAGAAGTTCTTTTAACTGAGAAGACACGCTTTGCGTGTTAGCACCGATGTTTTCGATAATCGGCAGAATCATACCGTCTTTTTGCTCAATAAGGGCATGCAAAAGGTGTTCTGAGCCGATTTCAGAGTGGTCATTCTGCTGCGCAAAGCTTGCCGCGTCTTGAATGCACTCCTGCATTTTCAATGTCATATTATCGTAATTCATATGCCCTCCTATACCTCTAAGGTACTAAATATTTTTCTCAACGGCAAATTATTTTTTTGCTCCACCTATGCTCCCACATATGTGCGGGATTACACCCCCGCATATATGCATGCTTATGCTCCCGCATATGTGCGGGGCTATGCTTATGCACTGCTCTCCCCTATAAGGTAGAACACATCTCCCCTATAGGGGAGGACAATGCGACCCTATGCGGTCGTTTTCCCCGACTCCAGAAGGTCGTGACGCGCGACTCTATGGGCAAAAATAAAGTATTGTTACTCCTTTTTTCAAAAATATTCCACGTTATAATAAAAACAACACACTTTTTTTTGCGAGGACGCATTGGTATGAAATCAGGAAGTTTGCTCTTTCGCTTCGGCATTATGTTCATGCTCTTTATTGCAATAATGCTCTCTATGAGCGCAACTGCGATGTACTTTTACCAAAACAAAAGCTACAAAGAGGAGCGTAAAATCTCTTTGCAACAGGTGTCTTCGTATCTTGAGGACATTCTGAGCGTTGACGGTCAGGATTTTGTCTGGTATCAGGACTACTTCCTTTCGCACTCAGACACGCTCTTAGTTCCTCACGATTTCTCTTTGAGCGAGATTTTAGAGTCCCGCCGTAAGTTTGAGAAGATTATGGCTCTTGAAAATCCCGGAAAGACGCTCGGCTCTGACATTTCTTTTCAGGAGCTGAGCGAGGAAGCAAAAGCGGCGTTCACGGTCTACAAGCACGAGTATTATCTTTACCAATTTGAGCAGGCGGGGAAAAAGTTCGAGCTGACGTATCTTGAGTACGTTGTCCCAAAGACCGAGACGCTTGAGATTATCTACACGCTTGACTCTATGCGTGACGAGCGAATTGTGGACGGCAAGAAATACATTGAGCTTGCAATAACGGTGAAGCACCCTGTTGAAGAGCACAAAAATGAGTGGCAGGCGTGGAACACGGGAAAGAGGGTCTCTCTTTACGACACGTTCGACAATGAATATGGGCGAACTTATGCTTTTTACTCCCCTCTTATCATCAAAGGGCAAAAGCTCGGTCTTATCGGTGTTGAGGTGGAGATTGCGGCTGTCAACAAGGCAATTTTGCACAACACCCTTAGACAGACTGGCACAATTGCCGTCGTTTTAATTGCTTGCGTGACGTTTTTGCTGTTGTTCATCTACAAGAAATACATTTCCAAACTGGAGCATTTGCAGAAAAACATTGGCGATTACACGTTGAAGAAGAACGCCAATATTGTGCGCGAAATCGAGCAGGCGGCAAACGGCAAGGACGAGATTTCCGTTCTGGCTCAGCAATTCTCGTCGATGGTGCTTGAGCTTGAGAACTATATGAAGACGCTTGTCGCCACAACGAAGGAGCTTAAGGACACAAGGGAGCAAAGTATCGCTCTTGGCGAGCTTGCCACAAAGGACGCTCTGACGGGGATTCGCAACAAGACCGCCTACGACAAGGAGGTTTCGCGCTTGGAGTGGGCAATCGCTGAAGAGACGGCAAAGTTCGGGATTGTGATGGTTGACTTGAATTTCCTCAAGCGCATTAACGACACTTTCGGGCACGAGCACGGCAATATCGCAATCAGGTCGCTTTGCTATATCGTTTGCCATGTGTTTGACCATTCGCCTGTTTTCCGCATTGGAGGCGATGAGTTTGTGGTCATTCTTGAAAAAGAGGATTACGAGAACATTGAGCACCTTGTTGAAGACTTTAACGCTCGGCTTGACGCTATTTCCAAAGATGACAATCTTGAGCAATGGGAGCGAGTTTCGGCGGCTTTGGGCTATGCGCTTTATGATTCTTCCGTGGACGCAAGTGTGGCGAATGTGTTTAAGAGGGCTGACAAAGCGATGTATGCGCGAAAGAGAGAGATGAAGGCTATTCGTGAGAACTAATAAAAAAGCCTGCAAGTGATTTTCAAAACCACCTTGCAGGCTTTTTTTCAAGGAAATCAAAAACTATTTCAATTGAATAATCTTCTGCAATTCCTTTGTGTTGAACAACTTTCTGATGTCAAGAATAATCAAATACTGAGATTCCTGACGAACAACACCGCTGATATATTCTGTTCCGATACCGCTAAGCATCTGCGGCGGCGCTTTTATATCATCGTGGTTAATTGTGACAACACGAGCAATACGGTCAATAATAATGCCAATCTTGTTACCGTCAATGTTCAGAATAAGAAATCCGCCATCATATTCATTATCTTCCTCTGTAGACTGTAACTTCTGCAAATGGAAGCGCTTGTGAAGGTTCATTATCGGGAGAATCTCACTGCGGAGATTAACAATACCCTCAACATAATAAGGCGCATTCGGAATTGGGCGCACAGCAGAAGTCTTTACGATTTCCTTCACGTCCATAATATCTACGCCATATAATTCTTCACCAAGCTGGAAGGTAACAAGTTGAAACTGTGTATCGCTGCCCGCCATAAATAATCTCCTCTGAATAAATCTTATATATCCCTTATTCTAATGTCTTTTTTGGCATTCTTCAAGCAAATAATAAAAGATTTTGTGCAATATTAACACTCTTCAAGGAGTTTCTTGGCGTCAACGTAAGATGCAATGCCCGAAGCGACTTTCTTTGCTTCCTTCATCGCAAGAACTACAGTAGCAGGCTGGTGAACGATATCGCCGCCAGCAAACACACCGTGCATGCTTGTCATACCGTAAGGCTTTTCTTTCGTGATAAAGTATCCAGCCTCGTTGACAGCGATGTCAGGCGTGCCTGCAACAATATGCGCTGCGGGGCGGGAGCCGACAGCAAGAAGAACCTTGTCAGCCTTAATCACCTTCTCGCCCTCAGGAGTCGACACCTTAAAGCCCTTGAGCTTGCCGCCCTCGCCCTCAAAGCTCACAGGAGTATGCTGCCAAAGGAACACAACGCCGTCCTTTATTGCGCCATCATATTCTGCGCGAGAGGCTTTCATATCATCGATTGTCTTTCTGTAGCACACAGTAACGCTCTTCGCCTTCATTCTGATTGCCGTTCGGGCAGCGTCCATCGCAACATTACCCGCGCCAATGACGATAACATCATCGCCCTCGTCCACAGGCACTTCAGAGCGACTGACCTTGCCGTCGTTGAAAAGGCGCACCATGTGCAAAAGATAATTCGACTGCACAACGCCCTTCAAATCCTCTCCCGGCAAGTTCAAACCGCGAGCCAAAGCCGTTCCAGTTCCGATGAAAACCGCATCGAAGCCCTGCTCTTCCAAAAGCTGCTTGATTGAAACATCTTTTCCTACCATCGTGTTTGTTGTGAACGTAACGCCAAGAGATTCAATGTTCTTAATCTCACGGCGGACAACGTCTTTTGGCAATCTGAAATCAGGAATACCGTAAAGCAAGATTCCGCCCGGCTCTGCCTCGCTCTCATAAACGACGACATTAAAGCCCTCGCGCGCAAGGTCACCCGCAACAGTCAATCCCGCAGGACCTGAGCCAATGACTGCGACCTTTCCGCGAGTCTTTGCAGGCAGTTTCTCATGAGCCAGCTTCATTTGAGCATGGAAATCCGCAATAAAGCGCTCGATTTTTCCAATGCGAATAGGCTTTCCCTTGTTGTTCAAAATACAGTGCCCTTCGCACTGCTTTTCATGAGGACAAACACGACCGCAAATAGCAGGCAAATTGCTTCTCTGCGCGATAATCTCGTGCGCCTCACCAATATTTCCCAAAGAAAGAGCACGGTTGAACGACGGAATATCATTCTCAATCGGGCAGCCCGTGCGACACATAGGCTTTCCGCATTTCAAGCAGCGGCGAGCCTCCGCTATAGCTTCTTCAATAGTGTAACCAATATCTTCTTCTTCCATAAGCGCTGATTATATCAAACTTCCTTTGAAAATCAAATAGCCTTTTATAAATAATACTGAATATTTTTAATGGTTTTACAATCTTTTTATGATATTTGCACTACTTTCATTTGCATTATTCTTTACGGAAACTGTTTCCAACCAGCCAGAACGCATTTATCAGCTATCAAAAAAAACAGACCCGCAAAAGCCGAAACAATTGCGGGTCAAAAATAAATTATTTAGAGCTATTTCGTTGCGCTAATACCAAACTCCTTCCACAATTCACTCTTTATCGAAAGTTTCACACGCTTTTTGCAATCCGCCATAATGTTGTTGAGTTCCTTCATCTTGGCATTGAGCTCTGCGGTACATTCTTTTTGCTCAGCCTTGAGTTTTTCCTGCTTCGTATCAAGCGCGTTCATTTGAGAAACAAGAGATGAAAGTTTTTCCACAGTGTCTTCAGGAAGTCCGACTTTTGAAAGTTCCTCACTGTGAGCGCCAATCGCGTCAGCCATAAGACGTGCATCTGATAAAGATTGTGAAAACGTTGGAGTTTTCATTGATTTTACCCTATCCTTATGTGCTTTTACACTAGAATCCAATGATTTTGTATCGAAAGCACATATTTTTAATACAAAATCACGTTCTCATTCGATAAAATCACTTGCTTTTACTTCAAAATCACGTTCTTTTGTTGTAAAAGTACTTGGTTTTCCATTAAAATCATTTGCTTTTGGCCAAAAAGCACCATAATTCTACAACTAACGTTATGATTTGTAAAGAGAATTATTAGCAATAGTATACTTTTGTATACTATCTAAAGCATAATCTAATAAAAAACGCTTTGAGCATCACCCGTCAAAGAAAATCGACTCTCGCTTCCCCAGCCTCACCTCCAAGGCTTTCTGCAATGAGGGGAAGAATCTCTGAAAGCTGCTCTTTTAGCTTCCACGGCGGATTTATGACAATCATTCCGCTTCCAAAAAGGCGCGGCAAGTTCTCATCGCTTTCGTCCTGAACACAAAGTTCTGCGCACAAAACACCTTTGTCGCTCCCCTCTTTTGCGCACGTTGCGGCTGCGGCTTTCAATCTTGCAATCTCGGCTTTTCTGTGGGACAAAAGCGGATACCAAATCGCAACAATTCCGACGTTCCATCTCTTTTTCATCGAAAGGGCGATTTTTTCAACGTTCTCATAATCTGAAGTTTCTTCGTAACTTGGGTCAAGCAAAAGAAGTCCGCGTTTGTGCTCTGGCGGGGTTACGGCGATGACGCCCTCATAGCTGTTTCTGTGGTGAATGGAGATGTTTTCGCTTTTTTTCTCACTGTAGAGAGGCGGAAGTCTCATATTTTCTTTGAGTTTTTCGATTTCTTGTGGGTGCAATTCCATTAGAATGATGTGGTCGCCCTCTCGTGTCATGCACCGCTCGATTTCGGGCGAGCCTGGATAAAAGCCTTTTTCCATGTAGTTTTTGCATATGTCAAAATAAGGCTGGCAAAGTGTGTTTTCTGATTTTGAAAGCAGAAGCGAAATTCCTTTTGAAAACTCCCCTGTATGCGCATTTCGCTCGTCGTCTATGTTGTATCTTCCCGCGCCTGCGTGGGCATCGATAACGGTGTACGGCTTGTTTTTCTCGTTCAAATGCGAAAGGATAAGTGTCAGTGTCAGATGTTTCAAAATGTCTGCGTGATTGCCGAAGTGATATTCGTGTTGATAGGATAGCATAAGGTCATATTACACGCAAAATTGCTTTTTTTCAATTCACGAAAAAATCAGACAATATCGTTTGCAAAGACTGGTTTTGAGAAATAATATCCTTGAACGCTATCACATTGGAACTCTTTGAGCTTGTCATATTGCCATTTTTCCTCAACGCCTTCGACGGTGAGCTTCATATTCAGCGAATGAACAAGGCTTACGATGTTTTTGATAAAAGAGTCTTTTCCTTCGTGAAGATAAGAATCAATCCAGCTCTTGTCGATTTTCACCGTGTCGACAGGAAGATATGTGAGATAGCTCAAAGATGAATATCCCGTTCCAAAGTCGTCGAGCGTAAGACTCACTCCGATTTGAGCAAGTGAATTGAAAAGTTCTCGTGCATACTGGATATTGCTCATAAAAAGGCTCTCGGTTACTTCAATCGCGATATATTCTGATGAAATGTCATAGGTGTCCAAAAGGGACTTTAGATACGAAACATAATCGGTATCAGCAACCTGACCGCTTGAATAGTTGATTGCAACGCGACGCAGAGGTGTGCCTTCTTCTTTCCATGCTGCCATCTGCTCAATGACCTTTCTTGTGATGATACGACCGATTTGCACCATAAGGGCATTTTTCTCGGCAATCGGAATAAAGACTTGAGGCGGAAGATTCAACGTCGGGAGTCGTGCCAATGCTTCATATCCTTGCACATCTCCGCTGTCTGCGTCAATCTGAGGCTGATACATCACGGCAAAACTGTCCGTGATACACGCATTTTCAAGTTCCATCGCAACTTGTTTTTCACGCGTTATTTCTCGGTTCATCTCTTCGGTGAAGAATACAAACTTATTTTTTCCGCTTGTTTTCGCCTGATATAGCGCAACATCTGCATGCGAAACAAGAGCAGTCGTCGAAGCTTCACTGTTTCCGTCGTGATTCACAAGTCCGATACAAAGGCGGATAAAGATTCGCTTTCCATCATAAACAAACGGGTGATTCAAGACCTCACGAATATAGTACATTTTGGCATCGTTTTCTTCGATTTTTCCGCCCTTATAAACAAGCAAAAACTCATCTCCGCCCGCTCTGCATGAAAGAAAATCTCCATCTGCTTCCAGCTGCTTGAGTCTGCGCCCAATTTCTTTGAGGACTTCATCGCCGCACATATGCCCAAAGAAATCGTTTATGCTCTTAAAATCATCAACATCAAGCATCATAAGCGCAAATGGCTTTTTTTGTTTTATCAAAACTTCGAGTTGCGATTTTGCAAGCAATCTGTTGGGCAATCCTGTAAGAAAGTCGTGACCTGCGCTAAACTCAAGCGTCTTCTTGGATTCTTCAAGAGAATCTGCAAATGTCTTTGCGTCGATATACGCCGATGTAACTATGATAAGCAAAATACCCAAAAAAAACAAAATAACAATCAACGGCAAAAACACCGCTTTATAGCGCACAAAATAGTTTTCGCTCTTGTTGACGAAAATGCTATCTTTCGGCAGTTGCCAGCGATGAATGCCGAAGCGTTTGAGCTGCTGATAATCAAAATAAAAATCTGCTTTTTCGGGGCTGTAGAGCGGAATGTCCTCGATTTTCACTTTTCCATCAAGAACATCGCACATATTAATTGCCGCCTGACGCCCAACGTCCACATAATCTATGATTTTGCCAGCAAAAGGTCCGTTTCCGACAGACATGATTTGTTTTGTGAATATAGGAACTTGTGCATATCTTCCTATCAGCTCTGCACAAGATGAAAGCGTGTAAACATTTTTGTCAGCATCATCGAAAAATCCCAGGAAAAGAATAATAGTGTTTCCGCCAATATTTTCAAACGCTTCTATAAGTTCTCTTTGAGAGAGTTTTGATGAGCTTATATGCTCAAACTCATAATCTGGAAACTTCTTTTCAACTTCTGCGAGTTGCTTTTGATTTCCTAGCCCTGTTGGTGTGTCATCAAAAACTGCAACTATACGCTCTGTTTTCGGGAAAAGACTTATCGCTTCTTTTAGTGTGTCATAAATGTACACAAGTTCGATTGAGCCTGTGATGCACGGGATTTTCGCCATTTGTTTTGCAAGTTCGGGATTATCTATTCCGAAAAAAATAATCGGGTTTCTGTCAAAAAGTTCCTTTCCAAATTCTTTTATGAAAAGCAATGCTGCATCATCGCCAATCAAAACACCATCATATTTCGAGTGGTTTTCTAGTTTGAAACGCAAAGAATTGTAAAAATTGAGAATATGCTCTCGCGAACTATAGTTTTTTGTGTCCATAAACTCTTCGCTAAGCTCAATGTTACGCGACCGAAAAACCTCTTTTATGCCTTCCAGTTGGTCAACAACAGACTCAAAAGCATCATCGTAAGAACTTATGTACAAAACATGTTTTTTGTCAGATTTATCAATCACAATCTCTTCGCCAGTTCTAACTTTCATTGAATGATAGCCTTGATACAAATACAAAAGACCTACCAAAATTCCTACAAAAGAGAACAATATAGAAAACCGTTGGAACAATTTCTTTACAATCATTTTCTAAAATCTCCCGTCATGAAGCGATTCGCAGACAATTTCGCCCGAAATTGGGCGACTGAAGAAATAGCCCTGAATGCTATCACACTGAAATTCCTTTAGTTTGTCGTACTGCCATTGCTGTTCAACGCCTTCTGCTGTGAGTTTCATTCCGAGAGAATGAACAAGCGAAATTATATTTTCGATAAAATCATCTTTTCCGTCGACCAAATAAGTGTCTGTCATTGTTTTGTCGATTTTCACAGTGTCAACAGGCAAATAAGTGAGATAACTCAAAGAAGAAAAGCCAGTTCCAAAATCATCAAGAGCCAATTTTACTCCGATTTGCGAGAAACTTTCAAAAAGGTGCATTGCTTGTCTTGTATTTTTCATACAAAGACTTTCCGTGATTTCAATTTTGATTAGCTGAGGATTGATTTCGTTTTCTTGCAAAAGGTTGTGCAAATATTGGACATATTCCACATCACCCATTTGTCCGCTCGAATAGTTGATTGAAACAGTGTAAAGCGGCAATTTTTCTTCTCGCCATTTTACAATCTGCTGCACAACCTTTTTTGTGACGATACGACCGATTTTGCCTATAAAACCGTTTTTTTCTGCAACTGGAATAAAATCCGCAGGCGATATATACGAATCTTTCAAGCGAACAAGCGCTTCGTAGCCTTGAATCTGCTTTGTCTTTGCGCTCATCTGAGGCTGATAGAGAACAACAAAAGCCTCATTTTGACAAGCGTTCTCAACGATTTCAGCAAGTTTTTTCTGCTTCTTGATTTCGTCGCTCATCTTTGCATCAAAGAACGCTGTCATATTTCGTCCGTTCTTTTTTGCTGTATAAAGCGCAAAATCAGCAAACGAAATAATATCATCGTCTTCACTGTACACATTCGCAGACGTCGCGACACCAATGCTTGTTCGAATAATAATACGCTTTGAATCTGTGATAAACTCCCCGTCAAGCGCTTTCTTGAATTCGACAATCTCAGTATCTTCAGCTGTTAATATGCCCTTTTTGTAAATCACAAAAAACTCATCGCCGCCATATCGCGAAACAAAATAATCTCTGTTCTCCGCGATTTTTTCCAGACGCCGCGCAACTTCTCGAAGCACAGAATCTCCGCAACTATGCGAGAAAAAGTCATTTATGCTTTTGAAATTATCAACATCAATCAAAAAAAGCGAAAATTCCTTTTTTGACTTTTGCAATTCTTCCAAAACTTCATGTGCATAATGCCTATTTGCAAGCCCTGTCAAAAAATCATGACGTGATGAATAAAGCAGTTTGCGTCTTGATTTTTGCAATTCATACGCATAAGACTTTTTGCTCTTGTATTGGTAGCCTGTAAGAAAAATGATAATTGTGAAAGATACAAGAATCATAATGACAGGATAGAGCGATTTTTTGTTTTTCTCCCAATACGAATCAGGCTGATTGAAAATCACAACATTTTTATTAGGAATTTTTTTCAAATCAATTCGAAAACGCTTTATCTCATCATAATTTAAGTACAAGCAAGTTGATGCTGAAAAATCAACAGGATTAGAAGCGACCTTCTCGCCACTAATAACATCAAGAGCCGACTGTGCAGCATTTTTTCCGGCATTGTAAAAATCAAAAACAGCACCACCAAAAAAGCCTGTTTTTATGCACTCCTCAAACGTTGAAAAAACAGGAATCGATACATTTTTCTTGATGAAGTCGCTAATATAATCCGCAGAATAAAAAATGCCCTTGTTGTTTTTTGATGTCGTCAAAAAAATCAAAATATCAGATTCACCAAGCGCATGAAGTCTTTGAGCAAATTGCTCAGAAGAAATTTCTGAGACATTGAGCGTTTTGAGCGAAAAATTCGGGTAATATTTTTGCAGCGCCAAGAACTGCATCATATCCCCTTTTCCCATTATTGTGCCATCATGAATTGCTGTGATAGAAGTTGCTTTTGGATAAAGACTTATTGCAAAATCGATAGTATCCGAAACCGAGTATTTTTCAAACTCGCCCGTTACAAAAGGCGTTTTGTTTGCTTTGATTGCCAAATCAATATCGTGAACATCAAAAAACACAAGCGGGACATTCTTGAAAAGCTCGTCCTGATGCTCAAGCGCAAACTTCAGAGCATTATCCCCGCCCAAAATGACCGCTTTGTATGGTTCACGATTTTCAAGTTTGTACTTGAGCGATTTGTAAAACAAATCCGTGCTTATATTGACATCGTATTTTCGAGTGTCCATATATTCAGAATCAAAGCGCATTCCCTTCGGTCTTAATGCATCTCCTATTCCCCTTTTCACCGCATCAGTCGGATAATAAGTTGCGCTGTAAGAGCCAATGAAAAGCATTTGAGGGCGAGCCGTTCCTCTTGAAACTTTTTCTTTTTTGGGAGCGCGAGATGCAGTTATTGCCTCTTTGCAAACATACCCAATTCCCAAGCAAATGCAAAATGAAGAGAGAATCATAAGCACAAGACTTAAGAATTTTTTCTTTCTGACCATACAAGCTCCCCTCTTACGAACTTTAATTTAATTATAAGCCAAAACGCGTAGTTTTCAAATTTTCCGCTAAAGATTTTCTTGCAATCAAAACCTGTAGTGTCACATCTTCATTATTAGTAGACTGAATACTATAAAGTATGAATTATGAGAAGTTACTTTTCTTTGAAATTTGTTCAAGAAAAGGACTGTCAAAAAAGATTTTGGTCAAAATTTTTTGGAAAAATGCAGGAAAAATTTTTAGCGAGGTCGGATATTCGTTTTTCGAGGTCACTAAATTTTTAGCGGGGTTGTCTTATTGATTTTTTGACCGCACTAAAAATTTATTTTCAT
>CACYWZ010000072.1 GCA_902778325.1 uncultured Spirochaetaceae bacterium
AAGCGCGTATTTTGATATTGAGGAGTCCGAAAAGATGATGGATTCCGTCCGTCAGGCGATTTCCTGTCTGATCGCCACCGATGAGAGAGAATGGATCTCCCGCACCTTCAATCTTTTCGCGGTATATGTGAAGCAAATGGGCTGCCTTGACATGGCGTACAATTACCTTCTGCTCGCGTATTCCTTTGTCGGTGACAGGGAAGGGTCTTTGTCCCGCTCCATCATCGAGGCCAATCTCGGGGACATTCTGGCGGATAAAGGCGATTTCCGCAAGGCCTGCACCTATGTGAGAAAAAGCTTAAAGACGCTGAAGAAGGGCGGATACAGCGGTTCCGGCAACGTTTATGAAGCGCTTGGAACGGCAAACCTCGGGCTGTTTCTCCTGTACGGGGGGGATACGGAAAAGGCAAAAAAGACGCTGGAAACACAGTTGTCGTCGTTGGTGGCGGTTTGGTAGGTTGCGAGTTGGCTCTTGATTTGGCTCAGAAAGGAAAGAAAGTCACAATCGTTGAAGCATTGCCGCGCCTCATGGCTGTCAATGGCCCGCTCTGCTCTGCAAACAAGGAAATGCTTGAGCGTTTGATTCCGTTCAACGGCATTGATGTTGTTTGTGGTGCTCGCGTTACGGGCTTTAAGGGTGGCGTTTTGAGCGCAACAGTCGGCGATGAGACAAAAGATCTTAAGGCTGATAGCGTTGTGCTTTGCGTTGGTTATGCAAGTGAGAACACACTTTACAACAAGTACAAGAATGAACTTGACGAGGTGTATTTGCTCGGCGACGCGCAGAAAGTGTCTAACATCATGTATGCAATTTGGGACGCTTTCGAGGTCGCAAATCACATTTAATCTGTAAGAAGAGCCTTTTGACTTTTTAAGTGCGTTTGGCTCCGTGAAGTAGTTTGCTTTGCGGAGCATTTTTTTGTAAAATGGCTTTTGCTGGATTTATCAATATGAACACACGAAACCTCAAATGCTTTCAGACTGTATACGAAGAAAAGAACTTGCAAACTGCCGCAAGCAAGATGTTTTTGTCGCCGCAAGGATTGAGCAAGATAATAAAAAGCCTAGAAGATGAATGTGGCGCGCCGCTTTTTGTGCGCACAAAAGAGGGCTTTGTCCCGACAGAGTGCGGCAAAGTCTTTTATGAAAAATCCAAAATCGTTACAAAAGACCTGAACGAAATGTTTTCGAGCATCAAGGCGATAAATGAGCAAGAAAAGAGATTCAAAATCGGCTTTGCTTCTGGAACAATCCGCGCAATCGATGTTGCTGTTATCCGAAACTATATGGCAGAAAATCCCGAAATAAACGCAAGTTGGCACGAGCAAGAAAACGAGAACGTCTTCAAGCAAGTTGAAAACAACGAAATCGGCTTTGGCTTGGTTGTGGGCAAAATCGAGGACGCAAAACTCAAGTTCGTAAAACTAAAAAGCATTGATGTCGTGCTTTACGTCTACAAAGGTCACCGCTTTTGGAGCGAAAGCGAAGTCGAACTCTCCGACATCAAAAACGAGAGCCTTATCTTGATGAACAAAGCACATCGCATTTATTCCGATGTGATAAACGCGTGCTTGATGAATGGCTTTAATCCCGAAATCGTGGCAAAAGTCGCAGAAGGGCAGTCGATTTATCAGCTGGTAAAAAACAAAATCGGTATCGGAGTTTCGCCAAAGTTCTTCCCCGACACCGACAACATAAAAGCAGTGCGCATAAAAGACGCGTACACTTGGGACATCTACGGCATTTACCGCGCCGATACTCCCGACTTCGACTTAATCGAGAGACTGATTAAAAAACTAAAGGCATAAATTAATCAACAAGCATTTCTCGAATAATTCTCTTTACTTCAAAAATCTCTGGTTGAGAAATCTTGCCCAATTGTTTTGTCAAGCGAGTTTTATCCACAGTTCGTATTTGGTCTAAAACAATCCACGCGTCTTTGCCAAGAAACTGTATCTCAAGCCGAGTCGGATATGAATGAGATTTTGTTGTCATCGGTGCAATTATTACAGTGTCAATGTTGTGATTCATCTCATTAGGCGAAATCACAAGACAAGGTCGAGTCTTTTTTATCTCGTGACCGACTGTCGGATCAAGATTTACAAGATAAACATTGTACTGATTCACCATTCCCATTCAAGCGCCTATGAACTAGGAATATCGTCCAAAACATCATCTTTGTTTTCGTGCATTTTGCAAAACGCTTCTGACCAGCCAGCGCGAGGAGCGTTGACTGGTGTCAGTAAGATGCCGTCATCTGTGATTTTCATATTAACTTTGTCTTTAACACGCAATTTTTCCAGAACAAGTTTTGGAAATGTAATCCCGTACGAACCGCCCATTGAAATAACTGGAACAACCATGAAAAACCTCCATATTTCTCTATCTCAATTATCTTGCAGCAGCTTTTGATTGTCAATTACAGGCTTTTTGAAAATCATCGCGGAGAGCATTTTGCGAGCGTCTTGTTTTTGCTGTCAAAGCAAAGATTGATAAATCCGTTTTTTTCATAAAGCCAGCCAGTTTCACACTGCACATAAAGTGCGGTCACAAAAAACGGATTCTCAAGCGTTTTCATGCTCAAGCCTTGCAAATACCAGATTCGCTCGTGTTCCAGCTCTTCACCGTCCGCTCCAAGAAAGCCCGTTTCACGCTTGAAGCTGCCCAAAACGCTCTTTTTGCCGCCAGACTCCAGAACATAGAAAAGATGCGAAATGTACTCAGTTTCTTGATACATCTCAGTTTTGTAATAAAGTCGCAACTTTGCATTTTTCTTGAAAAGAGAGCGCCACGAATATTCTGTGTCGTAAGTCGGGTATGAGGATTTTTGCACGCTCAGCGTCTTATAGCCGTCGAACACGACTTCTTCGTTTTCAGAGCGTCTTTGACATGATAGCAACAAGATTGGAAAAAGCAAAATCACGGCGATAAAAAATAAAGTTTGTTTTTTCATCAATTTCTCCTTATTCTTCATTAGATTCAAGATAAGCACCGAAAACCCAGCCTGTCACATCATCTCTTGTGCAGACATAATACCAGTAATCCTCAATACCGTTGACTTTGGATTTCATCTCGGTGCTCTCGAGAACAAAGACCATTGTGCCGTTCGGGAACTTGCCGAGAATATCCCCGTTAGGATACTCCCTGTAATTAAGCGGACTTCCGTCATCCGTGCACACGCGCATCCTCTCGCAGTGATGTCCGTTATAGTCTTCTTTTATCCATTTTTCAAGACCGTCGCGGTATTTTCTGAAAGTCAGTTTTCCTGTTTCATGATAAAAATAAGATTCTTCACAAACGCTGGCTACTGCATCGTTTGTTTTGTAATAAATCTCTCTGTTTTTATCATCATACTTATACCACTCTTCACCTCGGCTACCCTTGCTATAAATTAGTTTGCCGTAATCGTTGAACCTTTCTTCAGTACCATCAGTGTCTTTATAATAAATCTTGATGTTTTTATCGTTGTATTCATACCAACTTTCAAATCCAGAAGCGTATTTTTCGTGAATCATGTTTCCATTTCTGTCATATTCCGTCCAATATTCTTTTCCTTTGTTGTTTTTGTAGTAAATCTGTCTGCCATTTTCATCGAATTTATACCAATCCTCATGTCCGTCGCTGGATTTTTGGTAAATTCTGTGGCCATTACTGTACACCACTTCATCACCATTAGAGTTCCTATAGTGAGTCGTAAAGTCTTTATCATTGTATTCCCACCATTGTTCATATCCTGTTGTGGAATTTTTTTTGTAAATTAATTTGCCATTATCGTTGAACTTTTCTTCCTCTCCGTAACTGTTCTTATAAAAAATCATCTTGCCATCATCGTTGTATTCCCACCATTCTTCTTTCTCGATACCGCCGAATTTTGTATGGATTTTCTTCCCGTTGCCGTCATACCATTTTTCATCTCCGTCAGAAGACTTTTCGTGAATCACTTTGCCATTTTCATACCATTGCTCTTCGCCATTGTTTTTTCGATAATGAATCTTGTTACCATTTTCATCGTATTCATACCAGTATTCAGTGCCATCACTCCATTTTGTATGAAGCCGATTGTTGTTTTCGTCGTATTCACTCCAGCATTCTGTGCCATCACCCCATTTTTCATGAACAAGATTGCCTTTTTCATCGTAGTCACTAAAAGATTCTCTCTTAACACCAGACCAGTCTAAACGCGATTCATAAATAACCCTTCCTTCACTGTCAAACTTTCTTTCAATACCGTTGCTGAATTTTTTATAAATCAGTTTGTTCTGCTCGTCATATTCATCCCATATTTCAAGACCTTTTACGTTCCTGAAATAGACACGATTTCCTTTTTTATCGTATGCACTTTCATTGCCATTTTCGTCCGTTGAATAAGTCCAGTCTGGATTTTTTTCACTTGGAGGAGGTATTTCATCGTCCTCATCTTCGCTTTCAGAGACGTCCTCTTCTTCGCTCTCGACAATACTTTGAGCTTCTGAAATGTCAGATTTTGCCTTTCCCGTGCACCCAAAAAGTGCGATTGCAAAAAATATCGTAAAAATCAAAGTCGTTTTTTTCATAAATCAATTATCCCATAAAACCCTAAATTACATATAAAGCGCATTGAGCGCCTTCAAGCGCAAAAGCGACATCTTCCGCCTCTTGAGAGTCGCCGTGTACTCAAACGATTTTTCCTCCCCGTCAAAAACGAACGTCGCTTTGTATGTAACGCTGATTTTCTTTGGAAGCGTGCCTTTCTTAAAATAAAGCGCCAAATACCAGTCCGACTCGTCTGTTCGGCACGGTTTTATCTCAACGCCGTTTTTGTCAAGAACCGTGATTGATGCTCTGAAGTCAGAAAGAAGTTTTTGATACTGAGCGCAAGCACAGTTTATGCGCGTCTCAAAATCAATGTCCTCAATAACTTGAGGTGTTCTGTGCGGAAGCCAAAAATCAGCTTGAGACGGATAAAATACATCAAGATACGCTTTTCCCTCAACGATTTTGTATGTGAACTCTTCTGTTTTTCCGCCAAAAACTGCCATCGGGTAGCTGAAATTTTGAGGCGGGTTGTCGTGGTCAACGCTTTCGACAAAAAGTTGCATAGATTTGCACCCCGAAAGAAGCGCGCAAAGAAGCGAGAGCGCGATAAATACAATTTTCTTTTCTTTCATGTTTTTCTCCTTTTCATTTCTATAATCGTCGTTTTCGTCATTGGCGAACCGCAGATGGTAAAACGAGTTCAGCATGACGTTTGCCCAAGTTTGGGGAAGGCTCGCCCAACTTTGGGGGAAGCCTGCCCAACTTTTGAAACTGTCATTCCGTGCTTCGACTCCGCTCAGCAACCATGCTTTGGCTCCGCTCAGCAACCGTAAAAGACTAATACACTCTTCTGACCGCGCCGACGGGGATTTCTTTTTCGATAATAAGCCCGTTTTTGTTTGTTTCTCCCTTTCGATAGCTTCCGTCGGCAAGCTTAAGACAATACGGATAGCCTTTTAGCACGCGCCCTCTAAACTCAAGCTTCATATACAAATCGCAAAACAATTTCACAGGCTTTGAAACTTCGCTCGTTTTGCCATCATAATTCACGCAAAAAACATAAGACGGCTGCTCGTAGTTTTCGCCGAATCCCAAATCAGTTTCATCATCCACATCGTATTTCACGCGCCAAAGAGCTTTGACCTTGCCGTGTTTGACAGTGCTTTCAAGCTCGTAGGCAAGGGGATTTTCTTTTTTTGTCGTTACTTCGCTAATCGTGATTTTCACTTTCGTTCCGTCCGCCACGTTCGGTAAGCGCGCAAAAATCGTGATATCCTTGTTCAGCAAAGCCTTGTCGGTTTGGCGAAGCCCGCTTTTCCACAAAAGAGTTTCGCCAGTTTCTGTCGCCCTCATCGTCGCACACGAGACAAGCGCGATTTGAAAAAGCACCGCCATCGCGATAAATACAATCTTTTTTGTCCTCATAAAATCTCCCGTTACCAATCATCTGAAATATCGCAGAGTGCAATATGCGTTTGCTGCTCTTGTTGCGGGGTGGCGCGAGAAATCGGCGTTGCAGAAAGAGTTTTTTCTGCCGTCTTTTTGACTTTCTTCGGCGCAAGGAGCGCGGCGATTTTGTCATAATAATTTTTGCTGGACTCACCACTATATTTGTAGTCCTTGTACCGCTCTGTGTGCAAATCAAGCGCAGTCTTTCCGTCCTTGTCCTTGAGCGAAATGTCCGCGCCGTGCCGAGTGAAAAACTCCGCCGCCCGAAGCGTGTCTTCCCAGCTGATAATTTCCGAAACAGCATACATCAGCGGCGTTTTGCCCGCGTCGTCCTGCGCGTTGATGTCCGCACCCGCGTCCAAAAGCATTTTTGCAAGCCTGTTCCGCTCCTCGCTCCATTCATAAAACAAAGCTGCATAGTGCATTGCCGTTTTGCCCGCGTCGTCCCTGTCGCTCGCGTCAATCTTTTTCAGCAGCGTTTCAAGCACATACGCCTTGTCCTCGATGTTAAAGTCGCCCTCATAGCCGTCAAAAATCTGCATAACCAGCGTTTTCTTCTCGTTGGTTTCGTTGTTCTTGATTTCGTAGCCGTACATATACGCTCCGACTTTCGCGCCGCGCTCCAAAAACAGCCTCGCCGCCTTGTAAGAACTGCACCGCAACGCCCACTGGAACGGCATAAAGGGCTTTCCGACAAGGATTTTTTTGCCGTTTTCGCCGACTTCGCCGCTTTCCTCATAGCTGTCGATGTTCGCTCCTCTCTCCACCAAAAGCCGCACCGCGCCTGCCCTGTGCTTGTCAATCGCGACAGCCATAGCGCAAATCCTGCTGAAACACACACTTCTTCTGAAAACATATTCTTCCTCGCGGAAAAGGTCTGGCTCAGCCCCCGCCTCAAGCAGAATCTGCACGATTTCGTCATATTCACCCTCGTTTGCTCCGTCCAGCGCACAGGCTGCAATAAGCGGCGTTCGGTTGCCCCTGCCTTCGTTCACATCCGCGCCCGCTTCGATGAGTTTTTTGATTTTCTCGGTCTCCCGCCGCTCCACTGCGACGATAAGTTCCCCGCGCTCCTTTATGTATTCGGCTTCCTGCCGTGATTTTGCAGCCTCTTCCTTTTTGACCGCAATATCAGCCCGCACTATCGGAATACAGAATGCCACAAGGCTTATGCCGCAAATACATGCCGCCACGGTTCTCGCAATCCCGCTTGCAAAAACCGCGACCAGCCCCGCAACAAGCGCAACCCCGCCCAGCAGCAGCAAACCGCCGAGCAGCAGAAATACATCAACAATCGCACCAAGCGCGTGTTCACCAGTCATAATAATTCACCCCCTGCTTGCAAAAAAAACGTCGTCAGAATCTTACCAATCATCTGAAATATCGCAGAGTGCAATATGCGTTTGCTGCTCTTGTTGCGGGGCGGCGCGAGAAATCGGCGTTGTAGAAAGAGTTTTTTCTGCCGTCTTTTTCGGCGTTAGAAGCTCTATGATTCTTTCAAAGGCAGCCTGTTCCTCTTCATTCTCGCGTTCAAACCTTTCGTTGTGATAAAGGAATCGGTCAAGCGCGGTCTTTCCCCATTTGTCTTTTATGGTGATGTCCGCTCCGTGCGAGACAAGAAATTCAACTTTAGTGAGAATGGGTGTCGGAATGTAGCTGTCCACGCTTTTTATAAGAGGGGTGATTCCGTTTTTGTCCTGTGCATTAATGTCCGCACCTAAGGAAAGAAGTTTTTCGGCAAGAACAGAGTCCTCTTTGCAATACGTCAATTCGTAGTATGTGGCGAAGTAATGAAGAGCCGTTTGCCCCCACTCATCACGAGCGTTCACATCGTTTCCACGCTTAGCCAGCTCCTCAAGTATGCGGATTTTGGCGTTTCGGGATTCTTCGTCTTCATGCCCACTGACTATATAAAAAAGACTCAGAAGCATAGTAGGCTGTTCGGAATCGTTGTGCATATATTCGTCCGTCACAGCCCCAGCTTCCAGAAGAATTGCGGCAATTTCGAAGTTTCTCATTGCAATGGCATACTGAAGAGGCATAAAGTCAAGCGGCTCTTTCGTGTTCCTGTCAATGCTGTCGATTATGACTCCGTGCGAAATAAGGGAGCGGACGGCTTCAACTCGGTCGTTGGTTATCGCAAGTTTGAGCGGAGTGTTGTAGGCTTTTTTTTCGTTACAATCTTCATACGGCACTCTCATGTTCGGGTCTGCTCCCGCGTCCAGAAGAAGCCGCACAATCTCGTCAAGTTCTTTATTCGGATATGCATTGCAGGCAAGCGTTAAAGCGGAATCTCCGTGTTTTATCTCGTTGGGATTCTTGCCCTTTTTGAGCAGCATTTCAACCTTGCCGACATCTCGGTCTTCCACTGCCTTCATCAGCGAGGGCAGACTCATGTACCATAATTTTTCGCTCACCTTGTCTGAATTGCCTTCCCACCAGCAACAAAGAAGAGGAATGCCGAACAGCCCTAAACTAATTCCGAAAACCCATTTTGCCACGGTCTTTGCAAAGCCTTGAGCCGTCAGTGCTATAATCCCCGAAACAAGAGCCGTTAGCCCTGTGAGGACAAAATATCCCAAAACTATCAATAATCCTACTAAAAGTGCCTTTCCTAATGCGTCTCCCATTTCTTATTCTCCTCTCTGTCGAGAAAACTCCCGTTCACAAAAAAGGCACAGACACAGCCTGTTTTCGCAAACTATACCCATGCCTTACAAAGCGGTCATCGACCGTTACTGCTTGTCCGAGATACCGAACGCAACCCAGCCAGCTTTGTCCACAGCAATCTTTACAAGTTTTCTTGTTTCGGCAACAGTCGAGCGAAGCGTCTTGTGCACGCTGTCAAGCTCCGCAGTCTTTTCCTTGAGCTGAGCCTTTAGCTCCTCCTGCTGATTGTCGAGCGTGGTCAACTTTGAAAGTAGAGCCTCGATTTCCGCAGCCTTGTCCGCCGTCAAGCCGACTTTCGCCACAGAATCCGCACGGTTCTTAATCCCCTCAGCCAAAAGCCGAGCCGTCGTAATTTCGCTAGACAAAGATGTATTTGCTTTTGATGCCATTTGTTTCCTCCTTGGCATAAAATTTCTTAAATACTATACATTCCAAGGGCTAAATTTCAAGCACATATTTTTAGGAACTTTTCCTAAAGGCTTAGGAGAGTTCCCTAAAAGGTTAGGAAATGTTCCTAAAGGCTTAGGAGGCTTTCCTAAAAGGTTAGGAGACCTTCCTAAAGGCTTAGGAAACTTTCCTAAAAGGTTAGGAGACCTTCCTAAAAGTTTAGGAGAGTTTCCTAAAGAGTTAGGAAGCCTTCCTAAAAGTTTTTGCCATCTTAATCGCCGAGCATAACATAGCACTCAACGCCGTCGGGGATATTTTCCACCCAAAGCCAGCCGTCGCTGTCGGTCTTCGCGTGGATAATGCCGTCTTTGATGTCGTCGCCAAAAACAAAAATCTCTGCTTCAACATTCGCAATCGGCTCGCCCGTTTTGTCCACATACTGCGTCTTAATCCACTGCGTGCCGTTGAGCTCAAGGTTCAGCGTCCTGATTTCCCTGCCGTTCTGCTCGTAAGTCCGCCAGTTTTTGACGCTCAAAAAGCTCTTGTCGCGCTCATAGCTCAGCGTGATGAGATATGTTTCGTCAGCATAGACCGCGCTTTTGACGCTCATAAAAAGATTGAACTGCTCGTCCGAATCGGGATATTCTTTTTCTGAATCCAAAAGAAGCTCTTCGCTTCTGTCCTTCTTGTAAAAAACGCCGTCGCTCGACTCAATCTGAACGAAGCGGCTTGAGTCTTTATCCCAATAGCAAAGCTCAAAATCTGCGTCGCGGGGAAGGCTGTCCATCACAAACTTTTCTTCGTCCTCCGTTATTTTGGGCTTTTTGTAGACGATGATTTCGTATGAATCCCGTTTTTCGTATTTGTCCAAATCCTCCCGCCAGTTGATGAAAAATCCGTAGGGAACAAAAACTCTCACATTTTCGTCTGACTTTGAAACGCCCTCAACATCCTCAAAATCCTCATCGGGCAGGCGAATCTTTTTTGTCTTTCCTGCCACAACGTTTTTCTTTTTCTCAACAGGAGGCTCTGCATATTTGTTTTTGCAAGTCAAAATAATTTTCTCGCCCTGAATCGAATCGTCCAGCAAATGCCATGTGAGATTGTAGACGGGCTTCGGTCTTGGATAACTCCACTCATTCGAGATTCCGACTATCCAATGCAAAATCATTCCACAAACAAGCAGGTTAAAGAGCGAAACAAAAAGGCAGGTTTTCGCCAGCCGCTCACGACGGGCAAGGAGCGAAAAGACCACGTCCACAACGGCAAAAGCAAGCAAGATAAATCCGCCGAATATAACGGTGTACATAAAAACCGCATTCGCAGTGTCGCCGATATGTCCCAAGATTTTGAGAAAAGCGGAATCAGATTCGACAAGCTGTCCGCCCTCAAAAACATAGTGTATGCCGTCCAAGCGACCGAGCAGAAATGCGACAAACCCAATCGCATAGATAGAAATCTGTAGTGCAAGAATGATTTTTACGAGCTTGTTTTTCATTGTTTTTCCTCCTAAACCAGTTTCGCCGCGTCATACCGCAAAAAAAGGCGGGCAAACCTATGCCCCGCGCCGCACTTGTGCGACCGTGCGCTAGTTGAAGGCACGGACGGCACAGACATGCTTGCTAGAATTGCTCTTGGGGAAGTAGAGCCAGCCCCCAAGAGCGAAATAGAGGCTGTATGCGAGGGAATCGACGGCAGCGGACTCGGACGACGACCAGTAGGAATAGGAATTTGATAAATAAAATTTTGTGCCGTCACACGTCTCAATCGCCGCGTTCACGCGCTCCCTCTCCTTCCAAATCTGGAACAGCTCGGCAATGCTCGGAAGATACCAGCCGCTTTCAAACACCGTGCCGCGCACATTGCTTCCTTCCACCTCCGCGTAGTTCTTGGCGAAGTAGAACGCGGGATAGTTCTCCTCGTCCGCCGTGTCGTCGGGGATTCCGTTTTTCCGAAGAAACGCGCCGATTTGCTCAAGGTTGTCGCTCCCGTCCAAGTCGCCCGTGAATGTGTGTTCGCCCGCGCCTCCGTCCGAATCGCACTGTATCGTGGTGATGCTCATTGAGTACGCGTTCGCGCTTGAAGTACACCACGCAAGCGTGTTTCCTTCGTCCGTCGCGTTCCTCAAGCCCACGCCGAGGACGCGCCGCTCGCCACCATTGGAACATCCTGTTCCCGCGTAGAAGATGACCGCCACCGCCGCCTTTTTCTGAGCGTCCGTGAGCGTAAGCCCCTCGTGCCACGCCGTCGCCGTGCCGTCCGCAAACACGATGTCGCCCGCGCTGTCGGGTCGGCTCTTCTCGCCGTAGGGTTTCGCAAACGCAAGTGACGACAGCACGACCGCCGCCGCCAAAATCAGAAATATCTTTTTCATTGTTCGCTCTCCTTGCGTGCTTACTCGTCCGCACGCATAATAATAAAATTCATCAAAAATCAATTTTATTCTGTTTCTTATCTTTCGGTCATCTTCAAATGCTTTCCACGAATCCGAGCCACAAGTGCAATATAAATCTTTTATGAATTCAATACGGTTTCCGCTTGCCATTTCTTTTGCCGTATACGAGTAATTCCATTCCCCGCCGTCGGTTTCTGGCGGCATTTTGCGATATTCACATTCAGAAAACAATCCGCTTGCCTCTATTTCTTTGGGCAACACATTGAATGTGCTTGCCGAACTGCAATGATGCAGGACATAAACACGGCTCTCGTTTGTTTCGGTCGCGATACGAAGCAGTTCGTTGAAAAATAAATTCCTCGAATTTGTTAGATATATTTCATTTTCCGCTGTACTGAAAATTCGGTACGGGGTTTTGCCATTTGCAACTTTTTCATCGAAAACTTCTATGTATATCGAAAGCGATTTTCTAGTACAGAAATTAGTTCCGAGCGTTTTTATCATACCGTGCCGAGCTTTTTCAAAAACCAATGCCCCATTTTCATATTCTGGCGTTATTTTTTTTTCATACGGCTTAGCGTTACAAGACGCGCACGACGACAGCACGACCGCCGCCGCAAAAATCAAAAATAT
>CACYWZ010000073.1 GCA_902778325.1 uncultured Spirochaetaceae bacterium
TAGTTTTCAGACTCCTCGTTCTGCGTCAACTTTACCAAAAGCGACTCATCAATCTTTTTATATTCGATAATCGCCTGTGTTACAAGAGCCGAAGCCGCCAAAACATTCAAACAGACTGTTTTATCTTCTTCAATAGAATATTGCTTGAGCTTCTTTGGCAATTCGTCCAATTCATCAAGCAGTGGACACACGCTTTTGTAAAAGAACTTTCCAGCCGCGCTTAACTTAACACCACGCCCGTCCTGACGGAACAATCTCACACCTAACTCTTCTTCAAGTTTTTTTATCGTCTGCGTCAAAGCAGGTTGCGCAATATTTAAAATGTTTGCGGCGTGTGTCAAATGCTCCAATTCAGCAACCTTTACAAAATGCTTTAGTTGCGTCAATTCCATTGATAAGCTCCAGTTATGATTTTGATAAGAATAAAGTATTATACCCAAATCAAAAAAATCGATATAGTCTAAATCATCAAGGAGTTTAACGATGCCTGAAGTTTTGGAAACCATAATGTTGGTATGTTTCGGCTTGTCGTGGCCGATTTCGCTTGCAAAGAACATAAAACTGCGCTCTGCCAAGGGAATGAGCTTGAAGTTTTCGCTACTGATAATACTCGGATATATCTGCGGAATCTCGGCAAAACTCATCAACGGTGTACACAACTTTGTGCTGATTATGTATCTGCTAAACATTCTCGTAGTCAGCGCAAATGTCGTGGTGTTTTTTGTGAACCGCCGATATGACAGGCTTTCGCCGCTTCAAGCAAAGTAAACTTTTTACTATTTACGAGGACGAACTTTTAACAACAAACCTCCAGTTCGTTCTCGCTCTTCAAAGTCTTTTCAACACACCTTCATATTTTGCTAATAAATCGCTTCGATTTTCTAAAAAGCCTCCGCAATAAAAACGTTTTGAAAACCCAAAATTGAGAGGGATTATAGCAACAAACACTCGTTTAGTAAATCTATTTTTACAAAATGAGTCTTGAAAATCACGTTCTCAGAAAGTTTTTGATGTCGCCTAGTTTTTCCTTGCACAAATTTCGCCCTATTTCGTAAACACGACGAAGCTCTCCAGAGTCTTTTTCAGTGCGACTTATTCCGAGTGGCTTTTCTGGGCAGATTACGAGCGTTTGTCCTGCTTTTTTGCGCTCAAAAACATAGGCGGTCTCTTCATTGTACATTTGCGCCCTGTTTTTCATAGCATTTTTTATCGCAGGATATTTTTTCAAAAAAAGGCTCAAAATAGGTGAAGCGTTTTTCTTTGAATAACTTTCTGGTTGAGTCAGAACAACGATATTTTTTGAAAAACCAATACTCTCAAAATATTTGAGCGGAATGGAATCGGAAATTCCTCCGTCAAGAAACTTTTTTCCGCAGATTTCCACAGGCTTTGACACAATTGGCATAGAAGCCGATGCTCTTAGCCACTCAAGTCCCTCATAATCGAGCGTGTCGAGTTTTTTGTAAACGGGAAGGGCTGTTTCAACATCAGTTGCAACAACGAAGAACTCTGTTGGGTTTGATTTGTAAGTGCGAAAATCGAAGCGGTCAAGGTCGTTTGGAAGCGTGTGATAGCAGAACTCTGCGTTATAAAGATTTCCAGAAGACAAAAGCGAATAAAACGAACAATATCGCTTGTCGTGGCTGTATTTGAGGTTGTAGCGGATTACCCGCCCATTTTGTGCCGACTTGTAATTGCAGCCGAAAGCCGCTCCTGCCGACACACCTATAATCCCGTCGAAAGAAATCCCGTTTTCCATCATCACGTCGGTAACACCCGCCGTGAACATGCCTCTCATTGCTCCGCCTTCTAATACAAGCCCTTTTTTCATAGTGAGAAAATCATAACAGTATTTTTTTTGAGTGTCGATAGGTATGTTTTTCTTTTTCCCGAAATCGGAAAAGCTGATGTTAGAAAAAAATGGCTTTATCCGAAACTGGAAAACGCTGAATTTTGAAAAAGTAGCTTTATCCGAAATCGGAAAACAAAATTTTGAATTTCAAATTCACAAATGCTTGCATTTGAATTTTAATTGTGCTAAAATTCTATTTATAACGAAACGGTAATAAGCAAAGTGAATTTGCGAAAGGAGGTTCGTATGGCTGTCCAACCGATTGACTTGCAGGCGGTTTACACACAGATGGACAAAGCGGCTCAGATTGCGTCCAGGCAGCAAAACGGACTACAACTTGCAAATGCGCTTCAAGAAAGCCAGGTCGTTCGTGAAACTGCGGAACAAGCGTCACAAGTGCAAAAAGCGGCTCAAAACGAAGCCGAGATAAAGATGCGCGATAATGACCAAAAAAGTTCGCAAGGAGATACCCCAAACGGCAAAAAAAGACGCCGCGACTCCGATTCACAAGAAAAAAACGAAACTCCCCAACCTGAGATACGTGAATTGTATCTCGGACAACATATTGATATAACAGGATAAAAAGGTTAAAAAAACCGGGGAGTATTATAATGACTACGATTGCTATTGTTGCCGCATCTCTTTGTATTTTGAATGTTTTGCTTTGGGTTGTGCTTCTTTCTCGCTTTTCGAGATTGTTTTCAACCGATGGCATCTTAAAGCGCACTCGTGAAGAAATGACGAAGATGGTCAGCGACATAAATAACAATGCAGACCGTAATATCTCGCTAATCGACGACAGAATCAACACATTAAAAAAGATAAGTGAAGAGGCCGAGCAAAAGATTGCTGCGGCAAAAGAGGAAATTGCACGTCTTGAAGTTTCAAAATCTGCTGTAGCGTTTGATGAGCGCGCTTATGTTGCTCAGAATGTCCCGACAGTGTCTTCAATGCTTGAAAATGATGTTGTTCCTCTTGTAAATATTGACAATATTGCGCCAGAGATTATTGCTCCTCGAGAGGCTGTCCGCGTTCAAGGTTCTGTTAGCGCAAGCACACCAAGAGTCTTTCCAAAGCGTGTTCAAGAACTTTACCAGAGAGGATATTCCATTGAGCAAATCGCACATGAACTTTCGCGCTCGACTTCAGAAGTGTCGTTTGCTCTTGATATGGGTATGCTCAAATGACTTCTCTTGCTCTTTTTGACCTTGACGGAACAATTTTGGACACTCTCAAAGATTTGGCGCTGTCCGTAAATTATTCGCTTTCCAGTGAAAACCTTCCGAGCAGAACAACAGATGAAATCCGCACTTTCTTGGGAAACGGAATTAGGGTTTTGATAAATCTCTCTGTTCCTGAAAACACAAGCAAAGAGCAAACCGAGCGTGTGTTTAAGACCTTTGTGAAATATTATGGCGAGCATTGTGTTGATAACACTTGTCCTTTTGAGGGAATCCCTGAACTTTTCATGGCATTAAGAAAAGAGGGCGTGAAGATTGCTATTGTGTCAAACAAAGCCGATTTTGCAGCCCAGAAACTTTGCAAGCAGTTTTTCCCTGATATGTATGATTTTGCCATTGGCGCAAAAGACGGAATTGCCAAAAAGCCAGCGCGCGATATGATAGACGAAGCGCTTGCTGCTTTTCCTGAGATTGAGGAAAAAGATTGCGTGTACATTGGGGACTCAGAGGTTGATGTTGAAACTGCCCGCAATGCGAAAATGAGGGAAATCGCGGTGCTTTGGGGATTCAGAAGCCTTGAAGAGCTAAAAAAGAGCGGCGCTGTTGATTTTGCGGCAGACACAAAAGAACTGCTGCAGAAAATCCTCAACAAATAGAGTGAATTGACGGTTTGTGCCGTCATTTTTTTTATACTTTTTATTCATAAGGTGAAAATATGATTAAGGCTGTGATTTTTGATTATGGCAATGTGATTTCTCTTGCACAGACAGGCGACTGTGCAGACGAAATGGAGAAAATGACAGGTGTCCCTGCGCACATTTTTCGCAGTGTATACGAGAAATTCCGCTTCGAGTTTGACCGCGGAACAATCGATGGCGCTGAAATGTACAGACAGCTTCTGTGCGATGCAGGCTATGACGATGTCGCCAAAGATAAAGCGCTGATGCAGAAAATAGCGCTTCTTGATATGCAGAGCTGGAGGGCGGTCAACCGCGATGTTTGCGACTGGGCGCTTTCGCTCAAGAAGCAGGGCTTTCTTCTTGGTGTTCTTTCAAATATGCCGACCGAGTTTTTGACGTATTATGAAAAAGAGATTCCAGTCTTTACCGCGGCGGATTTTGCGTGCTTTTCGTGCAGGGTGAAAATGATAAAGCCCGAAGAAGGCATCTATCGCGCATGCTTGGACGGGCTTGGAATAAAGGCAGAAGAGGGCGTTTTCTTTGACGATATACAAGAGAACGTTGACGCCGGAAACAAAATCGGAATGCACTGTTTTTTGTGGAAAGGACTTGAGAGGGCAAAAAGCGATTTAGCGTCTCTTCTTTGATTTTCCCGCAGAATGAGCGGCTTCGTGCAAGAACTTCACGGTCATTGCCGCTCGCTCAACACTGTAGCCCATGCTCATAATGTTCCGCATGAGCATTGCCTCTTTTGCTTTTTCCAAATCTTGATTTGTTTTTATGTTGCTCAAGGGAACAGGTTTTCCGATATCGAGCGTGATGTCGTGCACTTCGATGAGACGGGCAAGATACTTGTCGCTGTCTTTTGAGCCAAGAATGAACTGCATCAAAATATCTTCATAAACGCCGATTTCAGGGTTCACATCATGCTCTTCGATATCGCAGATAGCCGAAACAGAAAACTTTTGAAGCTTCTTGTCCCAAAACCATGTGATTGCAGTTTCAAAACATTCGAGAGTCTTTGTGTCGGTAACAAGCCGTCCGTAAAGCACTTCTGGCATCGGCAATTTTGACGGCGTATCTTTTTTATTGTCAGACATAAATAACTCCTTAGATTTTTTCATTATACACTGCTTTTCTGAATCTGTCGATTTTTAATTATTTGCCTTTTCCCTAAAGCCTTTCTTAGTACGTCTTTTCGATGTAAGCGCTCAAATCACTGTAGAACTGCTCAGCATTGAAAGTGCCGTCAGCGCTCTTTGAAAATGTGCGGCACAAAATATTGTACGAAGGACTCACAAGCCCAAGCCCCCTCTTCATCGCCCGCGACAAGTAGCGCACCGCCACCTCGTTCGAGGTCTCTGCTGCAAGAAGATACGCCGAAAGAGATTGCCTCACCGTGGCAAGAAGCGCCTGACGGTCGTCCAGCCCTGACTTTATACTGTACGCCTTGTCAGCGTAATCTCTCCGTCCCTTCTTCATCACAGACACAAAGCGCTCAACATCGCGCCTTATTGAATCTTCGAGCTTGAACAAGAAGTACCTCGTGTGGAGATTCTGCTTTGAATTGAAAATCCATTTGCCCTCAGAAGAGCATTCTGGAGAGACGATTATAAAGTTCTTTCCCCCCGCGTTGAACGTGAAGTTTCCAGAACTCAACGGAGAGACCACAAGCTCAGGGTCTGCCGTTCTGGCGGAAGAAGGGAACACCGATTCCGTCACGAACTTTGCGCCCTTCATGCCCGCAAAATTGTCAAGGGCGGCAACAAGACGCTTCCGCTCGTCCTTCGTCTTTTCGACAACAACCGAGTACGCGAACTTGAGCCGCAAGTCCGCCATCGCCTTCGTGAAGTCCTGTGCGTCCAGCTGCGGCGGAATAACGTCGCTCTCGCTCACCCCCGAAATGCAGGAGGCGCAGTCGTCATTGAAATACAAAATCATCTGCATGAACGCCTGAGGAGGCGGGTTCATATCCGAAATCGCCTTGAACTTTGAAAAAAACGGGTGCATCGCGTGGCTTTTCATAAGCATCTCAAATCGCCTTCTGTACTCGTTCGACACCCATGTGCGGTTAGTGTTCAGCGCGTGCATTTTCTGCCAGTAGCCATAGGAAAGCAAAAGTGAATTGATAAAATCTATTTTCTCATCAGTATAAAATTTCATAAAATATCCCCATGCCAATAATAAAGGCTATATCCGTTTTTGACAAGATTTTGCTTTATTTGTTTGAGCATTCCACCCGCATGCAGTTGAGGTGTCCACTCGCATGCAGTTGAGATGCCCACCCGCATACAGTTGAGGTGTCCACCCGCATGCAGTTGAGATGTCCACCCGCATGCAGTTGAGATGTCCACCCGCATGCAGTTGAGATGTTCACCCGCATGCAGTTGAGGTGTTCATCCGTATGCAGTTGAGGTGTCCACCCGTATGCAGATGAGATGTCTATACGTATGCGTATGAAGTGCTTATACCTATGCGTATAAGAGGCAAATACTTATGCGTATAAGAGGCAAATACTTATGCGTATGAGGTCTTGCGCAAAATGCGTATGAACCGTAAACTAAGGACTTATGGAAGGAACTGTTTTAGGCGGAAGCAACAACTTTTTTGAAATCGACTGTGACGACGGCGTGGAGCGTGTTTGCTCTCTCAAAAGCAAGCGCCTGAAGGGCACAGACGGTTTTTACAATCCGTTGGCTCCGGGTGACAGGGTCTCGCTTGAGATAGACGAAATTGACGACACGAAAGGGCAGGTGCTCTCGCTTGTTGAGAGGCGGAACAAGTTTGTCCGATGGAATGTGAAGAAAAGGCTGCCTCAGGTCATGGCGTGCAATCTTGATTGTCTTCTGATTGTGACGACGCCCGATGAGCCGCCGTTTCGCCCGCGCTTTATTGACCGCGCTCTTGCTCAATGCGAGGCGGAGGGGATTGAGGGTGTCATTGTTTGCAACAAGGCTGACCTTGAGGCTTTTTCGGATATTGATTTGCAAAGCCGCCTTGAGATTTGGGAGGACATCGGCTACAAGGTGTTTTGTGTGTCGGCGCATACGGGAGAAGGGATAAAGGCGCTTTCACAGTACATCGCAGGAAAGACGTGCGCTCTTGTCGGGCAGTCCGGTATCGGAAAGTCAAGCATTGTGAATGCTCTTGACAGCACGAAGGATTTGCGCACTTCATCTCTTTCGCAAAAGTACTGCCGCGGCACTCATACGACGACGAAGGGAATGCTGATGACTCTTGATTTGAGCGCTCATCTTGGAAAGGATTCTTTTGCCCGTGTTATCGACACTCCCGGTGTGCGCCGCTTCGTTCTTCACGACATCACGGCTGAGAACCTTGCGCTTTATTTTCGCGAGTTCAAGCCGCTTTTGGGGCAGTGCACTTTTGGTATGTCCTGCACTCACAAGTCGGAGCGCGGCTGCAAGATTCAGGAGGCTGTGTATTCTGGCGTGATTAGCGAAGAGCGGTATGAAAGCTGGCTTCGTATTTGTGACGAAATCGATTCTGGAAGCTGGGAAGACTAAAGAAAATGACAGAATGAGAGCGAAAAATGCAAAAAATGCGTGCTTTTGCTCTCTTTTTTTATTTATAACGACTGTTTTGATGTCGATATATTCAATAACGCACGGCGCTAATATTATTGTGTGTAAGGTGGAAAGATGATTAGAGGATGGTACATCGGCTCAAGCGGAATGAATGCCCAGCAGAACAGATTGGACGCTATTTCGAACAATTTGGCTAATGTCGATACGACTGGCTACAAAAAGGATATTGCTGTAAGCAAGACTTTTTCGGAATTGCTTTTGCGAAGAATGAATGCTGACGGTGTTTATTCAACAAGTGTCGGAAGTGCTGATGTTGCTCCAATCATTGGAAAAATCGGGCTTGGCGTTGAGACAAACGAACTTTACACAGATTTCGAGCAAGGCTCATTCAAATGCACTGACCAGAAGACTGATGTCGCTTTGAGCGGCAAGGGCTTTATCGCAGTGCAGACTCCTAACGGTGAGCGCTACACACGAAACGGAAACTTCTTCCGCGGAAAAGAGGGTATTCTTGAGACAAAAGACGGATATCCTGTTCTTGGTGAGAATGGAATTATCCGCGTGCCTGACACAAACTTCATCGTCAACGAAGACGGTATGATTTACACTGCCGAGGACAACGAGCTTATTGACCGCATCAAAGTTGTGAGATTCGACAATGAGCGCTATCTTGAGAAAATGGGCTCAAGCCTTTACAACACAAACGAGATTGCAGGCGAGGCATATATTGCTGAGGGCGATGAGCGTCCGAAGTTCCTTCAGGGATTTACGGAAACTTCAAACGTTAATATTGTCAACGAGATGGTGCAGATGATTGAGGTGAACCGCGCTTATGAGGCGAACCAGAAATCAATTCAGAGTGAAGATTCTATGATGTCTACATTGTGGACGCGCGTGGCGGTCAACCGCTAATTTTTGAAAAATAAGGATTGAGGAAAGAATATGGTCAGAAGTCTTTGGACAGCAGCAACAGGAATGAACGGACAGCAGTCGAACATCGATGCTATTTCCAATAACCTTTCTAACGTGAATACAACTGGTTTCAAGCAGCAGCGTGTTGAATTCGAGGATTTGATTTATCAGAACGTAAAGCTCGCTGGTACTCCTGCAACAGAAGACACTGTTTCTCCTGTTGGTGTTCAGATGGGAGCTGGTGCTAAGGTTTCGGCAACTCAGCGCATTATGAGTCAGGGCTCTTTGCAGGCAACTGGTGTTGAAACTGATATGGCTATTGTTGGAGACGGTTTCTTCCGCGTTCAGCAGTACGATGGCAGTTATGCTTACACTCGCGACGGTTCTTTCAAGATTGACCTCACTGGTCAGATGGTTAACGCGAATGGTCTTCGCATGATGCCTGAAATCATTATGCCAGACGGCTGGATTCCTGAAACAATTGCAATCAGTGATGATGGTCGTGTTTCTGTTCGTGTTGCTGACGTGAACGACCCTGTGGAAGTTGGTCAGATTGAGCTTTATCGCTTCCCGAATGCTGTTGGTCTTGAGGCTTTGGGCGACAATCTTTACAAGGTGTCTAATGCATCTGGCGCACCTATTGCGAGCCGTCCAGGGTATGAGGGAATGGGTGTTACAAAGCACAAGTTCTTGGAAATGTCAAACGTTTCTGTTGTTAACGAGATGGTGCAGATGATTGTTGCTCAGCGTGCTTATGAGTTCAACAGCAAGGCAATTCAGACGAGCGACACGATGCTCAGCACTGCTGTGAATATGAAACGCTAGTTATTCTGAGGCGATAAAAAAGGGCTTATCGAATACGATAGGCTCTTTTTTTTTGTTTGCGCTGACCACTGAAACGTAGAATTATTGCACTTTCCATCCGTCAATATTGCACAGCTCGGAACTGAAGTTTACTCCGATTTTGTATATCGTACGACTGTCGGCGGAGTAGGGGAAGGCGTAGCCCTGTGCCTCGATTTGTTTCAACGCTTCTTCTGCGCTGGAATCCCTCTTGAACTCAAAGATATACACAGCATTTTCCGTTTCAACAACGCAATCTGCCCTGCCTTTTGCACTGTGCTGCTCAACTTGCACAAATTGACCAAGCAGCAAAAACACAAGATAAATCACGTTCTGAAAGTTCTGTTCAATAACAGTGTCTTTTTTCTCTTTTGAAATAGCAGTGTAAGGTAAGCGGGCAAAAACAGAAACAAAACGATTTTTCAAATCATCTGTATTTCCGTTTTTTATATCTCTTGCAAAACTCCTTATATCAAGAGGCTTTTCGGCATTAAAATACACAGGTGTCAAACTTGTTGTAAACCCATATTTCACTTCATCATTCGGGAATCCTAAAGTAAACGAGTCTAATGCGCTGTCATATTCTTTTAACGTGAGATAGCCTGATTGATAGAGTAGAGGTACGACATCGGGATTGTCTGGGCGGTAGTCTGAAATCTCGTCTTCTGAAACGAACAACGAACCGTCGGAGAATTGTTGGGGATTGAAGTCGATTTCATTCAAGCGATGTATCAAAAATGTTGGTGTGCCTGTTGAAAACCAATATTTTCCGAACTTGTTTGTACTGAAAGCATTTAGAATACTGAACGGATTATATACGCCCTCACATTTTTCCGAAAAATGATAGCCGTCATACTGCTTTTTGAGCTTCAGAAGACATTGTTCTTTTGTGAGAGAGTTTTCTTTTGCTAGTTCGTCGATTTCTGGCGAAAAAGTTGCTTCTAGTTCGCTTTGTGTAATGCCACAAATGCTAGAATATTTTTCGTTCATAGAAATATCTTGAAGTTGGTTCAGGTCGCTGAAAATAGAAACTTTGCTGAATTTTGTTACGCCTGTGAAAAACACAAAATGTGTATAAGCATCGCAGTCTTTTAGCACTGCAAAAAATCCTTTGAACAGATTTCGATTTGCTTTTTCGATTTCAGGATTTTCTCCAAATGCCTTTAGTAGCGGATTGTCGTATTCGTCCACAAGAACGACAACACGAAGCCCTGTTTTTTCAAATGCGTTTTTCAGAGCATTCTTAAAGCGTACAGGGAGAGCAATGTTTTCACTTGGCAGAGAATACTTTTTTTCAAAGTCAGAGAGACAACTGTTTAAAGCAATAGAAAGCCCGTCTGCTGTGGTAAACTCTCCTCCTGCAAGGCTGAATTTCAAAACAGGATAGCTTTTCCAATTTTGCTCCAATTTTTCGATTGCAAGGTTGTGAAACAGCTCTTTTCTGCCCAAGAAATATGCTTCCATTGTACTGATTAAAAGGCTTTTTCCGAATCGACGCGGACGGCTCAGAAAATATGGGGTTGAGCTTTGCGCGAGTTCATATATTAGGTGAGTTTTATCTACATAAATGAAGTTATCTTCTCTGAGTTTCTGAAAATCTTGTATGCCGATTGGCAATTTTCTTGTGTTCTTTGAGATGCTCATGATTTTGATTATATAATTAAAGCTCAGTGCTGTCTATTTGAGGTTGTTTTCTTCATTAGATTAAAGTTTTGTGAACTTTCTGGAGAAAATAAAGTGTATATTTATTGTTCTTTTAGCCGTTTGGCAATAAACTCCTCAATCGATTTTATGTGCTTTGCTGGAATTCCCCCCCATACACCTGGCAAGTCAATATTTTTAGAAATTATACTACCTGCTGCAATTATGACATCTGAACAAATGTGAACATTTGGCATAATCATTGTATTTGCACCAATCATTACATTATCATCGATTTTTATAGGTGCAACGAATGGCTTGAATTTGTTTTCTTTAAATTTGTCATTTAGCATAGTGTGAATTATATCGTGATTCACAAATACAACACCGCTTGCGATTTTCACATTGTTGCCGATTGAAATTAGTTCTGGCTGGTCTGGAAAATTACGCGGCTGAAAAAATAAATTCTCCCCAATGTGTTTAAACAGATTTTTATGCTTGTAAATCCATCGTGTTCTTGTTCCGCTTGTGGGGAGCATTGCGAAAACGAGCTTTCTTGTCAGTTTTAGAAAATCGTTGCCTGTCATATTTTCTCCTGATTGTATAACTTTTCTATTTTTTTTAGCACTGTTTCTACAGAGAATTGCTCTACGTGTTTTGGCACGACTTTTTTGCATTTTAGCTCTTGTAGTTTCATTGCAAAATCTGAGCTTTCATCTTCAAAATTAAAGAGAAAACCTTTTGCATCAGTCTGATTCAAAATTGTGCAGAAACTTTCGTTTGTATTTGCAATAATCGCTCGCTCACTCAAAAGACATTCAACCAGTGTCATTCCGAAACCTTCGTGTAGTGATGGCATTAAGATGAAATCACTATTTTGAATATAATCACGAATTTGTACGTCTGATAGCAATCCCACAAAATGAATTTTCTCTGTCATTTTGTGATTTTCTATAAAATCTTGGAGTTGTTTCATATAATCAGAATCTTCGCATTTGCCAGCAATGATGAAGTTGTAAGGATTTGTCAAAGTTGAAAGTTTTTTCAGTGCTTCAAGAATTCCTGTGTTTTGGGAAATCCTCCCCCAATAGAAAAATGTGTTTTCAAAAGTTGTCTTTTTGGGTAAATTCGCATATTTATTACAATCTGCTCCTGGTGTGATTACACAGGTGTCCTTTATTCCATAATGAATTGCAATGTTTTTGTCTTGTTCGCTCACACATATTATATGGTCAAAATTATATGCGTTTTTTACCACAATCTGCTTGAAATAGATTTTTTTCAACAAAGAATGATTCTTTGTATGAAACAACCAACCATGAGA
>CACYWZ010000074.1 GCA_902778325.1 uncultured Spirochaetaceae bacterium
AAAAATATTAAACGTATTGCATATAAAAAACTATGCAGATTACAGAAAACCAATTGATTTGACTTTAGATACAAATTTAAAGCCATGCAGCTAAAAGATTAAGTTCGTATAATTATTAGAGTTTATTTTATATTCTAGAGAATATCATAGCTGTGAAAACAGTGTTAACTTTTATGCATGTAGTGAGTATATATGAATATAACTACTGTTAGTATATCAAATTTTCGTTCTATAAATGAATTGACCATTTCTGGTTTTAAGCAATTTAATTTGATTCTCGGTGAGAATAATTGTGGAAAAAGTTCTTTCATTGAATCAATCCAATTTTGTTTGGGACTTCCAAACGGAATGCTTCTTAATCAAATAAATACAGCGAGAAGACTTTTCAACAATGATATTTTTACAGCCTTTCATAATCTGAAATATGAAAAACCTATAATATTTTCTCTTACAACTGATAAAAAAGAAAGCAGAATTCTTTCCATAAATGCTCCAAAAATCAACGCTCAGCAATTTATTTCAAGAGAGACCTCTCAACAGCAAGAACGTACTATAGGTTTATACAAAATAAATGTAGAACGTTTTGATGGACAAAAATATTCTGTGGAATATTCTCCTGAGCAGCATACAAAAAATCCTCTTTATCTACCACTTACTGATAATAATTCATTACAAAGCAGTGATATAGTTATTCCATCTTTTTATTGGACTCCTGATTGGTCTGGTTATAATTATTCAAATGCTCTCAGCAGATTGATAATAAACAAGCAAAAAGAGTTAGTTATAAAAGCCCTACGAGCTGTTGATAAGAATATTCAAGATATTCAATTAGGTGCAAATGGAGGTATTTTTGTTGATATAGGGCTTTCTTCTCTTTTGCCAATTCCTTTAATGGGACAGGGAATTGAAAAAATACTTGCTATTATAACGACTCTTACAACCTTAAAAGACGGAATTATTCTTATTGATGAATTTGAAAATGGTTTGCACCATACTTCGATGGCTCAATTATGGGCTGTCCTTTTTGAAATATGTAGTTCGCAGAATATTCAAGTGTTTGCCACAACTCATTCTTATGAATGTATAGAATCTTTTATTGAAAAAGCACCAGATGAAAATGAGCTTTCAATCACACGTCTTGAGCGAGATTCTTCTGAAAATCACACTGCTGTTATAATAACTCCAGAAGCTGCAAAAGAAGCAATAAAAGAACGCTGGGAGTTGAGATGAGCGAAGCAATAAAAAGCGAAAAACTTCTTTTAGTGGAAGGTAAAGATGAAGAAAATTTATTTTCAGCTCTCCTAAAATATTTACAGATTGAAAATGTAACTATTCGTTCTGCAGGTGGATATTTAAAGTTTGCAAAATTGTATTCTTCTGTTGCCATAACTACAGGATTTTCGTCTGTTACAAAAATTGGTTTTGTGCGTGACGCAGAAGCTAACGAGGCTAATTCTGTATTTGAAAGTAATTCAAATATTGTAAAGAAATACACACCTAACATTCTTTTACCAAATCATGCAGGAGAAATTGCACATGGTAATATAAAATGTGGTATTTTTGTAATGCCTAACAATAAAAATGCTGGTATGCTTGAAGATTTGTGTTTAGATTCCGTAAAAGATTCTTTATTATATAATCAAACAGAAAAATATATTTCAGAGGCAAAATTTCTTCTAAAAACAGAAGATAAAGAGCATTACAATATTCACAAAGCAAAGTTGCAAGCCTATTTGGCAGGAACTGCAATGAAAGGACTTTGGGACTTTTCATCTTCAGCTTTTCAAGATTTGAACGATTTTTTGAAATCATTGTATCTATAATTTGGAGTTTGCATTATGGCACAGAAATCTCTAAAGAAAAATGCTTTTTTAAATATATTTAAAACTTTTTTAGGAGTAATATTTCCTCTTATAACATTTCCATATAGTTCTCGAATATTACAGCCAGATGGAATTGGAAAAGTGAATTTTGCGCAATCAGTTATTTCGTATTTTGCAATTTTTGCAGCATTAGGAATTTCATCTTATGGCATTAGAGAATCTGCAAAACTACGAGATGATAAAAAACTACTTAGCAAGTTCTGCAAAGAAATTTTTATTCTAAACTGCATTTCTACTGCATTTGCTTACAGTATTCTTATCATTACAATATTCTTTATTTCTAATTTTATACCATATCGCGCTGTTTTATGTGTTTGCAGTGCAACAATAATTTTCACAACTATTGGTATGGATTGGCTATACAAAGCTGAGGAAGACTATTTTTATATAACTATACGACATCTTTTTTTTCAAATCTTAAGTATTATCTTTTTATTTATTTTTGTAAGAACAAAAGATGATTATATCAAATATGCAGGAATTGCAGTATTTGCAAATGTTGGTTCAAATATTTTAAACTTTTTTCATTCACGAAAATATATATCATTTAGAAATTGCAAAATTGAAAATCCTTTTAAACATTTAAAAGCTGTTCTAGTTCTTTTTAGTATGTCTGTTGCAATTTCTATATATACAACTCTTGATACAACTATGGTTGGACTTCTTTCTAGCGATTATCAAGTTGGACTTTATACAGCATCTACAAAAATAAACAAAATAGTCTTACAACTTGTTACAAGTATTGGATTTATACTAATGCCAAGATTGTCTTATTATATCGGAAAAAAAGATTTTCAAAGTTTCAATAAATTAGTTTACAAAAGTGTGGATGTAATGTTTTTAATATCCATACCATGTGCCATAGGTCTTTCAGTTCTAAGTGAAGGTGTAATATTATTATTGAGTGGAACTCATTATGTTCAAGCAATTCCTGTAATGCGAATGATGAATCCGATAATAGTTATTATAGGCATGGGGTCTCTATTAGGCTCTCAGATTTTGATTCCTATGGGTAAGGAAAAATATACTTTAATCTCAGAAATTATTGGTGCAGTTTCAAATTTTACGCTGAATCTTATTTTGATTCCCCGATTTCATGCATTTGGTGCTGCAATCGCGACAGTTTCCGCAGAATCGTTAGTAACAGCAACACAGTTATTCTTTGCACGAAAATACTTTGAGGTTAATAAATTTGCTCTTTCATTTTTAAAATATTTTCTTAACTCTGTTATAATGGGAATAATAGTTTTGATTTCTATAAGACTTTTTAAAACTCAGTATTCAAAAATGATTTTTGGAATTGCAGTAGGAGTTATAACGTATTTTTTGCTTTTAGTGTTGGAACGAAATTCTATTATCTTTGAAATTTTGAAATCAGTAAAACAAAAAATAGTAAAAAGCAAGCAATAAAACTTTGGAGATTTGTAGGCTATGTCAGTAAATGATATTAAAATTTATATAATTATTCCGATTTACAATGCTGAAAAGTATCTAAATCAATGTCTTGAAAGCATACTCACCCAGACATACCACAATTTTATATGTGTTATGGTAAATGACGGCTCTACAGACTCATCTTTACAAATATGCCAGAACTACATAAAAGATAATCGTTTTGTCTTAATTTCGCAAGAAAATAAAGGTGTTTCTACTGCAAGAAACAAAGGAATAAAATATGCACTTGAAAATGCTAGAGATGATGATTTTATCACTTTTGTAGATGCAGATGATTTTTTTTCTGAAAACTGTATTGAGAAAGTAATTTCAGCTATAAACAACAACACAGAAGAACAAATCGAACTGCTTTATATTTGCGGGTGGAATCAGTTAACAAAGAGTGAAATAATTCCTCATAAATTTGAAAAAGGAAAACTTTTAATTTCCTGTAGCTTGAAAGACGATTTTGAATCTCTTGATATTCATTTAAATTTTGTATGGGGAAATTTTTATAGTGCAAAACAATTAAAAATAAATAATATATTATTTGATGAATCAAAAAAACTTGCTGAAGACGTTGAATTCAATCTTGATTATTTTCAATTCGTAAAGCGTTTTACTTTTATAAATGAATGCCTTTATAACTATTTGGAAACCCCTAATTCTCTTTCACGACCAGATGTTTATCCTCTAGATCGCATAAGTACGCTTATAAGCATTATTATACGACGATTTAAGTTTTTTAATGATAATGAAATAAAAAACAAAGAATATATTTTAAACAAACATATTTCAAACTTAGTTTTTGATGCCATATTGTCTCCATACTACAAACGGTTATACGAATTAAAATCTTATGCAGATTTGCACCATACAAGGACAAAAGGCCAAAAGCGTGTTTTGTTCTGTTTAAAATATAATATGCTTTGGTTTTACAGATTGTACATGAAAATAAAAAGGAATTTTTTTAAGTAACAGATTTGGCATAAAGCGAACGAAACTTTATATTTGGCTAAAAAATATCATAAGTCAGCAAGAAAATAGCTCTCTTTAGTACCATTATTCTGGAAAAATGCTTTTTGTTGGTTTGAATTATGACGAAAACAAAAGCACACGAATGCAAAATCGAACACTTTGAAAAATGATTTTTATAGAAAGAAGTCTTGAAAAAGTATAACATGCGGAACTTGTTCTAGCATCTCACATAAAAAGCCGATTATAAAGCAGCTTGTTCCAAAGGGGATAACTGTCGAAAAAAAATATTCGGCGGTTGTAAGAAGCAGGCAGGATATTTTTATTATCACGATGAATGAAGACGGCGTGAAATATAGTGTTTTGCGTTTTGTGCATATTATTGGCGGCAAAGAGGTCGAGTTTTCGATGGCACGCGAAAGCGACGGCACACACAGGTTGTTTCAGTTGCTTGAAATCCTTGTGAGCAAGAAAGAAAAGGTGTATATTATGGACGAAATCAGCCGCTGTTTGCACCCAAAATTGACTATTGAGTTTGTGAAGCGATATTTTGAGATTGCTCAAAGTCGCAATATTCAGCTTTTGACCACGACTCACGAAACTCGGATTATGAGCCACGATATTGTGAGGCGCGACGAGGTTTGGATTGCAAACAGCAGAGAAGACGGCAGTACCACGCTTTACAGTCTTGAGGACAAGCAGGTGCGAATTGACAAGGTTTTAGACGAGAATTATATGAATAATGTTTGGGGCGGCGTTCCTGTGTTTGAAGATGATGAAGAGGTATATATAATATGATAGCAATAGATTGCACAGCATTTGGACATAACGAAGCAGAAAGCAAAAAACTTTCACTTTCAACATCGATTTTTACAGCGGATATTCTTGACGCATTCGCGAGAATGGGAAAAGCAAAAAACTTTGTGCTTTTTGTGAATTACAATCACGAGGCATTTTTTAAAGAACGCTTTCCGCAATATGAACTCTGCGTGTTGCATTATTTGCCGCTAACTTTGGCGAATAAACTCACTGGTGGAAAGTTCAAAGGCACAAAATATCTAAAAAAACTCGGAATCTTTAAGCGAATGGCAGAAAAAAAATGCAGCGCAATATGGTTTCCTTATTGCGTTGATTACACATTCGTAAAAACAAAATTGCCGTCTCTCTGTACGATTCATGACATTTATCGCGTTCACAGAAACGGAAAAGGCGGTTGGAACTTTATTACTGACAAAAACTGCGCGCTTACGACCGTTTCGGATTACACAAAAAACGACATAATCAAAACTTTTGCACTTGACGAAAAAAAAGCATCTTCAATTACGAAAATTCCGAATTCGATTGTCTTTGATGTGTCAAAACAAAGCGAAATTGCATATTTGTCAGGCAAAAAGTACATTCTTGACCTCAATGCTTATATCGATAAAAAGAACCCGATGACTTTGCTCAAGGCGTTTAATCTGATAAAAGACAAAATCGATGAAGATTTAGTTTTCTGCGGAGGCTACAAAGACGAAACGATTTTTGCTGAAATGCAGGAATTTATCGCTCAAAACGGCTTGAGCGAACGTGTAAAAATGCTTTTTCGAGTGAGCGATGAAGAGCGAAATTGGCTTTTGACAAATGCAAGACTTTTTGTAACGCCATCTTTGTTTGAAGGCTTTGGACGCACTCCTGTGGAAGCTGCTATTTGCAAAATTCCTGTGATTTCCACAAAAGAAACTTCTCTTTTTGAGGCGACAATGGGGCTTTGCAACTATGTTGAAAACGCAAAAGATGAAAAAGAGCTTTCTTTGCTTATGTATGAAAAACTTGCAAATCGTGATACTGATGAAAAGCTGGAGCAAATCGCAAATACGCTTTCAGAAAACTACGAACCGATGAATTTGGCAAAAAAATATTTGGAGATACTAATGCAAATGCAATCAATCAATCAATCAATCAATCAATCAATCAATCAATCAATCAAATTGTGATGCGCTGAAATTTGCGTGTCAAGTGTTTTTGCCGTCTTTTTCTTCTGTTGCGGATATCAAAACAAGTCTTGCGGCGTAATGGGAGAAAAAGACTATGGCAAACATCTTTTCAAAGGCAAAAAGTCTTTTTAAAAGCGGAAAATACGGCGAGTTAAAAACAAAATCGTTTGATTATGCGCGCTATATTGCTCTAAAAATCTGGTACACTCTTACTTTTCAAGAAACTGACAGCAATATCAAAAAAGTGAACAAAAACTGGGTGGTTTACACTTATCTCAAATCAAAATACAAGCATTTTCTTTTGAATTACAAGCGAATTGAAAACAAAACGCACGAATACAGCGATATAATATGGTGGTGCTGGCTTCAGGGAGAGGAAAATGCACCGGAATTGTGCAAAAGCTGCCTTGCTTCGCTCAAAAAGCAAATGCCAAACAAAGAAATTAAGATAATTACAGCAAAAAATCTGTATGATTATGTTGATTTTCCCGATTTTATCAAAGAAAAATACAAAAAAGGCATTATTTCCAACACTCATTTTTCAGATTTGATTCGCCTTGAACTTTTAACAAAATACGGCGGAACGTGGATTGACGCTACTGTTTATTGCACGGCTTACCCCGATTATGCGTTTAACACTCCACTTTTTGTGTTCAAGACAAAAGAAAAGAATGATGATGCAACTGTGGCACAAAACTGGTTTATGTCGGCAGAAAAACAAAATCCGATTTTAACACTTATCCGCGATTTGCTTTATGAGTATTGGAAAAATCACAACTCGGCAATTCACTATTTTATTTTCTACTTTTTTATGCGCATTGCTGCTGATTTTTACAAAGACGAATGGGACGAAATTCCGTGGTTTCCAGATTTGCCTCCCCACATTTTGCAGCGTGAATTGAACAAGCCGTATTCTCAAAAGCGATGGGAGCAACTTTGCCGAATGAGCGATATTCACAAGTTGTCGTATAAGATTGATATTGACAAATCTGAAAAGCAGAGTTTTTATAAACATATCATGACTTCGAAATAGATTTTGTAGTATATACATTTGACGATATAATCTGTATAATTGCTTTCACCTTATGAAAAACTCAAAGCAATTTTTTCCATACGCTATAATCATTTGTATTTCTCTCATTCTCATCAATAATATGTTTTACGGTTTCTCGTGGACAGACGAAGGCTTGTATCTTTCAAGTGTCCACAGATTTTTTACTGGCGACAGATTTTTGATTGACGACTGGACTCCGACTCAATTTTACGAGCCTTTACTTTTGCCTCTTTATGCGCTTTTTGTAAAGTTTAACGGCGGAACTGACGGCATTTTTCTTTTTTTCAGAATTGCAACGATTATTTTTCAAACTTGTGTTTCCATTTTTGCATATTCTGTTTTTTCAAAAAATTATGAAAAAGTTCCTGCTCTTTTTGCAAGTTTATTGCCTCTCATTTTTTCAAGAGCGTGCTTGAACGGAGCTTCTTATTACACAGTCGGTGTGGAAACATATCTGCTGGGGCTTTTATGTTTGTATTCAGTGTTTGTGCTTTCTTACAAAAAAGTATTTTTGTTTCTTTCTGGCGTTTTTTTTGCATTTTCTATTTTGTGTAATCCTTTTTTGGTTTTACCGTACATTGCAGTCTCAATAATCTGCTTGTTGATAAAAAAAAGCAGGGAGCATATAAAAGAAATTGCGATTGTCTGGGCTGGAACTGTTTTTATTGGAATAGCGTATATACTTTTTATTTATACAGGGGGGGGGATGAAAAATGGTATTAGTGAATATCTAAAAGGTTTTTACTACACCTACAACGACCCTGCATACAAACATACTTTCATTCTTACTCTCAAGCGACTTTATAAAATGCCTCGGTTGATTATGTTTCCGTACATAATTACTTGGTTTCCAATTGTTTTGGCGTTAATTTTTATCAAGCAAAAACTTGTTTTGCAGATTCTTAATATCGCAGTTTTTTTTGCAAATTGCTTTTTAAATAAAGATTGTGGAACTGCGATAATGACTTTTTTACATTTCACAATTTTTGCAGTTTTGATTTCTTCAAATCGTTTCTCAAAGGATTTTCTAAAAGATTTTGTAAAAGAAAACGTAAAAGAGATTTTTTATTTTATTTTGCCAGGAATGATTTTGGCGTATTTTTTCTGTTTTGCGTCAGACACAGGCTTTGGAGTTTGTGCAATCGGAATGACAATTTCTGCAATTGGTGAGATTCTTGTATTTTCAAAATACAGCGAAAAAAATGCTTTCAGATACATTCCGCTGATTATCCTTTTTGCATTTACGCTCTTTTTTAGAACAAACCTTATTTATAGAGATATGAAATTGCCTCCGCATATTTTGTTTGTTCCGAACAAAAATGTTGCCAAAATTGAAAGAGGAAGCGTAAAAGGCATTTATACAAGCCAAAAGAATAAAGACTACTATGATGATTTGTTCAATCTTTTGAGCGAATTGAATGACGCAAAAGAGAAAAAGTCTATTTTCATTTCTGGCGTTGCGACTTGGGCATATCTTTCGTTTGAGAATTTGCATTGTGCCGCACCAACAACTTGGCGATGTTTTATTGATGACGCAAGGTTAAAAACATATTTTGAGGAATTCCCAAAGTGCGATTTTCCAGATTATGTTCTTGTTTTGAATAAAGATAATCCGAGTAACGATGATGAAGACAGACCTATCGACATCAGCGAAACTTGGATGTATAAGGAACTCGAAAAACGCGGGTATACAAAGCAAGTTGTTAAAAGCGGAATCCTTTTTAAGAGCCAAGGAGAATAAAAATTGAAATACGTCTATGTACTCACATCTACAGAAAAAGACCTTTACTATGAGCAATGTCTGATGTCTGCTTTTTCGCTACGACACTATATGCCAAATGCAGAAATCGTTATTCTTACCGACAACAAAACAGCTGCAACTTTTACAGGAAAACGTGAAGAGATAAAAAAATATGTTTCGAATATTATTTCAGTAGATTTTCCAGAAACTGCTGGCAATGTAGAACGCTCCAGAGTTCTAAAAACAACAATTCCAGAACACATTTCGGGAGATTTTCTTTTTATCGACTGCGACACGATTATCTGTGAAAGCCTTTCAGATATAGAACAGTTTAATTATCCGATTGCATCTGTTCTTGACGGGCATGTTCCGCTTGCAGAGCATAAACACAAGGATTATTTTTTGAAGCGTGAGAAAAAAATGCATTACACAGGAACTGCAAAGCAAGGTTTTCACATAAACAGCGGTGTGATTTTATATCGTGACGGAGAAAAATCACGTGAGTTTTTCAAAAAATGGCACGAGCTTTGGGAGTATTCTTTCCGTGTAAAGCACGACCACCATGACCAAGGTGCTTTCAACGAGGCTTTTTATAATTGTGGTTTTAGCGACACGCAGCTTTCAGGGATTTGGAACTGTCAGATTAGTCAGGGCGGATTGGAATTCTTGGAAAACGCAAAGATAATCCATTATTTTTCAAGCGAAGCTGCTGGCAAAAATTATATTTCATATTACAAGCTTGCCGACAGAAGTATTCAGCATAGAATAAAAGAAGCTGGCTCAATTCCAGAGGACATTCAAAAGATGATTTTGAATCCAAAATTCCAGTTTACTAAAGTACATCTTCTGAACGACAAGCGTATTATCCCGATTTTGCAATCTCCTCTTAATTTTACGCTTGCCGAAATGAAAATAAAAATACCTCTTGTGTTCAACATTTTGGAAAACATTGTTGGTGGCACAAGAGGGCTTGCAAAGAAATTACTCAAACGCTGAAATAAAACTGTTCGGCGAATCGTAATCAAAGACAAGATAATTCTCATCTCTGAAAACTAAAGTGCCTTTTTCCAAAGGTGCTTTGCTTTTTGAGGCGTTGTAATTTCGTTCTTTGATTACAAAGAAAACGTGTTTTCCGCCTTTGTAATAGTTCTTGTCCAAATAACGTTTTGGCTCAAGCCATTTGTGAATTGCATATTTTGAAGGTATTATATCAATTCCTTCAAAATCACTGTCTGAATCGATAGTTGCAACCTCGATACTTCCGTTTGACCAGAACCAAACGGGATTTGCAATATTTGCGAATCCATAGCCAAATTCATAATCATTTTGCTTCAAGAAATTACAAACACCGTCTAGCTTTAGTGAATTTTCTCCAAGCTGCATTCTGCCGAAGCATAAGTAAGCATTTGTCATTATTAAAACAGCAGATGAAACTGCAAAACACCATTTTTTGACTTTGGCAATATCCTTCTGTTCGATTACAAGTGCAAATAGAGGAATAAAGAAGCAGAAAAGCATCGTAAGATAACGACCGACCATTTCTGTGCAGATATTCGTATAAAGGCTGAATGCAACGCTGAATACAAGAAACTGCATAAAAAATCGCTTGTCTTTAGAAAGATTAGACCTAAAAAGTAAGATACAAAGCATAATTGTAAATACAATCACTGCAAACAATAGTACATTTACGATGCCCGCAGGAGTAAAAACGCTTACATCGTCATTGAAGCCTGCAGTTCTAAAAATCATATCTTTTATTGAATCCAAATTCATTTTGCTTAGCGGATTGAAGCGGATTTTATTCATATTCTTGAACGTGAAAATGCTTGCAATCACGACTGAGTTGAAAATGTATCCAATTCCACTTATAAAAAGCCCTGTTGTAGAAACAAAAGTCGCTTTATCCAATACAAAGAATTCTTTTAAGTTGAATGACTTGTCATTTTTGCGTAGTTCATAAAACTTCACGAAGCAACTAACAGCCCAAACAGGGAATGTAAAATTCAAAATGTATCGAATCGAAGAAATTCCACTCAAAAATGAAAGAATTACAAAAATGCCGAAAAGAATTTTTTGCTTTTTCTCTGAATGTTCTTCTGAATGAAAGATAATCGAAATAAAAATACCAACATAGAAAAAGCTAAAAACGATATGCGGAATGTAATAACTTCCGTCTTGCACATAGCAAAAATATGTCCAAGACACAGGGCTTATCATCAAGGTGCAGCAAAGCAATTTCAGCCACAGCTTTTTTATTCTTAGCGAGTGCAAAATGAAATATGTTCCAGCAAACAACACAAGTTCACACAATACAGCTGTAATAGCTCTTACAAGCGCAAGATTTTTTGTGAAAATAAAGAGAGGTGCTGTCAAAAGCTGTGTGTTTAGGAAACGAAACTCCATTGAATAGAACCAAGTTGTTGGCCAAAATGTTTTTTCACGGAAACATTCATATCCAAACAGAGTTTCTGAACTCAAATCTTGGTCAATAAAAGCATTTGCACATGTGTAAGATATTATTGCTATTGTCGCCAAAATAGAAAAAGCATAAAACCCGATAATTACTATTTTTTGCTTGTCTGAAAACTTTGCGAAGAAAATTGCATCAAGCAAAATTGCAAAGAAAATCGGATATGCTACCAAAGAAACCATTGTGTCACGAAATGCTTCGTGATTAAACGTTCGGTGAAACACATAGTTTTCCAAAAAATCAGGAAGCACATTCAAAATCTGCGGAATAAACAGCATTAAAGCTGTTCCAAAGACTATAAAGAGAATTGAAACACAAAACAATATTGTATTGTATTGTATTGTATTGTATTGTATTGTATTGTATTGTATTGTATTATTTCGTAGTTTCCCTAACGACGAATTTAGGCTGCTTGTTCACAGTCAAATACATCTGCCCAAGATACTTCCCGATAATGCCAAGCGAAACAAGAATCAGTCCGCCCAAAAGCAAAAGCAAAACAACAATAGTTGTCCAACCCGTAACGTCAGCTTTGCCCATAAAATACTCGACAGCATAGACAATCGCCAGCACAAGACCGACTGCGGCAGAGAAAAATCCTGTGTAAGAAGCTATGTTAAGAGGGATAGTCGAGAAGCCGAAAAGCATACGCAAAAAGACTTTTATCGACTTAATCAGATTGTAATTCGACTTTCCAAGCTCTCTTTTGTGGTGCTCAATTGGGATTTGCGTGATGTTTCGCGTAACTTGAAAAATCAATCCGTCGATGTAGGGAAAAAGATTGTTGAACTTGCACATCTCTTTCACGACGTCGCCCGACAAAATCTTGAACGGAGAAAGATAAATTCCCTTAGGTTTGTCCAGCGCGATTTCGCTGATTTTTCCGTTGAACCAAGAGCCCAAGTTCTTCCATAATTTTTGCTTTTTGCTCTCAAAGTCCGCATAAACCACGTCAAAACCTTTTTGAATTTCAGTATAGAGTTTTGGAATGTCGTAAGGAGAATGTTGCAAATCATCGTCCATAATCACGACAAACTTGCCGCTCGCATAATTCAATCCCGCCAAAATCGCAGAATCTTGCCCGCCGTTTTTGCGAAGATTTATTCCCAAAAGATTTGGATTTTTCGCCGCTTCTTTTTTGATTTCGTCCCAGCTTGAGTCTTTTGAACAGTCGTTCACCATAATCTGCTCGTACGAAATGCCGTTCTTGCCCATTGCGTCCGCAATCTGCCTAGAAATTTCTGCAACACATTCGTGGCTGTTGTAAACAGGGATGACGATAGAGATTTCTTTTTGCATATCCTCAACGCTCATTTATAGAACTCCAAAACTGTATCAATAACTTTCTGCTGGTCGCTCTCGGTAAGCCCAAAATAAAGCGGAAGACGAACAAGGCGCTCAGAATATGGCGTTGTGATTTCGTCTTTGCCGTCGAAGCGTCCAAACTTCACACCAGCAGGAGCAGAATGAAGCGGAATATAGTGGAAGACCGCAAGAATGTCGTTTTTCTTCATATGAGCGATAAAAGCCGTGCGCTCTTCCCAATCTTTCGTGATTACATAGAACATATGCGCATTGTGAACACAGTTTGCTGGAATTACAGGCAAGCGAAGTTTTCCAGCTTTTTCCAAAGGCTCAAACGCAGCCTTGTATTTGTTCCAAACGTTCATTCTGTAGTTTTGAATATTATCCGCCTGCTCCAATTGTGCCCAAAGATACGCAGCATTCAAATCGCTCGGCAAATAGCTTGAACCGTAATCCCTCCAAGTGTATTTGTCGATTTGACCGCGGATAAAGCGGCTTCTGTCTGTGCCTTTCTCGCGAATAATCTCCGCACGCTCAAAATCATCGTTGTTCGTGTTGATTACAACCGCACCGCCTTCGCCCATAGAAAAGTTCTTTGTCTCATGGAACGAAAAACAGCCAAAATCGCCGATTGTGCCAAGGGCTTTTCCTTTGTAAGTAGAACAAATCGCCTGAGCTGCGTCCTCAACAACTTTTAGATTGTGCTTTTTTGCAATCTGCATAATCGTGTCCATTTCGCACGCAACGCCGGCATAATGAACAACGCAAATTGCTTTTGTCTTGTCTGTGATAGCTTTTTCGATTTTCTTTTCATCAATATTCATTGTATCTGCACGAACGTCAACAAACACAATTTTAGCCCCTCTCTGAACAAATGCGTCCGCGGTCGAACAGAAAGTAAAGCTCGGCATAATAACCTCGTCGCCAGCTTTTATGTCACAAAGCAAAGCCGCCATTTCAAGAGCTGTTGTTCCGCTTGTTGTAAGCAAAACCCTAGATTTGAAAGAACTGGAAGACCCCTGATTTATCTTTTCTTCAAGCCAAGCGTTGCATTTTTTTGTGAACTCACCGTCGCCACAGATTTTGTGCGCGTCAATCGCCTGTTGAATGTACTTTACTTCATTGCCAGTAATTGGCGGAACGTTAAAATGTATCATCCAAAATACCCCCGTAAATAAAAGTTTTTTGAGTATATACCTATCGTCTTATTTGTTCTATAGTTTTCAAATATGATTGAAAAAAAAGCAAAAATCCGCTAATTTTTTCTTTATGAATTCACCAAAATCCTCTTGTTTTATATCTTTTTTCTTTATGCACGCTGCATTTTTGGTCTATTGCATTTACCCGCTTTTGGGAAAAATTGCGACACGCTACTCATTATTTTCTCTGCCGTTCATCGCACTTTATTGCGTTGTTTTTGCAGTTCTTTTTGTTTATGCAGTTTTGTGGCAGCAAGTCTTAAAGAAAATCCCTCTTTCCACAGCCATCGCAAACAAATCTGTAACGATAATCTGGGGAATGATATTTGGACTTTTGTTTTTTAACGAAAAGATTTCACTAAAAATGATAATTGGAGCAATTCTCATTCTGTCGGGGATTTTTGTGCTTTCAACGGAAAAAACGGAGGAAAACCGATGACAATTTACATTGGCATTTTGCTTTTTTCGGTCTTCATTTCAGCATTTTCTCAAGTTTTGCTAAAAAAATCTGCACTCAAAACTTACAGCTCATTTTTGCGCGAATACTTAAATTTTTACGTTGTTCCAGCTTACGCGATTTATTTTCTTGCTGTATTTTTGGATTTAATCGCGCTCAAAAAAGTCCCTGTTTCATTTGTGCCAGTTGCTGAAGCGTCAAGTTATATTTTTGTGCTTGTTTTCGGCAAAATCTTCTTTCACGAACGATTTTCTCGTAAAAAGATTTTCGCAATGCTTCTGATTTTGGCAGGAATTGTCATTTTTGTTATATGATTGAACCAAAATAAGATTTTATGTAGAATATTTTTATTATGACAAGACTAGTAACAGATTACCTAGATACATCTGCAACAAGATTTCCAGACAAAATCGCGTTTGCAGACGAAAAAAGAGAAATAACATTCTCTGCTTTAAGAGAAGAAAGCCGAAAAATCGCACAAACATTGATAGACCGCAGCATCTTCAAATCGCCTGTGGTTGTGTACCTCGAAAAAAGCGTAGAAGTAATTTCATGCTTTATGGGAGCTGCATATTCTGGCAATTTTTACACACCAATTGACGTAACAATGCCCGAAAGCCGCGTTCAGAAGATTTTTGAAACACTCAATCCCGCTATTGTGATTACAGACAGCGCACACCTTGAAAATGCAAAATCATTTTCAGGAAACACACCAATTTTGCTTTACGAAGAAATCCAAAAAGGCAAAAGCAACGACGAAGCTATCGAAAAGACACTTACACGCGTCATCGACACCGATGTGATTTATGTGCTTTTCACGTCTGGCTCAACAGGCACACCAAAAGGCGTAATCATAAATCAAAAAGCCGTCATTGACTATGCAGAATGGGTAACAGCGACATTTGATATTTCAAGCGAAACAATCTTTGGCGAACAAGCTCCGTTTTATTTTGACAACTCAATTTTAGACATTTACCAAACACTCAAAAATGGCGCGACTTGCTACATCATTCCGCAGAAATTCTTTATGCTACCAAAGAACCTTTTTGGCTTCTTGACAGAAAAGCGCGTAAATACGATTTTCTGGGTGCCAAGTGCGCTTTGCATTATGGCAAACTTAAAAGCTGTGGACAAGTTCATTGTTCCAACCTTACAGAAAGTGCTTTTCTGTGGCGAAGTAATGCCAAACAAACAGCTGAACGTGTGGCGCAAAAGCTATCCGAGTGTGTTGTTTGCTAATCTTTACGGACCGACCGAAATCACCGACGTTTGTGCATATTACATTGTTGACCGAGAATTTAGCGATGATGAAAGTTTGCCGATTGGCTTTGCTTGCAAAAACACAGACATTTTGGTGTTAGATGACAAAGACAATCTTGTTTCACCATCAACTCCGAACGTAAAAGGCGAGCTTTGCGTGCGTGGAACGTGCAATTCTTTGGGATATTACAACAATCCAGAAAAGACAAAAGCTGCCTTTGTGCAGAATCCGCTCAATAGCTTCTACAACGAGATAATTTATCGCACAGGCGATGTTGTGCATTACAATGAACGCGGTGAAATTATGTACGATTGCCGCAAAGATTTCCAAATCAAACATTTGGGACACAGAATTGAGCTTGGCGAAATTGAAACAGCGATTAGCGCGGTTGAAGGCGTTGAGCAAAACTGCTGCTTGTACGACACAGAAAAAAGCAAAATCGTTATGTTCTACACAGGCACTGTTGAGCCGCAAGCCGTGATTGACGCGCTTAAAAACGCCGTTCCAGATTATATGATACCGAACAAAAAGGTCAAACTCGACAAAATGCCGATAAACCTCAACGGAAAAATTGACCGTGTTGAGTTAAAGAAACTTTTATAGATTGGAGATGTTTTTATGGACGAATTATTGGAGATTTTGAAAGAAGCAAAGCCTGATGTGGATTTTTCAAGTGAAAAAGCTCTCATCGATGGCGGAATATTCGATTCTTTTGACGTTGTGCAGCTTGTTATGAAGCTCAACGACGCTTTTGATATTGAAATTGGAGCTGAAGAAATAACGCCAGCAAACTTCAATAGCGCAGAAAGCCTTTGGGCAATGGTTCAGCGTTTGCAGTAATTTTTTTGCCAAAAGCTGAAAATAAAAGGGGAAGATTTTGTTTTCTTCCCCTTATTTTTTAGTATTGAGCGTACATAAATCCCGTGTCGCCTGCGCTAAAGCTAAAAGAAATGATTATCAAAATCAGCATTGCATAATACGCAGCCCAGCGAATTGCAATATTTTTCTTTTGAATCGAAGCATACACATCAACCCCGTTTTCTTTCAAAACACTCACAACAAACATCGTGATAGAGCCCAGAGCAATAAGAACAACGTGGCTTTCCCAGTCAGAAAGATTGCCCAAAATCAAATTCATTGTGTCTTTCTTCAAAAGCATAAGCGGATTGCCAAAATGAGTAAATGTGTTCTTCAAATATGCAAATGCTTTTTTAACATCAACGATTCTGTCAAAATACCAGCCGATATTCACCAACAAGAACGTTCTGATAATCTGAAACACTTTCCAGCCTTTCGACTTTGCATTTATGCCAAGTTTCGCATTTATGCCCTCAAAAACAGGACGCAAAATATCAGAAAACGCAATCAGCAAACCGTTATACAAGCCCCAAACAAAAAAATGCAATTCAGGACCGTGCCAAACACCAACCAGCATAAAGACCAGAATATTCGCAATACAAGCAGGAAGAGTGCGTCCAAAATGCTTTCCCAAATGAGCCGTACACCATTTGCTCAAGTTTTGCATACCTTTTGTGAGCGCAAACGGATAGAAAATATAATCTCTCATCCAGCCGCCGAGCGTAATGTGCCACCGCTGCCAAAAGTTTGCAATGCTGAAAGAAAAATACGGCTGCTTAAAGTTCTCCGCCATTTTTATGCCGAAAAGTTCCGCAATGCCCAAGACCATATCCGTGCCGCCAGAAAAATCCGCGTATTGATAAACCGCATACATCAAAATGCCCGTGAAAAGCACGCAACCAGGATAATCCGCATAAACTCCGTCAAAAAGCGTTGCAATATGATTTACAAGCAAGTCCGCAACAAGATACTTTTTCAGTCCGCCCCACAAAAAACGCATAACACCGTGTTTGATGTTCTCAAAATAAAAGTTGCGGCTTTCGCGAAGCTGAAATCCCGTTTGATTGTAGCGATTTATTGGACCTAAAAGCAGCTGCGGAAAAAAAGAAACGAAAACAAAATATTTGAAAAAGTTTCTTTCACGCTCGTACTTTGCCGAATAAATATCCATAAAATATCCGATTGTCGAAAGCGTGTAATAAGAAATACCGAGCGGCAAGAGCAGAGTTTTTGCGCCAACAAGGATTCTAAAATACTTTAAGTAGAGCAAAATGCCCACGTTCAAAATCAGCATTGCCACAAGCACAAGCCGCTTTTTGTTCTGCGCTTTTGCTTTGAGGGCTTTGAAATCATCTTTTGAAAGCTCTTTTTTCTGCGCTTTAACGACTTCGTTTATGTCAGAAACGATTTTCGCTCCAAAAAACGTAATGAGAGAACTTGCAACAATAAAAACAATATGCGCAATTCCGCTGAACAAATAGAAAACAGTGTTAGCGACAAGAAGCACAATCCACTGATATTTTTTCGGCGCAATGTAATACACAAAAAGCGCGCACAAAAGAAAAATTGCAAATGTAAAAGACAAAAATGACATTTTTCTTCTCCAAAAAGTAAGTGCTATAAAAAATATTTTGACAAAAAACTAGAAAGCAGCAAAATTTTCGCTACATTCGTTTTGTTTCACACCGTCAAGATAACTCACAACCACAATTTTGCCAGCTTTTCCGTGCGGCAATTCAACAAAAGAGTTTTCTGAATTTTTAGCCAAAACTTCTTCAGTTTCGTTGTATTTTGCTGTAATGTCATAAGTTATCACAGAATTATCAATGTGATTATAAATCGGCTTTATCTCAAGCGTGTGTTTATCATCTTTAAAATCATAAACCAAACCAAAAATTTTCTTGTCCATTTTTGCCATTCGTTCGGCATAGCTGTTATAGAAAAAATCTTCTTTTTTCATACCGCTGTTGAAAAAGCTCCAAAAGGCTTTTGTCCATTTATAGCAACCTGAAGAGTTGAAATGGTTGTCATCACGAAAATCTTCGTCGTCAAAGTTCATATACTGCTCTTTCGCAAGGTTGAAATCGTAAAACTCAAATCCTTTTTTCTTGCAAAAATCCTTGATAAGCGCGTGATATTCGTCGTAATTGCCTTTTTCACCCAGATAAAAATCTGTGCAAGGCATAGCATAGAAAATAAGCTCAATATTGTTTTCTTTGCAAAGCACAATGATTTTTTCCACTGTAGAAAAATATTCATCAGAAATTGAAGCAATGTCGATTTTGCCATATTGCGAAGTTTCTGAAAAAGATCCATTTTTGATAAATTCCCTATCCAATACAGTGCCGCCTTTTTCGTATTCCGCGTCGTCATCTTGCCATTCATAGCGGAAATAGCTTCCTGTTGCGATAGCTTTTGCGCGAGATGCCAAAGCCTTTGGTTTTAGCGTCAAATATTTGTCTTTTCCAATCGGCAAAAAATGATTGAGATAATATTTCGGCTTTGAAATTGAAGTCAAAAAATCAAACTTTATTTTTGGGTCTTTTATATATTTTGCAACCAAATAATCGCTCTTAAAACCGCTTCTTTTGCTCGGCGGTGTCTGCGTGGAAATAGCAAACTCCATCTCCAAAAAGACTTTTTCTATGTCATATTTTTTCACAGCTTGCTTCAAAATGGCATACGTTCCTTGAATTGATTGCGCCGCCGTTCCTGTGGAAAAGTTCTTTTTCCCCGTCATTTCGTCCGCCACGCTTGCCACAATTCCGTGCGAAACGTGAGAAGAGCCGCAATAAAGAATATCGACCTTTTCTTGCTCATATAATTCGTGCAACAAAACTCGACCATAAGAAGTTTGGTCATCACTCAAACAAAACGCCACAATCGCGCTCAAAGCATAAAAGACAAT
>CACYWZ010000075.1 GCA_902778325.1 uncultured Spirochaetaceae bacterium
CCGTTAAGTGCACTTAATTGCTTCCTTTTTTTTCTTTGAGGCTTTTAAGTCGACTTAACGGCTTCCTTTTTTTTCTGGCGCGTCTTTAAGTGCGCTTAATCGCTTCCTTTTTTTTCTGGCGGGCAATTAAGTCGACTTAACGGCAAATCTTGCATATTTTGTGCATAAACTCTATTATGTTTTTATCTTTATTCTCAAGAAGGCTTCAATATGATTATTGAAAAGGGTTTTAACTTCAATTTGAGAACTTTGACGCTTGCAGTACACGTCAAGGCTATTTGCGAGTTGTACGATAAGTACGCCGAGAAAATCGGAGACGCAAGGTTTGACGAGAGCATCAAAGAAGCAAAGATGCGCGCGGAAAAAATCATCGAGGATTCTGACGCGGACAAGGCTTCTTCTACTCTTGAGGCATCGGACTTGAAAAGAGACACTCTTTACAAGGCTTTGGGCACGCTCTTAAAGGCGTATACGCTCATTCCGATTTCAGCCGACAACGAAAAAGCCGCTCCTCTTCACGCGATTTTCAGCAAGTACGGCATGAACGCCACAACGCTCAGTTACGCAGAGGAAACGGGAAAAATCCGCTCTATGCTCGGAGATTTCTCAAAGCCTGAGCTCAAGGACTCAATCGCTTCTCTTTACGGCGTAAAAGAGACGCTTGACGCTCTCTCTGCCTCTCAGGACGAGTTTGAGGAGGCGAGCAAGGCGTTCACGTCTGCGACCGCGAGCGAGCGGGGAAAGACGAGTGCTTCGGAGCAGAAAAAGGCGCTCAATTTGTTCTTCAACGACAAGATTGTCCGCTATGTCAACTTCATGGTAAATCTTGGAGAGACCAAGTTCGAGGATTTTGCAAAAGAAATCAATGTCGAGATTCAGAAGGCGAACGCAAACAACGCAAAACCGCAGTCTGCCTCTCAGACAATAACTAACTAGGATAAAGAATGGACAAGGAGCAAAATCTTTGTCCATTTTTGTTATATTCATATAAAAAATGCCGCATTGAGCGCAGTGCGGCAAGTAGGGAGCAAAGCAAGATGAAAAAAATCATCAGCGGAAAGGTTCGCGAGGTGTATGACCTCGAAGACGGCAGAATGGTTATCGTAACAACAGACAGAATCAGCGCGTTCGACGTGATTTTGCCGACGATGATTACTGACAAGGGAAGAGTTTTGAACGCTCTTTCTAACTACTGGTTCTCCTTGACGAGCGACATCGTGAAAAACCACATGATTTCCTCTGACCTCAAGGATATGCCTGCTGAATTCCAGAAACCTGAGTATGAGGGTCGCACAATCCTCGTGAAAAAGCTCAAGATGATTCCGTATGAGGTCATCGTGCGCGGCTATATGTTCGGCTCAATGTATGAGGCATACAAGAAGGGCGAGCCTTTCCTCGGACACAAGTTTGACCGCGAATATCAGCAGGCAGAAAAGCTCGATGAGCCGATTGTTACTCCGTCAACAAAGGCTGCTGAGGGTCACGACATCAACGTTACTCTTGAATATATGAAGAAAGACTTGGGCGAAGAGCTTGGCTCTAAAATCGAGAAAGCGGCTTTGGCGGTTTACAAGAAATGCTACGAGCACGCGCTCAAGAACGGCATTATCATCGCGGACACCAAGTTTGAGTTCGGACTTGATGAGAACGGCGAGCTTGTTTTGGCTGATGAAGTTTTGACTCCTGATTCAAGCCGCTTCTGGAACGCTGAAACCTACAAGGTTGGCGGAAGTCCTGCAAGCTACGACAAGCAGTTTGTGCGCGATTGGCTAAAGGCGAACAACTTGGCGGGAGATGCGAACATCAAGGAAATCCCTGCTGACATTGTGGCAAAGACTGCGGCTCTTTACAAAGAGTGTCAGAACAGGATTTGTAAGTAAAAACTGAAACTTTTTCTTTTAGAATAATTCTGGAGGAAGAAATATCTTTTCAAAAAGGAGCTTTCTTCCTCTTTTTTTGCAAAAAATAAGGAGATAAAATGGAGCAAACGGTTGACGGCATTGTCTATTCTGAAGATTTTAAGAATGTTCTGAGAGCGGAAAGCAAAGATATTACAACTGCAAGATTGAAAGACGGCGTGGTTTCGATTGAAACAAGTGCTTTTTTGAACTGCAAGCAGCTTTCTGAGATTTATCTGCCCTCAACGCTCAAAGCGGTGAAAAGGTGCGCTTTCAAGAACTGCGATTCGCTTTTAAAAGTGGAATTGGGTGATGATTTTGAAGAACTTCCGTCAAAGTGGTTCAATTTTTTGCCTGAGCAATACAAAATCATTTGCAAAGAAGACAGCGCGACTTTTAAGCTCATAAAACGAAGCTCAATTTTAAAAGCGCACGTTGAATCTCTCCAGCTCGACAGCGCAAAATCAGAAAAGAAGAAGCAAGTGCAAAAAGCAGGCGTTGGCGCAATTTTGACTGCGGCTTTAGCTCAAGCAAACGGCACTTGCACTCTTGTTAGTAGCAAAAAAGATGCAACTATTGTGCTTGTTTCAATCGGAAAGAACAGCGGAGTTTTTCGTTTTGGCAGTGACAGCACAAAATGGATACCAAAAATTCCAAAAATCATTGAGATTTTGTCTGACCAAACAAAAAGCGGTCAAGATATTTACGACGCTTTGGTGCAGAACAAGCTGACATTGGCAGAGGTGAATACTCACACAGAAATTCCTGCCGATTCTGCGGGAAATCTGAATCTGTTTTCGCGCGGTGTGTACAAATATTGCTACACTGTAAACGCAAAGCACATTGAGCTTTATGGCATCACCAAAATCGGCTTGGACGCTTTTAAATACAACAAAGTTGAGTCGATTAAATTGCCAGACGGATTAAAAAGCATTGAAGATTTTGCTTTTAAAAATTGCAACAATATAAAAGACATATCAATTCCTGAAGGTGTTACACAAATCGGAAACTACGCTTTTTCTAATTGTCATTCGCTTTGCTCAATCAAACTTCCTTCCACGCTTGAAAGTCTGGGGTACTATTCATTTTGTGATTGCGTGGCTTTATCTTCTATTAATTTGCCAAAGACAATAAAAACAATTGGATATTACGCGTTCTCAAACACAAACATTCAGAACATTGACGAAACATTTTTTGGGCAGATGAATGGCTATGATTCTAAATTTGAAGGAATGCTCACAATAAAAGGCGGCTTAGCTCTTTCTGGGAGCAAAGTTCTTTACAGCACGAAGCATGCTAGCAGTCTTGAAATCCCTGAGGGCATAGAAGAGCTTTCTTTCAATGCTTTTCATTATAATCATGCGCTAAAATCAGTAAGGCTTCCAAAATCTCTGAAAGTTATTGGCAGACAAGCATTTTGTGGCTGTGAAAACCTGTCTGAGATTTGCTTTGATGGCAGTGAAAAAGATTGGGACAAAGTAAAAAAGGAGCAATGGTGGTGCGCAGAAGTTGCCGCAACAAGCGTGAAGTGCAAAACTTTGTTCGGCACAAAAGAAGTTGAGCTGAAACTCTAAAAAACAAAAAGCCCCGAAAACCATTTTTGCTTTGGTAATCGGGGATTTTTTTGTCTCAAACGTAAATGTCGTCGTCGCCTTTGACAATCAGGCTTCCGTCTTCCCACGCGCGACGCAGTTCGCTGAAGAACTTTGTCGTGACTTTTTCAACATCGCGCTTTAGCATCGGCTTTTTGAGCTGCTCTTCTTCAAGGACGAGGTCTCCCCTGCCCTTTGAGATGTTCGACAGGATTTTCAGGCGGAATGCGTTGTCCTTTCCGCCGAGCAGGAGCGCAATATCGCCGTTGTCCATATCACGAAGCACCTTCTGAATGAAGCGGTCGTCCGCGTTGATAACGTCTTCGATTGTGAAAAGTCTGTCGCGAAGGTCGCGGCTCAAATCAGGGTCTTGCATTGAAAGCGTGTCGAGGATATTTTGCTCCACATTCGGGTCCATTTTTCTGAGGATTTGTGCAAGTGCGCCGCGCCCGTCCGTCTTCTGCGCAGCCGACACGTTAAGCGCCTTGAGTTTTTCGTGCATTGTTTTGTCCATTCGCTTTATGACCTCAGGCGAGATGGATTTCATTCTCGCAAGGCGGATAACGACATCTTTTTTCGCATTTTCGTCCATCATGTTGAGAACCTGCGCGGCTGTCTGCGGCTTTACTTTTGAAAGCACAATCGCCTGAACTGCAATGCTCTCATCGCTGATAAGAAGGTTCAAGCGGTCCGCATCAATCTCGCTAAGATACTCGAACGGCTTTCCGTCCACGTCTGGAACAGCCTTCTTTATCATAGCCGCCGCTTTCTCAGGGCCATACGCCTTCGCCAAAATCGAATACGCTGTGTCCACGCCTCCGTTTTGCCTTGCGCGTGTCACGAGCGACTGGAACTCGGCAAGAATCGTCTCGGCTTCTTCCGGGTCAATCTGTCGGATTGAGGCGATTTCCGGGATTATGCGCTCGGTCTGCTCCTCAGTCAGATGAGGAAGGATTTTCGCAGCCTCGTCAATGCCAATCAAAAGCAAAAACTTTGCGACACGGCGATACATGCTGTCTTTGCCGTCAGAGGAGGCTTTGCCTTTCACCTTGTCTGAGCCGACTTTCAGAAGACCTGTGTCAAAAAGACGATTTGCGGCATTTCTCAAATCCGCTTGCGCCTGAATATCGTTCTGGCTGACTCCCTGAGAGCGCGGGACGCCGTTCTTTGTGTACTGTGTCTCTTGATAAGGCGATTGAGAGCTAAAAGGGCGATTCTTGTCTGAAAATCCTTGAACAGGAAAGCCTTCTTTGTTCACTTGCACAATCTCTCCGCTCGTAATATCGCTTGAATAGCGACGGCCGGGATTGAACTTCTTGACTGTTTTTCCGTCTATGATTTCGCTGTCGTCCTGACTGCCCGCTGCATTTTTATAAGCGTTCAGTCTGTAATCGTTCATATTCATAAAATGCACCCTGTTCTCTTGTAATTTCTTGTTCTTTTTATCATACCCTATTATCCAAAAATATACAATTTAGTTTGAAAGGCGATTTTTTCTCTCTTTTTTTATTTGCTGTGAAAAAATTCACACGACTTAACGACAAAAAAAATTTTTTTTCATTAAGTGCACTTAATGACCTCCTTTTTTTTCTGGGAGGCGATTAAGTGCACTTAACGGCTTCCTTTTTTTTCTGGGAAGCAATTAAGTGCACTTAACGGCTTCCTTTTTTTTCTGGCGAGGCTTTAAGTGCACTTAACGCGCTCCTTTTTTTCTGGGGAAGGCTTTAAGCGCACTTAACGGCGGGATTTGGATTTTTTCTTCGTTAAGTCGAGCTCTTTTTTCCCGCGCTCATTTTTGTGCGACGGTTGACTAAAGGAGTTCTATGCCGTACCATACGATTATGTTCTCATATACGCAGTGCCGCGCCTTTGGCTGTAATAAGGCGGCTTTGAATCCTCTTCCAAACGATGAGCATTTTTGTTTGCTTCACTCTCCGAACCAGGAGGAAGCAAAAAGAAATATCAGGCAGTATGTTCTTTCGAACGAGACTATTGTAGGTCTTGTGGCTGACGGCGTTTCTTTTTCTGATGTGGATTTTTCGGGAAAGAAGTTCTATGGTTGCTCGTTCAGGCACTGCTCTTTTTCTAATATCAAGACGGTCGGCTGTCGTTGCAGGCTTTCTGTTTTTGACTTTTCGGTCTTTACTGACTGCTCATTTCTTGACTCAAAGATGCAGTTCTCTTCTTTTGGTGGTGCGGCGTTCTCGCATGTTCTTTTCACGGGAAGCGACATGGTGCAGAACAATTTCAACGGTATTACTGCCTATCAGTCGTCGTTCGATGACTCGGATTTGTACAACAGCCGCTTTGTGAGGGCAAAGCTGATTAACACTTCTCTTCGCAACTGCAACATCAAAAAGGCGATATTCTATGAGCTTGAGACGCAAGATGTTTCGTTCAAAATGTCAAACACGAGGGAAGCGCTCTTCGATAAGAGCGGAAGTGCTTTGATGAACGATGAAAACGCAACGGACGACTGGATGGTTTGATTTATGAAAGTTTATTTGCATGTCGGAACGGAAGGTTTTACGAACTGCTATATTGTTGTCAACGAAAAGACGAATGAGGCTATTATCATAGACCTTGAGAAGGTCACATCGCAGATGATTGAGCAGATTGAGAGCAATCGCTTCAAGATTTGCGCTGTTTTAATCACGCACAATCACAAGAATCACGTTTCGGGGCTTCGTACGCTCAGAAAAATCTACACGTTCAAGACTTATGCGGCAGATTACGAGGTCGAGGGTGAGGAGTCAACTGTTCTGAAGGGCGACGGGCTTATCCGTCTTGCGGGGATGGACGTTGAGTATTTTTCGCTTCAGGGTCATTCTTCTGACACGCTTTGCTTCAAGATTGGCTCTCTCATTTTCACTGGGGACGCAATTTCAGCGGGAACTATCGGAACTACGACGAGTTTTTATGCCAGACAGATGCTCATGCGAAATCTCAAGGAAAAAGTTCTGTCGCAAAAAGACGACACTGTGCTGCTTCCCGGTCACGGGCCTCCGACAACTGTGGGCGCTGAAAAAAAGTTCAACATGGATTTGTGATTTTATTGTCTATGATGCAGGAGCTTTCGATACAGCGGAAGATATGAATCGTGGCAAACAGCGCTCCACGAATACATTCTGTGAATGTATGTCGCCGCAGTTCGGATTATATTGCGGAAGGCTTCGGAATGTTCTTGCTTTATTTTTATGACTTCACGAAGTTTTTTGGTTAACTTCTCGGCTGTATTCGGAGAATACAAAAATCCTGTCTGACCGTCAATAATTTTGTTCAGTCCGCCTGTTGCGTGCGCAACTGGAACGCTTCCATAAATCTGGGCGATAAAATCTTCTAGCCCGCACGGCTCAAAATTGCTCGGAAGGGCAACAAAATCAGAAACAGCTGTGCAAAGACGGCTCAATGCGCGGTCATATCCTTTGAAATAGACGCACTTTCCAAGGTGCTTTTCAGAAAGAGCGGCAAGTTCTTTTTCGATTTTGGCTTCGCCTTGCCCGATGAAGATGAAACGCACTGCGCTGTCGTTTTCCATAATTTCGTCCGCCGCTCCTGCAAGGATATCAATTCCCTTCTGGCTGACAAGGCGTCCATGAAAGCCGACATAGACAGGCTCGCTCACGTCTGAGGCAAGTCCCAAGTCGATGTGTCCGTAGCGGATTATCGATTGCGGCAATGGATAATCTTCGCTCACGAACTCATTTAAGAACTTTTGGCGGCAAAGATATTTTCCGAAGAGCTTTCCATTTTCAGGCGAAAACGGAAACGGCAAGAGCGAAACATCTGGATTTTCTGGGTCATAGCGCTCATAATCGATTCCATTTGTTATTCCGATAATCTCAATTTTCTTTTCTGCAAATGCACAAGATATTCCTTCTGTCGCTTTGTTATGAGGGTTTAACAGTTCTTTCGCGTATGATGGAGAAACTGTTGTAAGAACGGCGTTCTGGCTTGCAAGCAAAAATGGCTCAACAACTTTTTTGCAAAGGGCTTTTTCAAGCATGGGCTTCGGAAGTTTTGTGTAGCTTTGCGCTTCTTTCAGGCTGGAAAATGAGTGTCTATAGCCTTCACCTGCGTTATGGATTGTTACAACGCATTTCGTCTTTGAATAAAATGCGCTGTCTTTGTAAAACTCGAGAAGGAAGGCTGGAATCAACGCTGTGGTTGCGTCTTGGCAATGCAAAATATCAGGACTTTCAAAACCTGAGATTTCTCCGAAAGCAAGCACTGCTTTTTGAAAAATCGAGTTCAAAAGAAGTGCATCTGAAAAACCTGTTCCGTGAATATGCTCTGGGTCTTTTTTTTCATCTTCAACTGTATATGTATAAACGCCATTTTTTTCGGCAAAGGCTGGATGCTTTACAAAGATTATTCTTACTCCATGCGTATATGCGACATCAAAGCCAATTTTATGATTTTTTCCACAAACACAAACTGACGTTTCACCAACAAAATCTTTTTTGTAATTTTCAAGAGAGTTTGTACAAGAGCAGCCATAAAGTGGCATAAAAAGAGATACGTCATGACCTTCTTTTGCAAGTTCTTCGCAAAGCGATGTCGTAACGTTTTTAACGCCACCCGCTTCTGCAATTCCTGCATATTCTCTGCTTACCTGCCAAATACGGAAATGTTCCATAAACAACTATCCCCTCTTAAACAAAAATTATTTTCTCACAAAATCAGGTCGAAGCACTTCTGCTCCATTAAGATAGATATGACATCTCTCTTTTTCTTCGTCCATATATGCTGTGACAAGAACACGAATTGTGCGAGGAAGGCTTTTTTCAACAACAGGCTCTGCAGAACAAAAAAGTGCCAACGATGACACGTCAAAATCAATTCCAGAACGGCGAAGTGCTGCCGCTGGATTAAGAGCTGTCAAATCAGGAGTAACTGTAAACTGTACAGAAACGATATTTTCGCTTTTTAAACCGTTTTCACTGAAAATCTTTCCGCACATCTCGCCAACATTTATTTTAATGTCCTCAACTGTATTTTCACAACATACAGCGCCTCTAATTCCATACAAACGCATATTAAAAAACTCCTTTTAATAAAAAAATACCTTGACGGCAAATATTATTGTCGGTAACATCGATAATAGCGACTTTACCAGACTGTTATGAAAAAAAAGCCTCTGCTCTTTCGTTTATCAAAACGTATAACATTGTTTCTTTTTCTTCTTCTCGTAGCAATTTTAATTGTGTATATCACAGGAAACTTTCAAAAATTCCTTGATTCCACGCAAAAAAGCATTTTGCTTTATGCTGTTTTATCGGCTTTCGCACTATTTTTTTTCTCTATATTTTCTATACTTGAAACTATAATCTATTCTATCGCACTAAGGCGTTTTTCAATAGTTTTATATGTTATACCATTTTTGCTTTGCATTATTTTTTCACTCGTTACTATTACTTTTGCAGGTGGCATTCTTTTCATATCCGACGACAGTTGGCTGCACTCGGTGTAATCACAACGAAATCTGCACCATGAGCTGTAAGAATAGCCTTTTCACAATCATTAGAGTCTGAAAGCCGATTGCTCAAAGAGGGCATTCCGCAAGAACGAAAAAGGTCTCCTTCCCACTGCAACCCATTAGTTTCAACACTTCCTTCTGAAAAATATCTTGTTGCTCTGCAAACAGAAATATTACTATGTTTTACGCTTTCAACTTCAAGTGTTGAACCATCTGGAAGAAAATAAAGGGCTTGACAATTCGCAAAGTTTCCACAAACACCAGGAAGCCATGCATCCATTGCCCTAAAAGATTTTAGAGGGTGCGAAAAAATATCAAAAATTGAAAGGAAATGATCTATTCTCCCGCCTCCACCACCAACAAGAGTAATCCAAGCATCTTTATCACATTCAAAAGCTCTGGAAAGAGCAAGTTCTGTATCAGAATAATCTTTATCACATGGAAATATTTCAATTTTGCCACGGCGTTTTTCAAGAAAAGATTTATTTGAGATGCTATCCATATCACCAACTATTACATCAGGCTCAAGAGCAAATTTCAAAGCTGTTTCAAGTCCAGAATCTGCTGCAATAACAAAATCAGCATTTCCGTGAACCATGCAATATCTTAAAAAATCATCTTTACAAGGAGATTCTCCACCTGTAAAAATCACAATATGATTCAATTGCCACTCTCCTCTAAAAGATGCTTAGCGATAAAAATAAGGCGCTCTTTTGTATTTGCATCTGGCTCGTCAACAACACTTTCTAAAAGTTCATTCAATATCCAACCAAGTTTTTTTCCAGGTTTTATACCAATTTTTATAAGGTCAGAGCCATTTACTGCAAGATCTTTTAATGAAAGTGCACTGTTTGCACATTCAACGGCTTTTATACGGTCTGAAAGTTCGTTCAAATTCGATACTGTCGGACTTAATTCCGAAACTTTCACATTGTGCATTCCATATACATCTGCAAGGCGCAAATCAAACAAATCTTCTACATTTTCACGTCCAACTCGCATAAGAAAACGACGTACTGCAGCATCTGTCCAAGCACTTTCATAATGGAACATGTGATTTTTTACAAGATGGCAAACGGTAGCTATCTCCGCATTTGAAAATTTAAGACGGGTCATAATTTGCTCAGTTTTTTTTGCTCCAACATTTTCATGCTCATAAAATGTGAAAATCTCATTGCCATTAAAAGTTTCAATACGCTTAACATCTGGCTTTGCAATATCATGCAATAACGCTGCAAGGCGAACAAGAGGCTTTTTTGCAGGAGCTCCATCACAAGCATAAAACAGATGATCTGCAACATCAAAATCATGGAAACATCGACCATCACCTTGAATACAACCACGACAAGCCGAAAATTCTGGAATAAAATATTGCAATATCCCTGTTTGCTCAAGAAGTTTTAGACCAACAGAAGGTTTTTCACTTTTTAGAATTTTCAAAAATTCATCACGAAATCTCTCAAGTGAAATTATCTCTGTAACTTTTCGAACATCATCAGCACAAATCGCTTCAAAAGTATTTTTCTCAATCGAAAATGACAATTGTGATGCAAAACGAATTGCTCGAATAGGTCTAAGCCCATCTTCTAGAAAACGTTCACGAGGATTTCCAACCGCACGAATAATTTTATGCTTTATATCATTTTGACCAAAAAAAGGATCAACAATTTCACCTGTCTCAAGAGAAATTGCAATTGCATTCATTGTAAAATCCCGACGACTCAAATCCTCTTCTATATTAGATGCAAAAGAAACTGAATCAGGATGTCGTCCATCTGAATACGAACTTTCTGTTCGATAAGTTGTTGTTTCAATTTCATGCTTCAAAAAGTGCACAGTAACAGTACCATGAGCAATTCCAGTTGGAATAACTCGATGAAACATAGAACAAACTTTTTCAGGAGATGCATCTGTTGCAATATCCCAATCAGCAGCATCTTTTCCGCGAATCATATCACGAACAGCGCCTCCGACAAGATATGCTTCATGCCCATGAGAGCGAAAAATTGCATTCATTTTCAAAAGCACTTCTGGCAATTTTACTTTTATCACAATTCCTCCAAACTGTTTGTAGAAGGAATTATATATTGTCCAACTTTCTCATGCCAACGCACACAAAGTTTTTCATCATTAAAATCAACTTCAACAGTTTCATTTTTCACCTCAAGGTTTTCCAAAAGTAGCATAGATAATTCATCTTCAATATCATGCTCAATAATTCTGCGAAGTGGACGAGCACCCATTGTTGGATCAAATCCATTTTCAACAATATAAGTTTTTGCCTTATCAGTTACAAAAAGTTCCAGAGATTTCTCTGAAAGTCGCTCAGAAAGTTCTTCAAGTTGCATATCAAGAATTTTTCTGATTTGTTCCCTATTAAGAGCTCTAAATACAACAATATCATCAATTCGATTAAGAAGTTCTGGAGCCATAAGTTTCTTTAGTTCTTCCATCGCATTTGATTTTATTTCTGAATAAGAAAGCAATTCTTCACGAACACCTATGCCAAATCCTGCACGACCTTCATTTGTAATCTTTCGTGCTCCAGCATTACTTGTCATTATTATAACAGTATTTCTGAAATTAACAGTGTGCCCAAGACTGTCTGCAAGTTCTCCTTCTTCAAGAACTTGCAACAGCAAATTAAAAATATCAGGATGAGCCTTTTCAATTTCATCAAGAAGGAC
>CACYWZ010000076.1 GCA_902778325.1 uncultured Spirochaetaceae bacterium
TTACGATGAGAACAAAAATCAATCGCCACATAGTTTACGCTTTACCTATAACACATATATTGTGAATAGCAATCTTTTGCCCGAAAACGTTCTGCGAAAAATGATAGGTCATAATTCAGCAGCAATGACAGATTACTACACACGCACCGACCTTGATACACAACTTGCTGGACTATTGCCATATCAAGCAACCGTTAATGAAATCTGGGATAATATCAACAAGGATTAAGCCATAAAAAAAGAGTGCCATAGTAACACTATGACACTCTAAAGGTGGTTAGTAAAGATTTAGTAATAAGTCAAATTCTGCAATAGCTTTTTCTATAAACTTTTGTACTTTTTCATTTTGTGTAAATTCACCTTTTAAGTGAGTTCTGAAGTCATTAGCATAAATGCTCTGAGGTTTAGCTTTTTTCCCTTTTTCTTTTGCTTGAGAATAAATCAAATCATTTTCTTTGTTTTTCCATACAAAAAGAGTCCAGTTATCAAAACACAATGTAATAGCTTGCTTGTCAAAGTCAAATTGAATTTTTGGATTTGCCATATAAACCTACCTTAAAGCTAAAATGCTTTACTCAATACACTAGATTTTTTTCTAGTGCATTGATAAAGAATTTTATTTCAAAAGTTTTTCTTTGAGAGTTTCAACTTTTTCACAACCATATTTTGAATAAAGTTGTTTCTTTGAATAATGTCCTCTGCAAAGCCTTTTAGAAGCTCCATTGTAAACCCAAGCCTTTTTTCCTTTTGAAAACCAAAAGCCTAAATCTTTTAATTGCTCTTTGTAAGAATAGGCATTAAAGCACCAAATCCACTCACCAATAATTTCAATATCCATACCACTGTAAAAAATGATTTTCTGGATAATCTCTGCAAATCTGTCTTCTTTCCAATTATGGAATTCAGAATCATTGTTTTCTGTATCATTTGCAAAGTTAGCAGCATTTGAAAAGGTTTTCAAAAGTTGCTTATACTCTTTATCCATTTCTTTAAAAAACTCTGCATTACCACCTTGCATATCTGGGTGTAATTTCATACAAAGTTTTCTGTAAGTCTTTTTAAGTGATTGTAAATCACCACAATCTGCAAAATATTTCATAAGTACCACCTTGTAAGGCTTGTTTTTTTGCCTTATATCTATTATTATACACTATATTTTTATAATGTCAATAATTTTTATCAAATATTTATACAAATATTTTTATTAAAATATATTGACAACTATAGATTATAAGTATATAATTATAAATGTAAGGTGATTGAGAAACAATATTAAAAAGCCTTACAAGGTGGTATGTTATGGAACTTTCTGAAATGAAATGGATAGATTTTAAGTCTACAGTACCAAAGTCTGATTTTGAAGGTGATTGGGAGTCAAGAACTTCTAATTCAGTGCTTGAAAATGGTAAATACATTGTAGAAGAGATTTTTTTTCACAATGAAATTTGCTATGGCTTTATCAATGTTCATTTTAACAAAGTAATTAGCACTTACAATTTTAGCTATGAAAATGCTTTGAGAATAGCAAGGATTTCATAAGAATGTTTTACTAGTCCACTAGCATTTTAACTAGTGGACTGAATAAAGCATTTTAATGCTTTAAGGTGTTTAGAAAATGGATATTTGCAAATCTGGAATGACTAGATAAATTCTTTCTATATTGCAAAAAAGCACAATAGCATTTATAATAGAAGCCATAAGTACCCAAGAGGTCAAACATTTTCGCAAGAAGTGTTTGACCTCTTTTTTTTGTTTTGGTGAAAAAAAATGAAAGAGCTAAAGAGCGACGACATAAAAAACGCAATCGCAAATACATTGCTTGAAGTAGCACCACAATACGCAGTGTTCAAAGAAGCAATGACAAAGCCGACATATCCGCATTTTTACATTCACTTAATCAATGTGGACGACACAGAAGAGCGCAAATATCACCACAGAATAACGTATCCTTTTGATGTGCGATTCCGCATTGCAAGCGACCCAAGCACAGTTTTAACGCTACAGCGTGATTTAGATGAAATGGCTTTGCAGTTACTTGCAGCATTTGACATTCTTGAATGTACAGACGGCGTAAAAGTGCGCTGTGCAGATAAAAACTATGAAAAAACGGACGGCGTTTTGCATTTCTTTTTCAAAATCACCGTTCAGACAAAACTTGTGAACCAAAACGATGATACTAAAAAGCTCGGAAAACTTGAAAGTGTCAGCGTAAATATAAAGGGGTAAATGGAATGGTAGAATTAAAGAAATACGTAAGTATTCCTGTGGAAGTGGAAGCGATTGAATTTTGCCGAGAAAGAATGGCGGATAATTCCTTAGCCTTTCTCAGCGAATGTAAAAACTTTACGGGAATGACAATACGGTGGAAACCAGACGGCTCTATCAATCTGGTAATTTCTCTTAAAAGCAAGAGTTACAACGTGTTGGAGGGCGATTATATCGTCAGAAGCAAAGACAACAATCTCTCGATTGTGAAGCCGAATGTGTTTAAGAAAAACTACGTTCTCAAAGAGGAGGTTTAACGAATGGCTGGAGGGGTTTGGCTTAGCCAAAACAAAACAAGACCCGGCGCATACATCAATTTTGTTGGTGTAGCAAAACCGAGTATGACAGTCGGCGACCGTGGAGTCGTGGCTATTCCGTTGGCGTTGAGCTGGGGAGCAACAGGCGAGCTTATCAGCGTGCTTTCAACAGAGCTTGCGGACGGCTCAAGTCGCAAGAAAGTCGGTTTTGACGCAATGGACGAAAAAGCAAAATTGCTTGCAGGTGCATTGAGTTATTGCTACAAGGCTTTGGTGTATCGCACGAACACAGGAGCGCTCAAGGCTTCTGCTGTTTTGGGTGGACTTAAAGCGACTGCAAAATACGGTGGCACTTTTGGAAACAAAATCATTGTTGCAACAGAAAGTGAAAACGGCTTGTATGTTGTAACAACTTACATCGAGGGCGAAACAGTCGACACACAGAAAGTTTCGGCTATTTCAGAACTCGAAAACAATGATTATGTTGATTTTTCGCAGGAAGTTCAGTCCACACAGGACGAAACATCTGGAGAGGTTATTTCAACGCCGATTGAAACAATCTCTTTGACCGCAGGAACAGCACTCACAGGCGGCACGGACGGCGTGGTTATTGAAGATTACGCTCCGTTCTTGCGACAGCTTAGAATGTCATTCTGGCAGACTATGGTGTGTTTCTCGAATGAAGTTTTGGTAAAAAAGAACATCTGCAATTTTATCAAACAGCTTCGAGATGATGAAGGACGCTATGTACAGGGCGTTGTTGTAGATTATGACGGCGCAGACAGCGAGGGCATTATCAACAGCGTATCGGGTGCAGTGATTGACGGCGTGGAATATTCGCAGACTGATTTTGCGGCAGTTGTGGCGGGCTTGTGTGCTGGTGCAAACTTCAACGAAAGCAACACAGCAAGAGAAATCAAGGGCGCAACAAAGATTGTTGGAGAAATGACAGACGAGGAAATCAAAACCGCATTGAAAAACGGAAAATTCCTCTTGTCAGTGTCTACGAGCGGTAAAATCAAAGTTGAGCAGGATATTAACTCACTGCACACTTTCACAAAAACAAAAGGCTATGCGTTCAGCAAAAACCGAGTTATCCGCACTCTTGACGAAATCGGAACAAGCACGGCGACGACTTGGGAAGATACCTATATGGGCAAAGTTGACAACGACCCGACAGGACGCAGTTTGTTCAAAGCAGACCTTGTTGAATATGGGCGGGAGCTTGAGCGACTTAGCGGAATCCAGAACTTTGCAGGTTCAGACGATGTGAAAATCTCGCAGGGAAACGACGTGGATAGCGTTTTGGTTGAATGGAATGTTCAGCCAGTGGACGCTATGGAGAAACTCTATCTCACGTGTCGTGTAAAGGGGTAAAAAATGGGCTGGAGCTTTATGAAAGCCGCCGACGCAATCAGCGGCAAAGAGGGAACACTTTATGCAACGATTAACGGTGAAGTTGTACCCGTTATGGAGTGCAAAAACATAAGCGCAAAGATTCAGAAGAAGAAGAAAGAGTTTAATTCTCTCGGACACCGTGGCACACAGCACAAAGCAACAGGCTGGAGCGGTTCGGGAAGTATGACAATCTATTATGCTTCTTCTCGCTGGACAAAGATGATGATTGATTATGCAACAAAAGGCATTGATACATACTTCAAGTTGCAGATTACGAACAGCGACCCGACAAGCGCAATCGGCACGCAGACCGTAACGCTTGTTGATGTCAACATTGACGATGACGAGATTGTAAAACTCGATGTTGACGCAGACTTTTTGGAAAAACAAATGAATTTCACATTCAGCGATGTTGAAATGCCCGAAGAATTTTCGGATTTGAGCGCAAGCTCTGGTAGCGGGGAATAAGCGAACAAGCGGTCAGTTTCCCGATTGCACGGGCTGTAGTCCGAAAACAACAGCTTCTTAATGGGATTTTACAGAAACTCTATGCAGTCGGGATTTATCATTTATTTTGATTTTATTTTTAAGGAGATTTTTTTTATGAGTACATTGGAAGATTTTTTGGAAATGTCAGACGTGTCAGAGATTACGGACACAATCAAGGTCAAAGTGGGCGGCAAGGTTTACGAGTTGAAAATCCGTGCTTTGAGCGAAGAGGAACATTCCGACTTCCAGAAACGTGCGCTGAATATCGGCAAAAAGGGCAACGTGCAGTTTGACAAAGGCAAGTATGACAGCTTGGTTATTCCAACGTGTATTGTTGAGCCGAATTTCCGCAATGCAGAGTTTTTGCAGAAAGCAAAGTGTCAGACGGCTTGGGATTTTTTGACAAAGAAGTTCCCGTCGGGTGTTCTTGTGGACATCTCGGCAAAGATTCAAGAGTTGAGCGGTTTTGAAAGTCTTGAGGAAGAGGTCGAAAACGCAAAAAACTGATTGAGGAGGACGGCGAAGCGGCGTTTTGTCAATACGCCGTTCTCAATTTTCACTGGACGCCAAAGCAGTTTGCAGAAATGAAAACCCGTGAAAAAGCGTTCGTGATTGCGTGTATCAAAAACAGAGTAGACGCAGAAGCGCGAGAAATGGCAAAAGCAAGGAGTTAACTAATGGCAAAGATAAATACTACTTTCTCATTTCAAGACCAGATAACAGAGTCGTTAATAAAACTTGTTCAGACGCTTTCAGATGTTACGAATACTATTCAGACAATGGATAGTGAAATGAAAAATGCAAACGCAGCTATTTCAAGCGTTACCGAAGCGTCAAAAGCAATGGAAAATGGTATTAAAAGTGGTGTTAATCCTGCTGTTGAAGAAATGGCAGATAAAGCCACGAAGTCAGAAAGTGGTATTTCAAAACTTGCCAGCAAACTCTTTACTTTTAACCAACTCACGCAGACAGTCAGCACGATAAAAAATATAGGAAATGCGTTTACAGGCGTAATGAATGATATGGCGGCAGCATACGACATTCAAGCACAAGCGGAATTGAAAACAGAAACCGTTATGCGCAATCATATGCACGCAACTGATGAGCAGATTCAACAAATTAAAGACCTTGCAAGTCAGCAACAGAGTGTTGGTATTTACGGCGATGAAATGCAACTTGAGGGTATTCAAGAGCTTGCAACATACGTTGACGATGTGGAAACTCTTAAATCTCTTGTTCCTGTATTAAACAGCTTTACAGCACAAAAATTCGGAATGGGTGCGTCTACAATGTCTATGGTTCAGAGTGCAACGGCATTAGGTAAAGTAATGCAAGGTCAAACAGGCGGTTTGTCAAAGCAAGGTTACAAGTTTTCAGAAGCGGAAGAGAAGATTCTCGAAAGCGGTACTGAAGCCGAACGAGTAAAAGTTTTGACAGACGCAATTATCGGTAATTTTGGCGATATGAACCAAGCACTTGCAGGCGGAGCGACTGGAAAGATTAAACAAGTTGAAAATGATTTAGGCGACTTAAAAGAAGTTACAGGCGGGCTTTTGAAGCCATTACAACAAGAGATTATGGCAACTACAATGGTTTTATCCCGTGATTTTTATGCAACATTAAACGGCATTGTTAAAATTGTTGCGCCGATTTTGCAAAGAGGTGTAGAAGCGTTCAGAAACTTTTATGAAAAAGCGTCGGGAGGATTTGAGGAAGTATCTCGAAAAATTGAAGCAGGTTGTCAACTTATCCTTAATAATATTGAGCCTTTAGCACAAGGGATTATTATTAGTGTAGGAGTGGTAAGCGCGGCTCTTATAGAATTAGGAGTTCATTTTGCAATAGTGAAAGCTCAAGCGTGGGCAGCAGGACACGCAAGCGTGATTGCGGCTATAAAATCAGCAGTGGCGTGGGCAGTTGCACATTGGCAGATTTCTTTGATAATTGGTGTTGTAATCGGACTTATTGCGCTCTTGTTGAGATTTGCAGGGGTTGCAAATGTTATTGGAGCAATTTTTGGCGGTGCGTTTGGCTTTATAAAAACAGTAATTATTGATTGTTTTGCGGTTGCTTGGAACACTATTGTGCCTATCATAAATCTTATGCTTGGAATTGGAGAAACAATATATAATGCTATTACAAACCCAATTGGAGCATTAAAAAACTTTTTCTACACAGCCTTTGATTTTATCGGTGATATATTACAGTCTGTTTTTGCTTCTATCCCCGGCATCGGGAAAAAACTTGCGAAAGATTTTGCTGCAAACAGAAAGCATATAATGGAAGCCCGTCAAGAAGATTTGGAAAAAACAGGCGAATGGAGGCAATTCAAAAGAGTGAATCAAATGGGTGCTAGTGAGCTTATCAGTGGAACGATTGAGGGCGCAAAAACAGGAATGAAAGTTGCAAACAAACTCGAAGACGTTATTAAGGGTGTTAAACTCGGCGGAGATAATAACAATCTCCAAGACGCAATCAGTGCAGCACTTGATGATAAGTTCAGCACTGACGGCAGCGGTTCACTCGAAACAAAAGACAAAACGCTGTTGGATATTTCAAGCGATTACAGAGAGCTTTTGACACAAGCGGCGACAAGGCGATTCAACTTGAAGTTTCAGCAAGTTACACCGAATGTTACAATTTCGGGTGTACAGTTCGGCGCAAATGCAGACCTTGATACTGTCATTGAGAAATTTACAGACAAAATCGAAGAAGTCAGCAATTCTGCGCTTGCTGGGTAAAAGGAGAATGAATGACAATTCCGATATTTCTTTCATTGCAGTATGAACACAATATGATGAAATTCCCGATAAATCCCGAAACATTAAAACTTGATATTGACAGCTCAAGCTCAAGTGTAGAAGTCGAGGGTGTTGGAGAAGTCAGCGTTACATCAACACCGAAACTTGCGAAACTGAATATCAGCTCTATGTTTTGGCACGAAAACAATCTTATTCCGTCTTCTATGTATGTGAACTGGATTAGGAAGTGGCAAAAAAGCAAGAAGCCAGCACGATTCATTGCGACAAAACTTGGCTATTCAATGCTTGTAACTTGCGAGCATTTTTCACCAGAAATCAGAGCAGGTGAGGAAGAGGACGCTTATTTTGAGTTACAGCTCAAAGAATACCGACCTTACGGAGCAAGACGGCTTAATGTTGCAGAGCAGAACGATTCGCTTGCGTCAAAAATCAAAGAAATGTTGAGTCTTGCGGATTCTGCGACATTGCCCGTTTTGGTTGAAATCCCGCGTCCAGTAAGAAGCAGAAACACAAAAGAAGCACTCGGCAACACATTTAAGGCGGTTACAGGATATACGACACTTTGCTCAATAGCCAAAAAAGAAACAGGAAGCACGGCAAAGTGGAAAGATTTGTGGGAAGTGAACAAGGACGCTCTTGCAAATACCGTGAGCGACGGCGGCGAAATCGCTGTAGGAACGGTTTTGACGATTCCAGACAGTTGGAGGAAATAGTATGGCAGAAATTACAGGATATAAAGTATGGATTGTTAACAGGGACGGCAAGTTCGACGGTTTTGATATTTCAACACTTGCACATAACTTTGAATACACAACATCACTTTTAGGACAAGCGGGCAAACTCACATTCACTGTTGAAAAAGACCCGAACGGAGTTTTGCAGCTTGAAGTTGGACAGTGTGTTTATTTTTGGAACGGCGAAAAAGGCATTTTCAAAGGCTATATTTTCAAAATCAGCACAAACAAAGAGCAGAAATATTCAATCACGGCTTACGACAATCTGCGATACTTTCAGAACCACGATTACAGATGTATTTCAGAAGCAGAAAAAACACTTGCGCAAGTATTCACCGAGATTTGCACAGCGTTGAATGTTCCTTACAGAGTTTTGGGACACGCAAAAACAAGCAACGAGCGATTGCACAAGCACAACTGGCAGGACGTTTCGTATTTTGACATTATCAGCGATTGTATCACCGAGATGAATTACCGCAGTATTGCGAGAAAAGACTGGGATTTGACCGAAGAAGAAAAGAAATCTGGAAAAAACATATATATTGAAGCAGACGACGCAGAAAAACACGCAGGGGAAGCGTACAAAGAAGTTTATGATGATTTGGGCAATAAAAAACCGCCTATAAAATATTTCATTCGTGATAATTTCGGCACAGTTGAACTCGTGGATTTGGATTACGTCAAAAATGCGTGGTACACCGACAGCATAACAACAAGCGTTTCAGCAGCATTTGAAGAGTACAAAAACGGAATGAGCGGAAAAGAAAGTGAAAATGTTGAAATAACTGCAACACCAACACCGCTTATTATTGGCGATAAATCGCTTATGACAGATTACACTTATGATGTGGACATTGACAGCGACACATACAACGAAATTTTGTACATTGTATCGGGTTCAGAGAAAAAAGCAGAGGAAACACAAAAAGCAAGTGAGGGAAAGTTCAGAGAGAATTGGCGACAACTTATCAGAGAGGGCAATGCAAGCGACGCAGAAATTATCCATTCATACCAAGAATGGAAAAATGGAACATACACGCCAGGCGAGAAAACAAAAGCAGAATATGAAAAACTCAAGGCAAAGGGCAAGCTGAATCCGCAGAAAATCGACGAAAAAGAAAGCCTTTATCCGTGTTCGTCGATGTCGCACGAAGAAGAAACTATAAAAAAATGGGGAGTGTTGCGACAGATACGCACAATAAACAGCGGGTGTACAGAAGAACAACTTAAAGAATATGTAAAACTGGCTATTGCAGAAACAAATAACGTCAGAAAAACACTGAAAATAGAAGCATTAGGCTTTGACGGATTGAACGCAGGGAATAGTTTTTTGCTTGAAATTCGGCGGCTCGGTGTTTATGACAAAAATGAAGATTTGAGTGATGTATACGATAGAAACGAGGATATAGACCACCGAATGATGATGTATATTGTTTCAGCGTCGCACCACTATGGAGAGAACTTGCATACGATGACTCTTGAAGTGGCACGCCCTGAAATGATGACGGATATTCTGCATTAAGTTATTGTTTGTAAGCAGGATTTAGTATGCGATTTATTTGAACGCTCCAGCGAGTATGATAATTTTCACGAGCTTCAAGTTCTTTTATCAATTTTTCTGTACTTTCTTTCGAGGTCGGCTCATCTGGGTAAATTTTTATAGTTACATAAAAGAGTTTGTAATCTGGTTTATCAAAATGAATTACAGTTGTCTTTGACGAAGCCCACTTATCATAAACATAGATTTCGGCATTATAGCCGTCAGCAATATAACTATCACGGATTTTCTCACAGTATTTTATAGCGTCCTCTTGCTTTTTTTCATAATTGTCATAAGTAACGTCCCAATCTGGAATAACAGAATATTCGTACAGATATATAGGAGGTTTTTCTTGAGTTTTCGGAGTTTCAACAACAGCAACAGATTCTGTTGATTCACAAGAGAAAAAAGAGAAAACCGACACAAGCAAAAGGAAAGACAAAATAACGTGTTTCATAATTGACTCCTTACACCATATAATAGATATATCGGGTTAAAAAATCAAATAAAAATTGCGATTTTTGACAAAAAATACTGGGATTTTCTCTTTTTTCTCTTACATTCACTGAATATCGATAACTTCGCCAGTTTCTTTGTCAGTAAAAGTCAACTTGCAATTCACACCAGCAGCAGCAGCGATTTTCATAATGTCAGAAATCTTCATATCATCGGCTTTTCCCAATTTGACCGATACAGTCTGTCGAGAAACACCAAGTCTTTCAGCGATTTCTGAAATAGAAACCTTTTTCTTGATAAATAAAATCTGCATAATTGCGTTTGTATCTAACTCTTTCATACTTGAAATATATAACTATAAAATTATTTTGTCAAGAAATAATAGAAAGATTGTTAATTATATCAACAATTGAGTTTTGATTCTCTTTCTTGAGTTTTCGGAATTTTTCTATCAAAGCCTTTTCTTCTTGCGATAATCCCGATATTTCTTGTGCAATTCCTGTAACAAGAAACTCTACAGACTCTCCAAGAACATTTGCAATTTTAACACCCGAAATCACATCTGGAATGAGATTCTTTGAGAACCAGCCACGAATAGTATTGATAGAGATTTTAGATTTTTCTGCTAGTTCAACTTGATTTATTTTCTTTTCTTTAGAGATTTGTTTAATTTGCGACAAAAAAGGATTTAATTCTTTTTCTTTCTCCATTATCTCCATATAGACCACCTTATAAAGACAAAAAATAATCATTAGTGATATTTTTGCTTGACAAACACAATTACTAATGATTAAATACAAGTATAAAACAATCACTTGTGATATGTTTTTTTAGGTTTAACAGATTAAGAGAATATCGCTTCTTGTCTTAATCTGTTATGTACAGATAAAGCCTTATGACTTTTTCCCGAAGCGACCTCGAAAGAGGGGGTGAAAGTTATAAGGTTTTTTCTTTTTCAAAATATCGACAGCAGGAGGCGAAAGTTGACTGCAAAAATTCAGATTGACGATAACGGCAACATTGCGGAATTGTTGAAACTACTGCCAGAGGTTTTGGACACGTTTAAGGCGGTTGTGGCTTGCAAAGATTACAACCTTACTGCGCAATGGTACGACCTTGAAGCGTGTTACAAATTGCGTGGCGGCGGTGCATTTTCCACGATGAAAAATAACCGCTGGTATCAGCCGAAAGGTGCGATTCCTGACGCATACATACAAGGGCGCAAAGTGTGGAGCAGAGAAACTGTAGCGGAGTGGCTAGAGCAAACAGACAAGACGCTTGCAGCTTACCACAAAAAATATCATACGGGAGCGAGTTCACCGCACGCAGAAATTAGCGCATAGAAAGGGCTTTGAGCTGGTCAACAATAATGTGAACAGCGTTCTGAAAGGCGGGCGAAAGAGAATTGATGTCGGCGGCAAGGTCAAGCCCGTAACCGAGGCGGTTATAGGCTCGGAGGGTATTTCAAACCTAAAGGATCTCAATTTTTTTTATTCTTTTATCGGCACAAACGGAATCGACATTGAGGCAGGCTTTACCACGCCGGACATTGACGAGGCAAAAATGAAGGAGACGGCGAT
>CACYWZ010000077.1 GCA_902778325.1 uncultured Spirochaetaceae bacterium
CTGAGGCATTTGCACGAAGTTTACGTGATATTTTACAGATAGATGGCTTTTTAGGATGAAAATGATTTCCTCTGCCCTTATCCTCGCCCCACATCAGGACGATGAATTGAACATTGCAGGACTTCTCTTAGACCAAATGAAAGCTGCGGGAATGAATATTACCGTCTGTTTTGCTACGAACGGTGATTACAGCGGTAATGAAAAAAATCGATTGAACGAAGCAAAAACTGTAGCAGAAATCTTTGGCGGCTGGAACATTGTGTATTTAGGCTACGGCGACATTGGTTATGAGGGCTCATTACTGAATGCAGCGGATGATGATGTTGTTGCAGCTTCCCCTGCAGGTTTTTCTGAAACTCACGGTGTAGGTGACATACAAGATTTTCATTTCGTGCAACATGGCGAACATAATTTGTACACACGAAAAAATCTTCTTTTAGATATTAAGGAAGTTCTTCTTTCTGTCCAAGCCGACCTTGTTTTCTGTGTGGATGCGGACAACCACCCAGACCATGTGCTTTTGTCAGCTTTGTTTGATAAGGCAATGTGTGAAATTGCTCAAGCAACAGATTATCATCCGCTCGTGCTCAAAAAGTTTGCTTATCTTGGTACATGGTACGGCATTGACGATTATTTTATGAGACCCGCAAAGCCGACAGAATCCTTTCTTGTGGTGGGGAGTATGTATGAGTCCCGAACAGATTGCAAGCCTTACGACTGGAACAATCGTATCAGATTTGCCGTAAATCCGAGCGTATATTCTCTTCGTTTTTGGAAATCAACGCTTTTTAAGGCGTACAAATGCTATAAATCACAAAATGGAATTGCTTTCTTTCCTCGTGCCACAAATGCTGATGCAGTGTATTGGTTCTTTGACACAAGAAACGGCGAATATAAACAAAGCAGCGAGTTTCCTATTGAAGAAACGCCGTTTGCTTTTTACAAGGAGCATAAAACTGTTCGTTCAAAACAATGTCATTTTTTCAAATCGTTGTATAAATCATACCGCCTCTTTTTTTGGCGGATACCAAACAAAATCAAAAGGATGGTAGGTCATGGAATTTAAAATTCTGAAAACAATAAATGAGCTTATTGAAATTGAATCTGATTATAATGACCTGCTTTCCCGAATCGAAGAGCGTCAGGTATTTTACGAATTCGCATGGCTTAAAAATTATATCCTCTATTATCCAGATTCGTATGCAAAGGACGGATCTTTGTGTATTGTCGCAGGTTATCAAAATAAACAGCTTCTCATTTTATGCCCTTTCTGCATGAGAAAAGAAACTCTTTCTTTCATTTGCGAAGAAGCAACGGATTACAACACGATACTTGTTGATAAAAATCAAAATTTTTATTCAGTTCAAAAAGATCTGTTTGATTTTATATCAAAGAATATAGTATTTAAGAAAATCTGCTTAAAAAATTTTCGGCAAACTGATGTTCTATTAAATACCCATGTTCTTCTGAATAATATTGGAAAATATAAATCTTTCATGAATCTTTCTGCAACGGCTCCATACAGCTTGATTCAAACAGATGCAGGCAAATTTGTAAAAGGTATTGTAAGTGCAATACACCGCAGAACAAGAAGTATCGAAAAAAATGCAAAAATTTTGTTTGAGAGTGATTCTATTCTTAGTTCAATTGATTTGGAATTCATAACGAAACAGAAAGATGTCTCGTTTGGTGAAAATATTTTCACAGGTCAGAAATCATGGAAATTTTTCACGGAATTGAACAAAGATATTCCAGAGCATTTTATAGTTCACCGTATGTTCATAGACGGAAAACTTGTGGCAATACACTTCGGCTTTCAGTCAGAGGATACTGTTTCATACTTTATCCCTTGTTATGATGCCAATTTCAAGGGTGCTGGGCAAATTCTGCTTTTGCATATCATTGAAAAAACTCAGTCAGATGGAAAAAAGTGCTTTGACAGTCTGCGTGGCGAGGAGACATATAAATTTCATTTCTGCGACAGGATAGCAAGTAACTTTACACTCACCGCATTTCCTCTGACGAGAGCGAATAAACTGCGACTTTTCTGTTATCGAGCAGGTAGATTTGTACTTGGAAAATTCTTGCTCGGAGGTAGCGTATGAAAAAAAAAGTTTTTCATTTTATTCACGGGCTTACCTTTGGTGGTGCAGAAACACTTGTAAAAGAATTTGCTATAGGTTTAGATAAAAGCAAGTTTGATGTCACTATTTTATGCTCAATAAAATATGGAACTGCGTATGAAAAATTACTTGAAGATGCTGGAATTCGTATTATATACATACATGATTATACAGTATGTTTTCCAAAAAATGTTTTTGAGAAAATTTTCTTTTATTTGCAGCGTTTTCTGCGTGTAAAAAGCATAATTCGAAAAGAAAAGCCTGATATTATTCATATACATTTATGTTTAAACTCATATATAAAATTTGCTCGTCCGAAAAAGCCTGTAAAACTTTTCTATCATGTTCATGCAGAGCCATCTTTTGTATGGAGAAGTAATGAACGTGATAAAAAAGCTGCAAAATGGCTTGTTAAAAATTACGGAATGCGTTTTATTACGCTCCATAATCGAATGAAAAATGAAATAAATTCAATGTTTGATGTGGATAATTCTGTGGTGCTGAATAATGGAATTGATTTCAAACGCTTTGAAAATCTAAAACCTAAAAATGTAAAAAGAACTGAATTGAAAATTCCTGAAGATGCATTTGTTATTGGGAATATAGGGCGCTTTGCACCAGAGAAAAATCATCATTTTCTTGTGCAAATTTTTAATTCTATATCAAAGAAAAGCGAAAAAGCATTTTTATTGCTTGTTGGAGATGGTTCACTAAAAGCTGAAATTAGTTCAGAACTTGAACGGCTTTGTCTAGGTGGAAAGTATCTTATTCTTTCTAATCGCTCTGATATTCCTGATTTATTGCATTGTATGGATATGCTTGTTTTGCCATCGTTATCTGAAGGTTTAGGAATCGTGCTAATAGAAGCTCAGAAAGCAGGAACTTGTTGCTTAGCTTCTGATGTTGTTCCAAAAGAAACTGCGGTTTCAAATCTTATTACTTATAAATCATTGTCAGAATATGCAAATGTTTGGGCTGATGAAATTCTGAAATTTTCTGTGCCAGAAGTAAAATATATCAATATTGAAGATTGGGATATGAAGAATGTGATAAAAAAACTGGAGGAGATATATTTATGAAACGAGTTATAACATACGGAACATTTGATTTGCTCCATTATGGTCATATAAATCTCCTTCGTCGTGCAAAAGCTTTGGGAGATTATCTTATTGTTGCTCTTTCAACAGATGAGTTTAACTGGAAAGAAAAGCAAAAGAAATGCTATTTCACTTACGAAAAACGCAAGCAGCTTTTGGAATCTATCCGTTATGTGGATTTGGTTATTCCAGAAGAAAACTGGGAACAGAAAAAATCAGATGTAAAAGAATATCACATAGATACTTTTGTAATGGGAGATGATTGGAAAGGAAAATTTGATTTTCTAAAGGAGCAATGTGAAGTTGTGTACCTTGAGCGGACTCCAGAAATATCCACAACGAAAATAAAAGCTGACTTGTTAAATAAGGAATGATATATGGAAGAACTGTCATTAAAAGAAATTCAGTCAGAAACTCTCGAAATAATGAAAAAGATAAATTCTATTTGTTGCAAAGAGAATCTAAAATATTCACTTTTTTATGGAACTTTGCTTGGTGCTGTTCGTCATAAAGGCTTTATTCCGTGGGATGATGATTTGGATATTGTTATGCCGCGCTCTGATTATGACAAACTGTCTGAATACTTCAAAATTCATGCTGATGAGCTTTTGCCGTTCAAGTGGTTTTCGTATGAGACAGTCCCGAATTATCCGTACATGATAGCTCGTGTCTGCAACACGGATTTTCGTATGGAAGCTGAAAATGAAAATGACTGCGGAATGGGAACTTTCATTGATATTTATCCAATGGACGGAGCTGGCAACGGAAAACATGTAGCTTTCTATAATAAAGCATGGTTCTTTGCTTCTATGTATTTTACAAAAAGCCGCTTGCATTATGTAGTGCCGAAAGGTCTTGCAAAGAAAATTGTAAAAGGATTTTCTTACCTGCTTTCAAAATTTTATGGCATAGAGCACATTCGTAATAGGCTTTTGAAGTTTGCCAAGAAATATTCGTATGAAGACAGCGAATATATTGCAAGTCTGACTTGGCTTGTTGACGGCAAAAAGAATGTTTTTGAAAAATCTGCGTTCAATGAACTTGTCTTATGCGATTTTGAAGACACACAGTTTTATATTCCTAAGAAATATGATGAGCTTTTGAAAATCCGATACGGTGATTACATGCAGCTTCCGCCTGAAAATGAGCGTGTGGGGCATCATTTTTATAAGATTTACAGGAAGTAATAAGTGGGCATTGCAAACATTTTCAAAAAACAGGGCGGATTTTCTCTTTTAAGGAAGTATGTGTATAATCATGTGCTTTTATATGCAATTTTTGTTTTTATTATACTTCCTAAAAACAAAACAGGACTTGAATTGTTTCGTGAATGCATAAATTTAAAAATTTATAGCAAGATAAAGCGGAAATATGGAAAACTGGTAAGCCATGCAGAAGTTATTACTAAGCCCGACGTTGAAAAGCCCAAAATAATCTGGTTCTGCTGGTTTCAGGGGTGGGAGAATGCACCGCCGCTTGTTCATGACTGCTACAAAAGCATAGAAAAACACTGTGCGGGATACGAGATTCGTATTATAACTGAGAATAATTTCTCAGATTTTGCAGATATTCCGAAGTTTATCATCAAAAAATGGAAGTCTGGCATAATTACTCATGCTCATTTTTCTGACATTCTGCGTACTGCTTTGCTTATAAAGAATGGCGGTATTTGGATAGATTCAACCGTATTTTTTACTGCAGCAATTCCATCTGATATTGAAAAGTCTTCATTATTTATGTTCCGTACTTATAAACCTGGAAGTAATGGTAAGGCAACAACACTTTCAAGTTGGTTTGTTTCTGCTCAGAAAGGTAATCCAGTTCTTATTCTTGCTCAAAAACTTCTTTATGAATATTGGAAAAATCATAATTATCTTTGCGATTATTTTCTGTTCCACATTTTTGTGCAGATTGCTTTGGAAACATTACCTGAAGAAGCAATAAAAATACCCAAATATACGAATGAAACTCCACATTTTATGCTGTTTGAACTTGGAAATGAATTTAATCAGGAAAAATGGAATTGCATTACATCTCAATCTTTTTGCCATAAGCTGACTAACAAATTAGAAGAATCAGTGAAATTGCAAGAAGGTACTTTTTATAAAAAAATTTTTGGAGAACTACAACCGTGATTGATGGAATATTTGTTAAAAAAGAATTGCAGCTCTATCTGTTTTTTGTATATATAATTTTTTCACTGCTGTTATTTCAATATTATCCGAATTTTTACGGAGATATAAAACTTTTCTATATTCAATTCATTTCTATTATTTTTTTTATTGGATTTTTCTTGTTGGGCTTGCGTTTCTCCACAAGTGCTTTTTTGATATTCGTTTTTTTCTATCAACTTTCTCTTAGCGTTATGTGGGGCGAATATTTTTTGAGACATCAGTATTTGCTAGATAATAATGCAGACTGGAAAACTTATGTACACTGGGCTTATTGTGCACCGCTTGCTGATGACTTCATAGATTATATAAAAGTAATAAAAAATACCGTATCTGAAATTGCTGATATGGGGTATCCTATATTTTTGTATCCTTATTATAGATTCTTCTCAACATTTGAAGATTCTTATTTTGCCTCTGTTGTAGGAAAGACGATTTTTTATTTTATTAGTACTCTATATGTATATAAAATAGCATTACATTTTTTATTAAAAAGTTCTGCTAAAATTGTCTTTTTATTGTGGGCATTAAATCCTGCCGCAATTTTTTTCAATGGTGTAAATCTTAAGGAAAATGTATTTGTAACAATATGTGTATTTGCAGTTTATAATATGGTTGTTTTCAAGGAGTCTAAAAGACTTATATATTTATTTGGATTCTTTTTATTTACTTCCTTTACCATATTTTTCAGAATGTTTGTCACATTTTTTATTTTTGCAAGTTTTATTGCGGTTACTCTGTTTAGAAAATTTGTGAGGAGGCATTTTCTCTTTATTTGGTTTTCTGTTGCATTTCTTGGCTTTGTAGCGATACAGCTACTTATGAAAGTTATTCCTGCACTTGGATATTTTGTCAGTCAATCGATTGGTGGTGGAAGTGGTATATTAATGCCTGTTCTTATTATAACTGCACTTATTTCACCTATTCCTGCTTTCAATCAGGCTCGAACAACACCTGATAATTTGATAGTTTGTGCATATTCTATTTTTACAGTTGTTCTATCGTTTTATGCACTTTATGAAATATTTTTGATTTTTAAGCATAAAAAGGAACACCTTTACGGACTTTTGTTTTTGACATTTTTCAATAAGTTGCTTGTAATAATTTCTGCCCGCTCAAATGAATATCGTTTTCAGTATCCTCTTGTTTTTACTTACATCATTTTGATGATATGTGGTTTTAAAGATGCTGCGACTGCTGGAGTGTGCGTTTTTGGAAAATATCGTTTTAGCAATCAAATTTTTGCAATTTTGGCTATTTGCTTTGGACTTGGACTAACTTATATGTATAACGGAATGTTTTGAAAAAGATGTTGTTGTAATTGTTCAAGGTGATTGAGATTTTGTGATGGTAATTTCTGCTATTTGTGCAGTAAAAATATAGGTCAATTATGACCACGTTCTTTGACATTTCTATTTTTGAGGAATGATGCTGCTGATTATTGTGGTGGAATATGCTATAATAAAGTTTGGTGGCATAATATGGGAATCTATGTAAATCCTGGCAATGAAAACTTTAAGGAAACTCTTTCTGGAAAAATCTATGTTGATAAAACAATGATGATTTCTGTTTTGAATGAGTTTATGCAGACTGGCGAAAAATACATTTGTATTTCTCGTCCGCGCAGATTTGGAAAAACAATTGCTGGTAACATGATTTCTGCCTATTACTCAAGAGGCTGTAATTCAAAAGAGCTTTTTGCTCCTTATAAGATTGCAAATTATGAGTCATTTCTTAGAAATCTTAATAAATACAATGTGATAAAACTCGATATCAATAGTGAGTATCGCAATGTGATTGATAAAGATAATTTGATTATCAGATTGACACAAAATATTCGTGCAGAAATGCAGGAGCAGTATTCAGAAATCAATTTTGATGAATCTGATTCTATTGCGGATTGTATCTTAAAAGTCTTTAGTCGAACAACAGTTCCTTTTGTCATTATTTTGGATGAATACGATGTACTTGTACGCGAAAATGTAAGCGATTCGCTTTTTGCTCAGTATTTGGACTTGCTTAATGGTCTTTTTAAAAGTGATACGCTTCGACCTGCAATTGCGCTTGCATATCTTACGGGAATTCTGCCGATTGTGCGTGATAAAGTGCAGTCAAAACTGAATAATTTTGATGAATACACAATGCTTGATGCAGGAGAACTTTCTGAATTCGTAGGCTTTACTTCTGATGAGACAAAGGCTCTTTGCGATAAGTACGGCGTTGATTTTGAGGAATGTAGAAGATGGTATGACGGTTACAGACAGCATGGATTTGAAATCTATAATCCTGAATCAGTCATAAAATCAATCAGAAAAAAGGATTTTTCAAATTACTGGAGCAAAACGTCAAGCTACGAAGTTATTTCAGACCGAATCAGACAGAATTTTGAGGGAACAAAAGAAGATGTTGTTCAGATGCTTTCTGGAGAAAGTGTTGATGTGAATGTTACTCGCTATTTAAATACTATGACGTCGTTCGGTACGCGTGGCGATTTGTTTACTTATTTGATTCATTTGGGCTATCTTGCATACAATCGGCAAGAAAAAACTTGCTATATTCCGAACAAAGAAGTGCGTCAAGAATGGTTCAATGCGATTGAGACGGATGCAGAATATTCGGTCACGAATAAAATAATTCAGTCATCTAAGTCATTACTTACTGAAACTCTACAGAAAAACTCAGATGCAGTTGCAAAAGCCCTTGATATAAGCCATATCCATGTTACAAGTAACCGCAGTTACAACAATGAAGACGCTTTGCAAAGTGCGATTTATCTTGCATACATTTATGCACTCAATAAGTATACGGTTATAAAAGAGATGACCACAGGAAAAGGCTTTGCTGACGTTGTTTTTATTCCGTTTGAGAAAAATCTGCCTGCGATTATCATTGAATTGAAGCGAAACGGTTCTGCAGAATCGGCTCTAAAGCAGATTAAAGAAAAGCAGTATTTTGATTCGCTCAATGCATACTCTGGCAATTTGCTTTTTGTGGGCATAAACTATGACGAGAACTCAAAAACGCATACTTGCAACATAGAAGAATTCCAAAAATAGAAATGTTTCAAAGAACGCCTTAAAAGCAATTTGGAGGCGTTATGCTTGAAAATAAAAAGAAAATCTACATCATCGGCACAGTCGGCGTTCCTGCCTGCTACGGTGGATTTGAGTCGCTCGTTGATAATCTGCTTGACTACACACCCGACGATGTCGAATACACAGTGTTCTGCACAGCAAAGAAATACGAAAAGAAACTGGAGTCTTACAAAGGCGCGCATCTCATATATCTTGACCGCGACGCTAACGGCAAAGACAGCATCCTCTATGATTACGAGTCAATGAAAATCGCCGTGCGGGATAATGCGGACATCATGCTGATTCTGGGCGTGTCGGGCTGTATGTTCTTGCCAATTATCCGCCGAGCGTTCAAAGGCAAAATCATCACGAACATCGACGGTCTTGAATGGAAGAGGGATAAATGGAACTGCGTTGCAAAATGGCTTTTGAAACACAGCGAAAAGCAGGCGGTGAAATATAGCGACATCATAATCGGCGACAACAAAGGAATCACGGATTATGTTCACGCTGAATATGCCAAAATCGTTGCAACTAAGAGGGTAGAGCTGATTGCCTACGGTGGCGACCAAGTTTCGCGCGTGGAAGATGATTCACTTTTTGAAAAATACCCGTTTTGCCGTGAGCAATATGCTTGCACAGTCTGCCGAATAGAGCCTGAAAACAATGTACACATCATTCTTGAAGCCTTTTCCCAAATGCCAAAAAAGACTCTTGTAATCGTGGGCAACTGGGAAAAGTCAGAGTACGGAAGAGCATTAAAAGAAAAATATTGTGCTTTCCAAAATATCCACATACTTGACCCAATTTACGAACCTCACACAATCAATTTTCTTCGGGGCAATGCATCGCTTTATGTTCACGGACACAGCGCGGGTGGCACGAATCCGAGCCTTGTTGAGGCGATGTGCTTAGGCTTGCCGATAGTGGCTTTCGATTGCGTGTACAACCGTGCGACAACAGAAGAAAGCGCTCTTTACTGGAAATCTTGTGACGACATAAAAAGCGCTGTTTTGGAAAAAGATTTTTCAAAACAGGGGGAAGCGATGAAAGAAATCGGTTTTCGGCTCTACAGCTGGAAGAAAATCGCGCTTTTGTACAACTCTCTTTATCAGACCTGCTGACGACCTGACTGCGTGAGCATGATTTTTCCTCCGCTTTCGATGGCGAAGCCCTTTTCGATGCAGCCGTCGAAGGCACGCTTTGCCACATTTTTGTCCGAAAACAAAGCGGAAAGTGTGAGAATGTCCGCTTTACATTCATTCGATTTTAGAAACAATAGAACTTCTTTTTCTGCTGCTGTTACTGTAAATGTCATTTTACAAAAAATATCATATTTGCCGTTTTTGTCAATATTTTTCCTCACATCTTTCCTTCCCATATTCCTCCAAGCCTGCTCGAAGACACTTGGCTACCCCTTTGAGCGCATAAAAAATTGTATACGCTCTGATTTGTAGAATTTTCTGCTCATATACAATATGTATACGAGTCGACTTGGAGTGTTTTCTGCTCGTATACAATATGTACAATATGTATACGAGCTGACTTTGAGTGTTTTTTGTCAATATACAATATGTATACGGCTCGCCTGACGCGTTTTTGGCTCATATACAAACTGTATACGATTGACTTGATGCGTTTTCTCCTCGTGTACAGATTTTTTCTTGAAGAAGAGAAAAGCAAGTCTTCATTTTTTCAAAAACTCGAACATATAAAAAATCCGCTTCTGAAAGAAAGTGCAGAAAAGCGCGTGTTTTCGCTATTTTTGAAAGATTCCAATTCTGGAATTGGAGAAAATGAATAAAAATCTAAAAATTTTTGTTGACAGATAGTATGTCCCGATGTAAACTGAAATCAGTTACATGAAAGCAGTTTCAAAGCAGAATACAATTTATGATGTAGCACGTTTGGCAGGGGTCAGCGCTGCGACAGTGTCAAGAGTTCTCAATGCGCCAAACCGCGTAGCGGCGGACAAGAGGCAAAAAGTGCAAGACGCAATCCGCGAGCTTAACTTTGTGCCGAAAGCGGACGCTGTGGCAAAGGCGAGAAAGGCGTACAAGAAAATCGGAGTTGTCGCTCCTTTTTTCACGCAGCCTTCATTTATGGAGCGTCTTCGCGGAATTGCCTCGGTTTTGAGCGCTGAGCATTACGAGCTTGTCATTTATTCGATAGACACTGAGGAGGATTTGTCGAATTATGTGCAGATGCTCGTGAACACACGGCGCGTTGATGGGCTTATCATGTTGTGCGTCAATCCGAGCGATGAGGTGCTGCAGTTTTTGCGTGATGCTGAGTTTCCTGTCTGCTTTGTTGAAAAGGAATGTGACGGCTTTGATTGTGTCGAAATCCAAAATCTTTCTGGCGGACAGAAAGCGGCAGAGTTTTTGTTCAAGAAAGGCTGTGTAAATCCGGGCTTTGTTGGGGAGGGCTCAACGAGAAGTTATGCGATTGCGGCGACTGAAGAGCGCTTTCGTGGCTTTCAGTTTTACTATGCGAATCAGGGCATCATCGTAAAGCCTGAGCATGTTTGGATAGGGGAGTTTACGGCATCAAAGCTGGACAGCGCGATTTTGGAATACTTGGAGCAAAAAGAGCTTCCTGACGGGGTTTTTTGTTCGAGTGATGTGATTGCGGCTCGTTTTATCCGTCTTGCTGAGTCAAAGGGGATAAAAGTTCCTGAGCAGATTAAGGTTATCGGCTTTGATAACATTGATGTGTCGGATTATTTTGGACTGACTTCTGTGAGTCAGAGTCTTGAGGAGTCTGGCGTTGAGGCGGCTCGTCTTGTTTTGAAGCGAATCGAAAATCCCTCATCGGCGATTGTGATTGTGAAAGTCCCGATTGAAGTGATTGAGCGCGAGACGACTGGTAATTAAGGGTATTATTTTGTAGCTTGAAGGAGGCTATATAATGAATAAATCGTTTTTGATTGGTGCAGTAAGTGTTGCTGCAATGGCATTTGTCGCAACATCTTGCGGTGGAAAAAGTGGCAGCGCTGCTGCAACTTCTGGAAATGAAAAGAAAGCTCAGGACAACACTGTTCGCATTGAAGGTTCTTTCCGTGGTGAAGAAGAGGCTCGTTTTCAGGAAATCGTAAAGATTTTTAACGCAAAGCACCCTGATTTCAATGTTACTTATGAGGGAAGCCCTGATTTTGAGGTTCAGATTCAGGTTGAAACACAGGCAAATACTCCGCCAGATATCGCGGCATTGCCACAGCCTGGAACAATGAAGCGCTTTGCTGATGCTGGCTACTTGAAGCCGCTTGCTCCAGAGGTTGTTAGCGCAATCGACGCAAACTACGCTCCTGTTTGGAAAGACCTCGGAAGCCACAATGGACAGGTTTACGGCGTATTCCATCGTGTTAACGCAAAGAGCTTTGTTTGGTACAACAAGAAAGAATGGGCTGCTCGCGGCTATGAAGTGCCTTTGACATGGGACGAGCTGACTGCCCTTGAGGAGAAGATGGTTGCAGACGGTGTTGTGCCGTGGACTGTAGGATTTGAGAGCGCAGCAGCAACTGGTTGGCCGGGAACAGACTGGCTTGAGGATATGGTTTTGCGCACAGCAGGCCCTGAGATGTACGACAAGTGGGTAAGCCACGAAATCAAGTTCAACGACCCTGCGATTTTGGAAGCGTTGAAGAAGTGCGGCGAAATCTTCCTCAACAATGATTATGTTTATGGCGGAAGCGCAAACATCGTAACGCTCAACTACGGTGACAGCATTAAGCCATTGTTCGAGAACCCGCCAAAGGCAATGATGCACAGACAGGGCAACTTCATCACAGGCTTTATGCAGCAGGAAATTCAGGACAATCTTGAAGAGAATGTCGGCGTATTCGCTCTTCCAAGCGTAGACGAGAGATGGGGAACTCCAGTTCTTGGCGGTGGCGACCAGTTCGTAGCATTCACAGACAAACCTGGTGTTAAGGAGTTCATGGAGTTCTTGACAACTTGGGAGGCTTGCGCTCCTTGGGCAAAGGTTGGTGGTGCATTGTTCCCACACAAGAATCAGGACTTTATGGATTATGGCAACAAGATTGAGCGACAGCTTGCAGAAATTCTTGTCAACGCAAAGGTATTCCGCTTCGACGCTTCAGACCTTATGCCTACAGAAGTCGGTTCAGGCTCATTCTGGACAGAAATGGTCAACTATGTTTCAGGTGCAGAAGACGCAGAAACTTGTTTGAAGAACATCGACGAGACTTGGAACTAAACTAAAACTTATTCCAAGTATGACGAAAACAGGGGAGGTCAACTCCCTTGTTTTTTACAAAAGCGGTTTTTCCGCATGGAGATGTATATGGCTGAAACACGGAAACTACAAAGCGCAACCTCTTCTGACATAATCAAAACTGTTTTAGTTGTGCTTGCTATGCTCGTCGTTGTGTGTAGCGGATTTACATTGCTCAAGGCAAATGACGCATTGCCGCAGATTGTAACGACAATCGTTGCGATTATTTGGGGCGTGTCATCTGTTATTCTTATCTTTTATTCACTTAACCTTTTGGCACAGCTCTTCCCGACGAAGATTTACAACAGAATTGTTCCATACATCTTCATCGGTCCAGCTGTCTTGATTATGGGTTGGTATCTTTTCTTGCCGACAATGCGCTCTCTTTTCTTGAGCTTCATGGACAAGACTGCGACAAACTTTATCGGCTTGAAGAACTATCAGTATCTCTTTACTGACCGCTCAATGGTCGTTTCAATCCGCAACACAATAATTTGGCTTGTGTGTGGCACGGGTTTCAGCGTTCTCATCGGTCTTACAGTGGCGATTATGGCAGACAGAAGCTCTGTCGGAAAACTCGCCAAAACCTTAATCTTCCTCCCGATGTCAATCTCGCTCGTCGGTGCAGGCGTTATCTTTAAGTTTATGTATGCTGCCAAGTTCGGTGGCTCGGAGCAAATCGGTCTTTTGAACGCGATTGTAACATCGTTCGGCATACAGCCTCAGAACTGGCTCGGAAAAGCTCCTTGGAACAATCTCTTTTTGATTGCCATCTTCGTTTGGCTTCAGACAGGTTTCGCCCTCGTTGTTCTTTCTGCTGCATTGAACGCAGTGCCAGAAGAGATGATTGAGGCAGCTCGCATTGACGGCGCAAGCGAAATCCGTATTCTTTTGCAAATCGTTATCCCGAATATTCGCGCTTCTATCATAAGCGTTTCAACAACTATATTGCTCGCAGCCCTCAAGTGCTTTGATATCGTCTACTCAATGACAAACGGTATGTTCGGCACAGAGGTTCTCGCAAGCCAGCAGTACAAGCAGATGTTCACGTTCCAGAACTACGGACGCGGCTCGGCTATCGCTATTCTTATCCTCATTGGTGTTAGCCCTGTCATCTACTACAACCTCAAAGAGTTTCACAACAAGGAGGCATTCAAATGAAAGAGAAAATCAAACATACAACAGGAGAGCGAATCTTGAGTGTGATTCTTCTCCTCTTCTGCCTTGCTTGGACAGTTCCGACTTTGGGTATCTTTGTAACCAGTTTCCACACAGCAGACGCGGCAAGTTCTCACGGTTGGTGGAAGAACCTCACCGATATGAGTACATTCACGCTCGACAACTACAATCAGGTTCTCTTCGGACAGCGTTATTCAGTCGGAAACGCAACAGGAACACAGACCGTTCGCGGTGCAACAATGCTCAGCGCGTTCTTGTCATCAATCACAGTAACGCTCCCAGCGGTTATTATCCCGATTTTGATGGCGGCTGCTGCGGCTTACGGCTTTGCGTGGCTTAGCTTCAAGGGACGAAATGTTCTCTTCTCAATCATCATCGCCCTCCTTGTCGTTCCGCTCCAGATTTCGCTTATCCCGATTCTGCGCGATTACAACAAGGTCGGCTTGAACGGAACATACTTGGGTATTTGGCTTGCGCACTGCGGTTTTGGTCTTCCGCTTGCGACTTACATGATGTACAACTACATCTCAAGCCTTCCGCGCTCAATCCTTGAGTCAGCGTTCATCGACGGCGCAAGCCACTTCACAACGTTCGTGCGCTTGATTTTGCCGCTCTCTGCTCCAGCGATTGCCTCATTCGCGATTTTCCAGTTCATCTGGGTTTGGAATGATATGCTTGTTTCACTCGTCTTCCTCTCTGGTGCGGGACAGAAGTTGCAGGTCGTAACCGTGCGCTTGATGAATATGGCTGGAACTCGTGGCACAGACTGGCATTTGCTTACTGCAGGCGCGTTCGTTTCGATGATTTTGCCGCTCATTGTGTTCTTGAGCTTGCAGAAGTTCTTTGTGCGCGGTCTTTTGGCAGGTTCTGTGAAGGGTTGATAGGCAAGGGCTGTTTTCAAAAACGCTTGATTATGGTCAAGCACTATCGCATGATTGTAGTCAAGCGGTATATGGGGATTATAATCAAGCACTTTTAGGGAGAAGAATATGTATCAAACACTATTAGAAAATAACTTGGCAGAACTGACTTCTCGCCTTTTTGAGCTTTATGGCTCAAGGTGGGATTTTTACAAGATTATAGACCGCCTTGAAGTGATTATGAAAAAGGCGAGTAAAGAGCGCTCTGGCTATCTTGCCGCTCTCGATGAGGAGGCTGTGAAAGCGGCGGAGAGCGAGAGCGTGAAGCCGTGGTATCTCGACGAGAAAACCGTGGGAATGATGCTTTATGTTGATTTGTTTGCAGGCAATCTCAAAGGTTTAATCGACAAGATTTCGTATTTTAAAGAACTAGGCGTAAATTATGTGCATTTGATGCCGCTTTTTGACTGCCCGAAAGGAGAAAACGACGGCGGATATGCAATCAGCTCATATCGCAAGGTGCAGCCGCGTCTTGGCACGATTGACGACCTCAAGGCTGTGGCAGAGGCTTTCCACAAAAACGGAATCCGCCTTGTGCTTGACTTTGTTTTCAATCACACGAGCGATGAGCACAAATGGGCAAAGGCTGCCAAAAAGGGCGACGAGAAATATCGCAATTTCTATTACATCTATGACGACAAAGGCGAAGTTGACAGTTGGAACGCAACACTGCGCGAAATCTTCCCGACTGTGCGCCGTGGCTCATTCACAAAGCTTAATGAAAAAGAATGGGTTTGGACAACGTTCAACTCTTTTCAGTGGGATTTGAATTATTCTAATCCTGAAGTGTTCTTGGCGATGGTCGAAGAAATGCTCTTTATTGCAAACCTCGGCGTTGACGTTTTGCGACTCGACGCGCTGGCGTTCGTGTGGAAGGAAAAAGGCACAGTTTGCGAGAGCCTTCCAAAAGCGCACACGCTCATTCAGGCGTTCCAGTACGTTGCCCGCATTGCAGCTCCTAGCTTGCAGTTCAAGAGCGAGGCAATTGTTCACCCTGATGAAGTCATCAAATACATTCAGCCGTATGAATGCCGCTTGAGCTACAATCCGCTCCAGATGGCTCTTTTCTGGAACACGGTTGCAACACGCGACACAGATTTGCTCACGCTGTCGCTCAAAAAAAGATGGTATATCCCTGCTAAATGCGCTTGGATTAACTATATTCGCTGCCACGACGACATCGGCTGGACGTTCAGCGACGAGGACGCAGCTTGGCTTGGAATCAACGGCTACAATCACCGACAGTTCCTCAACCGCTTCTTTACTGGTCGCTTCAACGGCAGTTTTGCCTCTGGCGAGCCGTTCCAGCTCAATCCGACGACGGGCGACTGTCGCATTTGCGGCACGATGGCAAGTCTTTCGGGCTTGGAGCAGGCGGAAAAGACAAACAACGCTGATTTAAGAAAAATGGCTGTTGCTCGAATGAAGATGATGTATGCCGCGCAGTTGGCTCTTCCTGGTGTTCCGCTTTTATACGCAGGCGACGAGCGGGCAGTGCTGAACGATTACGGCTATCGCAAGGACAAGGCGAAGAAAGACGATTCTCGCTGGGTTCATCGCATTAAAACCGACTGGGAAAAGCCGTTTGAATACGACTCACAGCGCGAAGTGTTCGAGTTCGTGAAAAAGGCGATTGCTCTTCGAAAGGGCGAGAAAATGCTCGGCGGCAACGACATCTATTTCTACGATGTGCAGGACAATGGCGTTTTTGCCTACAGACGCGGCACAATCCACGTTATCGCAAACTTCACTGACCGCGTGGCGCATTTTAGAAACGACGCTTGGGCGGAATACAGCACGGATATGCTTTCGGGCAAAAAGGTTCGCAATTACGACGTTCTGAGCCTTGAGCCTTACGAAGTTTTGTGGCTCAAAGAGGAGCTGCAAGCGCAGCGGGCGTGAAAATAAAAGTGCTAGTGTGGCACTATTATAGTGGTGCGACACTGGCACATTATGCTGTGCTGCACTAGCACATTATAGTGGTGCTACTCTGGCACATTATGCTGTACGACATCGGCACATTATGCTGTACAACACCCGCACATTATGCTGTGATGAAAAAGGAGATTTATATATGTCTATGACATTTTCAACAAAGGTCTTTAACGCAGAGCGAAACGAAACGCTTTTCACTGTGGGAAACGGCAATATCGGGCTTCGGGGCGACACGGAAGAAAAGGCTCTGAGCTCTCACAAAGGCACTTATATCAACGGCTTTTATGACACAGAGCCGATTCAGTACGGAGAAGTCGCTTTTGGCTATGCAAAGAACCATGAAACGATTTTGAACTTGCCCGACGTAAAACGCATTGAGCTTTGCGTGGACGGAGAGCGATTCGGCTGTGATGGCAAGATTTCGGACTTTTCGCTGACGCTTGATATGGAAAAGGGTGTTTTGTCTCGAAATACCTCTTGGACTGGAAAGAACGGCTCTAGCGTGCGACTGGTGAGCGAGAGGCTTGCGTCTTTTGTAAAGGAGTCTTGCGTGGCTCTTCGCTACACTGTGGAGAACACATCGTCAAAGGCGGTCAAGATTGCGCTTTCTTCGGCGATTGACACAAAGGCGAGCAATATTCTTGCAGAAGACGACCCACGCGTCGGCGCAAAGTTCAAGCATGTTCCTCTTGTCGTCGACGATGTTTTGATTGACGACACAAACGAAGACGCTACTGGCTCTCTTGCCTTCAATGCGCACACCGAAAACTCACATCTCTTGCTTTCGGGCTACGCGATAAACACGCTTTGTGTTGACGGGCAGAAAACTGCGTTCGGCGGGGAGTCTTCTCACTTTGCCGACACGGAAGAAATCCCAGCTGTGTATCAAGACTTCACTCTTGAAGCAGGCAAGAAGTTCACGCTGACGAAATACATTTCTTTGTTGCACTGCAAGTCAATCGAGATTGGCTCAGATTGTGCAAAAAAAGCATTAAGCGAAAGGGCAAAAGGTGAGTGTGAGGCATTTGCAAAAGCGGGCTTTGAAGACGCCTTGAGTGCTCAGAAAAAATATCTTGATGAGTTTTGGAGCGTTGCAAACATTCACATAGATGAAGAGAGGGCGAACGAGAAGCAGAGCACAGTTGAAGAAGCATTGCGCTTTAATCTCTTTCATCTTTTGCAGAGCGCGGGCAGAAACGGAGCAACCTCGATTGCGGCGAAAGGCTTGACGAGCGAGGGCTATGAGGGACACTATTTCTGGGACACAGAAAGCTATGTTTGCCCTGTTTTCACATACACTGCGCCGAAAATCGCAAAAAAGCTCTTGGAATACCGCGCTTCGATACTCGACAAGGCAAAAGAGCGAGCGAAAGTGATGGCACTAAAAGGCGCGCTTTATCCGTGGCGAACGATTAGCGGCGAGGAAACAAGCGCGTATTTCCCCGCAGGCACGGCGCAGTATCACATCAACGCAGATATTATCTTTGCGCTCAACCGCTATCTCAACGCAGCAGCCGAGGGCTGTTCTTCAAGTGCCGACTTTGACGAAAAGAGCGTTGAAGAAATGTGTGCAGAGTCCGCAAGAATGTATGCGTCATTGGTGCATTTCAATGAGAGATCGGGCAAATATTGTATAGACGATGTTACAGGACCTGACGAATACACGGCGATTGTCAACAATAACACATTCACAAATCTTATGGTGTGCGAAACCTTGGAGATTGCCGCTTCTCGTTCGGGAACATCAGCAAGTGAAGCCGAGAAAGCCGAGTGGAAGCACATCGCTGAGAATATGTATATCCCGTTCGACAAAGACGCTGGTGTGTATCCTCAAGACGACAGCTTTATGAACAAAGCCGAGTGGGATTTTGAGCACACTCCTCGCGAAAATTATCCGCTTCTCTTGCATTATCACCCGCTCGTCATTTACCGCCACCGTGTCTTGAAGCAGCCTGATTTGGTTCTTGCTCAGTTCTTGCTTTCGCGCCGCTTCACGCTCGCAGAGAAAATCCGAAACTATGCCTTCTACGAAAAATACACCACTGGCGATTCATCTCTTTCGCACTGCATTATGAGCATAATGGCGGCTAAAACTGGAGATGAAGAGAAGGCGCTTGATTATTTTAACAAGACCGTTAGAATGGACATAGACGACGTGAACGGCAACAGTCGCGACGGAATCCACACTGCTTGTATGGCGGGAAGCTGGATGAGCGTTGTTTACGGCTTTGCGGGCTTTGAGGATTATGGCGGAGAATACAGCTTTGACCCAAAACTCCCGAAAGGCTGGAAGGGGTTGGAGTTCGCTTTGCTTCTCAAAGGCTGTGTTTTGGGCGTGAAGATTACGGCGGACAGCGTTACCTATTCGCTAAAAGCTGGCGAAAGGCTTGAGTTCTTGCACAGAAACGAGCGCGTCGTGCTTGCTTCTGGCGAAGAAAAAGCGTTCAGCTTGAAAAAGAAGCTCCGCGCCGTGCTCTTCGACCTTGACGGCGTTTTGACGAATACCGCTCCTCTTCACTTTAGGGCGTGGGGAGAGATGGCGAGCAGAGAGGGCTTGAAGTTTGACGCTGAGATGAACAAGAAACTCCTTGGCATTTCGCGCGAAGAATCGCTTGCGGTCATCTTGAGAGAAAACGGCGTTGAATGGAGCGACGAGAAGAAGAAGGCGACTTGCACCGAAAAGAACGAACGCTACAAGGAACTGCTTGAAACTCTGACCGAAAAGGATATTCTTGGCGGTATCAAGGAGTTTATCGCTGACTTGAAGGCGCACGGCGTGAAAATCGCTCTTGCTTCGTCTAGCAAGAATGCGCCTGCCATTTTGGAGCGGCTCGGTCTTTCGGAGTGCTTTGACGCAATGGCAGACGCTTCCTCAATCCAAAAGGCAAAGCCTGAGCCAGATTTGTTCTTGCAGGCAGCGGAGAAAACGAGCGTTTGGTACACGGATTGCGTTGGCATTGAAGACGCACAAAGCGGAATCGACGCGATTAAAAAAGGCGGAATTACGGCTGTGGGCATTGGTAAGGCGGACGAGCTAAAGGGCGCGGACTTGGTCTTGGGCTCTACGGCAGAACTGAATTACGAAAAGATAAAGACATTGTTGGAGGCATAAGATGTCTGAAAAGAAAGATGTTGTTGCATTGGGTGAGATTCTGATTGATTTCACTTTTGCGGGAAAGAATGCGGACTCAAAGAACTTGTTTGAGGAAAATCCCGGCGGAGCTCCTGCGAACTGCGTTAGTGCGGTGGCAAAGCTCGGCGGAAAGAGCGCATTCATCGGTATGACTGGACGCGACAGCTTCGGCGAGGACGTTCGCGCGGTCTTGCAGAATATCGGCGTGGATACGAGCGCAATGCGTTACACCGACAAGCAGCACACGACGCTTGCTTTCGTCAGTCTTGACGCAAACGGCGAGCGACATTTCAGCTTCTGCCGAAATCCTGGAGCGGACACGCAGATTTCTCCTGACGACCTCGATTATGATATGCTCAAGAACACACGCATTTTCCACATCGGCTCACTTTCTTTGACCGACAGCCCTGCAAAAGAGGCGACTCTTGTGGCGATTGAGGCGGCGAAAAAGGCGGGTGCGCTCATCTCTTACGACCCGAATTATCGAGCGAATTTGTGGAAGGGCAGAGAAGACGCAATTCCTTTGATGAAGAGCCTTTTCCCTTGCGCAGACTTGGTAAAGGTCAGCGATGAGGAACTCGCGCTTCTTTTCGGTGCGGACAAGAGCGCGGAGGACGGCGCAAAAGAGATTATGGCTCAGGGCGTTTCTCTTGTGCTTGTAACGCTAGGAAGCAAGGGCGTTTATTATCGCGCAAAGAACAAGGCGGGTGAGGTGTTCTCTGGCACAATCGGCGTTCCGTCGGTGAAAGTCGTGGACACAACGGGCGCAGGCGACAGCTTTACGGGCGGTCTTTTGTATCGCTTGACCCGTCGCGAGAACCCGCTTGATTTTGACAAGAGCGCAATCGAGGCGGATTTGACTTTTGCGAACGCTGTTGCTTCAATCTGTGTAACTCGCCGCGGTGCAATTCCCGCCCTGCCAACTAAAGCAGAAGCGGAAGAGTTCGTGAAAAACAATATGTGATTAAAAAAGTGACTTCATAATTCTATTTCCCTTTAAGGGCCTGAGGCAGTTTGTCGCAGGCTCTTTTTTTGTGCTATAATGAAGTTGCGGAGGTGTATATGAGTGATTTTGCGTATGCGTATTTCAATACCGAACTCGATAAGCTGGATATCCCTGAGCTTGAGGGTATTTTTGAGAAAGTGCAAAGTTTGTTGAATAAAAAGAGAGCGGAGAAATCTGATATTGATGAAGCTGAGGTTGCAAAAATAAATGCGATTTACGAGAAAATCCCAAAAGAAGAGCAACTTGCAACAGCAAAGACTTCAATGCTTTCTATGTGGGAGACTGTAAAAAATGATGCGTGGTGAAATTTGGTGGGTGGATTTTGGACTTGCGTTTGGAAGTATGACTCTTGGTCGACGTCCTGCTGTTGTTGTTCAAAACGATAATTTTAATGCAAGCAAAATTGCAACAAC
>CACYWZ010000078.1 GCA_902778325.1 uncultured Spirochaetaceae bacterium
TTTAAATTTGTATATAAAGTCAAATCAATAGGTTTTCTGAAATCTGCATAGTTTTTTATATGCAATACGCTTAATATTTTTTTTAAGTACCATCGTATTTTAGAAAAACCTTTTAATTTATGAGAAAGTTTTAAATTCTTTCCTGTATATTCTTTGTAAAAATCTCGGTAGTGCTTTTTAAGAGGATGATTACATTCTTTGTGCCACGGCTTATAGGCAGAAGAAAAGTGCAAAATGCAAGGATTCTTTCTGGCATTGTCAATTTCTGAATAAAAATGGCTATCTATGCACATATCGTTTTTATCAAAATAAAAGCCCTGTGTAAAATTATAGCGGAAATCTGCCCATAAAACAGTGCCATTAAGCACGTGATTCAATGCATCTTGGTCGTGCCATAAACAAGCCTCAGGTTCGTTCTGGATATATTCAAGGCATTTCTGCATAACATCATATTTGCGCCACCAATCAAGATTTATGAGCATAACACCTGCACAAAAATATCCATTTTCTTTTGGGTACTTTAATCTGCGAAAATGTTTATCGTTTGCATTCTGTTCATCGTGACAAACTGCGCAAGAGTAATTAGTTATGTCCAAATTATAAAAGTCTTTCAACGAATCAACACAAAGTGTATCTCCGTCTACAAAAAGCAATTTACTTTCAGGAATTATCTTCGGAAAATAAATGCGAAAATATGTTGCTATAGAAACGTGGTCGCCTTTTCTTATAGGAAAATCTGCAATATCCTTATCACAGAGTGCAATTATTTCTATTCTTGCATGATTGCTATGAGGTTCTACAAACGATTGCAATAGCTGAACTTCATTTGCACAAAGATTTTGTGTGATTATGAAAAAATGTAAATCTTCGTTTCTATTTGATTCCAAAATCGAAGCAATAGCTGTTCCTGTTGGAATCAAATAATTTTTATCAGTTATAAGTGCTATGTTCATTTATTCATCAGTTTTTTTTATTTGAATCTTATACTATGCTGTATATACCATAATGCAGGGAAAAATCTTAAAATAAAAGTTTTAAACGTAATAGGTTTTATATTGCGTGCATACCTACAAAAATCAAATATCTTATGATGCTTATATGCTTTTCCACAAAGAATATTATATCTATAATTTAAAATTTCTGTGATAGAATAGCAACGCAATGTTATATTTTGATTATTTTGCATAATATATCTTTGTATTGCGAGAATGCCTTTTTCAAATGCAATTACTTTCTCATATATAGCATTGTTGCTTAGGGATGTAGGTAGTATCCGATAAGCAGATAAAGCTTTATGAATATAATTACACTTAGAATGTGCTGCTAATGTTAAAAGAAGCGGATAATCAAAAGTTACAAAATTATTGTTAATATAGTCGTCGATATCAACATATGAATCATATATTGCTTTCCTGAAACAAATTGACACTCCCCCTCGAACAAAATTTGAAAAAAGCAATTGCTCATACCAATTGCCATTAAGACCAATATCTTCAGTTCTTTTTACAACTTCTATTTCATCATTATTTTCATTAACCAACTTTACATCACTTACACTTAAACCAAATTCTGGGTTATTTTTCAAAAAGCCAATTTGTTTTTCTAGTTTTTCCTCATCTATCCAATAATCATCACTTTCTAAAATAGCAATATACTCTCCTTTTGCATTATTCAAAAGAAATTTATAGCTTTTCATTAGTCCTTGATTTTTGTTCTGTTTGAAAAATCGTATGATATTAGGATATCTTTGGGAATATGTTTCAGCAATTTTTGCTGTTTCATCAGTTGAGTTATCATCATTTATCAAAAGTTCAAAAGAATATTTCGTTTTCTGCTTTAAAGCTGATTCAATAGCTATTGCTATAAAACGTTCATGATTATAACTAGGCATCAAAATTGAAATCATAGGTCTCATTTGCATCTTTCGTTATTAATACCTTTTAACTAAAAAATGTATTTAGTTGTAATTGACACACTGTATTCAGATATATTTTTTTTACCATACAGCGCATTTGCTATAAATATGCGAATAATACTTGCTGAAAGTTCAAAATTCTTTGTAACATATTGAGTTATACTTACACCATATGTGCGGTAAGTCTTATATTGCGCATAGTGCTCTTTATTTATTGTTGTCGTTGTTGAATCAGCAGAAGCATCTGCGTCAACAGCCATATTATAAATATAGTTATTATCAGGACAGTAACGATGATAAAAGAACATTACATTTCCATACGGATGATAGACTTTATAGCCTAAAAACTGACTGTTTCCAAAATATCCGCTACCAGCACCAAGAACCTGCCCCTTATTTGTGTAGCCTTGCACTATAGAACTGTGTGCATAATAGCCAGTGTAACACCACTGTAACTGAAAATCTTGCGACATTTCAAAATTATTCCATTCAGCAATAACCTCACCTTTTAGCCAGTCAACAGGCATTGGTGTAATCTGTTTTGCTCCAACAGAATAAATTGCTGTATGAAATGGATTAGCTAACTCATCAGATGTAAAATCATCTATACCAAGTTCTCCCCAAACTTCACAGCCAACACTTGGAAACTGCCAATCAGCAAACAATGCAACTTTTTGGTCTTCATCCTCGTGTGTACCAACTTGACTTCCGTTTGATTTTGAGAGCGTAAACAAGCGACCAACATATTTAAGATTGTGAGCAGCCCAATTTGCAATGAAAATGCGGTTCACACCAACCGTCAAATTAGGAATAAAAGACGGTGCAAAAGATGCGCTCATACCTGTCAAAATGCGATAATCGTTATCTGGATTGTTGTCAAAATAATCAGATTCTTTCAATCGTCCAACCCAAACACGACCTTCAATATCACCAATGTACCAGCCTAAATAGGGCATATATACAGATGTCTTTCTCAAACCTGCATCAATTTTTGGATATGTTGGTGCATTATTGCTTCCAAGCATTGGATTGAGCCAAGCAGAACCCAGCCATGGACTTTGGAATCCTGCTCCAAAAGTCAGCGTGTGCCAAGTATAGCGAACTTCTGTGTCACCAAAATCAAAAGTTTTTATCGAATCATCTCCAAATCTCTGAGGCAAATCAATTCCGCTTTGATAATAACCGTAAGGGCTTGAAACAACAGACGGCATCAAATCAAATTCTTTGTTCTGCGAATAACTCACCTGAGGTTTAAAAGTCAGCTCAAAACCGTAAGCTTCAAGCCTTGCTCCTGCTGTAAAACTTGTGTTATAACCTTTTCCCTGCCAGAGAGCGCCATCATTCTGTCCGTAAGGCGCGGCTGTGTTGTATGAGTTATACCATTCAGGACCGTAAATTTTGACTTTTACGCTTTGGTCAATGCCGTTCGCAAACCAATTTTCAGCAGGATTTTCATTTTCAAAAAGCGTATATTTTGTGCCTAAATTGTTTTCAGCCCAAATGTGATTTTCGTCTGTAACAGTCCATTCACTGTCGCTCAATGTGCGATAACCAAGTGTTGGGCGTTCTGCTTGCCCTGTGAGAGAAAGAAAATCATAATATTCTTCTTCTGTGGATTTTAATGCTTCTTGAGCAAACAAATTGCCAAAAGCAAAGAGTAAACTTGTCAAAATAATTATTTTCTTCATATATAGTTCCTGTATTTGTACAATGTAATATAACAACTCTAGCACTTTTCCTTTTATTTTACAATATTGAAAATAAAACATTTTGATAGAAGAAAATAAAAAAGTTGCGGGAAAGAAATGTGCGGATTATACTAAAATCATGAGAACGCGAACAAAACACCAAGGCAAACTTGTTTTTTACATCGTTGCAATTACGGTAATGATTATTGCAGTTTTAAATAGCGCAAACATACTTTTAGTGCGCCAAAGAATACGCTCTTCTGTTGCCTCGTCTTATGACGAAGATTGTCGCAAAATAACACAAGCGTATGCAAACGTCGTTTCAATACGCTTGAGCGAGTATTTGAAACAAATGCGAATGTATACAGAAGCGGACATCACAAAAACACTTGATAACGAAGAAATTCAGCGTTGGCTTGTTTCTCACGCCTCGTCAAGAACTCCCGACTTTGACAGAATCGGATTCATTGATGAAAAAGGTGATTTTTATAACGACCAGAACAAAATCACGAACGTTTCAGACCGTACTTATTTCATAAACATAATAAAAAACTCTCATGACACAGACATAGATGACCCTGTAACCTCAAAGTCTACAGGTGACATCATTATTCATGTTTCAAGCGCGGCAAAAGTTGATGGCAAAACAGTCGGTTTTTATAGCGCAGTTGTCGGTGTCAATAAACTCACTGAGTTTATAAGTCAGATTCGCGTCGGACGCACAGGTTTTGCCGTACTTTATAACAGCAAAGGCGAAGTTATTGCAACAAGCGACCCGGACAAAGAAAACGAAGCAAAGTCACAAGCTGTATTTAAGGCGCTTGAGCCAGTTTCATCAGCTCTCTCTTTGCGCCGTGCTGGAAAAATGTGGGTAAAATGTGGCAGATACGGAAAAAAGTATTGTGCATATGAGCCCATAGAAAATGCTGCTTGGGGACTTGCACTTATAATTGACGAAAGCCAAGTTTTTGAAACAGCAAAAGAAATCTCGATTGTGCTTGTGATTTCAAGTGTATTCTTAGTGGCATTCCTTTGCGTTGGAATTGGTTTTGCGGTTTTCAGCGCATTAAAGCCTCTTGAGACTGTAAAAGGCGCAATCGAAGGAATTGCGGCTGGTGAGGCGGATTTGACACAAAGAATCACAGGAGGCGCTGAGAAAAAGAATAACGAAATAGGTGGCGTTGTTCGTGGCTTCAACAGTTTTATGGAAAAACTTCACGATATTATAAAATCTGTGAAAAACACTAAGTCCACACTCTTTGAAACAGGCTCTCAACTTCGCCTCTCAACAGTTGATACTTCTGCTTCTATCACACAGATTATATCGAATATTCAGAGTATGGGACGAAATATCGGAGCTCAAGCGGATAGCGTTCAGTCCACAGCTGGCGCGGTGAACCAAATTGCAAGCAATATAGAGTCCCTTAACAAAATGATAAATGCTCAAGTTATGAGCGTATCTGAAGCCTCAGGCGCTGTTGAAGAAATGATTGGAAATATTAACAGCGTCAATGGAACTGTTGAGAAAATGGCAGATTCATTTTCAAACCTTGAGCAGCGCGCAGTTTCAGGAGCAAAAAAACAAGACGACGTTACACAAAAAATAAGTCAGATTCAGCGTGAATCTGAAGGCTTGCAAGAAGCAAACTCCGTTATTTCGGCAATTGCTGAGCAGACAAATCTCCTTGCTATGAATGCCGCCATTGAAGCCGCACATGCAGGGGAGGCTGGAAAGGGATTCTCTGTTGTTGCCGATGAAATCAGAAAACTCTCTGAAACATCAAGCGAACAATCTCGCACAATTGGAGAGCAACTTCAAAAAATCAGTAATTCAATAAACGAAATAGTTGTTTCCTCTGATTCATCTCGAGAAGCATTTAACTCCGTTACAGACGGTATTCATGAAACAGACAGTCTTGTCCGCCAAATAAAAAACGCTATGGAAGAACAGACATTAGGCTCAAAGCAGATTATAGATTCTTTGCATGAGGTGAATGACAATTCTTCTGCGGTAAAAGCGGCAAGCGAGGAAATGAGACAAGGTAACCATGCTATTCTTTTGGAAATCCAAGCGCTACAAGACGCTTCACTTTCAATGAAAGCAGGAATGGATGAGATGTCAATCGGAGCACAGAAAATTAATGATACAGGAGCAACACTTTCATCTCTTTCTGACAAAATGGAAATTGCAATCGATGAAATTGGAAATCAAATTGATATGTTTGATGTTTGAAAAAAAATTGTAACCATATTTTGTTATGGTGTTTTCTAAAGTGTTGCAAGAGCGGAAACAAAACTCTAATGCAAGGATTAAGCGTTCTCGCTAAATCTAATTTTCTTCATCTCCTCCTTTTTAGTGTCCCTGCCGTTGGTGGGGACGCTTTTTTTATCTTGCTTCTCCAGTGCTCCAATACACTTTGAATACACTTCATTACTCTTTCACTACACCTCAGAGTCAGAGAAGAAAAACAGAAAAGGCTAGATTAACAAAAAACTTGATTATGATTATTAGTATAGATGTGAATATTTTTGTGCTGCTTAATAAAAAAATGTCAAATACGAAAAATTAGCATTGTACAAAATTAAATTATCGGCTATTATGTAAATCGAAAGAAAAAAACAAACACCAGTTTAAGAGAACTGGCGAACTTCATATTTTGCTGTATAAATTAGATTTATGCAGAAGGAGAAATTCATATGGCTGAGCAGGAAGCTTGGAACGGTTTCAAAGGTCGCCTTTGGAAAGAAGAAATCAATGTTCGTGATTTTATCCAGAACAACTATACGCCTTATGACGGAGATGAGAAATTCCTCGCAGGTCCAACAGAGGCAACATCAAAGCTCTTTGACAAGTTGCAGGAGTTGCAGAAGGCAGAGCATAACAAGAAATCTATCGGTAAGGACGGAAAGGAGCGCATTGGTGTTCTCGATATGGACACAGATGTCGTAACAGGTCTTACAGCACACCCAGCAGGATATATCGATCCAGCTCTCAAGGATTTGGAGCAGGTTGTTGGTCTTCAGACAGACAAGCCTTTGAAGAGAGCATTCATGCCATTCGGTGGAATCAAGATGGCAGAGCAGAGCTGTGAGCAGTACGGATACACACCAAACCCAGAACTTCACAAGATTTTCACAGTCTATCACAAGACACACTCAGACGCTGTATTCGATGTTTACACACCAGAGATTCGCGCTGTTCGTAACTCACACATCTTGACAGGTTTGCCGGATACATACGGACGTGGACGCATTGTTGGTGACTATCGCCGCGTTGCTCTTTACGGTATTGATGCTCTTATCAAAGCAAAGGAAGAAGATAAGGCTAACATCGGCGACGGCACAATGACTGAGGAAGTTATCCGCCTCAAGGAAGAAGTTGCTGAGCAGATTAAGGCTCTCAAGGGCTTGAAAGAAATGGCAAAAATCTACGGATTCGACATTTCAAAGCCAGCTACAACAGCAAAAGAAGCTGTACAGTGGCTCTATTTCGGATACCTCGGTGCTATCAAGACACAGAACGGTGCTGCTATGTCAATCGGACGTGTTTCAACATTCCTTGACATCTACATCGAGCGCGACTTGAAGGCTGGAAAGATTACTGAATCACAGGCACAGGAGCTCATCGACCACCTCGTTATGAAGGCTCGTATGGTTCGCTTTGCTCGTATCGAAGCATACAACAACCTCTTCTCTGGTGACCCGATTTGGGCAACTCTCGAAGTTGGTGGTCTCGGACAGGACGGTCGCTCAATGGTTACAAAGAACGACTACCGCTTCCTCCACACTCTCGAGAACATGGGACCATCTCCAGAGCCAAACATGACAATCCTCTACTCAAAGAGATTGCCAGAGTCATTCCGCCGCTACTGCGCACACATTTCTATCGAGACATCTTCTGTTCAGTACGAGAACGACGATGTTATGCGCCCAGTTTGGGGTGATGATTACTCAATCTGCTGCTGCGTTTCTGCAACACAGACAGGTAAAGAAATGCAGTTCTTCGGAGCACGCGCTAACCTCGCAAAAGCATTGCTTTACGCCATCAACGGTGGACGCGACGAGAAGGGCGGTTTGGCAGAAGGTAAGCAGGTTGGTCCTGCATATCAGCCAGTTACAGCTGATGTTCTCGACGCTTCAAACTACGAAGAAGTTAAAGCAAAGTATGTGAAGATGCTTGAGTGGCTCGCTGACATCTATGTCAACTCTCTCAACGCTATCCATTACATGCACGACAAGTACTACTATGAAGCAGAAGAGCTTGCTCTTGAGGATACAGATGTTAAGAGAACATTCGCAACTGGTATTGCTGGATTCTCACACGTTGTTGACTCTCTCTCTGCTATCAAGTATGCAAAAGTCAAGGTTATCCGTGGCGATGTTGAAGTCAAGCAGAAGGATAAGAAGACTGGAGAAATCAAGGTCGTTGAAGTTGCAAAGAACCAGGCTATCGACTACGTTGTTGAGGGAGACTTCCCACGCTACGGACAGGACGATGACCGCGCTGACGAAATCGCTGTATGGTTGCTCCGCACATTCATGGGAATGATTCGCAAGCACCCAACATACCGCAACGCAGAGCCTTCAACATCTATCTTGACAATCACTTCAAACGTTGTTTACGGAAAAGCAACTGGTGCATTGCCAGACGGAAGAAAGGCACACGAGCCATTCTCACCGGGAGCAAACCCATCTTATGGTGCAGAGACAAAGGGCTTGGTAAAGTCTTTGAACTCTGTTGCAAAACTCCCATACGAGCAGGCTTTGGACGGTATTTCAAATACACAGACAATCAACCCATCTGCTCTCGGACACGACAAGGCAGAGCGTGTTGAGAACTTGGTAAACGTTCTCGACGGATACTTCGATGTTGGACCAGAGTCTGGACACGCTGGTGCACACCACTTGAACGTAAACGTCTTCGGCGTTGAGAAGCTCAAGGATTGTCAGGCACACCCAGAGAAGCCAGAGTACGCAAACTTCACTGTTCGCGTTTCAGGTTACGCTGTTCGCTTCATCAACCTTACAAAAGAGCAGCAGGACGACGTTATCGCTCGTACTTGCCACGCAGCTCTCTAGTAGAGAATATGCTTATCGAGTAGCGTAAAGCGAAAGATGCGAAAAGCCCTTTGAGGAAAACTCCTTGGAGGGCTTTTTTATTGCCTAAAAAAACTTTTGTGTTTTGACAAATGCTATTGTAAAATTGTTTGTATGAAAGTATTGATTAATACAATAAAGGTTTTGTCAGCGCTTTGCGCTTTGTTTTTGGCTTCGTCATGCTCAAGCGGCAGAAAGATTTTGAACGATGGAAAAACACCAGTGGAACGCTACGGCGCTCTCAGCGTCAGCGGCACGCATCTTTGCGATTCAAGCGGCAAGGCGATACAGCTTTGCGGAATGAGCTCTCACGGTCTTCATTGGTACGGAAAATATGCGAACAAAGACGTCCTGAAATGGCTTCGGGACGACTGGAACGCGGATTTGTGGCGTGCGGCTCTTTACGTCAGCGGAAACGGCGGCTATGTGCAGAACGCGGGAATGGCGCGGAAAGTCACCGACTCGATAGAAGCGGCGAAAGAATTGGGAATGTATGTAATCGTGGATTGGCACGTCTTGCAAGAGCGCGACCCGCTTCTTTACGTCAAGCAAGCAGAAGAGTTCTTCGAGAAAATCGCCTCGACTTACGCCGATTGCCCGAACATCATTTACGAAATCTGCAACGAGCCGAACGGCGAGGAAGTCACTTGGGAAGGCAACATCAAGCCATTCGCAGAGCGCATTATCCCGATAATCCGAAAGCACTGCGACAACGTTATCGTCGTCGGCACTCCTGTCTGGTCAAGTGACGTCAGAAGTGCCGCTAAAAGCCCGATTGACGCAAAAAACATAATGTACACGCTCCATTTTTACGCGGGAAGCCATGGCGAAGACAGCCGAAACGTTGCGATGGAAGCAATCAAGGCAGGCTTGCCGATTTTCGTGACAGAGTGGGGGACAACGCAGGCGTCAGGCGACGGCGGCGTTTTTGAAAAAGAGACGCTCGAATGGATGAGATTTTTGGCAAAGAACAAAATCTCATGGGCGAACTGGTCTGTCAACAACAAGGGCGAGGACTCAGGCGCTTTGAAATACAACGCTGACAAAAACGGCAAAGGCGGCTGGAGCGAGGACGATTTGCAGCCGTCTGGCATTCTGGTGCGGAAAATCCTCCGCGGCGAAATAAAATAGTTTTTTCAAGAAGTTACAATGAGTTTTGAAAGGCTCATTGTAACTCATCTCGCTCATCAGCTTTGATTCATAAAATTTTCTTAAACGAAAAACGCCGCACACAGTGAAACCTTAAATGTAGGTAATAAAACGCGCTCCTGCACACTGCGGGAAGCAATTTTAGAAGCAAAACGCGCTCCTGCACGTTGCGGAAAGCAATTTTAGAAGTAAAACGTATTCCTGCACGTTGCGGGAATACGTTTTAGAAGTAAAACGAGTTCCTGCATGTTGCGGGAAACAATTTTAGAAGCAAAACGACTAATTTCACAAAAAGTCTGCTCATAAAAAATCGAGAAACTATTGTCATGCTGAACTTGTTTCAGCATCCGTGTATTTTTGAGTGCATAGATTCCGAAATAAATTCGGAATGACATAAAAACACTTTGTTCATTCTCGCCAAAAATCATAAACAAAAAAATATTTGCCGACGCATATTTTCTTTTGTAAACTAGAAATATAACACTTTGCGCTTTATTGGCGCGAAAAAATCTAAAGGAGAACCTATGTTTTTGGAAAACATTTCATCACCGACTGATGTAAAAAAACTCAAAATCGAAGATTTGAAAACTCTTGCGGACGAAACAAGAGCGGCCGTTATCAATAAAATCAGCAATGCGGGCGGGCATCAAGGTCCGAATCTTGGAATTGTCGAAGTTACGGTGGCGTTCCACTATGTTTTTGACTCTCCGCGTGACAAAATCGTTTTTGACGTGAGCCATCAGTGCTATCCGCACAAGATTTTGACGGGACGAAAAGAGGCGTATCTTGATAGCGCGCATTTCAAGGACGTTACGGGATATACAAATCCGCTTGAAAGCCCGCACGACCATTTCACCGTCGGACACACTTCAACTTCTGTCTCGCTTGCGCTTGGTCTTGCCTATGGGCGCGATGCTGTCGGCGAAAAGTACAACGTCGTCGCGCTCATCGGGGACGGAAGTCTTAGCGGCGGCGAGGCTCTTGAGGGCTTGGACAGCGCCGGCGAATACAAGAAGAATATGATTATCATCGTCAACGACAATGAGCAGAGCATTGCCGAAAACCATGGCGGTCTTTACAAGTCGCTCAAGGCGTTGCGTGAGTCAAACGGGCAGGCGGAGAACAATATTTTCAAGGCGTTCGGTCTTGATTATCGCTATCTTGATTCAGGGCATGACACGACGGCGCTCGTCGAGCTTTTCAAGAGCGTCAAGAACATCGACCACCCTGTCGTTCTGCACATTCACACGACGAAAGGAAAGGGCTTGAAGTACGCGGAGGAAAACCGCGAGCGC
>CACYWZ010000079.1 GCA_902778325.1 uncultured Spirochaetaceae bacterium
TCAACAAAACCGACTCTGCGACATCGAAAGCGGACAAAAGCCGCGCTTTCATCAAAGCGCTTTTGCCCTCAATTCCTGACGAGCGCATCATCAACTTGAGCGCAAAAAGCGGAGATGGCGTCGAGGGCGTTCTGAGCGCGCTCTTTGAGCTTTCGCCTGTCGCGCCACATCTTTATCCCGAAGAATATTACACCGACCAGGACGTTGATTTCCGCATTGCCGAAGTTATCCGCGAGCAGGCGATGAACCGCCTTTCGCAAGAAATCCCGCACTCGATTTTTGTCGAAATCGCCGACATGGAAATGAAAAAGGCGAACGAAATGTGGGTTCGCGCCTTCCTCTGCGTTGAGAGGGAAAGCCAGAAGGGAATCGTCATCGGCAAGGGCGCGAATATGATAAAAACAATCCGTGTCGAAAGCATCAAGGAACTCAGAAAGATTTTCACATACCGAATTGACCTTGATTTGCAGGTCAAAGTCGTCAAAAACTGGCGACAAAAAGACGTTCTTCTCACAAAATTGATAAAATAGACGAGCGGAAAAAGAGAGGCTTTATGACAGAAAACAAAGACAAAAACGGACTCACAGAAAAAGAATTTCTCGCTTCTTATTCCGACAAGGGATACGAAAAGCCATCGGTCAGCGTTGACATCATGGTGCTTTCAAGAAGCGCGGATTTTTCTTCGCTCAAGATTCTGCTCATAAAGCGCGGAGAACACCCGTTCTTGAACTGCTGGGCGCTTCCCGGCGGTTTTATCCGCAAAAACGAGACGGCTTATCAGGCGGCTTCCCGCGAACTTGAGGAAGAAACCTCGTTGCGTGGCGTTTACCTAAACCAAGTCTACACATTCACAAATCCCGCTCGAGACCCGCGCTCGTGGGTGATGAGCGTCGCCTATCTTGCGCTCGTGAGCGACCTTGCAAGCGTTTCGGCAAAGGACGACGCCATTGATGCCGCTTGGTTCGACTTGAAAATCGACAGCGGCAAAATCACGATTGAAAACGAAGCGCTTGGCGTGAGAATGTTTTACAGCCTTGAAACAAAGCAATTCCAGAACGGCAAAATACACTACGAGAACTGGGTCGCAAAAGCAGAAAGCAGCGAAAAACTCGCCTTTGACCACATTGAAATCATCATCGAAGCGTTCTTGAAGCTCAAAGAGAAGTTTGAGCACACAGATTTGGCGTTCAACATGGCGGGCGACAAGTTCACCCTCCCCGACTTGCAGGCGCTTTTTGAGCTAGTCCTTTGCAAAAAACTCTACAAAACAAACTTCCGCCTCCTCGTCGCAAGCAAAGTCGAAGCCACAGGCGAAAAGCGAAAATCTGCTATCAGCGGCAAACTATCAGCCGAGTACACTTACAAAGCACAATAATTCTTAAAAAATCTCTTTTTTTGCAAAAAAATTGTTGACAAAGTAGCAATATACTACTAATATATAATCAAGAAGTTGCAAATTACTACTTTTTAAAGATTATTCCTAAGGAGGAAGAGTTTATGAGGTTCAAGAAGTTCAATCCGACTGAGTATGTGATGGTTGTCAAGAAAGGACAGGTTATCCGAGAGGGTCTTGGGCTTTCGCTTTGGTTCAACGAGCTAAACACGAACATCGTTGTTGTTCCGTCAACGGCGTTCGACGGTGCTTTTGCGTTCGACGACATTGTGACAAGCGATTATCAGAGTGTTTGCGTTCAGGGCGTTACGACTTTCATGATTACGGACTATGCAAAAGCCGCGAAAATGCTCGATTTTGCGTATAATCCGAGCAAAAAGACTGAGGAAAAATCAGCCGCCGCGCTCAAGGTTCTTGAGAACCGCATAAACAACATCATCAAAGCGATTGTTATTCGCGAGGTGAGCAAAAAGGACGTTCGCGAGGCAATTCGCTCTGCCACCGAAATGGCGCATACTATCCAGAGCGCGCTTTCTTGCGATGAAGCGCTCGAAAAGCTCGGGGTGAGCATTGCCGCCATCAACATTTTGGGCATAAATCCGCGCCCCGAAACACGAAAAGCGCTCGAAGCCGCAGCCCGTGAGGAGATTCTCAAGGAGCAGGACGACGCAATTTACAAGAGACGCAACGCTGCGATTGAGCAAGAGCGAATCATCAAGGAAAACGAAATCAACACAGAAATCGCTGTTGCTGAAAAGGAAAAGGAGAAAGAGGAAAAAGAGCAGGCGATGAGGCAATATATCCAGAAATGCGAGCTGGATATGGAAATGCAAAAGGAAGAGCATCAGCAAGCGATGGAGATGAAGGCGATGCAAGCTCAAATGTCACTCGAAACAGAGCGGCAGGAAAAGCAGTATGCGCTCAAAGAAAGAGCGGTGCAAAAGAGAATCGAGATTGACAATCAGGATATGCTCGGAAAAATCGAACTCGAAAAGAAAAACAAGGAGTTCACTGAGCTTGAAGCCGCAAACGCAAAAATCCGCGCAGACCAGAAGGCTTACGCTGTGGCAGAATTGGTCAAGGCTTACAACAACCTCAACGAGAAGCTTGTTGAGGCGAGCGCAATGGCACAGATGAGTCCGAGCGCGCTTATGGCAAAGGCGTTCATGAACATCGGCGACAATGCGAACAAGATTGGCACTCTCAATTTCACTCCCGATATGCTCGATTCAATCGCAAAAGGTTTCAAGGCGGACGAGGACTAAAAGGAGGCGCTGAAAATGGAGAGAGGAATGAGCAAAGTCGTTCTGGTGAAGCGGCGCACAAGATACGAGGAGCTGAAAAGGCGATACAACACAGTTGAGCAGGCAAAGTTTTACATCGAGCATCTTGGCGCTGATTTTTCCGATTACGAGAGAGAGGACAAAGCCTATAATGCCGCTCTTGAAACGGTGCGAAACTTTGTTCGTCCTCTTGCGCGCTTGCAAGAAATCGAGCGGGAATATCTGCCGAACATGATTTTCGGCGAAAAGGACATTGTTATCGCTGTCGGTCAGGACGGGCTTGTTGCGAACGCGATGAAATATCTTGACGGGCAATCGCTCATCGGGATAAATCCGGACCCAGCGCGTTTTGACGGCGTTCTTCTTCCGTTCGAGGCAGGAGATACGGAAAAGATTTTGAAGAAAGTTATCGCAGGAAATGCCGAAAGCAAAGAAATCACGATGGGAAAAGCCGAAACAAAGGACGGGCAAGTTCTTTATGCTGTGAACGATTTTTTCGCGGGTGTTTCAAACCACACGTCAGCGCGCTACACGATTCAGCTCGGCTCTGAAAGCGAAAATCAGTCCTCTTCAGGCGTCATTGTCTCAACGGGCTTTGGAATGACGGGGTGGCACAAGTCTGTTATGGCGCAGTTTCGGGGAATTGCGAGGGCGTTCAATCTTGGCGATATTCCCGAAGAGAAAGCCGATTGGAGTCGTCGGCAACTCACGTTTCAGGTTCGCGAGCCGTATCCGAGCCGCTTCACGAAAGCACAAATCGTCTACGGCGAGGTAAACGGGAGCGAGAGTCTTGTTTTGACTTCATCGATGAGCGAAAACGGCGTTGTCTTTTCGGACGGTATTCTTGAGGACTCTATCGAGTTCAACGCAGGCACTCAGATAAAAATCTCTGTCGCGGACAGAATAGGTAGGCTCATAACGAGATAAAAAAACGGTAATTGTCAGCAAGAAGGCAAAATCTTATAAACCACGATATGAAATCAAAAAGTTTTCTTCTAAATCTTGTTGAATCCTAACAATAGCTAGGTTATAAGAATTTTCAAGAGAATTATAACTATATCGTGGATAGGATTTTGAATAAGACGCAACAGCCTCTCCATTTTTGTTGGATATTGTTATATTAACATTTGGGCGCACAAAATTACCCGCTTCATAAGACTCTTCTCTAAACGAAATATCTACATCTATCTCGTAATCGGCATTTTTCTTTGTGTACACAAAAGCGTCCATTTGCAAAATAGAGGCTATTCCTGATATTAAACTTTTAGCTTGTTTTTCATCATTGCAAGATACAGAAAACGATACTTTGCGTTTTTGCCTGTCAACTAGAGAGGAAATCTCTGCTATTTTTTCAAGCCCTTGCTTGTAAAATTCTTCAAGTTTTGGATTTACGATAATTGCATTTTCTATGTAGCTTTTTGCAAGTTCGCCTAAAAGTTTTGCTCGTTGTAAGTCCAATACAGCATACAATTTTTCGCTTTCACTCTCTGCATCAGTGGCTAATTTTTGCATATCAAACAAAAGTGAATCAATTTTTGATTTGTACACTGATTCAATTTCCGCTTTTTCAATATAAGCCATAACGTAATACTTTTTTTCTCTTTTATCAAAATAACTGTCTGTAAAGTGAATACAAAATAATTCTGCATCAGAAGCAATTTCAGTTTCTTCCTTTACTGATTGAGAATTAGAAAATGTGTTTTTACATTCCTCTTCAGCTAGTTCTATATTTTGAATAGCAATATTGAACGTTTTTATTTTCACCTTAAAGGATGAAGTCAACGAAGTTGTAGCAGATTTTTCAGCATTTTTGAGCGTCGAAGCTTCTCCTGTTGCTCGAATATAAAGTTTGTTTGGAAACACCTTTTCCGAATTAGTAAACCAAGCAGGAGCTTGTTCCGCGAAAATAGAAGAAGCAACAAACAAAAATAGCACAAATATCTTTCTCATCTCTCTAAAACCTCCTTAATTGCTTATAACGTCGTTCCAGTCTTTTTTCCTTTTTTTCTGCTTTTTCAATTTGCTCTTTTTTTGTTTTTTTGAATTGTCTTCTGCAGGTAGTACAGTAATTGTTTCTTGTATATCTGCTGCCATAATTTTTTTACCTTCCGCAAATGCAGTATTGTAGGTATCTTTTACCTTTTTCTCATACATTGCTTTATTATCAGCAAGTTGCTTTTCGAAACTTTGTTTTTCGTTGCTTAGTTCCGATTCGTAAGTTGCTTTTTCAGTTGAAAGTTTAGACTTATAAGACGCTTTCTGAGAATTTATCTTCTTTGTAAAATCATCTTTTGCCTTTTTTCTACCATCTTCATATCCTGATTTCCAACCTGCTGCATATCCCTGTTCTTGAGCCTCTTGGATCTTTTCTGCTAATTTTCCTTTTGTGTAACAACTAGGAAAAACTACAAGCAAGCCTACAAGAAAAAAAATACAGCCACTTATTTTACTGTAAAAAGTTGAGTGTCCCATTTATTCTCCTTTGCACTATCTTCAGCTTTCTTTTCAATAGCTTTCCCTGTTGCTGAAAGTTCAGATTTTTTTCCTTCAGTTAATCCTGTTTCTCTGGCAGAAATAATTTTCTGCTCATAGTTGTTCTTTTGAGTTAAAAGCAAATTTTCATACTTCTTTTTTTGACTTGCAATTTTTCCCTCATACACTTTTCTTTGAGCAGAAATTTTCATTTCGTAGTCATCTGCTTGCGTTTTTAAAATCTCTTCATAATTCCCAGCAATTTTTTCATCCTTATATCCTTTATTATAACTAAGTTGATAAGTTTCATTGTATTTCTTTTTTCTAGCGTTAGCGATTTGACAATTTTGTTTTTTTGTTATCATTGAATTGCATAAATAGCAAATAAATACTAATACAACGATACTCACAAAAATTATAACTATTGATATCAACTTTTCATATGAACCATTTTTGTCTGAGACGATCTTTACCTGTGAAACATTTTTATCCGAGACGATCTTTACCTGTGAAATATTCTTATCAGCAACATTATTTTTCCGTGGAAATACACAGATTACCATTATTAGAATTATAATAAATACTAAAATCTGCTTAGTCATATAAAAAAATATGTATAAGGCTACCTTCTAATCTTTGCTTTTGGGTCAAAAGGCTTAGAAGTTGTATAAAGAAGTTCGGCAGTTTCGATGTTTATGACTTTTGCTTCAAATGTGCTGTACTGAGAAATCTTGGATATAACCATATATTGTCCGCCAAGTTCGCGTCCCTCATCAACCATAATTTTGTCGTCAACATATCCTGCTTTTTGGAACTTCTTTTCGTTTCTGATACGCTCAAGGTCGCTATTATCTACAACTCGATAATGCTTGCTTGCGATAAAGTCTTCTATGAGTTTGTTTTGAATCCAATTGGAAATAACCGTTACTATCTGCTCTCCAAAACGCTCGTCATAGCAAAAATTGATGATTATCGCAGGCTTTGATTTCTTTTTAGTCCAGTTATCATTAATCGCTTCATCCATTTCATAAAATGCTTCGCTTACAACAGGCTCTGCCATCACGTCATCGATAACAATCTTTGAGCTAGCACACGAAAAAAACATAAAAATAAATGCAAAAGCAAAAACTATATTTTTCATAATTCTTTTCTAAAACCTCCAAAATCTCTCCTATAAAATAAGTATAATCACATTTTTCTTTATAAGCAATCGCTTATAATATTTCTGTTTTGATTTTTTTATACTGGCAATATGAACGAAGCGGTTGCCAAAACTCTTCTTGAGCTTCGCAAAACACACAAAATCTCTCAGGAAAAACTCGCAGAGGCAATCGATTCACATCAAGTCTATATTTCCGAAATCGAAAAAGGAAAGAAAATTCCTTCGCTGACAATTCTTTACAAAATCGCCTTGTTCTACAAAATGACGCTGACAGAACTCGTTTCAAGGATAGAAGAAAAACTTGTGAAAAAATAGAAATCGTGTTTGATTTTTGAAAAAAATGTCTGGAACAGCACTCTGAAAAACTGTGCACGAGCCGACTTGATGTGTTTTCTTGTCGTATACAGTTTGTATATGAGCTCGCCAGAGCGTTTTCGAGCCGTATACAAATTGTATATGAGCCGACTTTGAGTGTTTTCTTGCCGTATACATATTGTATACGAGTTCGCCAGAGCGTTTCCACCTCGTATACAAATTGTATATGAGCCGACTTGGTGTGTTTTCTTGTCGTATACAGTTTGTATATGAGCGACTTTTTGTGTTTTTGCCTCGTATACAATTTTTTGCGCAAAAAAAACCGCTCCGAAAAAGAGCGGCGTTTTTATGCTTATGAGAAAAATTAGATTCTGTGCATTGTGGAGAATACTTTTTCGCTCATAATGTTTATTTCGATGCCGATGTTGTGCATTTTTTCGGTGAGATCTGTGCGGAGGGTGTCAATCGTGATGTCCGATTGCTCCAGACTCACCATCATCATCATTACGAAGTTGCCAGACAAAACTGTTTGTGTGATGTCCGCAATATTCACTTTGTGCTCTGCGAGGTAATTGCTCACCCGCGCGATAATTCCGACTTGGTCGCCTCCGACCACTGTTATAATTGCATTCATACTAAAGATTTTACAGCATTTTTGCTCTATGTGTCGAGTGCTTGAGTCCAGTTCTCAAGCGTCAATCCTGCAATTCTGCCAAGATGTTCTTTGTTGTTTGTGACCAAGATTGCATTATTTTCTAGCGCACTCGCACCAATAAAAATATCTGCGTCCTCAATTAGTTTTCCAATTCGTCTAAGTCCTGAATGTATTTCAGATGCTAACTTTGCAGTTTCTAATGAAATTGGAATTATTTTGCATTGGGAAGCGAACTGATAGAAATCTTTTAGTTTTCTGCTTGCATTGACATATTTCAATCCTCGTTCGATTTCGTAATATGCAACTACAGAAATGCCAATATCATTTCCTGAAAACACGCAGTTTTCAAGATTTGATATGACATTTTTGTTTCCTTCTGCAAAATAGCTGATGATGTTTGTATCGAGCATATAAAGCATTTCAGATGCCTTACAACGAAAGCCGATTATTTCGGATACTTTCCGCTTCATCGTGAGAAAGTGTTCCGAAAAAGCTCTTCATTGCATTGATTTTTTCTTTTCGAGCCTCGATTTCTGATTGCTGCTCAGAATAATCTTCATCAAGAGCGGTAATGACAAGTCGCTGATTTGGGTGAAACTGAGATGTGTCGAGTGCTACGCATTTGTTTCCGTCAAAATAACCATTCACTGCTATCATATCAAACCTCCATATGAATAAATTTTATCGCATTTTGAAAATGGTGTCTATTGAATATTCGTTGTAAAATGGCACGCAGGATAATTAGAACAACCGTAAAAATCTCCATATTTTCCTGTCCTAATTACAAGTGTACAGCCACACTTTGGACATATACGTTTTTTTATTTGCAGTTGACGACTTGCTTTTTGTTTGTGAATATTTTGTATATGTTCTTCTAAATGTTCTTCGCTGTCAATTTGCCTATCTTCAAGTAGCTGTACAATTCGCTTTACATTTTCGTGGCTAATACACTTTGTATCAGAAAATGATTTTATCATGTCCAAAAGTTGATATTCATAAATAACAGGCATTGTCGAATTGATTTCTTTTAACTCTGCTGTACCTGCAAAAACAACAATAGGAAAATATTTTATGTTGCTGAACTTGTAGAGCAGATATTTTAGCGTATAAACGTGTCCATGATTTTGCTTCACAGGATTATAAAATTGATGTTGTTCTGTTTTGAAACTTTGTCGCCAATACTTTGCTTTTTCATTTCCGAAAATCCAACCGCTATAGTTTTTAGTTTCGATGACAAATATTCCATACTCTGAAACTACTATATGGTCAATTTGAGTTGTCTTGTCCTTTATTCTAAACATACAATTATTGAGAACTATATAGTTATCATCTAAGTTTGACAGTTCTTCAGCAACTCTATCTTCTCCAGCTTTTCCAATAGCATATTCATCATCGTTTTGAAAATAGCTATTTTCTTTTTCTAATACTTGAAAATAATGTATTCTGTTTTTAGAAATACTTTTTTCAAAATCATCAAAAACTTTCTTTTGCGTATAACTTGTTGCAATAATAGCAATAAAGAAAAGAAGAATTAGAAACAAGGGAATCAAGATTTCAGGATTTTCTATAATAAACTCTTTTATTGTAAAAAATTTATCTTGCATTAAGTAGAAAAAAGCATACATATTTTTTATTATATATTTTATATAGCTATTTTTCTTATTTTGGAAAAATGAATAAGGAGATTTTTTTGAAAAATGAAATACTACGAAGAGATTTTGCTAAAAGATGGAAGAAAGTGCGTACTGCGAAACGGCGTGGAAGCGGACGGACAGGCGGCTTTTGAGAACTTTAATCTGACACACGCGGAAACGGATTTTCTTTTGAGCTATCCCGATGAAAACAGCTACAATGCCGAAGAAGAGGGCAAGTTTTTGCAGGAGAAAACCGACAGTGCAGACGAAATCGAGATTATAGCGGAAGTCGGGGGCAAAATCGCAGGAATGGCGGGGATTGAAAAGGTCGGCAGCAAGTTCAAGCTCAAGCACAGGGCGGAGCTTGGCATAAGCATTGCGCACGAATATTGGCGGCTCGGCATCGGCAGGGCTTTGGTGAATGCGTGCGTGAAATGCGCAAAAGAGGCGGGATTCAAGCAGCTGGAGCTTGATGTGGTGGCGGATAATGAGGCGGCGCTTTCGCTTTACAAGAGAGCGGGCTTCGTGGAATACGGCAGAAATCCGCGCGGCTTTTGCTCCCGCATCTCTGGCTATCAGCCTCTCGTTTACATGTGGCTTGAGCTGGATTAGTGCATTTATTCTTGTGTAAGTTTCTGCTATAATGCAAATTATGAACGAACTGCAACTTTTGCCACTTGGTATACAAGATTTCAAGAAACTTCGCGAGGATAATTTTCTTTATGTGGATAAAACGGCGATTATCTATGAATTGACTCATTCTGCTTCAGCTGTGTTTTTAAGTCGTCCTCGACGGTTTGGAAAAAGCCTTTTGCTTTCCACAATCCGCTATTATTTTCTTGGTCGAAAAGAGTTGTTTACAGATCTTGCGATGGAAAATCTGGAAAAAGACTGGAATGAGCACCCTGTAATGTATTTTTCACTTGCGAGCGGAGAGTTCACAGAGAAGAACGGGCTTAGGGACAAAATCGAGAACACTCTTTCTAATTTTGAAACTGAATATGATTTGCCTTCTTCAAGTGCAGAAACAACGCTTCCTGTTAGATTTGCAAATGACTTGAAAAACGCCGTGAAAAAGACAGGGCAGAAAGTTGTGGTTTTGGTTGATGAGTATGACAATCCGCTTTTGAAAACTGTAACAGCAGAGCAGGAAGAAGCGAACAGAACGCTCTACAAAGCGTTTTTTGCCACGCTCAAGGACTGCGATGAGTTTTTGCGCTTCTATATGTTCACGGGCGTTACCAAGTTCAGCAAAGTGTCGATTTTCAGCGATTTGAACCAACTCACAGACATTTCTCTCAATGGCAAGTACAACAACATCTGCGGGATTTCGCAAGCAGAGCTTGAAGAAAACTTTGCGTCTTACATCGAAAATCTTGCGAATGTGTCTGGCTTTTCGGTGGAAAAATGCCTTGAAGAACTCAAGCGAATGTACGACGGTTATCATTTCAGCGCAAGCGGCGAGGGAATGTACAATCCGTACAGCCTGCTTCATTGCTTCGATGAAAATGATTTTGGTTATTATTGGTTTGAGAGCGGAACGCCGACTTTTTTGATTAACAAGCTCAAAGCTGCTCACTACGATATTCGCAATTTTGTTGAAAATGTGAAAGCCAAAGAAACAACTTTGAAAGACTACCGACAGGAAAATATCGACCCTGTGCCACTTTTTTATCAGTCGGGATATCTTACGATAAAAAGCTGGAATCAAAAGCAGCGTGTTTTTTTGCTCGCTTTTCCGAATGCGGAGGTGAAATACGGCTTTTTGAACTCGCTTGCTCCGAGTTATCTTGATGTGGAAGACAAGCTCTCGCCGTTCGACATCGACGCTTTGGACGACGCAGTGGAGGCTGGCGACACAGAGGCGATGAAAAACTGGTTTACGGCTTTGTTTGCGATTTTGCCATATTCTGCAACGAACGACGCACAGAAAACAGCGAATGTCATCGAACAGAACTTTCAGAACGTGATTTTCCTTGCGCTCACAATGATGGGCAAATACGCCAGAACTGAGGTTCACAGCGCAAAAGGCAGGGCAGACTGTGTGCTTGAAACTGAAGAATATGTATATCTTTTTGAGTTCAAGCGCGATGAAG